>CANRFO010000004.1 GCA_947629925.1 uncultured Ruminiclostridium sp.
TTTCTTTCTCAACTTTCAGTCAGCTTTTTTATTTACTGCCTTTTGGCTTTTTTGTTGAGTTTTGCTCTTATCTAAATTCATAAACGCAAAAAGGCACAGCTATTCCGTAAAAAATTACGGTCAACTGTGCGATTTTAACGAATACGATTTACAAATCCCATGATGAGGTGTACCTTATTTCTTTAATATTTTACGGTGATTATATCATATTTTAACGAGAAAGTCAATTCCCCTATTATCAATAATTTTCCAGCAGGGATTTATAAAATTCGCAGTAGTCGCTGCGGTGCTCGGCGGTGAAGTTCATCGCCTCACGAGGGTGACGGTTAAGCTGACCTGTAAACATATATTGCAGGTCATAGCCCCACATAACTCCCTGTTGCTTTAAGGGTATCATATATTTCTCTATAAATTCAAGAAGGCTGTAAAGGCTGTATTTTGGGTTTTTCAGAAATCCCAGAAGAAGCTCCATAGCGCAGTTCCCTGCTCCTCTTCCCATTCCCATTGCGGTGGCGTCAAGGTAAGAAACGCCGTAAGAAAGCGTTTCTATCGTGTTGGCAAAGGCAAGGTTCTGATTGTTATGAGCGTGAAAGCCAACCTTCTTGCCGCATTTTTCGGCAGCCTCAAGGTAAGTCTGGGCAAGCTGAGCGGCGTTTTCGGGATAAAGAGAGCCGTAGCTGTCTACAAGATAGATAACATCCGCATTTGACTCCCCTATCATAGTGAGAGCTTCGCTCACCTGATTAAGGTTTGCCTGAGAGATAGCCATTATATTGCAGGTAGTTTCGTATCCCAAATCATGAAGGTAGTTTATCATTTCAACAGCCGCAGGAATCTGATGGATATAACAGGCTACACGCACCATATCTATAACGCTTTCGCTTTTGGGCAGAAAGTCGGTCTTGAAGTCACATCTTCCAACGTCCGCCATTACAGCTATCTTCATATCGGAAATGTTTTCACCGACGATAGAACGGATATCCTCTTCGTTGCAAAACTTCCATTTGCCGAAATCGCTTTCCTTAAACAGATTTTTGCTGGCTTTGTAGCCGAACTCCATATAGTCGATACCGCTTTTGATGTTGGTTTTGTAAAGCTCCTTCACAAATTCATCGGTAAACTCGAAGTTGTTGCAAAGTCCGCCGTCTCTTATGGTTGCGTCAAGTACCTTTATATCGGCTCTGACGCTCATCAGATTGCCTTTTCTGGGTGTCATTTCATTTTCTCCTATTTTTCTTTAATATATTAAATCAATTATAAACTCTTTGTATTATATCACAATGAAATTATTTTGTCAATCAAACGGGAAAAATGTAAACAGCCGCAGATAATTTCTGCGGCTGTTCTGTTAAAATGCTAATATCTTATTTGTCGCTCTTGGGTTTGGAAGTGAGGAACTTGTAAACAAGCGCCGCCAGTACGCCGCCGATAAGGGGAGCAACGATGAATACCCACACGTTTGCAAGAGCATCGCCGCCTACAAAGAGATCAGGTCCGAAGCTGCGGGCGGGATTTACGGAAGTGCCTGTGAAGTAAATGCCGAGGATATGCACAAGCGTCAGTGAAAGACCGATAACAAGACCTGCAACCGCGCTGTTTTCAACCTTTGAGGTAACGCCGAGAATTGCAATTACGAAAACAAACGTGAGTATTACTTCAATAAGGATCGAAAGAAGAATGTCGCCGTTATAAAGTCCGTTAGTGCCAAGTCTGCTTTCCTTGCCCACAAATGCCATAAGAGCAGCTGCGCCTACGATAGCACCAAGGAACTGAGCGATAACGTAGCCGATAAAATCCTTGACGGTCATTTTTCCGCTTACAAGCATAGCTATGGAAACAGCAGGATTGATGTGGCAGCCTGAGATGTTGCCGATAGAGTATGCCATTGCTACGATAACAAGACCGAACGCAAGTGCGGTCATAAGGTAAGCGGGTCCATTCTCAACAGAGCAGCCTGTAACAACAGCGGTGCCGCAGGCGAAAAATACCAGTACGAATGTGCCGATAAATTCCGCAACATATTTTTTCAGAGCATCCATAAAGAAAAACCTCCAGATTTAAAAATAACGGCGGACATTGCGCCTGCCGCAGGTTTAAAGGAACGTAAGCTTTAGGCTTTAAAAGCCATACAGCTTGGCGTTATTCCTATTAACAGTTTACCATATTTTTACTCAGTTGTCAATATTTACAGCTATTTTAAAATAATGATGAAAAACTCAGTTTTTGATTTCTTTATTCTCTTAGATAATTAAAACTGAAATAATTTAATTTTATTCACCATACTCTGCTATATAAGGGAGATTTCTGTAATATTCTCCGCAGTCCAATCCATATCCAACAGCAAAAAAATCAGGTATTGTAAATAAAACTTCATCAGCTCTGAAGTCAACTGTTCTTCTGTCTGGCTTGTCAAGAAGCGCAATGACCTTCAACGAGAGCGGCGATCTTTTTTTAAGAAGATCAACAATATCATTAAGAGTTCGTCCTGTATCCACTATATCCTCTGCTATGATAACATGATACTTGCTTATATCCTGTTTCAAATCGAGATTTATTCTGACATTACCTGATGACTGAGTGCCATTATAATAACTTTCTGCTGCCATAAATCCAATTTCACACGGTATCGTTATATTTTTAAGCAGATCGGCCGCAAATATAAAAGAACCTTTCAATATACTTACTATCAGAAGAGGCTTATCTCTGTACTCAATACTTATTTTCTCCCCTGCGGATTTAACGGCTTTATGTATTTCTTCTTCAGATATGACAATTCGTTTAATTTTTCTTTGATATTCCTCAGTATTTTGCATGATCAGCTTCCCCTTGCAAATTTTTAACAGTTTCAAATATATGTTATATTTTATCATTTTTTTATTTTTCCGTCAAGAAATGGTAAAAAGAAGTGCTGATTTTTTGTAACCGCGTTAATGCAGAGTTTAAAAGGATTTGCAAAATCGTTTTCGTATTATTTTATTTTTCGAAATATTTTTTTAAATTCTTAATTGAAATTGTAACCTGTCTTTTTTCATTTTGCTGATTTTTATTGGTTTTCCACGAAAAGAAGGGTTAAAAATTCTACTATTTGCACTGAAACTCAATATAAAATTTGACAAAAAATGAGAAAGTGTTTTAAAAGTCCGCAAATCTATTGACAGAGCGGTTTTTTGGCGTTATAATCAAGGAGCCGAAAGGTTAGAAAAAATTCCCAATTCTGCTTTACAAAATACTTCAACGGATTTTTCCGTAACAGAAAGGTATGGTGAAAAAAAATGAAAAAGCTGACAAAAATCACATCTGCTATCGTTACAGCCGCTTTGGCGGTCACTTCAACGGCTCCGTTTCCTGTTCAGTTCTTAAATGCACAGATTTACGCATATGCTTCAGAGTCAGACAATTATTTCTATGAACAGTTGACAGATGAGGCAAAACCTTTCTATGACGGTATGGAGAATATGTATCGGCAAGGCATTATGAAAACAGGCAACGGCGACTATGACCTTGTGAGCAACGGCCATATCACATCTGAAAAAGTTGCTGAATACGGCGGAGGCGGACCATACTTACTTTCTTTGTTTGGCGCAGCAAGAGACGCTTTTTACGCCGATCATGCCGACATATTCTATGTTGACTTTTCTTACCTTTCTGTAAGAGTTACTAAAGACATTGACAACATTTATCATGTTTATATAGGTTCAGGACGCAGCGACAATTACTATACCGAAGGCTTCACAAACGAAGGACAAGTCGATTCGGCAATATCGTATTATGAAGCAGTAGTAAACAATTTAGCTGCACAGGCTGACTCCGTTACTGCAGAAGAAGGAGAAAGTCTTGACGCTGAAAAAGTAAAGTTTGTTCATGATTACATAATAGATCATACTTCATATCGTCTTGAAAATGTGTGCAGGCGTGAAAATATAGGTCTTATAAGAACCGCTTACGGCGCTCTTGTAAACGGTGAAAGCGTTTGTGAAGGATATTCAAGAGCTTTGAAGGCAGTACTTGACAGGTTGGGTATTCCCTGTGTTCTTGTTTACGGCATATATATGCATAACGAAAATACGCCCGAACTTCATATGTGGTGTGAAGTAAGGATAGACGGTATATGGTACGCTGTCGATGCAACTATGGACGATCCGTATGTAAAAAACAGCACAAGTACCCTTGACGGATTTGAAAATCAAGACTATCTGCTTGTCGGGCAGTCTACCATGAGCAGACAGCATTTTCCAAGCGGTATAATGTCCGAGGCTGAATATGAATTTTCTTATCCTCCCCTCAGCATTGACGGCTTCAATGTTGAAACGATAAGCAACTATAACGGTCTTACCGTAAAATTCAAATCTGACGGTGAACTTGAAGACGAAGAAGCAGGCGTATTCTATGTAAGCTACAACGGAATGGGCGTGGCAAAAGCAGCTGAACAAGGAAAATACCTGATCGCCAAAATGGATATCTATTATGAAAACACGGACGAATGGATAATGGGAGAATGGGGATATCTCCTTCCCGACGTTTATTCCGCAATAGAGGATTTTGACACGGAGGTAAGGCTTCCACTCCCTCATGTACAGTATGTACAGTTTGCAATTACGGATATCGCCCCCGGAGATTATAAATCTGACCCTAACCGTACAAGATATTTAGGCGACCCTATGATGTTTGAAGCTTATACGGGAACGATTTACAATCCTTCAGGCAATTACCTGAAGCCTCCTTATGTGCAAAGCATCACGCCTGCTATGAACGGAAGGATAACAATAGGAAGATCCTATCATGTTGTGGCGGTTTATGACGATCCGCTTCAGCTTGAAACCGAAGATTCCGTTCCCGATATAGTTATGTATGCTGAAAGTGCGCTTCCTAACACTCAGACCACCGCTATGGAGTATGCAAGATATGGCAACTTTGTATGGGACGGAGACAGAACAATAGAATTTGATTTTACTCCCAGCGATATGTGGATGGACGATATGACCTTGTACACATTCTCTGTAAAAGGTCTGGTCGGAAGCAGAAGCCTTAAAGCTCCCAATGACATTTGCTATGGTGCAAGCTTCAATATGTGTCCTTGCGCTTACAGATCACAGGGATATGACTGGGCTTTGTTCGGAAAACCGACTCTTATGGATAACATTGATTTGGATACAAGCAGCTGGATCACTGACAACGGTGAAAAAATTGCCGACGAACTGAAAGACAGAATGGTTTTGGTAGCTTCTTCCCCTACTCATAATCAGACGGATGAAATGATTGAAATGATCGAGGGGCAAACAGGTGAAAATGTTCTTTCAGAAGAAACGTTCAACATTCATCTTACTGTCTGCAAGGCTCAAGTAGTAAAAACAGGAGATAAGGTACGAGTTCAGCTCGGCTTCCCCGCAGGATACGGTCCAGATGACGAAGGCGTAACATTTAAGGCATATCACTTCTTTAAAGACGACGCAGGAAATATAACAGGCGTGGAAGAAATACCATGCATAATAACAAAATACGGTCTTATCATTCTTTGCGACTCCTTCAGTCCATACGCCGTAGTTGCCGTTAAGGACGATGGACAGAAAACGGAAAATACCGCTAAAAATGTTCTTGTAACTGTTTCTGAAGGTGGAAGCATTTCAGGCGACAAAATTTTCACACTTGACAGCGGCGAAAGCGAAACTCTTACTGTAAACGCCAAAGAAGGTTTTGAAATAGACAGTATAACGGTTGCGGGAAAGAATGTAGAGATAACAAATGAAGAAACTATGGAAATAACCATAAGCAACGAAGAGATCGCTGATCTTAACGGTATTGTGAACGTCGCTTTTGCGGCAAAATCTGTCCATGAAAAAGAAAAAGAAAGAGAAGAAACAGTGGCTCAGGTCGAAGTTTCTCCCGCAAAAATAGAGTTAGAAGAAAGTATAAGCGTAAAAGCGGGCTATTCAATCAAGCTTGAGCCTAAGATAACTAACAGCAAACTGTCTGATATAAACAGCTATCAATGGTATAAAGATGATTTATTGCTGACAGGAGAAAATTCTCCTTCCCTTTCCATTAAAAAAGCAACACTTGATGATGTAGGTGTATATAAAATAGAAGTGACTACTTCATATGGTGCGTCAAGCATAACGTCTGACAAATCGATAAACGTCATTGTTGAAGAAAACGGAATCGAACATTCACCAAATATCGGAAATAACTGGCAGGTTCCTTCTACCAGTAACGACAATGAAAACAACAATGACAATATAAACAATGAAGAACAGCCTGCTAATACCGAACCATCATCAAGCACGGACAATTCTGATATTGAAGCTGTTGTAACAGAAGCTGAAACTACTCAGGCAGAAAATACGGCAGTACAGACAGAAAGCACGGAAAATACAGTTGAAATTGCAGATACTGAAATTCCCGACAACAATTCGGGTGAAAGAAATCCTATTACAGGTAGCGCGGGAATAATTGCTGAAGTTACAGGGCTTGCCGTTATAGGAATAGGGATAACTTTATTCATCAAGAAAAAACGCGGGTAAAAATGCATTTAACCAAGATGCATAAACAAGACAAATGAAAGAGAAATCAGAGTTTAACAAGGATAAAGCTATATATGTCAAACTGGTTTACCATTGAAAAAATTGACTCTCAGACATTTGCAATCAGTGAATACAAACATTGGGAGGAAACGCACTGTTATCTGTTATGCGGTCAAGAAAGAGCGATTTTGATTGATACAGGCTTAGGTGTTTCCAATATCAAAAAAGTCGTGGATACTTTGACGGAATTACCCGTTATGGCAGTTACTACCCATGTTCACTGGGACCACATAGGCGGGCATCGGTGTTTTGATAATATAGCTGTGCATGAATCTGAAAAAGATTGGCTATCCGTTAAATTTCCGATACCGCTGCAAATTGTCAAGAATAATTTAACAAAATTTCCTTGCGAATTTCCAACAGAATTTGATATTGACAACTATAAAATCTTTAAAGGAAAACCGCAAAGAGTTTTTAGTGACGGCGATCTGCTTGATCTGGGAAATCGAAAGATTCAGGTCGTTCACACACCAGGACACTCTCCAGGACACTGCTGTTTCTATGAATCGGATAAAGAGTATCTGTTTTCAGGGGATTTGATTTACAAAGGTTGCCTTTACGCGTTTTACCCGACTACCGACCCGCAGCTTTTTTATAATTCAATAAAACGTGTGCAGAAATATAAAATCACAAGAATTCTACCAGGTCATCATCAGTTGGATATTCCTGTTTCCTTAATAGACGAAATTGAAGACGGATTCGCGCAGATAGAGAGAAGCGGCAAACTTAAACAAGGAAATGGGTTATTTGAATTTAAAGATTTTCAGATTCAGATATAAATTGTATATTTTTTCTGTCGATGAATTTTAAATTTACTCTCTTATATGTAAAAAGCAGACTTTACAGTCTGCTTTTTCTTTTATGCAAAAAACTTTTTTTCAGCTTTTCAAAGCGACCTCGCCAGTTTTGATCTGAAGCCTGAGCTTGTCCGAAATAAGAGCGATAAATTCGGAGTTGGTAGGCTTGCCCTTGGTGTTGCGTATTGTATAGCCGAAGTAGGAGTTAAGAACGTCTACATCTCCTCTGTCCCATGCAAGCTCTATCGCGTGCCTTATCGCGCGCTCAACTCTTGAGGAGGTCGTCCTGAATTCAGCCGCAACAGTAGGATAAAGCTGTTTCGTTATGCTGTTTATCATCTCGTTGTTTTCAACACACAGCATTATGGCGTATCTTAAAAAGTGATAGCCTTTGATGTGAGCAGGTATGCCTATCTGGTGTATTATGTCGGTTACTATACATTCAAGGTCCTGCTGACGAGACGGTTCTTTTATAAATCTGTCAAAGTCTATGTCTGATGTTTTCCTGTCCTGTGTGTCGGACTCCGCTATCCTTCTCATAAGCTCCGAGGGTTCAAAAGGCTTTACCATAAATGCTGAAGCTCCGAGATATAAGGCTTCTTCCTCCAGCACGGGCATAGGGTGATCGGCGGTTATGATGACCGTCGGAAGCTCGCCAAGCTTTTTCAGCTCCCTTATCAAGCCAATAGAATCAAGACCGGGCATTTTAGCCTCGATGATGAGTATGTCGGGCATGGAATATTCCTTCACATACTGAAGGAGTGTAAGACCGTTGGGTTTTCTTGTAACTGCAAAGGCGCCTGCTGTTTTCAGCATATTAGCCCATGCTATCCCCTGATCGGGGATATCGTTTCCGATCAGAACTTTAGAGCTGCTCATAGATGTCTCTCCTTTTATGGGAATAATGTACGATAATATGTCGCAATATGATGATAGCATAATATATTGAAAAATACAAGAGTTTTTTTGAAAAAATACAAAAAATAATGAAAGTGGATTTTAAGAGGCAAAGAAAGGAGTCGGAAGAAAAAGCAGCAACGATAAAAATGTATAATAAGCTTATAAAACGGCAAAACAGTCACAAAAACAAAGAAGAAAGCAACAGTCTGTCGAAATATATCGCAATAAGGAGAAAAACGCCTGACCACTGCAATTCAAGCAGAAATCGGCGATTTTTTCGATTTATTTTTGCTTTGTAATACAATTGCATACTATTTTAAATTTTTTCGCATTTTCGGGGGATTTTTTTAAAAATAAAGTCGTTCTATTGATATAGAGATAATTTATTGATATCGAGATAAATTTTAGATATTATACTTTAAAATTTTCTAAATACATAAAAATAAACACCCCTACAAATTTGGAGCGTATTGAAACCGTCAGCTGATGCGTTATTGTTACCAAATAGATTACATAAAAATGCACTCCTATATTAAAGGAGTGCATTAAAGCCATCCAGCGTCTGGTCGGGGTGACCGGGCTCGAACCGACGACATCCAGTTCCCAAAACTGGCGCGCTACCAACTGCGCTACACCCCGAAATTATTCATAAAACATAACACAAACAATAAGTAATTTTCCGACTTTTGTATTATACACCGCTGATTCGATGATGTCAAGAGTTTTTTTAAAAACATTACAAAATTATAAAATGTGCAAATCAAGTGTTTACAAATAAAGCAAAATGTGATATAATTTTTAAGATAACACAAGCATGGACTTTAATAAAGGATCCTATAAAAGTCCGCAAGAAATAGGCTGCGTTGCTTTTGGCAGCCGAGAAAAGCTTGTGTCAAAAAGAAGGAGGAATATTCCAATGGCAAGACAAAAGCTGACGATGGATGGTAATACCGCTGCCGGTCACGTTTCGTATGCGTTTACCGAAGTTGCTGCGATCTACCCCATCACCCCCTCGTCCGTAATGGCCGAAGTCACCGACTCATGGGCTACTGCGGGCAGGAAAAATATGTTCGGCACAGAAGTAAAGATCGTTGAAATGCAGTCTGAAGCTGGCGCCGCAGGTGCAGTTCACGGTTCGCTTACCGCAGGCGCGCTCACTACTACATACACTGCATCACAGGGCCTGCTGCTGATGATCCCGAATATGTACAAAATAGCAGGTGAGCTGCTCCCCAGCGTTATTCACGTTTCTGCGCGTGCGCTGGCTACTCATGCGCTTTCAATTTTCGGCGATCACAGCGATATTTACGCCTGCCGTCAGACAGGTTACGCAATGCTCTGCTCCACTAACCCTCAGGAGGTTATGGATTTGGGCGCTGTTGCTCACCTTTCCACTATAAAGGGCAGAGTTCCTTTCCTGCATTTCTTTGACGGTTTCAGAACCTCTCACGAGATCCAGAAGATCGAAGTATGGGATTATGATACTCTTAAAGGAATGGTTGACGAGGATGCACTTGCTGAATTCCGCAGCCGTGCATTAAATCCTGAGCATCCTACTCTTCGCGGTACCGCTCAGAACCCTGACATCTTCTTCCAGGCAAAGGAAGCGTCAAACAACTATTATAATGCTCTTCCCTCGATCGTTACCGAATACATGGACAAGGTAAACAAGGAAATCGGCACTGACTACAAGCTGTTCAACTACTACGGCGCTCCCGACGCTGAACAGGTTATCGTTGCAATGGGCTCCGTTTGCGACACCATTGAAGAAACTATCGATTATCTGTTGGCTCAGGGCAAGAAGGTCGGTCTTGTAAAGGTAAGACTTTACCGTCCTTTCTGTGTAGACGCTTTCGTAGACGCAATTCCTTCCACTGTAAAGAAAATCTCTGTTCTTGACAGAACAAAGGAACCCGGCGCTCTTGGTGAACCTTTGTATCTTGACGTTGTTGCTGCTCTCAAGAGAGCGGGCAAGTTTACCGACGTTCCCGTATTCAGCGGACGTTATGGTTTGGGTTCAAAGGACTGCAACCCTGCTCAGATCATTGCCGTTTACAACAATGACAGCAAGCCCCAGTTCACTATCGGTATCGAGGACGATGTTACCAATCTGTCCCTGCCTATTACCGAAAATCCCAACACAACTCCTGAAGGCACTACCTGCTGTAAGTTCTGGGGTCTTGGTTCTGACGGTACTGTCGGCGCTAACAAGAACTCTATTAAGATCATAGGCGACCATACTGATATGTATGCGCAAGCTTATTTCGCTTATGACTCAAAGAAGTCAGGCGGCGTTACCATTTCTCACCTGCGTTTCGGTAAAAAGCCTATTAAGTCAACTTATTTCGTAAACAAGGCTAACTTTGTTGCCTGCCACAACCCCAGCTATATTGACAAGTACAATATGGTTCAGGACGTTATCCCCAGCGGCAGCTTCCTGCTGAACTGCCAGTGGAGCGTTGACGAGCTGGACGAAAAGCTCCCTGCTCCCGTAAAGGCATATATCGCCAAGAATAACATCAATTTCTACATCATCAATGCTATCAAGGTAGCAAAGGAAATTGGTCTGGGCAACAAGACAAACACTGTTCTTCAGTCTGCATTCTTCTCGATCGCCAACATTATCCCGGGCGATGAGGCAATCGACTATATGAAGAAAGCTGCTTACAAATCATTTGCCAAGAAAGGCGAAGATATTGTAAATATGAACTATGCCGCTATCGAAAGAGGCGCAGGCGAAGTTATCAAGGTCGATGTTCCCGCTGAATGGGCTAACTGCGAAGGCGGTCTTCCTGTTCACGTTGCTGAAAGTGACAGAAAAGAGCTTGCTGACTTCATCAACAATATCCAGATTCCCTGCAACGCTCAGAGAGGCGACGAGCTCCCCGTTTCTGCATTCACTTCAATGCCCGATGGCACATTTCCTCAGGGCTCCGCAGCATTTGAAAAACGCGGTATTGCAGTAGACGTTCCCGAATGGCTCCCTGAAAACTGCATTCAGTGCAACCAGTGTTCTGTTGTTTGTCCTCACGCTGTTATCCGTCCCGTTATCATGAGCGAAGATGAAGCTGCTAAGGCTCCTGCTTCAACCAAGGTCAAGGACGCTACCGGTATGCCCGGCAACAAGTTCACAATGGCAATTTCCGTTCTGGACTGCACAGGCTGTGGCGCTTGTGTAAATACCTGCCCTGCAAAGGTAAAGGCTCTTGCTATGAAGCCTCTGGATTCTCAGCTTGACCAGCAGGAAGCATTTGATTATGCTCACAAGTTCCAGTCCAAGCCCGAAGTTCTTGAGAAGTTCAAGGAAAGCACTGTTAAGGGCAGTCAGTTCAAGCAGCCCCTGCTTGAGTTCTCAGGCGCATGCGCAGGCTGCGGCGAAACTCCTTATGCTAAGCTGGTAACTCAGCTCTTCGGCGACAGAATGTATATTGCCAATGCAACAGGCTGCTCCTCTATCTGGGGCGGTTCCGCACCTTCAACTCCTTACACTGTAAATGCTGAGGGCAAGGGTCCTGCTTGGGGCAACTCCCTGTTTGAGGATAACGCTGAGTTCGGTTTCGGTATGTTCTTGGCTCAGGATACTTTGAGAGCTCGCGCTCAGGCTCATCTGAAGGCTCTTGACGAAAAGGCAGAAAACGCTGATGTAAAGGCAAAAATAGCCAAGTATTTTGAAACTGCTAATGACGGCGCTGCAAATGCCGCTGCCACCAAGGAACTGGTTGCTGCTCTTGAAGCTTGCAGTTGTGACAACGAGGACAAGAAGGAAGTTCTCAAGCTGAAGGATTACCTGTCCAAGAAATCCAACTGGATATTCGGCGGCGACGGCTGGGCATACGACATCGGTTACGGCGGTGTTGACCATGTTCTGGCAAGTGGCAAGAACGTAAACGTAATGGTATTCGATACCGAAGTTTACTCCAACACCGGCGGCCAGGCTTCCAAGGCAACTCCTATCGGCGCTATTGCTCAGTTTGCAGCAGGCGGCAAGGAGATCAAGAACAAAGATCTTGCGGGTATCGCAATGAAGTACGGTTATGTTTATGTTGCACAGGTTGCTCTGGGTGCTGACAAGAACCAGTGCCTGAAAGCAATTATGGAAGCAGAAGCATATGACGGTCCTTCCCTGATTATCTGCTACGCTCCCTGCATCAACCATGGTATCAAGGGCGGTCTTGCTATCGCTCAGCAGGTTGAAAAGGAAGCAGTTGAAGCAGGATACTGGAACCTGTTCCGCTTTAATCCTGCTCTTGCAGAAGAAGGAAAGAATCCGTTCACTCTTGACTGCAAGGCTCCCACAGGCGACTACAGGGCATTTATGATGAGAGAAGTTCGTTACAACTCTCTTGCTCGTCAGAATCCTGAAAAGGCGGCTGTACTGTTCGACAAGGCAGTTGAAAACTCCAAGAAGAGATATGATGATCTGGTAGGTCTGGTAGATTACTATAAGCCTGCTGAATAATCAAAGTAGCAGATAAATATTTAAGCGGCAGCTGTTTAAGCTGCCGCTTTTTATAATAAATTGAGGAAACAAATGTAAATATTTAGAATTTATAAGCAAAATAGATTTATAATCTTTAAGTCACATTCATCAACATACCCTATATTCTCTTTAAAATCCCATAAACAAATTTCATCCATTTCATCATCGTCTTTTTTATCAAAAGGTGATAATTTTTCTTTAAAACAATTATAAACTGCTTGATATGCAATTTCTCCATTGGGTTTTTTAACTTTTATTAATCCTTTAAATGTCAATTCAGAAATTTTTTGATGTGTTTCTTCGAATAATTCACGCTCGGCAGCCGCTCTTGCAGTTTCTCCTGCTTCTATTCCACCAGAAGGAAGTTCCCATTGTTTTCGATATTTGTTAAATCCAAATAAAAAATTACCATTTATGTTTACAATAACATACGATCCTGTAACATTATATTTATCTATTTCATTTTCTTCCATTATAAAGTAATCCAATAATACCCATCCACATTTATTTTTTGCAAACATACAATAAACTCCCATAGTTACAATATTTAAAGCGTTTCCGTAATCTTTAAAAAAAATTCATCAAGTACAGGCTCTTCCATTTCGTCACCCTGTCCGTTATCCGCCATTGATGCAATAACGGGATCAATAGGAAGTCTGCAAACTGATTTTATACCGAATTTCTCAGCTTCGGCATTTATATGACTTTCACCGAAAATATTGTGTTCCTTTCCGCATTGGTCGCACTTAAAATAGCTCATATTCTCAATTATTCCGAGAATCGGGATATTCATTGTTTTTGCCATATTCACTGCCTTTTCGACCACCATAGACACAAGCTCCTGAGGGCTGGTAACTACAATAATTCCATCAACGGGAATGGACTGAAAAACGGTAAGAGGAACATCGCCCGTTCCCGGAGGCATATCTATGAACATATAATCCACATCGCCCCAGATAACGTCCGTCCAGAACTGTTTAACTACGCCTGCAATAACGGGTCCTCTCCAGATCACGGGCGCTTTTTCATCTTCAAGAAGAAGATTTAAGGACATTACGCTTATTCCCTTTTTGGTCATTACAGGGAGTATCCCGTTTTCATCGCCGTAAGCACGGCTATGAAGTCCGAACACCTGAGGAATAGAAGGACCTGTTATATCCGCATCGAGAATGGCAGTGCGATTCCCTTTTTTATTGGAAACGGCGGCAAGCATAGATGTGACCATACTTTTTCCAACGCCGCCTTTTCCGCTTACAACGGCAATTACTTTGTTTATTTTAGACATTTTATGAGGCTGCTCGATAAAGCTGGTTTGTTCGCTCTGACGTGAGGAACAGCTTTCACCGCAGGAGGAGCAGTCATGTGTACATTCGCTCATAATTATATTTTCCTTTCAAAGTTGAAATTGATACTTATTATATTGTAGCAAAAACTTATACAATTGTCAATCATATTCAGCGCTCAACTGTCCGCAGGCGGCTTTTATCCCCGTTCCAAATTCCCTGCGGAATATTGCGTTTACACCACTCTTTTTTAATGTATCAAAAAATATATCCGCATTTTTTGACCGTTTAAATTCAGAATTTTCTGTTTCATTATACGGAATAAGGTTTACATAACAGTTTATTCCTTTTATCAATTCTGCAAGCTGAACAGCGTTTTCTGTGCTGTCGTTTATTCCGTCAAGCAAAATATACTCAAAAGCGATCCGCTTTCCGTAATTGCCTGAATATTCTTTTACTGCTTCTATCAGCTCTGCTACGCCATATTTTTTATTTATCGGCATAATTTGTGAACGCAGTTCATCCGTGGGTGCATGAAGGCTGACAGCTAAGTTGAATTGGCAGTTGATTTCAGAAAGCCGCTCGATTTGTGGTATAAGGCCACAAGTCGACAGCGTTATGTTTTTACCGCCAAAAGCAAGACCATAAGGGCAGGATAAAATTTCAATAAAATCCTTTAGATTCTCAAAATTATCCAACGGCTCACCTATTCCCATTATGGAAATGTGCTTTATTTCGCAATATTGCCGCATAAATAACACTTGAGCCGTCATTTCGCCTGCTGTCAGGTTGCGCCGTCTTTTCAGTTTCCCGCTCTGGCAGAAAGAACATCCCATGGAGCAGCCGACCTGCGTGGAAACACAAAGTCCTGCGCCGTAATCGTGTTTCATTATTACAGTTTCAACTTTGTCCCCGTCAGAAAATGACAAAAGCGCTTTTACAGTCGTACCGTCGTCCTGAACAGTTGTTTCTATCGGTAAAGTGAAAGAAAAATTTTCTTTTATCAGCCGTTTTGTTCTATCGCTCAGCTCAGTTATATCTTCTATTTTAAGGTTTTCGCGATAAATTGATTTAAACAGTATTTTTGCCTTGGCTTTATTTTCTCCGCGAAGCTCAAAATATTCCTCCAGAGCTTTAAAAGTCATTCCGTAAAAATCCATGATGATTTTCCTTTTTCTGTATTTATAACAATTTTACCATATAATCAAGTGAAAATCAACTTGGAAAAAGATTTTTTACGATTTAAGATTTCCCGTAGCAGGGTCATCCAAAAGCTTTCCGTCCTCTGAAAACCTTGAGCCGTGGCAAGGACAATCCCAGCTTTTTTCCGCGATGTTATATTTTAACGCACAGCCTAAATGGGGACAACGTTTTTTTCTGAAAGAAATCAGATTTGCGGTTGATGACGCTATGTTTACAAAAAGCTGAGGATGAATAATGCTTCGGGATGGAGAAAAAAGAGACTCATAATCGTTTTTCCTGCCACATATCAAATCACATATAACACCTGCGGCGATCATAGATGAAGTCATTCCCCATTTGTTAAAGCCCGTGATAACATATAAACCGTCAGTAGATGACGAATATTTTCCTATATAAGGTACTCCATCAAGCGTCATGCAGTCCTGAGCCGCCCAGTTATATTTTTCAGCAGACTGAGGATAGTGTTCAAGTGCGAATGTGCGGAGTTCCTGCCAGTTTCCGCCTGATTTTCCGGTTTTGTGTCCTCCGCCACCAACAAGCAGTAAGTCTTTGAAGCTTCTGAAAGACATGCCGTTTTCTTCACCATCAACATACATTCCTTCCATATGCGGAGCATTTTCAAGAGCAATAACATATGAACGGCTTTGATACATTTTAAGAAAATATGAACCGTGTTTGTTCAAAAACGGAAAATGTGAAGCTATCACTATATTCTTTGCCGTAATTGTTCCGCTACCTGTTACCGCTTTATGCGGTTTCAGCTCACGAATAAATGTTTTTTCATATATATTCAGTTCAGACGCTATCTGAGAAAAGAATTTTATCGGATCAAACTGTGCCTGATTATTAAACTTTACTGCTCCTGCAGTTTCAAACGGAAGCTCCTCCGTATGGACAAATTCAGCGGGAAAAAGAAGCCTTCGCACAGATTCAAGCTCTTTTTCCAAAATTCTCCTGTTATTCAGTGTATATACATATGAAGGAGCCTTTTCAAAATCACACGGATAAGTTTCAGATAAACGTCGGTACTGTTCAATTGCGTCCTGTCCGGCTTCAAGATACAGCCCTGCCTTTTCATATCCGATCGTCTTTATTAACTTATGATATATAAGTCCGTGCTGAGATGTGATCTTTGCGGTAGTTCCACCTGTTTCTCCCGAAAGGATACGGTCTCCTTCAGTAAGAATATAATCTATTCCCCTTTGCTTCAAAAAATAGGCGCATAATATTCCTGCCGCCCCGCCGCCGATTATGAGGACGTCGGTTTTTGCATCGCCATGAAGTGGTTCAAAAACAGGTATATTGTAGGTATCCTGCCACAAACGTTTCTGACATTGTTCCATATTCTGCTCCTTTAAAATCATATTTCTGAAAGTTAGCTTTTGTATTTTTCAATAAAATATCATGTTTTTTAAAAAAGAGGTAAAAAGGACTGGAAAAATAAAGAAGAATGTGATATAATTTATTGAAGAATATAGAAAGGAGCGAATGAAATGAAACAAAAGAACAGGGAAAAATGGCAGTTGGTTATAAAAATAGGCGCTTTTGTGCTGGCTGTTGTCATTGCTGTGGGTTATATTCTTTCATCGCTTCTTTACTGAAAAATAAGGAGGAAAATGTATGTCTAAGATTTTAGTTGAAACTTCAGCAAGACATGTACATGTTACAAAAGAAACACTTGAAATCCTGTTTGGAAAAGGTCATGAACTTACAAAGAAAAAAGACCTTTCTCAGCCCGGTCAGTTTGCATGTGAGGAAAGAATAACAGTCGTAGGTCCTAAAAAAACTTTGCCTAATGTTTCCATTCTTGGACCTTGCCGCAGCGCAGATCAGGTCGAACTGTCCGCCACAGACGCACGCTCTATCGGTCTTCCTATTTTTATAAGAGAAAGCGGAGATATTGCAGGAACTCCCGGCTGTAAGCTTATAGGCCCCTGCGGAGAGGTTGATATAAAAGAAGGCGTTATAGTTGCTAAGCGTCACATTCACCTGGTTCCTGAAACCGCAGAAAAACTGGGCGTTAAGAATAAGGACAATGTATGGGTAAAAATCTCTACCCCTGAACGTTCTGCTATCCTTGGTGATGTTGTTATCAGAGTAAGCGAAAACTTTGCTGATGCAATGCACATTGATACAGATGAATCCAATGCAATAGGAGCAACACCTGAACTTTACGGTGAAATTATAAAAGAATTATAAAAATGATAAACAGGCGGCTTTTTAACCGCCTGTTTATTATTTAAAATAATTTGATCACTGCAATAAGCATTATTACCACTCCTCCGATTTTTTGAATAAATGCTGGTGCGCGTCGGTTCAATTTAAGTCCTGCCAAATTTCCTATGAATATAGTAAAAAATGTGACCATCGGAGCAATAATCATGAGCAAAACAATTCCGTCATCTTCGGCAAGACCTGCGCCAAAACCTGCCGCTATTCCGTCCATAGACATTGATATAGCAAAAAGGACTGATTTTGTAAACGACAGCTTTTCAGGCTGCTTAGCCTCAGGCTTTTGAAAAAATTTTATAAATCCTGTGATAAACAGTATCAGAAAGCTCCCTAAGACGGTTAAAAATTTCGGTATGTATTGTTCTGCAAAATCTGCAAGAATCACAGATACAACAAGAAAGCCACTGCATATTATGCTGATGATTAGCGTGTGTAAAAAGCTTATCTTCATTCCACAAATCCCATAGCTTACAGCCGCTGCAAACGAGTCAACCGACAGCGCTGCCGTAAGCAAAAGAACTTCTATAAATAACAAGAAAATCCCCCTTGAGCAGAATATGCCGCAAGGGGGATTTTGTTACTTTGTCAGCAGCTCTTCCTGATCTCCCCACCACATCTTATGCGGAGCAAGCTCAGGGTCATTGTTTATATGAGAACAATCATTTATAAAAATTTCAGTCGAATTAAAATGTTCATCAAAAGAATAACAGCTTATGGCTGTGTTATCAAGCCAAGGACAGGAGTCGATCTCAGACAACGGGAGCCCACGAAGAAAACAGCAGAGATTTCTTAAAGCACAGCCATGTGAAACTATAAGAATAGACTTGCCTTGATTTTCACGCACTATTTTCATTACGCCTCTGCTCACACGGTCGTACACCTGACGCATTGATTCGCCTGTTTCAGTTTTGAAATTCGGAAAATCATTTTCCCAAGCGGGATATGTAGAAGGGAAAAGAGAAGCAAGCTCATTCCACTTGTGTCCGTCCATTTCACCCCCATCTATCTCTGCAAATGCTTCATCGGGAATTATCCGCACATTATGAAAACGATTTGCCGCCTGAGCAGTTTTAAACGCTCTTTTTAAAGGAGAAGAATATATTATGTCAAACGGAATTTCCTTGCAGCGCTCGGCTAAACAGTCAAGCTGACGCTCACCCTTTGGAGTGATGTCACAGTCTATCCTGCCCTGAAATATCTCGGTGATGTTTCCTTCCGCCTCACAGTGCCTGATAAGATATAATGTTGTCACCATGGCTGAACAGTTCCTACTATTTCTTCAAGAGAATCCAAATTATTGTCCTCCATATACTTTTCAAGTCCGTCAATGACTTTGAGAGGAGAATACGGGTCGGTAAATATAGCCGTTCCCATTTGTATCGCTTTTGCTCCCGCCATCATCACTTCTATTGCGTCGGCAGCGGTGGTTATTCCGCCCATTCCGACAACATCAATATCAACAGCATTTGCTACCTGCCACACCATTCTTAACGCCACGGGAAAAACAGCAGGTCCCGAAAAACCGCCGACATTATTTTTCAGGATAGGACGACGCGTTTTTATATCTATTCTCATACCGAGAAGAGTATTTATCAGGGAAAGACAATCTGCGCCCTCAGCTTCAACAGCTTTGGCAATATCAACAATGTTAGTCACATTAGGCGTCAGCTTTACCATAAGAGGCTTTTTAGTGACGGCACGAACGGTTTTTGTGACTGAGGCGGCACCCTCGCAGGTAATGCCCCAGCTTGCGCCACCCTGTTTTACATTTGGGCATGAAATGTTAAGCTCTATCATATCAACATTTGTGCCGTCAAGGCGTTCCACCGCCTGTTTATAATCATCAAGAGTTGCTCCTGCGATATTTGCGATGATTACGTTCCCGTCCTTTTTTAATTGAGGGAGATAGCCTGTAATGAACATATCTATCCCGGGATTTTGAAGCCCTACGGAATTTAGCATTCCCGCAGGAGTTTCTGCGATCCTCGGAGCGGGATTTCCGTTTCTAGGTTCCAATGTAGTTCCCTTACATGAAATTCCGCCAAGTTTATTGAGCGGATATAAGTCGGTGTAATCCTGACCGAAGCCGTAAGTTCCCGATGCAGCTATGACGGGGTTTGGAAACCTTACTCCCGCTACCGTAACAGAAAGATCCTTGCTCACAGTACCACCTCCTCGGCTTTAAAAACAGGACCGTCCTTGCAAACACGCAGGACAAAATCTCTGCCGCCTTTTCTTATATTGCAGGCACAGCCTACACAAGCCCCGACGCCGCACGCCATTCGCTGCTCCAGAGATACTTCGCAGGGAATGTTATACACCCTTGCGGTATTTATAACGGCTTTAAGCATAGGAGTAGGACCACAGGCATATATCATAGCGGCCTTTCCCTTTTCAAGCTCTTCTATCAAGGGAAAAGTTACCAGTCCCTTTTCGCCGTAGCTGCCATCGTCTGTGCAAACGGCAGTTTCTGCGCCCACACGTTTAAAATCCTCTTCAAGGATAACTCTGCCTTTACTGCGAAATCCGAGAACAGCTTTTACTTTATTCTTATCTTTATATTCCGCCGCAGTTCCCAGCATAGGAGGAACGCCTATTCCTCCTCCTACAACGATCACCGTCTTATCGGAAGAAAGCTCCTTAATAGTGAAGCCGTTTCCAAGCGGAGCTATCATATCCATTTTATCACCGACTTCAAGCTGTGACAGTTTATCTGTACCCGCACCGCGAACCTCAAATACGATTCGTAGAGTTCCTTCTTTTTTATCTATTTCACATATTGAAATAGGGCGGCGCAGGGTATAGCCTTCGGCTTTTATATGGACAAACTGCCCCGATTTTGCAGAAGATACGGGTTCAGGACAGTGAATAATATATGAAAAAATTCCGTCGGCTATTTCTTCCTTTTTTAATATAGTATAACTGTCGCAATAAAACGCCATTATTGTTTCTCCTTTTCAGTTTCACTTTGAGGTTGGATTCTCTTCACTCTGTCTACCGCAAAATAGATAATTATGCCTGCAAGAATTAAATCGAAAAAAAACTGCGGGGTTATCAAACGGTCATAAGCAGCTCTCATTATATTCTGATGGATGCACATCCCCTCAAATACTGCCAGAAGGGCTGGTATTCTCAGGCAGGTTATGGATGTTATGACAATATCACTGTATTTTTGTGCATTCGTTTCATTTACGATATATTTTTTCGGCATTTTTCGGGGCAGATATATCATAAGAAGAGATACGGCTATAACTGCGGCGGATATAACTATCCAGATGATATTCCACTGCCATACGACCAGACCGTCGATCTCGCTGTTTGTGCTTGTAATAAGACTGTTCATAGAGTTTATAAAATCCCCGAAGGACAGGACACACTGAACAGTAGCAATAAAAATTATTACAGCAACAGCGTCAAGGACCATTTGCAGAACAGTATAATTTCGTTTTACCTTTAATGTACCTATTTTCATTTTAAGACCATTTCACCAATCAGATTTTAGTTATATCGACCATTTCAACATCGTCAATTGATTTATGCATTTCAAGGCAGGATGCCAAAGCGTTTGCAGTGTCGATCGAAGTCATGCAGGCAATTGAACGTTCTACCGCTTTTCTTCTCATTTTAACACTGTCACGGGCAGGGTCGCGTCCTGTTTCCGAGGTGGATATAACATAACTTATTTTTCCGCTCTCAAGGAGAGATATAACATTAGGCTCCTTATGCTCATTTATGCGGTAGGTAAAGTTGGTGGCTATCATATTTCTGTTAAGGAGCGAAGCGGTGCCACTAGTGGCATAGATATCAAATCCCAACGCTTCAAAACGGCTGGCAAGGTCAATTATTTCAGGTTTATCCTGATTCCTCACCGAGAAAAGCACACCGCCCTCGTACTGCATTTTAAAGCCTGCGGCGATAAGTCCCTTGTAAAGTGCCTCGGAAAACGTCCTCGCTATGCCGAGACATTCACCTGTGGATTTCATTTCAGGTCCAAGCTGCGTGTCAACGTCGTGGAGCTTTTCAAAGCTGAATACAGGGACTTTTACCGCTACATAATCGCCTACGGGATAAAGTCCGCTTGAATAACCCTGCTCCTTCAGCGAATGACCAAGCATAATCTTAGTAGCGATATCTACCATAGGAACACCTGTCACCTTGCTGATGTAAGGTACAGTCCTGGAAGAACGTGGGTTTACCTCAATCACATAGACCTGATGATTATATACAACATATTGGATATTTACAAGTCCGATAACATTAAGGGCTTTTGCAAGGCGCTCAGTGTAAGTTATGATGACCTTTTTCACGCGCTCACTGAGAGTCTGAGCAGGATATACTGAAATACTGTCGCCGCTGTGTACGCCTGCACGCTCGATATGCTCCATTATTCCCGGGATAAGGAAATCGGTGCCGTCGCAGATAGCGTCTACTTCAACTTCCGTTCCCATCATATATTTGTCGATAAGTACAGGATTTTCCAGCTTATGTGAAGTAATTATTTTCATATACTCAATAACATCACTGTCAGCATTTGCTATTATCATATTCTGACCGCCAAGCACATATGAAGGACGAAGCAGAACGGGATAGCCAAGTTCATTTGCTGCGGCTAAAGCCTCTTCAACAGTGAATACCGTTTCACCTGCGGGGCGGGGAATGTCGCATTTTTCAAGAAGCTCGTCAAACAGTTCTCTGTCCTCGGCGGCGTCTATGCTTTCAGCACAGGTTCCCATGATGTTTGCGCCTATCTCCTGCAAGTGCTTTGTGAGTTTTATAGCCGTCTGTCCTCCAAACTGAACTACCACGCCGTCAGGCTTTTCAGTAGCGATAAGGCTATCAACATCTTCAAATGTAAGAGGGTCAAAGTAAAGTCGGTCTCCTGTATCAAAGTCGGTGGATACGGTTTCGGGGTTATTGTTGCAAAGTATCGCCTCACAACCAAGCTCTTTCAGCGCCCATACACAGTGGACTGAACAGTAATCAAACTCGATTCCCTGTCCTATTCTTATAGGACCTGAACCGAAAACAAGTACTTTTTTCTTGTCAGTTGGGTGCTGCTGTAAAAATTCTTCGGCTTCGTTCTCCTCATCATATGTGCTGTAAAAATAAGGAGTTTCAGCGGAAAATTCCGCAGCGCAGGTGTCTACCATCTTGTAAACTGCGTGACGCTTTTTAATTCCCCACTCCTCAAGCGATTTTCCTGAAATAGACTCTATAGACTTGTCAAGATAGCAATATTTCTTTGCGGTTTCGTATTTTTCCTGAGTCAAAATGCCGTCAGAAAGCCAATCCTCAAGCTCCTTAAGATTTTTCAGCTTGCTGACAAACCACTTGTCTATCTTAGTGATCTCGCATATCGTATCAACGGAAATTCCGCGCTTTAAAGCCTCAAACACACAGAAGGAACGGTCAACGTCTATATCATGGAGTTTTTCCAACACTTCCTCATTGGTAAGAGTTGTAAATGTTTTTTTGCGCATAGTGTCCATTCCAAGCTCAATTGAGCGGACAGCTTTCATCATTGCCGCCTCAAAGCTGGTGCCTATCGCCATTATCTCGCCTGTGGCTTTCATCTGTGTGCCAAGTGTCTTCTTTGCGTATACAAATTTATCAAAAGGCCATTTGGGGAATTTTACAACTACATAGTCAAGAGCGGGCTCAAAGCAGGCGTAAGTCTTGCCCGTGACCTGATTGACTATTTCGTCAAGAGAATAGCCTATCGCTATTCTTGTAGCGACCTTTGCTATGGGGTAGCCTGTCGCTTTTGACGCCAATGCAGACGAACGGCTTACACGGGGATTTACTTCTATTACTGCATATTCAAAGCTGTCGGGATTTAATGCAAACTGACAGTTGCAGCCGCCCTCGACTTTTAACGCCTGAATTATGTTCAAGGCGGCTGTACGGAGCATTTGATATTCCTTATCCGCAAGAGTTACAGCAGGGGCTATAACTATGCTGTCGCCTGTGTGTACGCCTACGGGGTCAAAGTTTTCCATAGAACAAACGGTTATAACATTACCCTTTGCGTCACGAATAACTTCAAACTCTATTTCTTTCCAGCCGCTTATACAGCGTTCAACAAGTATCTGATGTATCGGGGACATTCTCAGTCCGTTTATAGCTATCTCGTGAAGCTCGTCAGCGTTGTTCGCTATGCCGCCGCCTGTTCCTCCCAAGGTAAATGCGGGGCGGACTATAACGGGATAACCTATCTCGTTATTGGCAAAATCCATTGCGTCCTCCAAGGTTTCCACTACCTTTGAGGGGATACATGGCTCACCTATTTCCTCCATTGTATCTTTAAACGCCTGTCTGTCCTCTGCCTTGTGTATTGTGAGAGGGTCGGCGCCAAGCAGCTTTACATTATGGCTCTCCAAAAATCCCTCTTCAGCAAGCTGCATTGAAAGGGTAAGACCTGTCTGTCCGCCTAAAGTAGACAGGATACTGTCAGGCTTTTCTATTTCTATTATCTTTTTCAGGCAATCAAGAGTAAGCGGCTCAATATATATCTTGTCTGCCATATGCTTGTCAGTCATTATGGTGGCGGGGTTGGAGTTTACCAAAACTACCTCCAAGCCCTCCTGCTTCAACACACGGCAAGCCTGAGAGCCTGCGTAGTCAAATTCGGCTGCCTGTCCTATAACTATCGGACCTGAACCTATCATAAGAACTTTTTTTATATCACTTCTCAGCGGCATTATTTATGCTCCTCCATAAGCTGAATAAATTCATCGAAAAGGTATGCGGTGTCCTGCGGTCCGCCGCAGGCTTCAGGGTGGAACTGGACTGTAAATGCGGGAGCGTTGGTGTATTTTACTCCCTCGCAGGTTTTGTCATTGGCGTTTATATGGCTCACCTTGCCCACTTCGGGGGAAATGCTTTCATTTACAACTGCGTAGCCGTGATTCTGGCTGGTTATAAACGTGCGGTCCATATCAATATCGGTAACAGGCTGATTCCCGCCTCTGTGACCGTACTTCAGCTTTACAGTGATTCCGCCGTTGGCAAGGGCTAAAAGCTGATGTCCAAGACATATTCCGAAGGTAGGTATCTGTTTTTCTATAAGGTCGTGGAGAGTTGCGATGGATTCTTTGTTATCCGTAGGATCTCCCGGACCGTTTGACAGCATTATTCCGTCGGGAGCAAAGGCTGTTATTTCATCAGCGGTGACGTTGGAGGGGAATACGGTCACATCACAGCCACGCTTTTCCAGTTCACGCCTTATGTTATATTTATAGCCGTAATCTATCAAGGCGACCTTGTATTTTTTCTCGGTTTTATTTTCGGAATATTTTGTGGGTTTGCTTACCGTTACTTTAGGAACAGGCTTTTCTATGCGGAAAGAGCGTATTTTTTCAAGCGCTGCCGCTTTGAACTGCTCATCAGGCTCGTGTGTGGTTATCATTCCGTTCATTACACCTGTTTCACGGATTATTCTTGTAAGGCGGCGGGTGTCTATATCATAAAGTCCGATTATGCCGTTTTCTTTAAGATATTCGTCAATTCCCTTTTCACAACGGAAATTTGAGGGGACTTTACAGTATTCACGGACAATATAGCCGCTTACCACACTTCCCTCAGATTCTTTATCAATTGAATTTATGCCGTAATTCCCTATAAGGGGAAAAGTCTGTGTGACGATCTGTCCGCAGTAGCTGGGGTCGGTCAGAGTTTCCTGATAACCTGTCATAGCGGTGGTGAAAACTACCTCTCCTATTACCTCGCCCTCTGCGCCAAAGCTCTTTCCCTTGAACACAGTCCCGTCAGATAATATAAGATAAGCTGTTTTTGCAGTCAAAAAATCCATTTTTACCTCCATGGGAATTTTTTATGCGTCAGTTTAATTCTATCCTGGTTACAAATCCCATTATTTCGTCACGCATACGGATCGCTTCACGGCGAGCCGCCTGCGCAAAATCTTTTTCATCGCACTTTTCCTTTTGATAAGCACACATAATTCCTCTTGAACTGTTTACAATGCCGCCAAGACCGTTTTTGTCAAATGCGGCTGATATGTCCTTGGCACTTGCGCCCTGAGCACCATAGCCGGGGATAAGAAAGAAAGTATGCGGTAATCTTTCACGAAGTATTGCTATCTGTTCAGGATATGTAGCGCCCGCCACTATGCCGACGCCGCTGTAACCGTATTTTCCCATAAGGTCTTTGCCCCATTCCTCGCACATATCGCCCATTATCTCGTAAACCGTGCGGTCACCTATCTTCATATCCTGCAATTCACCTGAAGATGGATTGGAGGTTTTTGCAAGGACGAACATTCCCTTGTCATATTCGTTGCAGACCTTTATGACAGGCTTTATGCCATCGCTGCCAAGATAACCGTTCACTGTCAGGGCGTCTCCGAGAAAAGGCTCAAATTCTTCGCTTCCCACTTTTACCTTTCCAAGATGAGCGGCGGCGTAGGCCTCCATTGTGCTGCCTATGTCGTTGCGCTTGCCGTCGGTTATTACGAACATTCCCTTGCTGCGGGCATATTCCTGAGTTTTGTACAGCGTTTTTACTCCTGCGTAGCCGTACATCTCGTAATATGCCGCCTGCGGTTTTACTGCGGGGACTATGTCGCAGAGTGCGTCTATTAGCTCCTTATTGAACCATAAAAGCGCTTTTGCCGCACCTTTCAAGGTTTCGCCGTATTTTTCAAAGGCTTTTTTCTTAATGTATTCGGGAACGTAATCCAGCTTCGGGTCAAGTCCTGCAACGGTCGGATTTTGCTTTTCCGCTATTTTCTCGATAAGTCTGTCAAGTGACATTATTATTCCTCCTTTTCTTTGTTCTCATCTTTATATACTATCTCACCATTCAGAATGGTATATTTGACTTTTCCTGTAAATGTCATGCCTTTAAAGCAAGTGTTTTTTGACTTTGAACGGAGCTTTTCAGGCTCTACTGTCCACTGCTCAGTCTCGCTGAATATGGCAATATCGGCGGGAGAACCTATGGACAAAGTTCCACCACCTATTCCCAATATTTCACGAGGACGAACACACATAAGATCAACAAGCTGTACATGGGTTATTTTCCCCGTATTGAGAAGCATGGTTACGGTTGCAGCAAGTGATGTTTCAAGTCCTACAACTCCGTTGGGAGCAGTCAGAAAATCTGATTTTTCTTCGGCAGTATGCGGAGCGTGGTCAGTGACTATGCAGTCTATCGTGCCGTCGCATATTGCTTCGGTTATTGCGTCAACATCTGCCTGTTCACGAAGAGGCGGGTTCATTCTGTAATCGGCGTCACGGCTGAACAGCTTGTCCTCCGTGAGAGTGAAGTAATGCGGAGCAGTTTCGCAGGTGACCTTTGATTCCTTGCTTTTTGCAAGGCGAATTATATTTACAGCTTCTTTCGTGGAAACATGAGCTATATGGATCGGCATTCTCTGTTCGCCCGCAAGGAATATCTCACGGGCGGTGATGTAATTCTCGCTGGAGCGAGCCATTCCCTTTACGCCCATAGTTTCGCTTACAGCGCCTTTGTTGATTATTCCGCCGTCTATTATGTCAAGGTCCTCACAATGACTTATTATTGCAAGGCGCTCAAGCGCTGCTTTGCGGATAGCCTGTTTCATTATTTTTGCGTTTTTTACAGGTCTTCCGTCATCGCTTACAGCAACACAGCCTGCTTCCTTCAAAGCTGCAAAATCAGTGAGTTCTTCTCCCGACAAGCCTTTTGTGATTGCGCCTACGGGATACACCTTTGCTTTGGCGGTCTTTGCTTTTTCAAGAATGTATGAAACGATTTCCGCATTATCTATTGGCGGCGTGGTATTGGGCATACAGGCGACAGCAGTCACTCCTCCCGCTGCGGCAGCTTCACAGGCGGTATAAATATCTTCCTTGTGGGTCTGCCCCGGGTCGCGGAGATGAACATGCATATCACATATTCCCGGAATAACAGTAAGGCCATGACAATTTATCACATTGGAATTTTCAGGAATAAACAGAGTTTTTCCCAGCTCGGCGATCACACCGTCTTTTATTCTTATATCCAGCGTTTCGTCTATACCGTTTTTGCTGTCTACCACATGACCGTTGGTAAGATAAAGCTCCATTTTTATATCCCCTCATGATAAGTTTGATGTCAAGAGCAATTCAAAAAATCCCTATTCATTTTATTATACAATATTCTGTCAGATTTAGCAACTGATTTTTCAAATTTTTCTGTAAAAAAACCACCCGAAAAACGAGTGGTTTTTGAAATTATTTGCCTAATGTATCTTTAACTACCTTGACAATATTATCAGCACTGAGTCCAAACTCTTTCAAAAGCGCTGCCGCAGGGCCGCTGTGTCCGAAGCAGTCCTGAACGCCTATTCTGATAACGGGAACAGGAACGGTTTCGGCAACTACTTCAGAAACGGCGCTGCCAAGTCCGCCGATTACAGAATGTTCTTCAACGGTGACGATCTTTCCTGTTTCCTTGGCGGCTCTGATGATAATATCACGATCAATGGGCTTTATTGTATGAATGTTGATAACACGGGCGTTAATTCCCTGCTCTGCAAGGATCTTTCCCGCCTCGACAGCTTCAGCTACCATAAGTCCTGTTGCAATAACGGTGATATCTGTGCCGCTTCTCAGCTCAATGCCATTGCCAAGCTCAAATTTATAAGTAGCGGGGTCATTAAAAACAGGCACTGCCAGTCTGCCGAAACGCATATAGGTAGGTCCTTCAAAATCAGCCATCGCCAGAACAGCCGCCTTTGCCTCAACATCGTCGGCGGGATTGATAACGGTCATCCCGGGAAGAACACGCATTAAAGTTATATCCTCGTTGCACTGGTGAGAGGCGCCGTCCTCGCCAACGGAAATTCCCGCATGAGTTGCACCTATCTTAACATTGAGATGAGGATAGCAAATGCTGTTTCTTACTATTTCAAATGCTCTGCCTGCGGCAAACATTGCAAAGCTGCTGGCAAAAACAAGTTTTCCCGTTGTGGCAATACCTGCCGCAACGCCCATCATATCAGCCTCCGCAATTCCGCAATCAAAGAAACGGTCGGGGCAAGCCTTTTTATATATTCCTGTTTTTGTAGCGGCGGCAAGGTCAGCATCGAGAACGATAAGGTCGGGACGTTTTTCCGCCAACATTACAAGGGCTTCGCCATAGCTTTCACGAGTTGCTTTCTTTTCCATATCTGTTCTCCCTTCACTTTGTCAGCTCGTCCAGCTTAGCCTGAAGCTCGGACATAGCGATATTGTACTGTTCTTCATTAGGTGCGGCACCGTGCCATGAGACCTGGTTTTCCATATAGCTTACGCCCTTACCCTTTACGGATTTCTGGATTATGGCGACAGGCTGATTTGCTACTGTTTCTGCCTCGTTGAAGGCTTTGTCGATAGCATCAAAATCGTGACCATCAATTACGATAACATGCCAGCCGAACGCCTTGAATTTTTCATCTATGGGATAAGGACTCATAACTTCGCTTATTTTGCCGTCTATCTGCAAGCCATTGTTGTCGATAACAGCTACAAGATTGTCAAGCTGATAATGAGCGGCGAACATAGCCGCCTCCCAGACTTGGCCTTCCTCTATCTCACCGTCGCCAAGGATAGCGTATACTTTGTAGGTCTCATTGTCCAGCTTTCCTGACAAAGCCATACCGCAGGCAGCGGAAATTCCCTGACCGAGCGAGCCTGTGCTCATATCAACGCCGGGGACTTTTCCGATAACAGGATGTCCCTGAAGATAGCTGTCAATATGGCGGAGGGTTTTCAGATCCTCAACAGGGAAAAAACCTCTGTGTGCAAGAACAGAATATAGAGCGGGAGCAGTGTGTCCTTTTGAAAGCACTAGCCTGTCCCTGTCGCTCATTGTAGGATTTTTCGGGTCAACGTTCATACGGTTGAAGTAAAGGTAGGTGAGAGTGTCGCATACCGAGAGAGAGCCGCCGGGATGACCGCATTTTGCGTTGTAGACACCTTCGATTATGCCCATTCTTACCTTGGTGGCAGTTATTTCCAACTGCTTTTTAAGTTCCTTGTCCATAGTTTCCTCCTGTTACATTATTATTTCGGTATCAAAATATTTCTCCTGAAATTCTGTTGCTTTTTCTATTTCTTCTTTTGTGAAAGAAACGCCGTCTTTTGCAACTATCCATTTGTCCTCAACGTCGTTGAAACGGTGAGCGACTGCGATAACTTTGCCTGAAAATGATTTTACAGGCTCATTTTCGCCAAGATAATATGCGTCCTGTTCCGCTCCGTCACCCGCAATAACACCGTTTACATAGCCGTAATTTACAGGATAAATAAGATCTTTATGTCTTGGATGAGCGCTGCCTAAAGGTCGATCTATCGTTCCGCTAACTTCTTTTCCGATAATATCAGAAAAATCAAGGTTTGAAACAGGTTTGCTGAGCTTTGCACAAATGTGGTAGTGATGATTGTTTTGTATTATTTTTTCATGAAGGCAATTGAGAATATGACGGACACGAAGAAGCTGAAAATCAGGCTCAAAAAGGCGCTTTACGTCTTCAAAGTCCACAAAGAAATGCGGAACGCCGTTTTCGGGTCCTTCTTCCGTTTTCACGATAGTATTTTCATCTATTTTAGGAAATTTTCCCTCTTTAAAGGATTGTGATTCCTTTGAACAAAGGGTCAGGTATATTTCGCCGTCTGGCTTCAAAATTCTTTTAATGTCGGAAAGTATCTTTGAAAAGCCTTCGGTGTCCGTGTGGGAAATCGTAAGGTAGGAGAAAATGCAGTCGAAAGAATTTTCTCTGAAGGGCAGATTTGCCATATCGCTGACAAGAGTGCGGATATTTAATCCCAAACGGTCGGAGCTTTCTCTGACTTGCTTTACAGCGTAATCGGAAATGTCAACGGCGGTCACCTTAAAGCCATTTTGAGCAAACAAAAGTGAATGTCTGCCAAGACCGCAGCCAAGATCCAGAACTGAGCGCTTGCCGTCGATTTTCCACTTTTGACAGTAATAGTAGCTTTCTTCAGCAGGGTCGAGCCATATGGAATCATCGACTATTTCCCAGTTCCAGCCCTTTGAATTGACCATTTTGCCCTCCCCTTTACAGCTTTTCTATGTAATCTATCAATTCAGCGATTGCGCCGCTGTTGTTATCGCAAACTACAAGGTCGGCTACCTCTTTCGCCTCGTTCTGAGCGGAGGCGACTGCAACACCGAGATCTGCGTCACGAATGAGCTCCACATCGTTGTTATAATCGCCTACTCCAACGGTAAAAGCATCAGTCCTGTTCATAATTTCCAACAGGCGCTTAAAACCGCTGCCTTTATTTACTCCGTTAGGGAGCATCTCAAAATAATGTATCTCGCTGCGTACCCAGTGAGCAGCGTTCATATAATCGGGTCTTTCCTGAACAAAATCTATAAGGTTTTGTATCACATTGGGTGGATATGCAAATAGGATCTTCAGCCAATCTCCCGGAACATCATCTACATTGCATAAAATAGGCTTTACATTTTCAAGCGCAAGGTGCTGACGTTCTATCTCGTTCATTGAGGGAACATAAACGTCTTCCGCACAAAGCACTTCGCAGCCCATATCGGGAAAAGTGGACAGTATTTCTTTTAAAACAGGCTTTGCGGAAGGATCAAGGGAGCTGTGCCAGAGAAATTTACCCTGTTCAAAGTCATAAACAGCAGAACCGTTGAAAATTACTGCGGGAGTATCCAAGGCTATGCGGTCGGCAATGGGCTTTGCCATAGAATATCCCCTTCCTGTGGCTAAAGTAAAAGTTCCGCCGCCTTTGCGAAAGCGGTCTATTGCTTTCATATCGCAATCAAGTATCTGTTTTTGGTCGGTGACTAAAGTACCGTCTATGTCGGTCATTATGATAACGTCTTTAAAATCCATTAAAACCTCTATTTAATATTTTTAAGCATTTTTTCAAAATATTCAGGGAGCGGCGAGGTGAAGAACAGTTCTTTTCCCGTTATCGGGTGAGTAAAACCTATCTCACGAGCATGAAGGCACTGCCCCTCAAGCCATTTGGGCTTACCGTCACCGTAAACAGGGTCGCCTGCAACGGGATGTCCTATATATGCCATATGGACACGTATCTGATGGGTGCGCCCTGTTTCAAGAATTAAACGGAGATGAGTGTATTTCCCATAATTTTCTATTACCTCGTAATGGGTTATCGCTTCCCTGCCGTCAGGAGATACTGCCATTTTCTTTCTGTCGGTTTTATGGCGGGCAATTGGGGCGTTGACTGTACCGTTTTCCTTTATTCCGCCAAGAACAACTGCTTCATAACGGCGGGTAAAGCTGTGTACTTTGATTTGTTCGGCAAGTCCGTTATGGGCTGTATCGTTTTTTGCAACTATCAGCAGACCGCTGGTATCCTTATCTATTCTATGCACTATTCCGGGGCGTATAACGCCGTTTATTCCCGATAAGCTGTCTTTACAATGGTACATCAATGCGTTGACAAGAGTTCCCGAATAATGTCCTGCGGCGGGGTGAACTACCATTCCCTTAGGCTTGTTCACAACAAGCAGGTCGCTGTCCTCGTAAACTATATCCAACGGGATATTTTCGGGGAGTATCTCAGGTTCTTCCATATCGGGAAGAGTTATTTCGATCACATCTCCCACCTTTATACGGTAGTTCTTTTTACATTTTGAGCCGTTTACAAGGCAGTTACCGTTTTCAAGCAATTCCTCTGCAAAGGAACGGGAAAGTTCGGTATTATCCGAAATATATTTATCTGCACGCTGTTCGGCAAATTCATCAGTAACAGTAAGATAAATTTTATTCATCGGTCTTATCGGTGCCGTCAGTTTCGGCGGATCTGATTTTTTTGTTTTTGGATTGCTTTACTTCATCGGTCACATAAAAGAAAATTAGCATGATCGTGCCTGTCACTGCACAAATATCGGCAAAGTTAAATACCGCAAAATTTATTATCCTTAAATCAATAAAATCAACTACATAACCGTTGAATATACGGTCGATAAGGTTTCCTATGCCACCTGCAAGAATAAGCGCAAACGACCAGATATATATCGGTCTTTTCACCCGTTTTGTCAACATCAATATAATAACCCCCAAAATAACTATGGAGGTTAATATAATCAAAAACAATTGTTTATCACGCAGTATGCTGAATGCTGCGCCTGTGTTTTCCTGATATGTTAAGTTAAGCCACTGCTTATCACCAAAGCTGATAAGATTTATGGAATGTTCAGGTTTGATATATGTCACAGCAAGCCATTTTGTAAGCTGATCTGCGCCGACCAGCAATACAGCCGCAGCAAGAGCAATATAAGTCGTCATCTGTATTTTTCCGTTCTTCGCTGTTTTATATTATTCGTCGTCTTTATTGTTTGAACCGAATTTAAGCTTTTCAAAGCGGGATTTATGCTTCGATTTATCAAATAAAGGCGATTCGTCATCTTCCTCATCATCTCCGCCGTCGGCAAAAGCAGGTTCATAAGCTATATCGGTAGTTCTTTCAAGGAAAATATCCTCATTTTCCCTTATTTCTTCTTCAATTTCATTTTCAGGTTGCGCTGAAACGGTATCCTGAAGCTGAACAGGTTCAGGCTCAGGCTCGGTAACAGGCGTAGGTGCAGGGACCTCGGCAGTTTGCTGTACCATAACAGGTGCAGGTGCAGGCGTCGGTGCGGTTTTAGGAGCCTCTGCGGGTTTAAGAGTGTCCTTTACATTTTTTATATAATCGTTTTCGCATTTTTCAGGAATTGATTTTACAAAGTCTATATGCTCCTGATACTGTTTCATGAGACGGTCAAGGTAGGCGTTGCTTTCATCACGGGTCTTTGCAATAATGGATTCCAGCTTTTTTATCTCAGCTTCCATCTGAGCCTGAATATCTGCGGATTTACGTTCACATTCGGCAACGATCCTGTCTTTTTCGGCATTTGCGTCGGCAACAAGCTTTTCGCAATATGCTTCCTTTTCGCGTACCTTTGCTTCGGCATCCTTTATCATATTATCAGATTTCATTTGAGCATCGCTTATCATCTTGTCTGATTTTGCTTTTGCGTCAGCTTCCATATTTTCAGCCTTTTCTTTTGCTGCGGAAACAACTGAACTGCTTTGTTTGCGGGCGTCAAGAAGAGCTTCCTTTATTGCGTCTTCATCACTGCGGTACTCCCTTATTTTATCAGCCAGAACCTCCATCTTTTTTTCCATGTCATCGTTCTGTCTTTGAAGGGCAGCAAATTCGGAGGACATTTCCTGAAGAAATTCGTCTACGTCTTCCATACGATATCCGTTAAAGCCTTTGTCAAACCTTTTTTCTATGATGTCATTTGCATCCATTCGGGAATCCTCCGTTTTTACTTATATTTTTTTACAATTATGTGATTTTTTCCTTTTTTGGTAACACCTAACGTATCAGAAAAAATAAATTTTCCATACCCTTTTACGGAAAAAATATCGCCTGTATCAAGATTTTCGGATACCGAACAACATTCGGCACCGTTTATGATAACACCGCCCTGTTTTATCAAAGCGGCAGATTTTTCACGGCTCAGATTGCTCACAGAAGCAACCACTGCATCGATCCTAAAAGAAGCAGTAACAAGGCTCAGCTCATCATACTGCTGTTCAGGCAAAGGAACAGTTATTCCCTGTGCAGTCTTTACTCCGACGCGACCCACTTTATCTATCTCATTGAGCAAAAGCGAAGCGACCGTTCTTGTAGCAAACACCACCGCCGCACCTTCGGATACTGCGATATCGCCGATCTGGTCACGCTTTATTCCCAAAGACATAAGCGCACCGAGAAAGTCGCGATGAGACAGTCTATCCTTGCTGCGGAAGGTAAAAGTTACTGCTTGAAGCGGAAAATCATCATTTTCAGCATAAGGAGACGCAAAAATCTTTCTTACCGCATCGTCATGCCCTCCCCAAAAACAGTAATCCACTCCCACGCTTGCTGCGACTGTTTCGGCAAGATGCTGTTCTCTTTCAGTCAGAAACGCACTGAAACGGGGGGAAAATGTCTTTTCCCCCAACGTTATCAGGTCGGAAATATGTCGGCAGAATTCTTTTTCCTCACCGTTTAAAGGCAGGAACGACTTCATTACATAAAGTCTGCGGCGTTATTTCCCAGCTCTTCGATCATATCGCCGGAAATATCCACATTATAAGGCACAAGTATGTAAGAAGTATTTGCAATACGCTTCAGTTCGCCGTCAGCAGCGTAAGTTACGCCTGCCAAAAAGTCGATAAGACGATTGGCGATATCCTTGTTGGTATTGTCAAGGTTAAGAACAACAGCTCTCTTGTTCTTGAAATGATCCGCAATAGCAGCGGCGTCATTGAACTTTTCAGCTTTTACGACGATCACCTGAAGTCTGGTGGTTGCGGGAATGTTCAGCACCTTACCTGTTTTAGGGGTGCTTGCTGCTCCGCGCCTGAGACCGAAATCATCATCATAACCTCTTGATTCGTTTTCGGTTTCTTCGGTAATGTCGTTTTCTTCCTCTTCCTCATACCCGGTTATTCTTTTGAAAGCATCTACAAATCCCATAATTTTAATTCCTTTCCTATATATAAAGCTTTATGCTTTATTTAACATTTTACTTTCTGCTACCGAACAGTGCGCTTCCGATACGAACAAGGTTTGAACCTGACATGACCGCCTGTTCGTAATCGTCGGACATTCCCATGGAAAGAGTATCTATTCCCTTTCCGTACTTTAAACGGCAATCATCATATATTTGCTTCATCTGCTCAAAATATCGGCGGCTGCTTCCGTTTGTGTCGGGAGGAGGTATCGTCATGAATCCTCGGAGATTTACTCCCGAAAGTTCCCTGCAATAATCGGAAATCTCACTGACTTCTTCGGGCAAGATCCCGCCCTTGGTTTCTTCTTTTCCGATATTTACTTCTATCAATATATCCATGACTCGTCCGACAGCAACTGCCCGTCTGCTTATTTCATCAGCCAGCTTTTTGCTGTCAACTGAATGTATCATGCTTACCTTATCAATTATATACTTAACTTTATTATTTTGCAAGCCCCCGATAAAATGAATTTCACATTTTTTGCTGTAATATTCATATTTCCCGAGAAATTCCTGCACTCGGTTCTCGCCGAGAAGGTTTATTCCAAGTTCAGCGGCATAATTTACCTTTTCATAAGGAACAGTTTTTGTGACCGCCATAAGCCTTACTTCATCGTTTCGACCTGATTTTACGATTGCATTGCATATGTTTTCGCTTATCCTCAGATAATTTTCCTTAACCTGAGCCAAAGCTTCAGGGTCACTGCAAAACGATTTTTCCGTCATATAAATCCGTCCCTTCGGTAATAACTGAATCATACAAAGACAAATAGCCCTCTTTGTCGGTAGTATCTCTAACAAGGGTATAATCGCCTTCGGTTCTGATAAGGTCGATTTTACGGAAATATATATTCACGCCGATCTTTATGTAAACGCCCATATTTCCTTCTTCATCGAAATGAACGGCGGAAGAAGGTATTCTCATGCCGCTGTATTCGTCAAACATTATCCTGAGCTGAGAAGTGCGGCTGTTTACCAAAGACTGATTGAATATATCAAAATCAAGCACAAGTATTTTATTGCCCGAAGATGTTTCTTTTACGCTTTCTACTGTTGCGGTCTCAATGGTTGTACCGTTTCCGATACGAACGTTAAGAACAGCGTCCTCATAAAGATTCAACGCGGCATTTGCGGGAATGATACATACCATTTTCCATTTATAATCGGAAACGATTTTTCCGATCACCGAAGAAGAACCATTGGATATATTCGGGTTTCGGATTATTTCTTCTATTCTTTCTTCGGTCAGATTTGAAATAGAATCATATGTAAGAACAGTTTCATACCCGTCCACCGAGCTTACAAAATACCCTGTGTCCTGAAGCGTCAGGTCGCTCGGCTGAGATGTTATCTGTGCGCTCAGTGAAGTTATGCGATCTTCAAGCTCAGTTATTTTTGCCGAATAATCAGAAACGGTCCCGTTTACTATCTGTCTTTTGCTCTGAAGGTTCAGATAGGCGTTTTTCATATCGGCGGCGGCACTGTAATTTCCGTCATTTATATACTGCACCATTCGGGTGTGGTTTTCATATATCTGATTTGAAAAAGCTTCAAGCTGCGAGCTGTCACTTCCTATAAGGTTTTCAGCATCATGAAGCACTTCTATCTGGCGGTTCAGCTCATCGATCTGAAGCTGAGCCGAAAGATCGTTACGGGAAGAATAGATCTTTGCTATCACGGAATTTTTCGCCAGCTTTTCACCGTCTGCATAAACATAGCTTATTATTCCCGTGCCGTTATAATTTACATTCCGCTCATCACGGACATATATCCCTTTAACCTGAAGAGAATCCTCAAAGGTATACAACTCGGCAGGTTCGGTTTTTATAGGATTATAAAAATGAATAACAAGCTGGCTCACAACGGTGATTATAAGAAACAACGCCACAAGAAACCATACTATCCGAGTTGTGATAGCAGTCTGCTTTTTTTCTGCCATAATTATTCAGCCGCTTCCTCCTCGTGGTCAAAAGCGTCAAGCAGTGAAATGCTCTTAAAAGGTGTTATCGTACTTATAGCATGCTTATATATCAGGTTTTGCTTTCCATCGGTGTCAAGAATAACAGTATAGTTGTCAAAGCCTCTTACAACGCCTTTAAACTGAAATCCGTTAGTGATAAAGATCGTTACCGGTATTTTTTCCTTTCTTGCCTGATTAAGAAAAACATCCTGCAAATTAATATCCTTTGCCATTTCTTTGTCCTTTCTCTTTTTGTCGAATAGCGCAAATGCAGTTTTCATAGGCTTTTAAGCAAGACTGCTGCAAAATTTTACCTGTCGAAGCCTATACTTTAATATATTATAACACATTTTAAGAAAAAAAGCTATATCTTTTCACTAAATTTTCAGCGATTTCCGAAATTTTTGCGTCATTTGTCATAAAATCAGGAGAAAGCCTGTTAAGACGCGGTTCTTTGTTGAACCATGTGAGCTGCCGCTTGGCATAATTACGCGTAGCCTGTTTAAGCGATGAAACGCATTCCGAAAGGCTCTTTTCGCCGTCAAGATAAGGTTTCAGCTCCTTGTACCCAATCGCCTGAGCGGAAGTAACATAATCATCATGGGTAAAAAATTCCTTTGCCTCGTCGATAAGACCTTTTTCAAGCATTATATCAACCCGTCTGTCAATGCGGGAATAAAGCTCCTCACGGGGAAAATCAGGCATTAAAAAGCAAGGTTCATAAGGACTGTCGTTAAGACGGCTGTTTGCCTCAGCTTCCGAAATAGTTCGTCCGCTCAGATGATATACTTCCAGCGCTCGGATTATACGGTTCTGATTATTCGGGTGGAGCTTATCAGCAGTTTTCGGGTCGATACTGTTCAGCTTTTCCCACAACGCCCTGTTGCCGTTTTCTGCGGCAAAAACTTTCATTTCTCCTCGAAAAGCGGGATCACTTCCCGTGTCATCAAAGGTGATGTTATTTATCAGTGAAGAAATGTACAGACCTGTTCCTCCAACTATAACAGGAAGTTTATTTCGACTTTTTATCTCTTCTATACACGGATGGGCAAGCTCAACATAATCTGCTACCGAAAAAGACTCGGTAAGCGGAAGAAAATCCATCAAGTGATGAGGTATCCCGCACTTTTCTTCTTCAGAAGGCTTCGCTGAAGCTATGTCCATGCCTTTATATATCTGCATCGAATCGGCTGAAACGATCTCGCCGTTCAGCTTTTCGGCAAGCGCAACTCCAAGCGCAGTCTTTCCCGAAGCTGTCGGTCCACATATAACGAGAGTAAAAATCTTGCCGTTCATCGCTGTATCCTTCCGAAATTCTTTTCGATACTGCGCTTTGACATTGTAACAACAATAGGTCTTCCGTGAGGACAATAGCGAATTGTCGGGTCGTCCATAACACGTTTAGCGAGAATTTCAAGCTCCTCAGACGAAGTGACTTCATGCGCTTTTATAGCGCCTTTGCAAGCAACTGAATGAAGAATGTTGTCAAAAAGCTCACTTTCTATATTATCGCCGCCTGAAATAAGTATATCCGCTATCCTTTGCACTGTATCCTCAGGAGAAAAATCAGTAAGCAGCGAGGGAAATGCAGTGAGTTTTGCCTTAAAATCGTCGTCAAATGTCAAATCTATTCCCAAATCTTCAAGATAGTCCGCGTTATCTGCAAGAGCGGTATATTCCTCGGGTGAAAGAGTTATCGGAACACTTTCGGTCAGAAGCTGAGCGCTGCTGACCAGTTCTTCCTTCAGCTTTTCAAAACGTATCCGCTCATGGGCTGCATGTTTATCTATCAATATCAGTTCGTCATTTTGTTCACAAATTATATATGTTCTGAACAATTCACCTATAAATTTTAAAACAGGTTTTTGTTCTTTCTCAACAATAGGGTCAGGTGTCTGTATACTTTTTTCTTCCAAGGTTCCGCTTACTATAAAACTTGACTTATCCAAAAACTTGTAGTTTTCGGTATCTATTTTTACCTCTTCGTCATCATCTATTTTTTCCTGTATGAAAATATTTTTCGGTGGAAGAGGTTTATATATGGCTTTTGAAGCGTTGAGCGAAGAATGCTGCGCTCTGTTTGGTGAAGAAGTTTTATATATCTCTTCAAGCACAGGAGCAGGTTTTTCAACAGTTTCACTTTGCAAAGAAGAAGGTGATTCGAGTTTCGGTGCAACTTGCGGCTTTATCGACGCATTATAAACAGGTTCCGAATTTTTCGGTATCGATATTTCCTTTCGGTTTTCGGCATTCAATATGCCGTTTTTGACTGCAAGGTAGACTGTTTCAAAAATAAGGCGGTCGTTTGAAAAACGCACTTCGGTTTTTGAGGGACTTACATTTACATCAAGGTCACAGGGAGACATTTCAACACTAATAACACAAGCAGGAAATTTACCTACCATTATGCTGTTTTTATAGCCTTCCTCAAGCGCCGCCATGCAGGTAGCGCTACGGACAGAACGACGGTTTATAAAGAAATACTGCATCTGACGATTGGCACGGCAGGCATGAGGGACCGAAATATATCCGCTTACATGGATACCGTTCTGCTCATAGTCAACTTCAGTGAGCGACGCGGCGAACTGCCTTCCGAAAACAGAATATATGGCGGAATAAGTTTTTCCGTCTCCCGAAGTAAATCGAACGGTTTTATTATCACGAATAAAAGTAAATGCTATTTCAGGGTGAGCAAGCGCAAGGCGGTCAACAACAGATTGAACATAATTCCCTTCTGTCACGTCTTTTTTCATGAATTTGAGGCGGGCGGGAGTATTAAAGAAAATGTCGCGCATTATGACAGTTGTGCCGTCAGGACAGCCTGTATGCTCGTACAGCGTTTCTTCTCCGCCTTCTATGCGGTAAGATGTACCAAGATCGTCTTCAGAGCGCTTTGTCATAAGTTCTACTTTTGTTACTGCGGCAACTGAAGCAAGAGCTTCACCTCGGAAGCCCAACGTAGATATATTTTCAAGCTGATCAGCAGTTGAAAGCTTGCTTGTGGCATGGCGAAGAAATGCGGTAGGAACATCGTCAAACGCCATGCCGCAGCCGTTGTCCGTAACGCGCATATATGTTATTCCGCCGTTTTTTATTTCAACCGTGATACGGCTTGAACCTGCGTCGATTGAATTTTCAACAAGCTCCTTTATCACTGATGAGGGACGCTCTATCACCTCACCGGCAGCAATAAGCTCATAAACGCTTTTATCCAGCAGTTTTATTCTTGCCATACGTTTTCCTTTCAGCTATCATACCAGCTTTTTCAAATCATCAAGTATCTGCCATGCATCTCTCGGAGTAAGATCGTCCATATCGAGATTTTTTAATGTCTGTATAACTTTATTTTTGTTTATTTCGGAAAAATCAAGCTGTAACTTATCATCAGCTTCTTTTTTCAATCTTGATTCAAGGTCTATCTTGCTGTCGCGCTCCATAAAGGATAAAGCAGTCTTTGCCTCTTCTATGACCTTTTTGGGCAAGCCTGCAAGCTTTGCGACTTCTATGCCGTAGCTGTCGTCGGTCCCGCCTTCCACTATCTTATGCAGGAATTTGATGTCATCGGCGCGCTTAACAACAGCCACGCTGAAGTTTCTTATACCTTCGTTGTCCTTTTCCAAAGCGATAAGCTCATGATAGTGTGTTGCGAAAAGAGTACGGCATCCGATAGATTTTCCGTTTATGTATTCGGCTACGGCTTTGGCTATGCTTATTCCGTCGAAAGTAGACGTTCCTCTGCCTATTTCGTCCATTATAACAAGACTTTGCCTTGTGGCGCTCGAAAGTATCTCCGCAACCTCGTTCATCTCGACCATAAAAGTTGACTGTCCTGCGGAAAGGTCGTCGCTGGCGCCGACACGGGTGAATATCTTGTCCACAACGCCGATACGGGCGTATTTTGCAGGCACAAATGAACCTATCTGAGCCATAAGAGTTATAAGCGCTACCTGACGCATGAAGGTGGATTTACCCGACATATTGGGACCTGTTATCATCAGAAGGCGATTTTGTTTTAAATCAAGATAAGCGTCATTCGGCGCAAAAGGAATATCCGTAAGAATTTTTTCTATAACAGGATGACGTCCAGCTTTTATATCAATAACATTCTCAAGGCTTATTTCAGGTTTGACATAGTTATTTTCCACTGCGACCTGAGCAAAACAAGAAAGCACATCTATATCGGATATTGCTTCAGCGGTGCATAGAACACTTTCCATGCGCTCGGTAATAAAACGGCGTATCTCTGAAAAGATCTGCGCTTCAAGCTTGAGTGACTTGTCGCCTGCTGTCATAAGCTCCTGTTCTATATTTTTAAGCTCTTCGGTGACATAACGCTCGCAATTTGCCAAAGTCTGACGACGGATATAATGCTCCGGAGCGCGCTCCGAAGCGCCCTTTGATATTTCTATATAATATCCGAAAACGCGATTATAACCAACGCGCAGGGTCTTTATACCTGTCGCTTCACGCTCACGCTCTTCTATTGAGGATAGAATATTTTTACCGCCGCCTGTTATACTGCGAAGGTGGTCAAGCTCAGCGTTAAATCCATCCTTTATATACCCGCCGTCCTTGGTTGTAACAGGCGGCTCGTCAACTATCGCATTTGAGACAAGCGCAGTTATTTCATCATGAGTGCTTACCGCTGCTTTAAGCTTGTTGATAAGCGGCGAATCAAATTTCTCAAGGGCTGACTTCAGTTCGGGAAGCTTTTCGCACGCCTTTCCCAAAGAAAAAATATCTCTCGGAGTTGCCAGCTTATACGCTACACGGGACATAAGACGTTCAAGGTCATATATGCCGCTCAGTGCTTCTCTGAGCGCTCCAAGCGATGTTATATCCGAAGAAAAGTTTTCAACTGCGTCAAGGCGCGCCATTATGCGAGTCTGCTGCATAAGAGGCTGAGTTATATACTGTTTCAGGCGGCGTTTTCCCATGCCTGTTTTTACTTTGTCAAGGACCCAAAGCAGCGAGCCTCGGCGTTCCTTATTTCGCATTGTTTCGGTAAGCTCAAGATTTCTTCGCGTGGAAAGGTTAAGCTCCATATACTCGTTTCCGCCGTGGACTATAAACTTGACCGAACGAGGGACTTCGCTTTTGTATGTTTCGTTTATATAATTGAACAAAGCATAGACAGCTTTCCTGCAAAGCGGCATATTGTCGGGGATAATACCGCTGCTTTCGGTTATGAACTGGCTATTCAGCGCTTCAATATTGGAGGGAGAATAATTTTCATCAGGAAGTACATCACCTATACAGCGGGAAAGTCTGTCAGCGATAAACTGCTGAACCTCGTCAAGCTTGGTAAACTGCTCATTAAAAAGCATTTCTGAAGGCATATAATTGCCCAGTTCTCCGATTATTCCCTTTGATAGTTCAGAATCGCTCTTCCCGCTTTTTTCAAGAAGATGTATCTCACCTGTTGAAACATCTGCAAACACAAGCCCGCAGGATTTTTCCTCGCGGAAAAGACAAAGAATAAAATTGTTTCTGTCTTCGTCCAACATTCCCTCTTCAATTACCGTACCTGGAGTAATTATACGCACGACCTCACGGCGCACAAGACCTTTCGCAAGAGACGGATCTTCAACTTGCTCACAGATAGCCAAACGGTGCCCGTTCTCAACTATGCGCTTTATGTACTGTGTGCAGGCATGGTGAGGCACTCCGCACATGGGAACGCCCGCGCGGGAAGTAAGAGCAAGTTCAAGCTCCTTGGACATTTTTTCCGCATCATCGGCGAACATCTCATAAAAATCCCCCAGCCTGAAAAAAAGAATATAATTGGGATACTCAGCGCGTATCTGATTATACTGCGCCAGCATGGGGGTAACTTTTTCTTCCTTTTCCAAAATACATACCTGCCTTGATGTTTTATTATGACAATCATTCATTCTCATTGACAGAGAGTCTGAAGTTTTTGATCAAACGTTTTATAGCCCGAACAAGTCCGGGCTATTCAGTGATGATGTTTTAATGACAGCCGCTGCAAGTGGAACAGTCAGATGTGCAGCCGCTAGGTCTGTACTGGCAGGTATCGGGATCTTCTCCGTCACAGCAGAGGGAAATTATGCCCTGGATTTCCTGAAGGAGCTGGTCGATTGCGCCTTTCATAACAGCGAAATTTGCCATATTTGCATTTTCCATAACCTTTGCATAGCTCTCCTGAAGTTCAGCGTTAAGACGCTGGACTTTCTCGTCGTCGCGGGAATCATCAGGCTTGTTCATTTCAAGCTGAAGATTCTGACGCTTCAGGTTAAATTCTCCGATAAGCTGCTGAAGCGCTTCGTCCTTATCGTTGGCTTCTTTTGCCTCGATATATGCCTTATAGCGTTCATCATTCTGTATTGCCTTTCCAAGTTCTCTTGCAGCCTTGATCGCATCCATAATATTTTTTCCTTTCTTTCACTTCAGTTTATTTTTTCACCTATCAGCGCCCATGGGAGCGCCTTGGTAATTTTTACGTTCACAAAAGTTCCTATATCGTTTTCTGTTCCGTTGAAATCAACTATTATATTCTGCCTTGATTTGCCTGTATAATACTTTTTGTCAGTTCTTCCCTCTCCGTCGCAAAGAACGTTCAGTATCTTTCCCTCGTACTTCATATAACTTTCGCTTCCGCACTGTCCCTGCACTTCAAGAAGCTCACGAAACCACTTGCCTTTTTCGTCAGAGCTTACAGGATCTTCCATTTGGGCCGCCTTTGTGCCTAAACGCGGACTGTAAATAAAAGTAAAAGCTGAGTCAAAACGCACTTGTTTCATAAGAGACAGTGTTTCTTCAAAATCTTCACGAAGTTCACCCGGGAAACCGACAATAATATCAGTGGTAAGGTTTAAATCTGGAATGCGGTTCCTTGCGTAATCAACAAGCTGTAAATAATGTTCTCTTGTATAGCCGCGGTTCATAGCCTTCAATATTCTATCGCTTCCGCACTGAACAGGAAGGTGAATATGATGACAAATATGACTGCTTTCAGCTATAACGTCAATAAGCCGTTTTGTACAGTCCTTAGGGTGGGACGTCATAAACTCTATCCTGAATTCACCCTCCAGACTGTCCAGACGTTTTAAAAGCTCAGGGAAATCCACATCTGTTCCTTTTCCATAGGAATTTACGTTCTGTCCAAGAAGGAGAATATCTTTACAGCCGTCAGAGATGAGGGCTTTAACTTCATCAATTATATCTGACGGAGCGCGGGAACGCTCTCTACCTCTAACATAAGGAACAACACAATATGTACAGAAGTTATTGCAGCCATACATTATTGGAACGCTTGCCTTTATTTTGCTTTCTCTTTTTACAGGCAGACCTTCAGCTATGATCCCATCACTTTCGGTTATATCTAATACCCTGCCTCCCTCAAAAACAATGCTGCACAAAAGCTGAGGAAGAGTATGAAGAACGTGGGTACCAAAAATCATATCAACAAAAGGAAAGGTTTTTTGAAGACGTTTTGCGGTTTCTTCCTGCTGAACCATACAACCACATACGGCAATTATAAGGTCGGGATTTTTCTTTTTCAGGTGCTTCAGCGCGCCAACATTACCGAAAACGCGCTCAACGGCATTCTCGCGTACCGCACAGGTGTTGAATAATATAAGATCGGCTTTTGCAGTATCTTCGGTAAAATCATAGCCCATTTCAGACAGTATGCCCTTTATTCGCTCACCGTCACTTACATTCTGCTGGCAACCGTAGCTATGTACATACGCTAAAGGAGGAGTAGATCTTATATGAAAAGCGGATCGGATCTTCTGTATGTATATGCGCTGCTCTTCAAGTTCTTCCGATGTAACTGTTCTTACAGACAAAAATGTTCTTCCTTTCAAATCTTTATATGTAATTATATCATAAATTTCTGCTGTTTTCAAGTAAGCATTGCGGTTTTTGCAAAAACAGAGGCGGCAACAAAAACAGCTCCCGATCCCTTTAAAACCTTTGCCGCTTCGGAAACAGTGCTTCCGGTAGTGCATACGTCATCAATTATAAGTACTGACCTTCCGTAAAGGTTTTTAATGTTGCAAGCTGCAAAAATATCTTTCATATTCTCACGGCGTTCCTTTGCAGAAAGGGTTTTCTGTTCCTTAGCATCTCTTGTCTTTCTCAGGAACGCTTTACAGGGTTTTCCCGAAAGCTTGGCAAGTTCTTTTGCTATAAGCTTTGTCTGGTTGTAACCACGGCGGTTAATATCCTTTCGACGCATCGGAATATATGTGATGAAATCAATATTACTGAGCGATCCCGAAGACAACAAGGACTGAAAAATCATAAATGCAGCAGCAGACAGAGCATAACCGCTGCTTTCGTTTTTCATCTTGTAAATAAAAGGAATGCTGTAATCGTCATACGTTGTAACTGCGGTAAAAAAATCCACATTTTGTATATCCTCTTGTTCAGGCGGAGCGGAAAGCTTGTCCCTGCACGCACTGCAAAAATATTCGTCAAAAGAGATGTAACTGTCGCAGAAAGGACAGCGATTGGGATATACTATATCAAGAACAAGGCGCTTTAAAAGATAAGCATTCATTTTTTCACTTCCGATAAAGAATTTCAGGGCTGCTAATCGCTCTCGCCGTTCATACTTCTGAGCAGCATCGCCTTTATGCAGGAATAACGCAGAGTACGTCTGTCGTTTTGCACCATTGAATAGACCTGCTGTTTTTTTCCTATGATTATTATTATATTTTTTGCACGGGTAACACCTGTGTAAAGAAGATTTCGATATTCGAGGTTTTTGCTGACCGAGGACAAAGGCATTATGACAGCGTTATACTCGCTTCCCTGACTTTTATGGATAGTAACAGCATAGGCAAGGTCAAGCTTCCTCAGCATATCAGGAGTATAGCTTGCCCGTCTTCCGTCGTAATTTACAACCACGTTTCCGCTGTATTTGTCTATCTCATCTATATACCCTATGTCGCCGTTAAAGATACCTCTTCCGTATTCTGAGCCTTTATTCCACTCTATGTCGTAATCGTTCTTTATTTGCATAACTTTATCGCCTGTGCGGAAAACAGTTTCATATACCTTTACCTCGTCCTTTCCCTTTGATGGAGGATTGAGAGCAAGCTGAAGCTCACGGTTGAGTTCTTTAGTTCCTGCTCTTCCGAGGCGAGTGGGAGTCAATACCTGTATATCCTCAAGGGGAGAATAACCGTAGGTTTTAGGAAGGCGAGTTTTTGTAAGTTCTATTATAAGCTTGGGGATGTTCTCTTCATCTTGGCAGGGCATAAAGAAAAAGTCGTTTTTTCGGTCGTCAAGGTCAGGATTTTCACCCTTAACAATACGGTGAGCATTAGTGACGATAAGGCTTTCAGCCGCCTGACGAAAAATCTCCGTAAGCTCAACGCTCGGTATCTCTCCGCTTGCCAAAAGGTCACGCAGAACATTACCTGCGCCGACTGAAGGAAGCTGATTGCTGTCACCTACCATTATAAGGGAAGCAGAGGGCTTCAGAGCACGGAGGAGCGCTTCAAACAACAATACGTCTACCATTGACATTTCATCAACTATTACAACATCTGCTTTAAGATTGTTTTTTTCGTTTTTCTTGAATTTAAGCTTGTCGCCCGATTCAAAATCCACTTCAAGCAGACGGTGTATCGTTCTGGCATTTTCACCGGTAAGTTCGCTCATTCTTTTGGCGGCGCGTCCTGTCGGCGCTGCAAGCGATATACTGCGCTTTTGCTGTTTCAAAAGACGAATAACACCGTTGAGCGTAGTCGTTTTACCTGTTCCAGGACCGCCTGTAAGAATAAACAGCTTATTTGCTATACAGCCGTTTATAGCAGCTTTTTGAAGGGTTTCGTATTTTATGTTTTCAGTGAACTCCACTCCTGCTATTTCTTCAGAAAGGTCTTTTATGATAGGAACTGACGTTTTCAGCATTTCCGAAAGGCGCTGAGCTATATAACATTCTGCCCTATAATATTCTTTAAGATAAAGATAGTCTCGTTCTCCAAGACGCAATATCTCAGTCTGTCCGCTTTTTACAGACTCGTCTATACCTCTGTGGACAGCTTCGCTGCCTAAGCTTAAAAAAGACATTGCCGCTTCCGCGGCTTTTTTCATAGGCAGGCAGGTATGCCCTGCGTTGGCGTTTTCGCGAAGTATGTACAAAACTGCGGCAATAACGCGGTTAACGTTGTCTGCACCTATGCCTTCAGAGTTTGCTATCGCATCAGCCTGCTCAAAATCTACGCCAAGCTCTTCATCACACAATATATACGGATTTTCGCGTATAAAAGCAATCGAGGCAGATTCGTACTTTTTCCATACCGCGGCAGCCACAGCAGGAGTAATATTAAACTTTTGCAGATACTCTACAACATTTTTCATTCCGCTGAGCTTTCGGTACTCGGAGCTTATAAACAGCGCGCGGTCGCCTGTAACTCCTTTTAATTCAGCAAGGCGCAGAGGGTCGTTTTCTATTATATCAAGAGCTTCATCACCGTAATTGTCAACGATTTTTTTCGCAAGTGAGGGTCCGACGCCTTTTATTATGCCTGAACCCAGATACTTTCGTATCTCGGCGGGCGTAGAGGGAGGGGTTCGGGTACAGCTTACAGCACGAAACTGCCTCCCGTATTTTGAGCTTGTTGTGTAGCTGCCGTACAGCTCCAGACGCTCTCCCTCGGAAATATCCCCAAGCTCGCCGACAACTGTTATCATAACGCCGCCGCTGTCAAGGTCAAAAACTATGTAACCGCTGTCAAGATTTTTAAATATGACTGCGTCAACACTTCCGTTTATTTTTTCAAGAATTTCTTCCATACCCTTGTTCTCTCGATTTATTTTTTTGTCTAAACATACATGACAGCTTTTCCACAATGCAGGAATACAAAAAACGCAAAAAGACGCCTCCGCCCAAAATCCCACAGAACACCGAAAGGAAAAACCATACAAACTGCATAAAATATCACCTCAGCGTATTTTATGCAGTAAACCGAAAACACGTTACATTTTACATAGAATGGCGTTCCAGTCCTCTTTTTCGGTTATGCTCAATATCTCAATATTATTTTCAGTTAAAGCCGTCTTTACCTCGTCAAGGCGCTGTGTTATTATGCCTGATACTATCAGAGTTCCGTTTTCTTTCAGAAATCCCCTGAACAAAGGAGACATGGCGATAATCACATCTGCGACGATATTTGCTGTGATAATGTCATAACCTGTGCCTATTTTTTCACGCAGGGACTTATCATCAATTATATTTCCGCAGTAGACGGTATATTTTGTTTTGTCAAAGCCGTTCTGCTCTATGTTTTCAGAAGCGGTATTCACAGCGTTCTGAAATACATCGGTAAGTGTCACGCTTTTTGCTCCCAGCAAGAGAGCGGCAATTGACAGGATACCGCTGCCGCAGCCTAAGTCCAACAAACGTTCTCCGCCCTTTATCTGCTGTTCAAGCAGTTCCATAACAAGGCGGGTGGTGTGGTGCTGACCTGTTCCGAAGGAAGAGGCGGGGTCGATCTCAAGAATTTTTCTGCCGCCGCTGTCATTTACTTCCTCCCAAGTTGGCTTTATTATCAGCTTTTCACCTACATTAAAGGGCTTATAATACTGTTTCCAGTTGTTCGCCCAATCTTCCTCGCTCACATTGTCGGTTTCGATTTCAAGAGAGCCGTAAAAGTTGTCGGTATCTTTTGCTTTTATTTCGGAAAGAGCGCCTTTCAGTGCGGAAAACATCTCTGCTCCCTGCTCATTTTGCTGAAGATAAAGGGTTATGTGTGTCTTTACGTTTTTCAAGTTCATAAGACTGTCGTCAACATAATCCCAGTTCATATCCTTGTTTTCAAGAAAATCCTCAAAATCGGCGCTGTCGTGTATCTCAAAGCCTGTTATCCCAAGCTCGCTGACAAGAGAGGTGAGAGGATAGACAGCCTGCGAATTTGTGTATACGTTTATTTTTTTGAAGTCCATTTGCTCCTCCGAAAAAGAATATGTTGTATATGTTCTTTTCTATTATGCAATATTTTGAAGAAAAATTCAATAGAGATAAGGAAAAAAATTAAAAAATTTCCGCTCTGTACAAAACAGAACGGAAAATAATTTTATTTTGCAAGCTCGTATGCTCTGTTGGTGCAGGCACGGCAGGCATTTTTTACGGTTTCCTCAAGAGCGCCCGCATACAGCTTGTCGAGCCCTGCAAGAGTTGTGCCGCCGGGAGAGCTTACCTGCTTAATAAGCTGTTCCACGGTCATTCCGCTGTCGGTGAGCATTTTTGCGCTGCCCACAAGGGACTGAGCGAAAAGCTGTAAAGCAGCGTTTTCGTCAATGCCGACTTCCTTTGCGTAATCTACAAAGCCTTTTGCAAAGAGATAGATAAAAGCGGGAGAGCTGCCGTTTATGCAGATTATTTCTTTCATTTTGTCGGCAGGGATCTCCATTACCATTCCGCAGGATGAGATAACGGATTTTGCAAAGGCAAAATCGTCGTCGCTTATAGCTCCGTCACGGGCGATGGCGCTTGCGCCAAGTCCCAGCATTGCAGGGGTATTTGGCATTACAACGGCGACCTTTGCGGCGGGATTGGTGCGCTGTTTGATGAAATCGGCGGTTATTCCAGCACAAATACTGATGAAAACATGGTTTTCAGTAACATACGGCTTTATGGTATCAAGAATGTCGCCTAAAACCTGGGGTTTTACAGCAAGGAGGATATACTGACATTTCTCGGTAAGCTCATGCTCGCTTGCACAGGGGGTGACATTGTATTTTGCCAATGCGTTCAGCTTTTCACTGTCCTTGTCATAGGCATATACGGCGCAGTCACTGAATTTTCCGCTGTCTGAAAGTCCTTTTATTATGGCGCCGCCCATATTGCCTGCGCCGAGAAAACCGAGGTTTTTCATTATCTATTCTCCTTTTTGTTATCTTGTTTGTCTGCCTTTAAACATACGGTTGTACGCCAGTTTGACAGGAATAAGCACTATCGGCATAAGCACAAGCGCTGCCGCAAAGCCGACGGCGTTAGTCCCAATTCTGGCGTAAATAAGCGACCAAAGGCTTTCGTCAGAGCCGCCGATAAAGCCGTAGCTGTACAACGCCCATGTGTTAAGGATAAGGTTGCACAATATTACTACAACAAGACGTGTAATGGCAATCTTTATGTACTGCTTAGGGGATCTGTCGGGAGTGAAACTGTAAAGTCCTAAGCCGTATATCATTCCCTCCAATGCCGTTATAAGAGCGAGCCAGGGGAGAAAGCCTGCCGTAGGATTTACCAACCAGCCCACAAGGTCGCAGGCAAAGCCTGCAACAAGACCCACCGTGGGACCGAACAGCATTCCGATCACGGCAAGAGCAAGATAAGCAAAGTTTATCTTGATAGCTTCGCCTATGCGAATGGAACCAAATCCGTCGAGGACCACGAATATCGCTATGAATACGCCGACGGCGGCAATACAGCGAATGTCGTGCAACTCACGGAGAGAGCGTTTGAAACTGTTAAAAACAGCCATACTGTACCTCCTTTTTTGCACGCTAATACATAAAAAGCGGTAAGTATGGCTTACCTTGTTCGATTTTATGCACAGCGAGATGCGAAAACCGAACCGCAAGCAATTTTGCTTTTCGTCCCGACGGCAACTCTCCGTCCGTCAGGCACTTAACGCTCGGTTTCCTACTCTGTTGTTTATATAAAGCCCTCGTCTGATTTTCTGATGAGAAAATCAGACGTTTTGCAGGGCGGGTCTGTGTTACTTGAGATTTTGATACAACACGAAAAAACTTTATATTTTAAATAAACGAAAAGTCACTTCTTCCCTGTTTTGATAAAGTCGATCAGTTTCTCCACATCATCAAAGTCGTCATAATTGCCATTAACTCCTTCACGATGATAAGCAACGCCCGCTTTTTCATTCCGTTCAAGGCAATCTAAAAGCTCTTCTTCTCCGTATCTTTTGATAAACAGGGTAAAGCCGTAAGGTTTGATCTTAGACAACAATCCTTTTCTGCATTCATCTTTACATTCATAACAATGTGTATGACTTTTCTCAATAGAGCATTTTCTGTTTTCGCACCAGTCCTTGTCGGGACATTCGTCCGAATTGCACCCGCTGCAGTGTTCGTTTTCGCTGCATAAGCAGCACGCCAGTCCACAGCGTGCTATTCCAAGTTCACGTTTCATTTGATCTCTCCTGTAAATCCCAGTTTATTCATATCAAAATCATCAAAATGGCGTGCGTCAGAAGCTGATCTCATCGGCAATTCTGTAAAGCTCGTCTTCAAAGGGCTTTTTCATAGAAAGAGCTTCCTGAATGTCATAGTCAACTATCTTGTTGTTCTGGATACCGACTACACGGTTGCCCTTGCCCTCAAAGAGGAGCTGTACAGCGTAATAGCCGAGCTGGCTCGCGGCGATACGGTCGCGGATAGTGGGAGAACCGCCTCTCTGAACATGTCCGAGAATTGTGGCACGGCTTTCAACACCTGTCTTTTCCTCTATCTGCTTAGCAATCTCGCCTGAATTTCCTACGCCTTCGGATACTACAACTATGAAATGGTGCTTGCCTGTTGCCTGAGTCTGTTTTATCTTATCGCATACAGCCTCAATGCTCCATGGCTTTTCGGGAACAATTATGCAGGTAGCACCGCAGGCTATGCCTGTATTTACTGCTATGTAGCCTGCGTTTCTGCCCATTACTTCAACCACTGAGCAGCGGTCGTGGGACTGAGATGTGTCGCGGAGCTTGTCAACAAGCTCCATAGCGGTATTCATAGCCGTATCATAACCGATAGTATATTCGCTCATAGCAATATCGTTGTCGATAGTGCCCGGTATGCCTACGCAGGGGATACCTCTTGCGGAAAGGTCTGCGGCGCCTCTGAAAGAACCGTCGCCGCCTATTACGACTATTCCCTCTATTCCGTTGTCGATACAGGTCTGCTTAGCCTTCTGCAAGCCTTCCTCGTGACGGAATTCCTGACAGCGGGCGGTGTAAAGCATTGTACCGCCGTGCTGGATAACGTCAGATACGCTTCTTACGGACAAGGGCTTTATCTCGCCGTTTATAAGTCCGTTATAGCCTCTGTATATGCCCATGACCTCCATGCCTTTGGAAAGAGCTGCACGAACGACCGCTCTTATTGCGGCATTCATGCCCGGAGCGTCGCCGCCGCTGGTAAGTACGCCTATCTTTTTCATAACAATATCGTCCTTTCGTATTTTACGACGGGTCAAAATTACCCGCTAATTTCCTAACATTACTATTTTACTCTTTTATCTTGAAATCGTCAATAGTTTTTTTGACTAATTTTTTACTATTTTATTATAATGTTGTCTTTTCCGCATATTTTTTCCAGCTCCGAAAATAAATCCGCCGACATGGTTATTCCTGAAATTCCCTTTGGTCTGGCGGTTTTGCGGGTATTTCCAAAGCAGAATTTGACCTCATTTTCACCCTGATTTTTCAAAAGAAGCTTATAGACCTTTTCAAGCTCAGGTGAATTTTCAGATTCAAGCTTTATATAGACGGTCTTGAGTTCAGGCTGAGCGTTTTCCGCGGTTTTGGCAGCTTCAAGAGAATTTATCACCAGCTTTGGGTCGTCGTCCTCACGATAACTGTCATTGGAAATAGTTGCGTTCAGTTTATATATTCCGCCTTCGTGAAGTATATCCGATATTTTTTCGTAAAGGTCGCTGAAAATTATCGCCTCTATAACTCCGCTTCTGTCCTCAAACTCTGCAAAGCACATCTGCTTTCCGTTTTTTTGCGTATGCTGCTTTTTTGAAATGAGCATAGCGACAACAGGCTGCTTCTGACCGTCATGAAAACCGTTCAGATTTTCTTTTGCGGAATTTATCACGGTGTAAATATTTTTACAGCCCATATGCTTGATAAGCGATTCGTATCTGTCGACAGGGTGTCCTGAAATATAAAAGCCTGCGCTTTCCTTTTCCATATGCAAAAGCTGATCATGACGAAATTCTTCCACGTCAGGCATTTCAAATCCCGTCGACAAATCCCTTTCGGCAGCCGTAAACATATCTATCTGCCCGTCTATATTGGTGTTTCTGTGGGCGGAGAGCTGAGCGAGAATGTTTTCATAGCTCATGAACATTGAGCGACGATTGTGACCGAGACTGTCCAAAGCGCCCGATTTTATCAGCGCTTCTACTGCGCGCTTGTTTAAGTCGGGTCCTGCAAGACGTGAGCAAAAATCGTAAAGAGATGTATATAAACCGTTTTTACGCTTCTCAACGATGGAATTTATCACGTTCCTGCCAAGATTCTTTATGGCAAGCAAGCCGTATCTGACCCCTTCTCCCTCTATGGAAAAGCTTAAAAAGCTGCTGTTTACATCAGGGGGAAGAAGCTTTACATGGTGCTTTTCAAGGTCGGAAATATATTCGTTAAGCTTTCCCGCCGAATCCATAACGCTTGTCATAAGGGATATCATATATTCTTTGTAGTGGTGACAGCGAAGATAAGCCGTTCTGTATGAAAGCCATGCATATGCGGCAGCGTGACTTTTGTTGAACGCATATGAAGCAAATGACGACATCTCGTTGAATATTTCGGTCGCCACCTGCTCGGAAACACCGTTTTTTATCGCACCGCAATTCGTGTCGGTTCCATATATGAACGCGCTTCGTTCCTTTTCCATCACGTCTTTCTTTTTCTTTGCCATGGCGCGGCGGACAAGGTCTGCTCTTCCGTATGAATAACCGCCTATGGTTCGGCATATCTGCATTACCTGCTCCTGATACACTATAACGCCGTAGGTAACGTCAAGAATGTTCTTTAAAAGCGGGTGACGATAGGTTATTTTTTCAGGATTGTGACGGTTTTCAATATATGCGGGGATAGATTGCATGGGACCGGGACGGTAAAGAGAAATCACCGCTATCAGATCCTCGATCGATTCAGGCTTCAGTCTTGCCAGCACAGACGTCATTCCTGCACTTTCAAACTGGAACACGCCTGCGGTCTGTCCTGCCGTAAGCATGGAGAAAACCTCTTTGTCATCCTCAGGGATTTTTTCTATGTCAAAATCGGGATAATTACGCCTGATAAGGTTTTCACTGTCCTTTACCACTGTAAGATAACGAAGTCCGAGAAAGTCCATTTTAAGCAGGCCCAACTGCTCCAGCGTATCCTTCGGGTACTGAGTCACAACACAGTTGTCCGACTTCTGGACAGGGACATAATCGGTGACGGCATCGCGGGTTATAACTATTCCCGCAGCGTGCATTGAGGCATGGCGAGGCATACCTTCAAGCTTTAACGCTGTGTTTATGAGCTTTTCTATCTCTGTATCAGTTTTAACAGCCTGCGCAAGTTTAGGCTCCTCCTTGAGAGAACGCTCAATAGAAGGATTGACGCTGAACGGTATCATTTTGGCGACGCTGTCTACCTTCGCATAAGGCATACCCATCGCACGGCCTACGTCGCGTATTGCCGCCTTTGCAGCCATTGTACCGAACGTTATTATCTGAGCTACATGATCGCTTCCGTATTTTTCCGCAACATAGTCGATTACCTCCTGCCGTCTGATGTAACAAAAGTCTACGTCAAAATCAGGCATTGTAACGCGCTCGGTATTTAAAAAGCGCTCAAACAGCAGATTGAAGCGCAGCGGGTCAATAGCGGTTATTTTCAAAGCGTAGGCGCAAATGCTCCCAACTCCCGAACCTCTTCCAGGTCCCACAGGAATGTCACGGCTTCTTGCGAAGGCGATAAAGTCGGCAACTATAAGAAAATAATCGACATAACCCATATCGGTTATTGTTTTTATCTCATACTCGGCTCTTGATATCACCTCTTCAGGCAGAGGGTCGCTGTAACGCTCTTTAAGTCCGCTGTATACAGCGTTCCTGAAATACGCGTTATTGTCGGATACTCCTTCAATAGTGTATTTTGGGAGTTTTATGCTTCCGAACTCTATTTCAACGTTACAGCGCTTGGCAATAGAAACGGTGTTTTTTACCGCTTCTTCATCAAATAAAGCGGACATTTGTTCGGCGGATTTTATATAAAGCTCCTTGCTGTTGAAGTTAAGAGGATTTTTTTCGTTTATCGTAGTGTTGGTGGAAATAGCGGTAAGGACGCGCTGTATCTCGCTGCTTTCCTCTGTCAGATAGTGGGCGTCGTTTGTTGCGACAACAGGTATTCCTGTTTCTGCAGAAATACGATATATCATGGGGTTGATCTTTTTCTGACCGCTGAGCCCGTGATCCTGAAGCTCAAGGAAATAGTTTTCCTTTCCGAAAATGTCACGATAATCAAGCGCAGTACGTTTTGCGGCTTCATAGTCGTTAGAAAGAAGATGGCGGGCGACCTCGCCCGACAAACAGGCAGAAAGACAGATAAGCCCCTCGTGATATTTTTTCAATGTCTCCCTGTCACAGCGGGGCTTGCTGTAAAAACCGTTGATATTGGCGTCTGAAACAAGCTTTACAAGATTATTATATCCTGTGTTGTTTTCGCAGAGAAGGATAAGATGATGTGGCGAGCTGTCCTGCTTTCCATCTTTATCAAAACGGGTCCTTGGAGCAACGTAAACCTCACAGCCTATAATCGGTTTAATTCCTGCGTCTTTCATGGCACGGTAAAAGTCAATGCAGCCGTACATAACGCCATGGTCGGTGATAGCGCAGGCAGTCTGTCCCAATTCCTTTAAACGGGAAACAAGCCCCTTGATTCGGCAGGCGCCGTCAAGAAGGCTGTACTCTGTATGAACATGAAGATGGACAAAATCTGTCATGAAATTTATTCACCTCTTTTATTCCTGAGCTTGTCCGCAAACTCGCTTATGCGTTTGAGTCTGTGATAAACTCCGCTTCGGCTTATGGGAGGCACAAGCATTTTACCGATCTCGCTGAGCGGAAGCTCGATTTTTTCACGTCGGAGCACCGCAAGAGCCTGAAGCTCATCAGGAAGCTTACCTATGCCGCCGTTTTTTTCGATATATTCTATATCGTCCTGCTGACGTCGGCTTGCAGCAACGGTTTTTTCTATATTTGCGGACTCACAGTTTACAGCGCGGTTCACATCGTTGCGGACGCCTTTATATATCTTTGCGTTCATTATCTCCATAGAGCTTATCATGGCGCCTATAAATGTCAAAATATCGCTTATGGCTTCGCTTTCTTTTGCGTAAAGGATACTTTTTCCTTTGCGGGTACTGCTTTTTATCCTCATTCCGCTCTCGTTTATAAGGCGGCAGAGCGATTGGCTCTTTTCGCTGTTCCCCACTGCAAGCTCAAGATGATAGTCCTTATTAGGGTCGGATACGACGCCGCACGCCAAAAAAACGCCGCGGAGAAACAATCCTGTATTTTTATCGCTTCCGTCAACATATGCTGTGTTTACAACAGGATCGTCGGCTTTTACGGGAACTTTTTCAAAATTAAGCAAAAAGCCGTTTCTGCCGCGAAACGTGCAGGATTCGGCAAAAGCTTTTTCGCCTGAAATGTGCTGTAAAAATAAGGATATTTCAGGGCTTTCGGTAAAATATTTTTTTCTGTCCTTCAGACAGTACAAAAAACCGTACAGTACGATTTTTTCGCTCTTATGCGACAGATCGCATTCGCAAAGCTCACGCTTTATATCCGCTGTAAATGACATATCCTTATTTCTTGCCTTTATCTACGTCGCGATGAAGGATACGGGCTTTATATCCTTCTTCCACAAGATGGGAGTAAAGCTGTTCGGTGTAGGTAACGCTGCGGTGTCTTCCGCCTGTACAGCCGACAGCTATGACTAACTGACTTTTTCCTTCGGCAATATACAACGGCAGAAGAAAATCTATCATATCAAACATTTTGGAGCGCATTTCAGTTGCCGTATCAAAGCTCATAACGTAATCCTGAACGCATTTATCAAGTCCCGAAAATTCACGAAGCTCAGGGACATGAAAAGGATTCGGCATACAGCGAACATCAAATACCAAATCAGCCTCCGCAGGAATACCGTGCATAAAGCCAAAGCTTACACAGCTGATAAGCAAAGTATCGGAAATGTCTTCAACAAAGAGATTTCTGACTGCTTCGCGAAGATTCGTGGTATTCATATGAGTGGTATCTATGAAATAATCGGCAAAATGCTTTATGGGAGTTAAAATATCGGCTTCGGCGTCTATCGCTTTATCAATGTCTCCGCCCGCCATATCAAGAAGCGGATGCTTACGGCGGGTCTCCTTGTATCTGCGCTTTATCTCGTCATGCTCTGCACTTACGAAAAGGACCTTTGCGTTTATTTTATCACTGCGGAGCTTGCTGATGTTTTCCTGCAAATTCAAAAAAAGTGAACCGCCGCGTATATCGGTGACCAATGCGATTTTGTCGATTGTTCCGTTTTCACGGCATATCTCGGCAAATTTAGGTATGAGCTGAGGAGGCATATTGTCTATACAAAAGAAGCCCGCGTCCTCAAGCACATTTACAGTCTGAGATTTACCAGAACCTGATAACCCCGTGATTATTACAAATTCCATATTTGTATTGTTTCCCCTGTTTCATATTCCGTACAATTTATACGGCTATTCCCATATTATGACCTCACAGGCAAGCTCTCTGCCTGAGGTTTCCCTTACCTTTTCCTTTATCGTTTCAATTAGCTTTTTTGTATCTTCAAATGTTGCGTTATTTTTGTTTATTACAAATCCGCAGTGCTTTTCGCTGACGGCGGCTCCTCCCACTGAAAAGCCGCGCAGCCCCGCGGCTTCTATAAGTCTTCCCGCAAAATCACCTTCGGGTCGCTTGAAAGTGCTTCCCGCACTGGGATATTCAAGAGGCTGCTTTTCGCGGCGCTTGTTCATAAGCTCCTGCATTTTTGCGGTTATTTCAGCTTTGTTGTCCGTTTTATGAAGTTTAACCGTCATTTCGGTAATGATATAAGGCTTTCCGCTGAAAAAGCTGTGACGGTAAGACAGATCGGCTTTATCAGCGGTAAGCACATTCATATTCCCATGCTCATCAACGTAGGTACAGCTTTCAAATACATCCTTTATTTCACCGCCGTAAGCTCCTGCGTTCATATAAACCGCTCCGCCTACACTTCCAGGAATACCGTAAGCAAATTCGAGCCCTGACAAACAATTCTGCTCGGCAGTTTTACAAAGCGATGTAAGCGACGCGCCTGCTTCGCAGATCACGCGGTCTTCATTCACCGTTATCCTGCTCATTTCAGAAGAAATGAGTATAACAGGAAATCTTACGCCTTTATCGGAAATCAGCAAATTACTGCCGCGTCCCATAACTCTGAACGGTATATTCTCGGAATCAAAGGCTTTCACAATATCGCAAAGAGCTTCGGCGGAAGCGGGTTTTATAAGGAAAGGGCACGGTCCGCCTATTCTAAAGCTGGTATACTGTGACAAGGGTTCGTTCTCAAGATAAGAAACGCCGTATTTTTCGCAGATCTTCCCAATACGCAAGTTGTTCAAGCTGTCCTCCGTAAAAATCACTTCAGGCGGCACAGGAATGCGGCGCCGATTATGCCTGCGTCGTTGCTCAGTTTGCAGACGTCAAGCTTTGTGCTGTTATTCGGGTCGATACAGTAGGAATCGCGTTCGATTATTTCCTTCAGCGGACGTGTAAGATTTTCGCCTTCTTTGCAGACTCCGCCGCCTATGAGCAATACCTCGGGCTGGAATATGTTGACCATGTTCACAAGTCCGCAGCCGAGATACTCTATATATTCCTTTACGACATTCTTAGCGGTTTCATCATCCGCTCTCATGCCGTCGAAGGCGGTCTTTCCGTCTACATTGTCAAGAGAACCTGCTATATCCCAGAGCTTGCTGCTTTTATTCTCTTCCATCGCCTTTTTGGTGGCGTTTATAAGGCCTGTCGCGCTGGAATAGGCTTCAAAGCAGCCCTTTCTGCCGCAGGTGCAGGATCTTCCGTTGTATTCGATAACAGTGTGCCCAAGCTCGGCGCCGCAGAAGTTGAATCCTGTGTATATCTTGCCGTCTATTATAACTCCTCCGCCGACTCCCGTTCCGAGAGTAATTACAAGGACATTGTCGTAGCCTTTGCCTGCACCTGCCAGATACTCGCCGAATGCCGCCGCGTTAGCGTCGTTTTCAACGAAAATATCCTTGCTGAGTCTTTCCGCAAGCATTTTACCCAGAGGAGTATTTTTAAATCCAAGGTTATTGCTGTAAAGGACTACGCCTGTACTGCGGTTTGCAGCTCCTGGAGTTCCTATGCCTACGGATTCAATATCGTCAAGAGTGAGTTTGGCATTTTCAAGGGCAATATTTACCGCTTCACAGATCCCGTCAACTATTCCCTCTGCGGGACGAGGCAGGTTGGTTTTTACGCTGCTGCGGGATACGATGTTGTAATTCTCGTCCACAATTCCTACTTTTATGTTGGTTCCGCCCAAATCAATTCCTATATTATACATTATATTTTTCTCCTTCGTTTTTATTCAAAAATGTTGCGCTGTCTGTGTCTTGTTATAAAGTCCTTCATACGGCGCTCGTCAAGGCTCAGCACAAGTTCCTGCGGGAATTTTACTTCCTCGATAAGCTCGGCGGCGCGGTCAAACGCACCGATGGTGTTCCAGAAATGAGAGTCGCTGTCTACAACGATGTTAGTTCCCTCCTCGGCGCATACGGAAAGCAAATGACGGTAAAATTTATACGCTTCGCTGTGAAGAGGGTTATCAGGGTCGCGTATGCGGGCGACATTCAGTTCCATCGCTTTCCCGTACTCACGGCAAGCGACGCATACCTCCCTTATATCATAGGCAAAATCAGGTGAATCGGTGTGTCCGAGGCAGTTTACACGAAGGTTTTCGATCGCCTTTATATACGACTCGGTATGCTGAGTCATAGTTCCCGGCATACACGCGGGGTGGTGATAACAGGCGATTATCCAATCAAGAGCAGGGTACATATCAGCGGGAATATCAAGATTTCCGTTATGATCAATAAAATTAGCCTCAACGCCTCTGACTAAAAATACATCGCCTATTTTCCGCGGAAGGGTCTTTTGATTGTAAAAGTGCCACTCATGGGGAGAATCGGGCATTTTTACACAATGATCGGTCATTGCCATTATCTTTATGCCCTTTCTTTCCGCCTCGGCAGCGTTTTCCGTTACGGTGGAATAAGCATGAGATGAGGCGATTGTGTGAGTGTGCATATCTGCTATGAATTGCATTGTGTTTAACCGTTTTGACCTTTCATCAGGTGATTTTTGTAATAGTGTCTGCGCTTTCCATGTCCATTCCCAAATTGTCAAGAAGCTCCTGCGCGGCATTATAGCCCATACGCTTCTGACGGTTGTTCATGGCGGCGACTTCAAGAATTACAGCCAGATTTCGTCCAGGCTTGACAGGAACGGTGATATACGGAACACGTACTCCCAATATCGACATATAGTGATTGTCAACTCCCATGCGGTCGTAAACCTTTTCGGGATTCCATATTTCCATTTCCACGACCATGTCTATCTTTTCACTAACTTTTACGGCGCCTATACCGAAGAGCTGTCTTGCATTCACTATGCCTATGCCGCGAAGCTCAAGAAAGTGACGTATATTGTCGGGAGAGCTTCCCACAAGCGTTATTGCAGAAGTACGGCGTATCTCCACAGCGTCGTCAGCTACAAGTCGGTGACCTCGCTTTACAAGCTCTATCGCCGTTTCGCTCTTACCAACGCCGCTGTCACCTAATATAAGCACGCCTTCGCCGTATATCTCGATAAGCACGCCGTGTCTGGTTATTCTCGGAGCAAGGCGAAGGTTCAGAAACGCTATCAAGGCAGACATGAACTCGGAGGTGCTTGCTTTGCTGCGCAGAATGGGGACCTCGTTTTCCTTTGCCAGATCAACTATTTCGGGAAAGACCTCAAGATTGCGGGTTATTATAACGGCGGGAGGCTTCTGCGAAACCAAATTGGCAAACGATGAAATGCGCTTATCCTCAGAAAGCTGTTCCATAAAGGCAAATTCAGCTTTTCCCACTATCTGTATACGCGTGCTGTCAAAGTACTCATAAAAGCCTGTGAGCTGCAATCCCGGGCGATTTACGTCGTTATTCTTTATTTTTATCTCCTTGGGATTGCAGGGGCAGTAAATCGTTTCAAGAGAATATTCGTCAATGATATCGGCAAGAGGCACATAGTATTCTTTCTTCATATGTTAATTTCCTTTCAGATGTTTTATCATTCCGATTCATTCAGGTATGCCTTTTGGGCGGGAGTTAATCTGTCTATTTCTATATTCCAGAATTTCAGCTTTCGTTCAGCCACCTCTTTGTCGATCTCAGGCGGAACATTTATTATCTTTTCGGTAAGCGTTCCCTTATGCTCGACAAGGTAAAGCGCTGAAAGGAGCTGTATTGCAAAGCTCATGTCCATTATCTCAGCTGGGTGTCCGTCGCCTGCCGCAAGATTTACAAGTCTTCCTTCGGCAATAACGTTTATCCTTCTTCCGTCGGGAAGCGTATAGCACATTATGTTATTGCGGGCAAGATGACTTTCTGCGGCTATCTTTTTCAGTCCCACAACATCGACCTCAACATCAAAATGTCCTGCGTTGCAGCAGACAGCATTGTCTTTCATCACTCGGAAGCTGTCCTCTCCGATAACATCACGGCAGCCCGTGACCGTTATGAAAAAGTCGCCTATCTTTGCCGCTTCGGTCATTTTCATAACTTTAAATCCGTCCATTACTGCTTCCATGGCTTTAACGGGGTCAATCTCAGTAACTATAACAGAAGCGCCAAGACCTTTCGCTCTCATGGCGACGCCCTTGCCGCACCAGCCGTAACCCGCAACAACTACGTTCTTTCCTGCTACGATAAGGTTTGTGGTTCTGTTTATGCCGTCCCATACAGACTGCCCCGTGCCGTAGCGGTTGTCGAACAGATGCTTGCAGTCAGCGTCATTCACAAGCACCATAGGAAATTTAAGCTTTCCCGCGTCATTCATGGCGCGCAGGCGATGGATCCCCGTTGTGGTCTCCTCGCAGCCTCCGATAACATTTTCTATAAGGTGGGGATATTCGGTGTGTATAATATGTACAAGATCCCCGCCGTCATCTATTATGATATTGGGAGCTGCCTTTATCACCTGCGATATGTGACGGTGATATTCCTCATCTGTGGCATTGTACCATGCAAAAACGTTCAGCCCGTCTTTAACAAGTGCAGCGGCAACGTCGTCCTGTGTGGACAAGGGATTGCTTCCTGTAATGAACATTTCGGCTCCTCCTGCGGCAAAGACCTTGCACAAATAGGCGGTCTTTGCTTCAAGATGAACTGAAAGAGCTATTTTTATGCCCTTAAAAGGCTTATTCTTCTCAAATTCTTCCTCTATGCTGCGCAGCAGGGGCATATTGTTCTTTACCCATTCTATCTTGCGCCTGCCGCTTTCCCAGAGGCTTACATCGCGTATTTCGCTTGACATGGAGCGAGGTTCCTTTCTCTTATCATTTAAAATAGGAATTTGATTTACAAAGATATCGCGTCAGATAACATTATGCTGTTTTGTTTTACGCAGGCTTTTTAACAATGTCTGCACATATACAATTTTATTGTATCACAAAATGTAAAAAACTGCAAGAGAAAAAGTATTCTTTATATGTAGAATTTTTATAATGAATGAAATAAAAATTTTTCTTGCATTATCCGCGGGTTTATGGTATTATATGGGGTAAAGATATTTTAATAAGGGTGCGGAAAGGAGAAGCGTTTTTTCGCTGAAATAAATATGGATTATAATGCATTGGCAGAACTGTTGTTTCCCGACGTGGACAAGACTCCAGATTATTATGAAAAGCTCTATCCCGAAAGAGATCTGCCCGAGGGCGCAAAGGTGACAAGATTTGCGCCAAGCCCTACGGGATTTGTTCATTTCGGAGGACTTTATCCCGTTCTTGTATCGGAAAGGCTTGCACATCAGAGCGGCGGCGTTCTGTATCTGAGAATTGAGGACACCGACTCAAAGAGAGCGGTCGAGGGCGCAGAATACGACCTTATCAACGTTTTCAATAACTTCGGCATAAATTTTGACGAAAGCGTTGTTAAAGAAGGCGCATACGGTCCATACCGCCAAAGTGAGCGCAGGGAAATTTACCGCACTTACGCAAAGGACCTTGTACGTCAGGGCAAAGCGTATCCTTGTTTCTGCACCGAAGAAGAGATGAAAGAGCTTAGGGAAAGGCAGGAGGCTCAAAAAGTAACTCCGGGTTATTACGGTGAGTATGTTAAGTGCAGAAACCTTAGTCTTGAAGAAGTAAAGGAAAGACTTGACAAGGGTCTGCCTTATGTTTTAAGGCTGCGTTCAGAGGGCGATCCCGAACGCAAGATAAAATTCACCGACCTTATAAAAGGGACAATAGAGGTAACTGAAAATCATATCGACCATATTCTGCTTAAAAGCGACGGTATGCCTACCTATCACCTTGCTCATGCGGTGGACGACCACCTGATGAGGACAACTCATGTGGTAAGAGGAGAGGAATGGCTTTCCAGTCTGCCTTATCACATTCAGCTTTTCAACGCTCTTGGCTTTAAACTGCCGAAATATCTGCACTTGTCACAGCTTATGAAAAAAGAAGGAGATTCAAAGAAAAAGCTGTCAAAGAGGGATAAGGGCGCGGGAATGAGCGATTATATAAGCGACGGCTATCCCGCTGAAAGCGTTGTGGAATATGTTATGACGCTGCTTAACAGCAACTTCGAGGACTGGCGCAGGGCAAATCCCGACGCTGATATAAACGATTTTCCTTTTTCCGTGAAGAAGATAAGTCCGAGCGGTTCACTGTTCGATTTAGTAAAGCTGGGAGACGTGAGCAAAAACACTGTTTCCAGAATGACCGCCGAACAGGTGTATGACAGGCTGACAAAGTGGGCAAAGGAATTTGACAGCGACTTTTATCAGGTCCTGTCCCGTGACGAGGCTTACACAAAGGCGATACTTCAGATAGGACGAGGCGGCAACAAGCCCAGAAAAGACCTTGAAACATGGAAAGACGCCAAAGGCTATATGGGATTTTTCTATCCTGAATACTTCAGCTATCAGGATATGATAGAGGGATTTGACAAATTTGATATTATTGCTTGCCTTGACGGATTTGCCGCAGAATATGACGAAAACGACCCGCAGGACGTATGGTTTGAAAAGGTAAAGGCAGTGGGCGAGAAAAACGGTTTTTGCCCCAATATAAAGGAATACAAGGCAAATCCCGACGGCTGGAAAGGAAATGTGGGAGACGTAAGCTCTTTCATAAGGGTAGCTGTGACAGGTAAGCTGAACAGCCCCGATCTTTGCGCTGTAATGAAAATTTTAGGAAAAGAAGAAACTATAAACAGAATAAATAAATTTAAGGAGACACTGTAATGGCAGACGAAGAAAAGAAAGTGACAGAAGAAAGCGAGGACAACTCCAATTTCCTTACGGATATTATGGAAAGCGACCTTGCGGCAGGGAGGGTAAAGAAAATACACACACGTTTTCCTCCCGAACCCAACGGCTATCTTCATATAGGGAGTGCCAAGGCTATCTACATCAACTATACCTCCGCAAAAAAATACGGTGGTTTGTTCAATCTACGCTTTGACGATACCAACCCCACGAAAGAGGACAACGAATACGTTGAGGCAATAATCGAGGATCTGAAATGGCTGGGCGCTGAACCTGACGCAATATTCTACGGCAGCGACTATTTCCAGAAAACATATGAATTTGCAGTTGAGCTTATAAAAAAAGGTAAGGCATATGTCTGCGATCTGAACAACGAGCAGATGAAGGAATACAGAGGAACGCTCACCGAGCCGGGCAAAAACAGCCCTTACCGTGACAGGAGCGTTGAAGAAAACCTTGAGCTTTTTGAGAAGATGAAAAACGGCGAGTTTCCAGACGGCTACTGCACACTTAGAGCAAAGATAGATATGTCAAGTCCCAATATGAATATGCGAGACCCCGCTATTTACCGTATTCTCCATATGGGGCATCACCGTCAGGGGGACAAGTGGTGCATTTATCCGCTGTATGACTTTGCGCACCCCATTCAGGACGCACTGGAGAGAATAACTCACTCCATGTGTTCCATCGAGTTTGAAAATCACAGACCCCTTTATGATTGGGTGATCGAAAATATCGGCTTTGAACAGCCGCCTCATCAGTACGAATTTGCAAGGCTTAACGTTACGAACACCGTTATGAGCAAGAGGTATCTCAGACAGCTTGTTGAAACAGGCGTAGTTGACGGCTGGGACGACCCCAGAATGCCCACGCTCTGCGCGCTGAGAAGGCGCGGATATACTCCGCAGTCTATCTTCAGATTCGTGGAGCTTGCAGGTATATGCAAGAGCCTGTCTGTTGTAGATATCGCTTTGCTTGAGCATTGTATACGGGACGAGCTTAACAAAACCGCTTTAAGAAGAATTGCAGTGCTTGATCCTGTTAAGGTGGTTATCGAAAATTATCCTGAGGATAAAGAGGAATTTTTTGAGATTTCCAATAATCCCAATGACGAAACCGCAGGAAAGCGCAAGGTAAAATTTACAAAGGAAATCTATATCGAATCGGACGACTTTTCCGCAGCTCCGCCTCCAAAGTATTTCAGACTTAAACCCGACGGCGAAGTAAGGCTTATGGGAGCGTATATCATAAAATTCAAGGAAGTAATTTACAAAGAGGACGGAACGATAGACAAGATAATTTGTACCGCTGACCTTGAAAGCGGCAACGGAAATCCTGTTGACGGAAGAAAAGTAAAAGGCACTATCCACTGGGTAAGCGCAAAGGATTGCATTGACAGTCAGGTTTACATCTACAACAACCTGTTCACTATCGAAAACACAAATGCTATACCCGAAGGAAAAACCTTTGACGATTATCTCAACCCCGAATCGGTAGTAAAGAAAGTCGGCTGCAAGTTGGAGAGAAGCATTGAAGAGGCAAAGGCGGGAGATAAATTCCAGTTTGTCCGCCTGGGTTATTTCTGCAAGGATTCAAAATATGACAACGTGTTCAACAGAATAGTTGAGCTGAAGGATTCAAAGCCTTTTTAAAGTATGGATAAGACAGAAAAACTGAACCAAATGATAAAAGAAGCGGAAAGCGTGGTTTTTTTCGGCGGAGCGGGCGTTTCCACCGAAAGCGGTATTCCCGATTTTCGCAGCGTGGACGGATTATATAATCAAAAATATGATTTTCCTCCCGAAATGATACTCAGTGACGATTTCTTTTACGGTAAGACCGAAGAATTTTACCGTTTTTACCGCGACAAAATGCTCTGCCTTGACGCAAAGCCCAATGCGGCTCATTTAAAGCTGGCTGAACTGGAAAAGGCGGGAAAGCTGACGGCGGTAGTTACGCAAAATATCGACGGACTTCATCAGATGGCGGGAAGTAAAAGAGTCTACGAGCTACACGGCTCTGTTCACCGCAACTATTGTCAGAAATGCAGAAAAAATTTTGACGCCCGCTTTATGCTGAACAGCACAGGCGTCCCCCGCTGCGAATGCGGGGGACTTATAAAGCCTGACGTCGTATTATACGGTGAATCCCTTGATCAGAACGTAATAAACGGAGCGGTCAGGGCTATCGCAAGCTGTGATATGCTCATCATCGGCGGGACTTCGCTTGCCGTTTATCCTGCGGCGGGGCTGATAAATTATTACCGTGGAAATAAACTCGTCATTATCAATATGTCGCCTACGGGAGCTGACTCTTCGGCAGACCTCGTCATAGAGGGAAAAATAGGTGAAGTCCTCAGCAAAATAAAATTGTAGTTTTGAGAGGAGCACTTGGTGTGAAAGCGCCGACTTTTCAAGAGGTACTGATATGATTTTGTCTGATAAAACAATAATCAAAATGCTTGATGAAAAATCATTGATTATAAATCCGCTGACTGAGGAACAGATACAGCCGGCAAGTGTAGATATAAGATTGGGTAATACTTTCAGCATTGTTGATGATACTCCTACCGGAATAATTACGTTGGACAGGAAAATCAACTATAAGTCAATTACCGCTGATACTTATTTAATACTTCCGGGGCAGTTTATTCTGGCAACTACTATGGAATATTTTGAGCTGCCCAATAACATAACTGCATTTGTAGAGGGCAGAAGTTCGCTTGGTCGTATGGGGTTATTTATTCAGAATGCAGGTTGGGTAGACCCCGGTTTTAAAGGTGAAATAACTTTGGAATTATTTAATGCCAACAGATGTGCAATAGAACTGAAAACAGGACGCAGGATCGGACAATTGGTATTTGCAGAAATGGACGATTCTGCCCTTAATCCTTATAACGGAAAATATCAAGGGCAGACTGGGGCAACAGGTTCAAAGGTTATGGAGGATATAGATAAAATATGGACAGAGAATGGTCAGAGTTAAACAAACTGTTTCAGATACAGCTGAAAAAACAGGATACATTTGAAGATGGAATTAAAACTCTATTTTCTCTGCGAAATCAACTAATGCAAACTTTGACCTCTTTTAAATCTGAATTACACAGAGATGAATTTGACGCTATTCCTTTTATAAACGCTGACGGCTATCACAGCAAAACTATTGCTTATTCCATATGGCATATTTTTCGCATTGAGGATATAGTCGCTCATACATTGATAAAAGAAGATGAACAGGTATTTTTTTCAGGAAATTATCAAAAGCGTATAAATTCTCCTATAATAACGACAGGAAATGAGCTTGTAAAACAGCAGATAGCAGATTTTTCACATATGCTCGATCTGAATGAGCTGTATTCATATGCTCATGAAGTAAAAGTAAGTACAGAAAATATAGTCAAAGAGTTTTCTTTCACTGATCTGAAAAGAAAAATATCAAAAGAAAGGAAAGAGTATTTGAAGTCGCTGAATGTTGTAAGCACCGACGAAAAGGCTGTCTGGCTTATTGATTACTGGTGCGGCAAGAATATCGGCGGACTTATACAAATGCCTTTTTCAAGGCACTGGATAATGCACACGGAAGCGTGTCTGCGTATAAAAGCAGGCATACTTAAAAGAAAGGACAGCAAAAAATGAAAAACGGTATCGACATCAGCCTTTTTCAGACCGGGATCGACCTTAACAAAGCAAAATGCGAAGGGGTAGAATTTGTTATTATCCGAGCAGGCATAGGCACAATTATGGATAAGGAACTGGTTATAAATACGCTGAAAGCCTCAGCCGCTGAATTGCCATACGGATTTTACTGGCACAGCATGGCACTTTCCGTAGAAGAAGCCGTTGTTGAAGCAAAAGCCTGCATTGCCGCAATAGAGCCGTTTCAGCCTGCTTTTCCCATATTTTATGATATGGAGGAGCAGACCCAGTTGATTGAGCTTGACACTTATACCCGAACGTCCATAATCTCGGTTTTTTGTGAGGAGCTTATAAAGGCAGGCTATATGGCAGGCGTATATTCAAATCCGTCTATGCTGAACGATTATCTTGACAGACCAAAGATATCCTCTGTGGCTGGCTTACTACACTTTTGACCCATCGGCGGAGATACCTTATGATTACGGTCAGATGTTCTGGCAGTGGGGAAATTTTCAGCTTGACGGTATGACCGTAGACGGAGATGTATTGTACGAAGCCGACGACAGTGCTACGCTGAAATCATAATATATTCAGAAAAATGTGAACATACATAAAATCCGCTGTTTTATCTTTAAATGGCGGATTTTGCTTTTTGCGTTCATAATTATAAGATATTATGTACAAAAGCTTTTGATATATTTTCAGTGCATTTCCCTGCTGTTATACGCGGTGATCTCAAAAAAATTCCTGAAACGGAAATTTGTGTTATTTGACTTAAAAAAGCTTATAATATTGACTTTTTACTTTTTTTATGGTACAATTAGTGATAATGCGAAAGTGTGCATAAATTTTATGGAGGTGGTTGCTTGAACAGGAAAAAACTTATCGCTTTCCTTGTTGCTGTATGCATTATTGCAACGGGCTGTAACCCGGGGACCGATGACCCCGATCTTCCCATAAGCGACGTCACCTCCGATACCGTTGGTTCGGAAAGCGAAGATACTTCGGTTACGCCTTTCGAGAGTATTGAAACCACTGAAACGGAAACGCAGACCACACAGCAGACCTCCGAAAGCAGCAAGGATACCTCAAAAACTACTCATGAAAGTACAGCCGATACAGAAACCACCGCTGAAACTTCTGAAGATGAAACTACAACATCTGAAAGCACGACTGCGGAATCCTCTGCTTCACAAACAACCGTACAAACACCTGCCGCTACAACGACACAAACTACTTCCACGACGACAACGGCAACTACCGCTGCCACAACGCTTCCTGCGGAGCCGTCGCCTCCCACTATTTTTGAGACGACCGCAGACGGTGTAAAAACTCTTTCAAATCCGCTTGTTACGCTTGATTACAGCAACTGTGACAAAGGATACATCATGCTTAAATACACCGGAAGCGCTTCAAAGCTGAAGGTCCAGATAACAGGTCCCACGGGAATAAAGCAGACCTATAATATGAACAGCAACGGAAGCTATGAGGCATATAATCTTACCGCAGGAAACGGAACATACAGCATTTTCGTGGGTGAAAATGCCGGTGGGAATGCTTATGCGCAGGCTGCCATGTGGAACATAGACGTAAGCCTGTCAAGCTCTCTCACTCCGTTCCTTGTGTCTACAAGGCTTGTCGATTTCAAATACGGAGACACTGCGGTAACTCTGGCGTCAAAGCTTTGCGGAGGCACAACAAACGCGTTGCAGAAGGTCGACAGAGTTTACACATGGATAGTTGACAATGTAAAATATGACTATGACCTTGCAAAAAGCGTCCAAGGCGGTTATGAGCCTGATATTGAAAGGACGATAAATCAGAAAAAAGGCATTTGCTATGACTATGCGGGAACAATGACTGCCATGCTGAGGAGTCAGGGTGTTCCAACGCAGCTTGTTATAGGCTGGGCAGGAACAACATACCATGCCTGGGTGAATGTTTATGTAACCGATATAGGCTGGGTATACGGAGCCATTCAGTTTGACGGAAGCGGCTGGCACAGGCTCGACCCGACATTTGCGGCTTCGTCAGGCTCAAGCAGCGCCATAATGCAGTATATAGGCGACGGAAGCAATTATGTTACAGAAAAGTTAGAGTAATAAAGACAGGACGCACTCATTCTTTCGGCACTCGTATGTCGGAATGAAAGGAAATAAATATAAAATGGCAAAGACAAAACTTACTCATTCTTATATTTCAAGGCTTTGCGGAGAGCTTTCCGAAGCGGTAAGCTCAGGCATCACCATAAGTGACGGACTTTATATGATGATAAGTGACGGCAACGACGACCCCGTTATCCGTACACTGATGGAAGAATCAGGCAAAGGACACGGTTTTGCAAAGGCAATCAAAAAAACCGGCGGTTTCCCTTCATATGTTGAAGAGATGGTGGAAATAGGCGAACAGACAGGACGCCTTGACTCAGTCCTCAAAGAGCTGTCGCTTTATTATGCAAGGCAGGCGGAGATAATGGACAATATCAAAAACGCAGTTGCCTTTCCGCTTATATTGCTGGCGATACTTATTGTGATAGTCGTAGTGCTGCTCACACAGGTGCTGCCAATATTCAATGAAGTTTTCAGGCAGCTCGGTGTTTCAATGTCCGTGGCTGCGGTGTCGCTGATGAATATCGGAACGGCGATACGTACATACTCTCTGTTCATCATCGGAGCTGTTGTCATACTCGCTGCCGCAGGGTTCATTCTTTACAAGCTTCCTGCCACTCACAGCAAGATAGTCGCATTATTCAAGGGAAGAAAACTGAAGAAAAAGATGTCTTCATCCGTTTTCGCTTCAGCGATGTCAATGACTATCTCAAGCGGAATGGACATAGACGACTCGCTTGAAATGTCAAAAAAGCTATGCGAACCTGAAATGGTAAAGAAAATAAACGGCTGTCAGCAAAAAATGAAAAGCGGAATGAGCTTTGACAAGGCTATACAAAATTCAGACATACTTGACCCGATAAGCGCAAGAAGGCTTATGGTAAGCTTCAGAACAGGCAAGACCGACGAAGCTATGAGAAAGATCGCGGACGAATACGCCGCTGATGTGAACGAAGCGGTAGATGAAAAAATAAGCAGAGTTGAACCTGCTTTGGTAATAATTATGTCGCTACTGGTGGGATTCGTGCTTTTCTCGGTAATGCTCCCGATGCTTTCGGTAATAACGGCTATTTAACACAAAGAAAATAAAAGGAAAGGAGTGCGTCTGAATATGAATAAAACAAAGAAAATACCTGTGATAGTCAGATACATTCCCGCTATCCTGATATTTTTGCTTATACTCGGTATCGCGATATATATGTTCAGCGATGTAAACAGGACTACCACCGACGAAAGTCTTGCCATGACGGAAAACAACATAAGAAGAGCGGTGATAACCTGCTATGCACAAGAGGGACAGTATCCCCCGAGTATAGATTATCTGAAGGAAAACTACGGACTTTATGTAGGCGATGAGTATCTGGTGCATTATGATATGTTTGCTTCAAATATTATGCCCGACATCACCGTGATGAGAAAGCAGGTGGCTCAGTGAAAGAAAAAAATCTGCATACAATAGACACGGTTTTTGTGCTGGTTTTGTTTGCGGTGTTCGTCATAACGGCGCTGATGGTCACTTCATCAGGGGCTCTCGCTTATCAGAACGCCGTAAAACAGATGGACGAGCGTTTCAACAAGCAGACCTGCATAAGCTACATAACGGCAAAGGTACGCGCCAATAATGCAAGCGGCAGGATCTCTGTGGGCGATTTCAAGGGAAACGAAGCGCTCTGCATTACAGATAACGTCAACGGAACAGGCTATACCACTTATATTTACCAAAGCGAAGGCATGATAAGAGAACTTTTCTGCAACGATGAAGTGGCAGACAGCATGGAACCTGAAAGCGGAGCGGCGTTGGCCGAGGCAAACGGACTGAGCTTCGCGGAAGAAAATAATGTTCTCACGATACAGCTCACAGATACGGACGAAAAAATTACTACTATTTATATAAATATGCTCTGAAGAAAGGCTGACAGATGAAAAAAAGCGGAAAATCAAGTCTGTTCCTTATGGAGCTTATGATAGCGCTTCTTATTTTCGCAGTTTGCGCCTGCGTGTGCGCCTCGATAATCGCAAACGCATGGGTGGATATACGGGAAAGCCGCGATATGGGAAACGCGGTCATAATTGCGCAGAACGAAGCGGAGCTTATTAAGGGCGGACTTTCTAAAGAAAATAAAACCGTATATTTTGACGATAAGCTGTCTGAAACAGCTCAGGAAAACGCAGTTTATTCGGCGGTCTTCACTATCGGTGAGGCAGACGAAGGCGTTACCGAATATCTGGTAGAGGTGTTCAGGCTGTCGGACGATAAGCTGATTTATACGGTGGATTCGGCTTTTTACTCCTCTTGACGGAAAGGAAAAGTATACAGTGGTCAAACAAAACAGGCATTCATCGGGAATAGGCGGTTCTCTTATTCTGATAATTTTCATAGTGCTGACACTGACGGTTTTTTCTGTTCTGACTTTGGCTTCGGCAAGAAACGAACTTAGCATGGTTACAAGAACGGCTAAGTCCTCCACTGATTACTATGCCGCTGAAAAAGAAGCGGCGATAAAATGCGGAGAGCTTATAAAACTTCTTGACGGCGTGACCGACAGGCAGGAAATACTGAATATCGCCGCAGAAAATGGCGCTGAAGCGGAAGATATGGGGAACATTGACGCTGTGGGAGCGACAGCGATAAGCTTCACTGTGGATATTGACGGAAACAGGTCGCTCAAGACCGTCATTCTCTCCGATAACGGCAAAATGTCGGTAACGGCTCAGCAGATCATCAATTCTTCAAGCGATATTATCATCGACGACGAACTTAATTTATGGGACGGCTCTTCCCCGTTTCCGGGATAAACAACAATAAAAAATACGGAGCTTTGCTCCTGACAATAAGAAAAGAGGGAAAATCAATGGCAATGGATTTGAACAAGCTGTTAAAAGAAGCGGTGGATAAAAAAGCCAGCGATATATTCATAATTACAGGGCTTCCTGTTTCTTACAAGCTGAACGGCGTCATTAAACCGCAGAGCGAAGAAATAGTGCTTCCTGATACATCGGAGCAGCTCATCACCGACGCTTACAAGCTGGCGGGAAGAGATATGAGCAATTTTATCGAAACTGGCGACGACGACTTCTCCATATCTATAAAGGGACTTTCCCGTTTTCGTATAAGCGCCTACAAGCAGCGCGGCTCAATGGCGGCGGTCATACGTCTTGTGGCATTTGATATACCGAACTATCAGGAGCTTTCCATACATGAAAACGTTATGGCGATAGCTGAAAAAACAAAGGGACTTGTGCTTGTTACAGGTCCTGCGGGCGGCGGTAAATCCACTACGCTCGCTTGCGTTATCGACCAGATAAATAAGACAAGGAACGCTCATATAATCACCCTTGAGGATCCTATCGAGTACCTGCACAAAAATATCAGGAGCATCGTGAGCCAGCGCGAGGTATACGCCGATACCGAAGGGTATGTTACAGCGCTCAGAGCTTGCCTCAGACAGTCGCCCGATGTTATACTCGTCGGTGAAATGAGAGATTTTGAAACGATACAGACATCTATGACAGCAGCCGAAACAGGTCATCTCATCATTTCCACCCTTCACTCCGTCGGAGCCGCAAATACGATAGACCGTATCATCGACGTATTCCCGCCAAGCCAGCAGCAGCAGATAAGAGTTCAGCTCTCTCAGCTTTTGCAGACAGTCATCTCTCAGCAGCTCATTCCCGCTGTTGACGGAAGGCTTGTTCCCGCGTTTGAGATAATGCACTGCAATAACGCTATCAGAAATATGATACGCGAATCAAAGATCCATCAGATAGACAACGCGATAAACAGCTTCGGGGACGAGGGCATGATAAGCATGGACAACTACCTCCTCAAGCTTTTCAAGGACGGTACGATAACCTCGGAGACAGCGCTTAAATATGCCTTTAATCCTGACAGTCTTGAAAGGAAAATATCACTGTAAAATTCAGAAATCTATTGATTTTTTTGTCGTATAATAGTATAATCATATTATAAAGGTAGCTATAAAGCGAAGTTTTTTGCTTTATAATGTTAAATTCAAGGAGGATTTATCAAATGGCTTTTTGCAACAAATGCGGCGCTCAGATCGATGATAACGCCACAGTATGTCCCGCTTGCGGTGCGCAGCAGGCTTCTGCCAACCCTAATCCCATTCCCAATCCTATCCCGGAAAACATTCAGGGAGCAGATTATTCAGGTCAGTTCGATCCCAATGATGTTCAGCAGAACAAGGTAATGGCGGTTCTCGCATACATATGGTTACTTTTCCTTGTTCCTCTGCTTGCTGCTCCTCAGTCTCCCTATGCACGTTTCCATACCAATCAGGGCATAATTCTTTTCATCGTTGATATTATCATAGGTATTATCGGATTTGTCCTCGGCTTTGTTCTTGCTTTTATCCCCATTGTAGGAGCTCTTATCGGCGGACTCGTTTCATTCCTGCTCAGTGCATGCACACTGGCTCTTATGATAATCGGTATCGTTAACGCTGCCACAGGCAAGGCTAAAGAACTTCCCATTATAGGCAAGTTCAGAATACTCAAGTGATTGTGAAACTTTTAAAGCGACGGTTTTAATCCGTCGCTTTTTTGTTACCAAATTGTAACCTTTTTGTTACCGTTTTGTAATTGAATTTGGAAAATACATATGATATAATAATCATAAACGAATATTATATTCTTATATCCGACACATTGTCATTCTGATGAGATATGATATAAATTTTGCACTGTTCCTTAATAATTTACTATATAAAATGAAAGAGGTCGCTATGGTTTCGGTCATACTTCCAAGCTACAATCCATCGGACAAGCTTATAAAAACTGTCGAAACGCTTACCGAAGCGGGATTTGACGATATAATAATCATAGATGACGGAAGCAGCGAAGAATGTCAGGCAGTATTTGAGGCAGTCGCAGCAAAACCGTGCGTTACACTGCTCAGACATGAAAAAAATATGGGAAAAGGCAGAGGTCTTAAAACAGGTTTCAGCTTTTTTCTCGAAAACAGGAATGACAGGACAGGCGTCGTTACAGTGGACGATGACCTTCAGCAAAATGTAAAAGATATAATCTCCTGTGCGGAGGAAATGGAAAAAAGCGGCGAAGCTGTTTTCGGAGCGCGGGATTTCAAAAGCAAAAATGTTCCCTCAAAAAACAAAATGGGAAATAATATAACAGCGTTCGTTTTCAGAGCATTTTGCGGAATAAAAATAAGCGATACTCAGACGGGACTGAGGGCGCTTCCCTCTTCATATCTCCCGTCTCTCTGCGAGGTCGGCGGAGAAAGATTTGAGTATGAAACAAATATGCTTCTGGAAATGAAAAAGCGCGGGCTTACTTTCCGTGAGCTTCCTATTGAAACAATATATATCGAAGGCAACAAGTCCTCACATTTCAGATATTTCAGGGATTCTGTAAAAATTTACACAGTTATACTGAAATATATGTTCAGCTCAATAGGCGCGGCAATAATCGATCTTGTGGTATTCACACTGCTTAATCTGCTGCTTCCGAAAAATATGGAGGAGTGGATAAGAATATTTACCGCTACTGCGGCTGCGCGTATCATTTCCTCTGCGGTAAACTATACAGTGAACCGAAAAGGGGTTTTTAAAAGCAGAAACAAGGTAAGAAGCTCTCTTATAAAATACTATATACTGTGCGTTTGTCAGGCTGCGATCTCGTATGGAATGGTTTATCTGATGACATTTTTCACAGGAACAACTCAAAGCCTGCTTCAGACGATATACAAAATGATAATAGATATAGCTCTGTTCTTTCTTTGTTTTGCTATCCAAAGGGAATGGGTTTTCAAGGAAGACGGAAAAAATAAAAATGAAGTGCGTTAAAGCATTTCAGCGGGAGATAATATGCCTGATGTAGAAAGCGTACTTGTGGGGTACAGAAAAAAAGTAAATCAAAGCAGCAGAAACAATGACGAACCGCAGGAAAGGCTCCGCAGCAAAAAGAAAAAAAGCACAGTCAAAACGATAGTGTTCAGATTTTTTCTTGTGATTTTCACGGCGGTCTTCATCTTTGTCGGAGGACTGCTTGGGGCTGTTCTTATAGTTGAGTTTGGTCCGTCGGAAAAGGCAAGGGATCTTTTTGTGGTTTCAATGATGGAGACAAGCGCAGCCAAATTTCTTGCCACTTCATTTCTCGGTCAGGAAAAAGTTAATGAGATAATGGCAGCTAACGCAATGCAGAACAGCGATGAGATAAGCGACGCGGATCTGGTAGTTATAGGCGGCGCTCCAGCTGAGGACAGCGGAAATTCCGACAGCCCGCAGGAGGAAAATGCTTCAAAGAATATTATACCCGGCTCAGACGGGCAAGAAAGGGATCCTGACGGCGATGGGATAGATATCGTAGATGTCACGGGCGCTACATTCAGGGGAAAAATGATGATAGTATATGACCCTACAAGAGTGTTTGTAGGTGTGTCAGGCGAGTTTGGCGCGGATAAATACGGAAGAACGATCGATGATATATACAACAGTTACGAAGGGGTCGTAGCGGGAATAAACGGCGGCGGCTGGGACGACAGACCGGGTCATATGACAGGCGGAGAGCCGTACGGCATTGTGATGTCGCAGGGCGAGGTATTATGGGGAACGCCTATGAGTACGCTTTGGGAATGCTGCGCAATAACCAAAGAAGGGAAACTGATAGTCGGTACTATGTCTATTCAGCAGGCTGTAGATATGGGAGTCACAGACGCAGCTAAATACGGTCCTACACTTATTGTGAACGGAAATCCCACCGAGTCGCTGGGAACAGGCGGCGGTCTTAACCCAAGGACCGCAATTGGTCAGCGTGCCGACGGAGCTATGCTTCTTCTTGCAATAGACGGCAGACAGTCAAACAGTCTTGGCGCAAGTCTTGTGGACGTTCAGGACGTTATGCTGAAATTTGAGGCGGTGAATGCTTATAATCTGGACGGAGGCTCTTCTACGAGCATGATCTTCAAGGGTGAACACATAAACTCCAACGCAAGTCTCATCGGACTCAGGAAAATGTGTACAACATTTCTGGTGAGAGGAGCAGAATGATGGGCAAAAGCAGAAAAGGGACCATAGCCTTCAGGGTGATATACGGTCTGCTCACAATTGCGGCGATCGTCATAATCGCGGTCGTGCTTAAAACATTATGGGATTTTTTGCAGGTGTATGAAAAATGTCAGCCTGAGCTTGCAATAAAAGCCTATACCAAAGAAATGACGTCTATGGATAAGCTCCCCGAAGAGCTTGAAAACGTAAAGCTGAACGAATACGAGGACAGAGAGGCTCTCACAAAATACATTGACAGTCTTATGGACGGTGAGATCGTTTATAAAAGGAACGGAAAGGAAAGCGACGGAGATACTACGGTTTATGATATAAAGGTGAACGAAAATGTTATAGCGAGAGCAACCGTCGTTCCCTCCCCTGAGGACGCGGGGTTCGGTATGCATGAATACGTTGTGTCAGACGTCAGGTTCGGGCAGGTAAATCTTTCTTCCTGCACTGTAACTGCGCCGTCAAATGCCACCGTCTTTTTCGGGGATAAGGCGGTAGACAAAAAATATATAACGAAAAAAGGCACGCCTTACAAGGATACCGAATATTTTCACGGGTACTTTGAAGGTGAAATCTACGACGTGACTTACAAGGTGGACGGATTTTTGTATCAGCCTGAAATAACCGTCAAAGACAGCTTCGGAAACGAGCTTGAGATGAAGGACGGAAAATATGTGCTGTCTGCTCATGAAAACAATGAGCTTACACGATTCGCACTGGAATTTGCGCAGAATTATTCAAAATTTGTGGTAAACGACGGATACCTGAGTACGGTGACAGAGTATCTGGCACCTGATATGCCGCTTCTGGAAGAGCTTCAGACCTTTGAAAATACATGGCACAACTATCATACAGATTATGATTTTATCGACGTTGACGCAGGAGAACCGTTGTTTTACAATGAAAACTGTGCTGCGGTAAAAATAAGCTATGACCATGTGCTGTACGGAGTGCAGTCCAGCGAAAACGGAGAGCTTCACTCAAAAGCCGACTACACGGTTTATCTCGTGAATACAGACGGAAACTGGCTGGTAACAGACCTAAGACTTAACTGATAAAATAATACTCCCTCTTGCTGTGTTTAAGAGGGAGTTTTTGTTACCGTTTTGTAACTTTTTTCAGCGGTGTTTGTAAAATCACCGCCTTTTTTATTTTTTGAGAACATTTTTTTATTTTTAACATTTCAAAATGAATAAAAAAGAAATTTAGCGCATCTGTAAATCCGCTGTTTATAAGGATTTGCAGATTGTTACCGTTTTGTAATATTTTGTTACCAAATTGTAACCAAATTGTAACCGTTTTGTAATTGATTTTTGCAAATTTTATGATATGATAAAGTCAGAAAGAAAAAATAAACCGTGTTTATAAAACACGTTCACTGATCAAAGGAGAAAGTTATGAAAACCGCAATTAAAAAAATCATCACGATCGCCATTACCGCTGCTTTATGTATTTCCTTTGCCGCCTGCAACAATGCCGAACCTGAAAGCACGACACCTGATATAAACTCTGACAGCCAGCTTGTAAACGAAGCTGATGACGGCACGCCTTCAAAAAGCGAGGACGAGCCTCAAAGCGAGGGTTCCTCGCCTCAGTCCGACGCAACTGCTGAGGAAGAAGGAACCACTCCCTTTCAGGAAAGCGAAACAACGACCTCCCAGCAAGAGGCACCTGAAATACCTGAAAAAAGCAGCGAGACTGAAACAAGTCTTGTGACCTCCAATGAAGAGGGAGAGCCTGAAAGCGATATTCCGCAGGGTGACAAGGCGCAGGAAATAGTGCAGCTTGCAAAATCGCTGGAGGGATGTGAATATGTATTCGGCGGCGCAAGCCCTGAGACAGGATTTGACAATTCGGGACTTATATACTATGTTCTTACGCAAAACGGTATAAACTGCCCGAGAATGACAAACGAGATAGCTGAGGCAGGTACTAAGATAGGCTATGATGAGCTTCAGCCCGGAGACCTTGTGTTCTTCCAAACCGACAACAGCGGAAATGCGGATTTCGGAGGAATATATATCGGCGACGGAAAGGCAGTCATGAGTATGTATGAAGGAGTTCCTGTCACAATAAAGGATATTTCCACGGATTATTATGTTTCCGTTTTTGTTCACGGAATTGCGGTAGGAAGATAAAGCAAGCTTGCCAATGGCATTTACATAAATCCTCTCTGAAAAAGGATCCCTGTAAACGATACAGGGGTTCTTTTTTTATTTATACGCTTGTCATAAACTGTCCGAGGGGTGAATATATTTTGGGTGAACGAGGGCATATGCCTTTTAAGGATCTGTTCGTACAGCCAAAAGCGCTATGAAGATCTCTCGCCGACAATGCAAAACCGCAGCCATACTGTGTTATAACAGGTCGGCGGAATTTTCAGGAGCTGCCTTTCATGGGCTATGCAAACAAATTCTAATATGAAAGCGGAGGAAAGAATCACTATGGAACTTCAACTGAACAGAGAGCCTGTATTCCTGAACGAAGTGATATATGACGGTCAGACCGAACAGGGCGTTGAATTCGACTACGTTCTGCCGGACTATTATCCCGATATATTCAAAATCCTCAGATGCAGTCTCACGCCCGGAATATCCTCTTACAGTATTTCCGGAACGCAGCTCTTCATTGACGGGGCGGTAAATATTAAGATCCTGTACCTGTCAGACGACGGAGTAAATATCCACATTGTCGAACAAAAGTACACCTATTCAAAGACTCTGGAGCTTACAAAGGCTTCTGACAGAGCGACAGTATATCTTCGTGCGAAAACGGATTATGCCAACTGCCGTGCTATAAGCGGAAGAAGGTTTGACGTAAGAGGCGCGGTGAGCTGTAAGGTAAAAGTTTGCGCAGCAAGGAGCGCAGATATTATCAGCGGCGCACAGGGGCTTGAAACAAAGGCTGAACAACTCAGCTACTGCGGAGACAGACTTTTCGGCGGCGGACAATTCATGGTAAGAGAGGATATTGAGACAGGAACAGGTAAAGGCGGCATACTGGGTATCATTCACTGCGACTCTACCGCTGAAATAAGCGACATTAAGATAATCGCGGGAAAAGCCGTTATAAAAGGCGAAGCCAAGGTAAAGGCGCTTTATCTTGTAAAAATCGATGATAATACGCAGGACACGGAAGTAATGGAAGCTGCTGTTCCCATAAGCAGGATAATCGATATGGACGGTCTGGACGACAGCTATACCTGTTCCGCAGACATAAGGATAATGGAATGCGGTCTTGAAGTGAAGCCTTCAGATACAGGCGAAAACAGAATGCTGGAATGTAATCTGACGATAGACTGCAAGATAATAGCAAATAAAGAAAGTAATGTTTCAGTTCTCACAGACCTTTTCTCGACAGAATACAATGCCGACTACACAAAAACAAATATGAAGGTGGAATACGCTCCTCAGCAGGTCAACAAGCAAGTCACATATAAAACCGCACTTGAATGCAAGGACGGAGGGCTTGAAGAGATATTCGACTGTCGCTGTGAGCTTACGGGAACAGGCTGCCGATTCGACGGAGAAGGTATGCTCGTTATAACGGGACAGCTTTGTTCTCAGGCCATAGGCAGGCTTTCACCAAGCGGAACACCTGTTTTCATAGAAAAAAACGAATATGCGGAGCTTAGCTGCGACGTGGGATTCGGAGATGAAAACTGCGTTATGGAGCCTAACGTACAGATAGTTGACGTAGGGTTCAACATAAGCGGAGACGACAAGGCGGAGCTGAGGATAACCTTTGAGCTTAGCGGCTGTATTTACAGGACAAAAACAGTTTCCGTTATAGAAAACGTTGTTGTGGACACTGAAAAGCCAAAGGAAAAAAGCGGTGAATACGCGCTGAAGATGTACTACGCTGACGCAAACGAAGAGATATTTTCCATCGCGAAAAAATACAATACCAAGCCTGAGGCGATAATGGAAGAAAACGAGCTTGAGGAAGAGGTGCTGTCCGCTCCTTCCCTGCTGCTCATTCCGATAGTCTGAGGAAAGGAGGAAGACGAATATGACAAGTTCCATTTATCAGAATATTGCAAAAAGGACTGACGGAAACATTTATATCGGTGTGGTAGGTCCCGTAAGATCGGGGAAATCAACCTTCATAAGCAAATTTATGCAGTCGTTGGTCATTCCCTCGATAAGCAACGAATTCAGGAGGGAGAGAGCGATCGATGAGCTTCCTCAATCCTCAGCGGGAAAAACAATAATGACTACCGAGCCGAAGTTCGTTCCCGAAGACGCCATTTCAATAGAGGTGGAAGAAAATGTCACAATGAACGTAAGGCTCATTGACTGCGTGGGTTATATAATTCCCAGCGCAATAGGGTATATCGAGAATGAAATGCCCCGAATGGTTAAAACGCCATGGTTCGACACCGAAGTTCCGTTTAATATGGCGGCAGAGGTGGGAACGCAGAAAGTAATAAACGAACACTCCACGATAGGTCTTGTAGTGACTACGGACGGGAGCATAACAGGTATTCCGAGGGAAGAATATCAGCAGGCAGAACAAAGGGTCATTGATGAGCTGAAGCTTATACATAAGCCGTTCGTGATCGTACTCAACTGTCAAAATCCCGACTCTCAGGAAAGCAAAGCGCTTGCCGAAGAAATGTCGGCAAAATACGAAAAGCCCGTCGTGCCGCTGAACTGCCTTGAAATAGACGAAAATGCAATAAAAGAGCTGTTGGCGGAGGTCTTGCTTCAATTCCCCGTAAAAGAGATAAATATAAAAATCCCCAAATGGCTCACCGCACTGGAAAGGGGTCATTGGCTCAAATCAGATATTTTTGCAGCTTTAAAAAAATCTGCGGCGGATATTTCCAATATCGGCGAAGTCAAAAATGTATCGTGCAGATTGTCTGAGTGCGAATATGTTACCGATTGCAGCGTGGAAAAGGTGGATCTCGGCAGCGGAGCGGGATATGTAAAGGTCGAGATCTCAAACGATCTGTTCTACAAGGTGCTTGGCGAGACGACAGGTCTCGATATAAAGGACGAAAGCGACCTTATGCCATGTATGATAGAGCTTGCGCAGATAAAGAAGAAATACGAAAAGGTAAAGGACGCGCTGGACGAGGTAGAAGCTACCGGATACGGTATCGTTATGCCAAGTCTTGACGAGCTGACGCTGGAAGAGCCTGAGATCGTAAAACAGGGCGGAAAATACGGCGTAAGACTGAGAGCAGAATCAAATTCAATACACATGATGAGCGCGAGAATAAATACAGAAATATCTCCTATCGTCGGAACTGAACGGCAGAGCGAGGAGTTAGTAAAATATCTCCTGAAGGAATACGAGGAAAATCCCACAAAAATATGGGAGAGCAACATATTCGGAAAGTCTTTGCATGAGCTGGTCACCGAAGGACTTCACAACAAGCTGTACCGTATGCCCGTAGACGCAAGGAAAAAGCTTCAGGAAACCATACAGCGCATAATAAATGACGGCTGCGGCGGACTTATTTGTATTATACTCTGATAAAAAAGCTATCCTTCACTTTCATATATGAGCTGCTGCTCTGAAAAAGCAGGAAAGTTCCTGCGCAGAGACCTCCGAAAATATCGGGGGTCTTTGTTCTGAAACGACCCCGAAGTACGGTTTATGGGTCTGATCTCTATTGACGTGAAAGTGCAAAATAAATATAATTAAGCTGTAAACACAAGATCCACAGGAGAAAGGAGACGCCATGAACAAAAAAGCAGCGTTGATAGCGACAGCAATTTTATTTGTCGTAACAATCATACCCGTAAACCGTCCTCAGGAGGCAAAACCTGCGGCAGAGACCGAATATGTAGTAAACGAACAGGAAGCGGAGGCAGAACAATATGAAAACACCGTATGCTCAGCGATCGAAGAGACAAAAACCGCAGAAAACGAAGCACAGGCTGATAACGGCGTTTTCACCGTATGGACAGAAAAAGCGGCAGGCGGAAAGATGTATGTAAATACAGACGGTGTTTACAGCCGTATTTATGCAGTTATGGGAAGCACAAAAATAAACAAGTACAGGCTAAATCAAGAGGTCATAGTTACAGCAGTCACAGATACAGGATATTACAAGCTGGACAGTGGTGAATATATACACGGGGATTTCTTGAGAGGAAATATACTGTAAATAAAATAAAAAACAGGCTGCGGTTTTTGCAGCCTGTTTTTTATGGAGCTGATAATCAGATTCGAACTGATGACCTCATCCTTACCAAGGATGCGCTCTACCACCTGAGCTATATCAGCGACCTAAATGATTATAGCATAACTTGCCTTTTTTGTCAACAGAATTTTGCAAAAAATTCAAATAAATTTTTGCCTTGAAAAAATCATAACAAAAAGGAACAGACGTAAAACATCTGCTCCTTATATTATTATAACCCTCAGTTATATTTTTCCATCTGCTCTTTTATAAGCTCCATTATCTTTTCCGCCGCCTCATTTACAGGAACCTTTATGCTGAAGCTCTTATCCCTTGCGGATATTTCACAGCAGTTTTCTTTAAGATTTCTGGGACTTACAACTGCCCTGACAGGAATACCCAGCAGGTCTGCGTCTGAGAACATAACTCCTGCGCTCACATCTCTGTCGTCGTACATGACCTCTGCGCCCATACTCTCCAGCTTTTCGTAAAGCTCATCTGCGGTCTTTTTTACCTCGGCGTCGTCTGCGCGAACTGCACAAATATGCACCTGCCACGGAGCGATAGGCATAGGCCATATAGGACCGTAATCGTCATGGCGGGCTTCACATATAGAAGCCGCAAGCCTTCCCACGCCGATACCGTAACAGCCCATTATTGGGTAGTGGCTCTCGCCGTTTTCGTCAAGATAAGTCATTTCCATGGATTTTGTATACTTTGTGCCTAACTGGAAGATGTTGCCGACTTCAATTCCTCTTGAAACCTTTATTGCATGCTTTTTGCAGACAGGACAGATACCGCCGTCTGCGATCTTTGCAAAATCTCCGTATTCCTTTATGTCTGCGTCACGCTCAGGGCAGAAGCCTGTGTAGTGAGCGTCTACCTCGTTCGCTCCGCAGATAAGATCTTTCTGTCCCTGCAAGGAGCGGTCATAAAGCACAGTCGCTTTCACGTTCAGCCCCACAGGACCGATAAAGCCTGCGCAAATTCCTGATTCCTCGGTGATAACAGCAGGGTGCAGCTCGCCGCCCACAAAGTTGCGCAGCTTCGTTTCGTTTACGTCCAGATCTCCTCTCAGAAACACAATAACGTAAGCGTCGTCCTCGTTTTTCTGATAGACCACCGCTTTGCAGCTTTTTTCAGCAGAGCTTCCCAGAAATCCGCAGACCTCTTCGATAGATTTAACGTTGGGAGTAGCCTTTTTGGTAAGAGCCTCCGCCTCGGAATTATCCCCGTTATCGTACAGACATTCAGCCGCCTCCATATTGGCGCTGTACCCGCACTCCTGACAGATAGCTATGCTGTCCTCACCGATAGGAGTAAGAAGCATAAATTCGTGAGAGATATTTCCACCCATCATACCTGAATCTGACAGAACCGAAATAACTTCGGGAACTCCCGCCCTGCGGAAAATATTTTCATAAGCCTTGTGGCATTTTGTGTAATACTGCTCCAGATCCTCCTGAGAGATGTGGAAGGAATAGCCGTCCTTCATGGTAAACTCACGAACTCTGATAAGTCCCGCTCTGGGACGGGCTTCGTCACGGAATTTCGTCTGTATCTGATATATCATAAAGGGGTATTTTCCGTAGCTTTGCCCGTAATCACGCACAAGCTGAACAGCCGCCTCCTCGTGGGTCATACCCAGGACCATCTGACTTCCGTTTCTGTCGGTAAAGCGCAGCAGCTCTTTTCCCACGGAAGTATATCTTCCCGATTCCTCCCACAGCGAAGCAGGCATGGCAACAGGAAACTGCACCTCCTGCCCGTCTATTTTATCCATTTCTTCGCGGATTATCTGTTCGATTTTCCTTGTGATACGGCGAAGCGGCATATAGGAGGAATAAATTCCGTTTGCCACATACTTCATATACCCTCCTCTGACCATAAGAGCATGGCTGTCCGTCTGACAGTCGGAGGGTCTTTCCTTGAATCGGTCGCCGACCAGTTTTTCCAGTTTCATAGCATTTTTCCTTTCACAAAAATATAAGCCCCAAGCAAAACTGCTCAGGGCGAACTTTCAGTCCGTGGTACCACCTGTTTTCGGTAAAACCGCACTTACAGCGGCAAACGCCGCTTTCCCCTGTAACGGGAGGAACCGTCACGCCTTATTTCGGCGGAAGCTCAAAGATGGGTAAACGTCTGCCGATAAGGGCTTTCACCAACCGTCCTCTCTCTGAAAAGGCACCGACGTTATAATTCTTTTCACAGCTTTTTTGTTATATAAATATTTTAACATTTTAGAGAGAATTTGTCAAGTAAGTAATTATAGATCGTTAAGCTTAAAATTTTTTATAGGTTTGTAAAATATCTTGTAGGTAAAACAAAAGCACTACTGCTTGTAAAGCAGTGGTGCTTATTTGCTGTAATTATATACTGTATTTCAGTCGCTTAAAGGTTTCTTTGCTTTGATCAGAAGGAAATTCGGTTTATGCAGATCTTTCTCCCAGCTTCTATCGCGTTCGATTGTTTCTTGGGCAGGAATTGGTTCAAGCATTTTCTCAATAGTAAAGCCTGCTGCGATAAGCGCATTGATGATTTCAGAGAAAGTGCGGTGATACTTCTCAACGCCGTCAACGATCCACCTTGTACTGCGCTTTCCGCTTCTGGCATAATCCGTTAAGTTGTAATGGAGCAAGTTGCCTTCAGGATCTCTCGACCAGCTTGCCCCTGCGATCGGTGCGGTTGTCAGCGGATGTTCCTGGGAAAAGATGAAATAACCGCCTGCATTCAGCAATCTGTAAATATTCTTTGCAAGCGTGCCGAAATCCTCAATATAGTGCAGTGCAAGCGAGCTAAAGACTACATCATATTTGCCTTTCAGAAAAGAAAGATCACTCATATCTGCACGGATAAATTCAATATCCTTATACTCAGCTTTTGCAACGGCAAGCATTTTTTCGGAAATATCTACGCCTAACACCGTTGCTGCTCCAAGCGCTTTGAATTCGGCACAATTTTCACCGTAACCGCATCCAAGATCAAGCACGGCTTTGCCTTGAAGATTTGGCGCAAGAGAAAAGAGAGCAGGTTTTTCCTCAAGGTTGTTTGCGCTGTACCGATTGTCACGCAGCTTTTTATATCCATCAAAAAATTCTTGGTTATCGTATATATTCTGCGATTTGTTCATTCCACGCACACCTCCTCGATATACATTCCGCCTTTTTACTCAATTGGTTTCATGGTGGGGAAATCTTACCAGAATTTTTATAACTCTTCAAAAGCCGTTATAACTCTGTTTTTAAACTTGCGCTCGTTTCTTGTTATTTTTGCGTCTCTCTACTGCCATGAATTGTTCCTCCTCTCATAACAACAAAGAGACTCTTCAAGTATGAATATATTATATCCTGAAGAGCCGCTTTTGTCAATGTTCTTGATTCAGGATATACGGTTAAAAAGTATCCGGCGGCCTCCTCTAAACTTAGATTTGATTTCTCCCATATAGGAATCTCATATTTCATAAACATATCCCCTTTCAGTATGTGCCTTGTCTGAATTTTCCTCTCACTTATATGGAAATTTATATCCGCTTTGCGACCCATTTTCCCAAAAATTATTTTTCTACTTATACAAAATAAGATTGGTATTTGAAAGAATGTTTTGGAAAAATAGTTTGTAAATCTATGCAATCTTTAGCAATCACTGCATTTGTGCTATAAATGCACAAAAATAAAAATCCATCTTTCCAACTTCTTATTATTTTTATGGAGCAATTATAGATCACAGCGATCATCTCCTTTCCTCGGCAGTATTGTCGATCACTCGTTTCCGCAGAAACCGCACATACCATTATAAGTGCGCCCTTGTGCCAAGGGGAGAGGTATTGGGATCGCAAAACTGCTTTTTCATATTTCCTCCTTTCAGATTGTATTCAGGAATTTCTGTTGACGGGATAAATTATCGCCTTTTTGCTTACCGCTGTGTACGCCCTGAATCAGGGCGTACTTTTCGCAACATACGCCAAAATTGCATTTATTGGTTTTGCATACACTATCAAAAACTTGAAATTTGTCTCTCACTTTTAAAGCCGAAAAATTGGGCAAGTGGACCACTTTTTTTAAAAAATTTTTAAATTTGTTTGGAGCAGATTTTGTTTTACGTTTATCAACGAAAATGATGAGCTAATGGACGCAAAGCAATTTTGCAGAATTTAATGAAATCGCAGCCTGTGAAAAATGTCTGAACATAGAAAAAAGGCTGCTCTTAAAAAGAACAGTCTTTGAAAAAACATTCAAGCGCTGAGGCGCAGGTGGTTGACAGCAAGCATAGCCTTTGTGGCCACACTTTGACTTTTTTTGTTAAAAGTCGTTCGTTGCCGCTTTGGCATTTTCTGAAAATTTCGTTTTTCTCAATTTATCAGAAAGTCGCTTGCTGTGGAAATCCCCAGACCCCTTTAAAATAGAAAAATTCAATCAAGCGCATAATGTAGCTGATAATCTTTCAAGCAAAGTTTGAAAATCAGGTCAGGTTCCTGATTTTACGAATGGGCTTTTGTCTGCTTTATGATTTTTCTTGAAAAATCAAAAATGTATAGACAAAGGCGATGCTTGCTGTCAACTACTTGCATCGCTATGTCTGAACAAATTTTTAAGTAGTTATATTTTTCTCAAAAAGAGTATTTTAAAATTTTTCAATATTTTGGATAGAGCGGGAGCTTTCAAAAATCCGGGCGGTGAAGAAAAATGTTGATATGATTTTAGGCAGAGATACAGATAGAGAACATAAAAATGACAGAGCGAAAAAGCGTTCGGAAGAGTTGGAATAAAACGAGAAGTGTAAGCTGTTTGAGAATATTTATTCTATTTATGACCAAGTAGAAATGAAGGTTCTGTATATGGATAGGGAAGAATTGGATATGGAGGTATTGAAAAGGTTTTCATAGGCTACAGATTACGGAAGAAATTGATGAGGCAGAATCAGGCATAAAAGATTAAAAACAAAGAAAATTTTTTATATGAATGATATTGGTTAAAAAATATAAAGAATAAACGAGGGAGTTTTTCATAATGGTGTAGGTCGAGGCGACGTGATTTGAAAGTTATTTCAATATTGCAATTGCATTTTGTTTTAGTTTGTTGGAAAAGCGCCTATTTTACGGCATTTGCGTAAAACAGTTCTGTTTTTTGTCGGAGATGTTTCAGGGGCATTTGAGATGATTTGACCAAATATTTGACTGGGATTTGACCAAAACTCATTACGAAAATTTATATCGTAAGATACTCTCTATGCTTTAACATATTCAATTAAAAAGCTTGAGTCTGTTTATTGTTCAACAGTATATCCGCTGCAGTTACTCCAACATAATACTTTTAATCGGTAGTTTCTTTATCCGCTGCGAATAGCCGTACATAGCAATTTCATAAGTAAGGATAAACAATCCCAATGTGACCGCGCACGCCGTAAAATCAAAGCTGTATTCGGGTATGTTTTCCACATCGGCAAATACGATAGTTACCATGATTTTTAATAACGCATACTGATAGATAGTACCGATCGCAAATCCGATATAGGAAAACGGTCTGTAACCTCCGAGGACTGCCTTGCTGCAATCACTGTGTTTATAACCGAACACCCTCATCATAGCAATGGTCTTCGTGTTTCCTTTCACTACGCTTGAGAGGGACAGAAACAAGGTCACAAAGGCGAGTATCAAGCCTATCGTCAACATCATCACTGCCATTGTTTCGCTGGAAAGATCTTTCATAGACACTGACATCTGCACCATAGCCGAGAAACAAAACGCCGAAAATGCGATAAAGAACACAAGTGATTTTCTGCCTCTTACCGTGCTCCTTGTTAGTTCTTTCAGAAAAGGCATATCCTTTGTTTCCTTTTTGCTTACCTTCGCCCTGTACTCATGCTTTTCTTTCAGCAGATCAAGCACGGGCGTTTTAAGTCTGAAACAGGCATAGACGACCGCTAAAGCCGCAAAGCTGATCGCAGGTACAACGACCAGAAGAAATGCCAGAAGGGGGTGAAGCTGCACCTTGATTTCGGGAAAAAGACGTTCGGCATTTTGCAATTCATAGAAAGTCGGCAGATAGAGGAATGCCGGCACATATCCCAAGGCGCAGCCGACGAAAACGCTTAATCCAAACACCCAAAAGTGCTTTGCGATTTTGAAGTTAGAATATCCGAGAGCTTTCAGTATTCCCAGTTCCTTGCCGTGCGTATCTATGTAGTTCTTGACGTAGAACAGGAGCATAATGACGGACGTTACAGCTAAGCAGCCGCCCGAAACGGCTGCGACTACCTTTCCCGTCGAAACCTGCGCCTGATACATCACCATACCGACCTCCGCCGTGATTTCGCCTTTCAGCGCCGCGATGTCGATATTGTAACTCAGAAACAGCGTGCATACGAAAACGGCACAGCAGGCGATAATGGATATACCAATCAGTTTGAGTGCGTCTTTGATTCCGATTATCATAGTCACCACCCGATTTCGTACGCGGTTTTTTGCTTTTCGTTGGCATAAATCTCGGAAATTTTTCCGCTGTTCATTTTTACGACCGTGGTCGCCATTTCCGCTATATTCTGATTGTGTGTCACCATCACAATGGTAAAGCCATAATCTTTATGCAGCTTGCAGATATAGTCGAGGACCTGTCTGCCTGTCTGCTCGTCGAGCGCGCCTGTCGGCTCGTCTAAAAACAGAACCCTCGGCTTTTTTGCAAGCGCACGGGCAACGGAAACTCTTTGTTGCTCGCCGCCCGAAAGCTCGCTCGGATATTTCTTTGACTTATCTTCAAGCCCTACGGCGGAGATTATCTCCCGATACTCCCGATTTTCCGCCAAATCTGCTCCCATTCGCACGTTCTTTTCAATAGTCATATTCGGGAGCAGATAATACTGTTGAAAGATAAAACCGATATTGTCCTTGCGGAACTGCGTCAATTCTCCGTCGGATAATTTTGTAATATCGCTCGTTCCATATACAACGCTTCCGCTGTCAGGTCGTTCCAGTCCCGAAATTACGTTCAGAAAGGTGGATTTACCCGAGCCTGACGCGCCCAAGATCACGGCGAAATCGCCGTCGGAAATATTCAGACTTATGCCTTTCAGCACCTGATTTCTGCTCCCGCCTGTGCCGTAAGATTTTGTGATGTCTGATACTGTGATCATGCTGCTTTTCTCCTGTTCATAAGAAGGTTTATCAGTATGTAAACGCCGATAAGGATCGTAACGGTCACGCCGAGGATCATATACATTGACGGAATTTCGACCTGATTGCCGAAAAAGTACAGATTGCAGTCCATAGAATCTTTGATATCATTTATCACTTCCATCGGAACGCCCTGCCTGTTCATCTCGGAAAAAGCGCCTTGCATGGCGTGGTTGCGGACAAGCGCCGTGCCGTATGTCCCCGGAAGGAAGGAGAGGACTTTCTGCAGTCCCGAGCCGAATGAGGAGATAGGCATATACGCCCCGCAAATAAATCCGTATCCCGCGCTGATGATTGTTCCGATTGCGGAAATTTGACCTTGGGTCGACAAAAACAGGTTGATTATCGAGGAAAGCGCCGTCCCGAACAGGGCGAGCAGTATAACGTCTAAAATCAGCAGAACAACGTCCGCCGCCGACATATACCACCCCACAAAAGCCGCATACGCAAGGCATATGCCCGTCGCCGCGAAGCAGATTATAAGCGTGGAAGCCAAAGAGGCGATATAGTAGCTCATTGAAAGCGCAGAGGAGCTGACGGGAGAGATTTTCAAATCTTTGATCGTGCCGTTCGCCTTATCCTGCACCATCAAAAAGTTTGAGCAGAAAGCAACCGTCACACAGGATACCGCAAGGATCGACGAAATCAGCTGTCCGCCCACAAGCCCGTCAATAAGGCTGTCGGAAAGTTGAATAAATTCAGGCAGGTTCGAGGTGAAGCTATCGTGATAGACTTTCCCGAGAAAAGTCACATAAAGTACAAGCAGGATAGCAGGCGTAATTAACGAAGTCAGGAACATTCCCTTGTCTTTAAAAAACAGTTTTATATTTCTCTTTATAAGCATGACCGCCGTACTCATTTTTCAGCACCTCCCGTAAGCTTCTTTCCCGTGACCGCGAGAAAAACGTCGTCCATTTTGCCCTTTGTTATCTCGTAATCGTCGAAAACATCAGGGTTTTTCATAATAAGCTCCGTCGCCGCCCTTGTGTTCGGAACAAACAGGCGGTAAGCGTCTTTGACCGCCTCATATTCTGTTCCGAGGCTCTTTACCTCGGCTTCGCCTGCGCCGTAGAGCGTGATATAGTCCCCAGTATAGGTGTTTTTCAGTTCAAGCGGCGTTCCCTCTGCGGCGATTTTTCCGCTGTCAAGAATTACGACATAATCAGCTTCGGCGGCTTCTTCCATATAGTGGGTAGTCAGAAATACCGTCATATTCTCGTTTTTGCGAAGGTCGGAGATGACGTTCCAGAGCGTTTTCCGCGTTTGCGGGTCAAGTCCCGTTGTTGGTTCGTCGAGAATGAGGATTTTGGGGCTATGAAATAAAGCTCGGGCGATATCTATTCTCCTGCGCTGTCCTCCTGAGAGCTTTCCTACCGTCCGTTTTAATATGTCCTCAAATCCAAGCATTTTTGAAAGCACGGAAAGTCTTTCCCGAAAATCTTTTCCCACAATGCCGTACAGCGCGGCGCGGCTCTCCAGATTATCATAAACGGAAAGCGCCGAATCGAGGACGGAATTTTGAAAGACGACGCCAAGCTTTCGCTTTATGGAATCCAAATCTTTATCGAGGTCGTGACCGTCGATCATAATATCACCGCTGTCCTTTGACAGCTGACCGCACATAATGTTGATTGTGGTCGATTTGCCCGCGCCGTTGATACCGAGAAAAGCAAAGAGCTCGCCCTCCCGAACGCTGAAGCTCAGATCCTGCACCGCTTTTACGTCGCCGAAGCTTTTGCTCAGGTGGTCTATTTGAATAATTTTTTTCATTTTTTCTCTCCTTTGTCGGGGTTCATGCCAAAGGGGTCGATTCCCAGTTTTTTAAAATATGCCTCCAATGACGAGCCTATAAATAGGTTTGCATTTGTACGGCTTTGACTGTCGAAAGCGCCTTTCGTTTCCTCAGTATTGGCAAGCGTTTCGACTTCCATCAGCTTTGGAAGCAAGGACATATCCCCGCCGATGAATTTCTCAATCATATTCCAGAATTCCTCTGCAAACCGTATGCCCTTTTCGCTGTTCGGCTTAACGCCCGAAGCCTGATATTCTGCGGCCTGACGGCTTAATCGCTTATACGTTTCAATGATTTCGGCGGCGCTCTCACGGTCAAGGAAGGAGCTGCAATGCTCAAGCGTCTTATCATCGAGATATTTTATCAAATGATACTGCTCGTTTTTCATCTGAAGATTTGTGATGATAGCGGCGTATCTCTTGAAATCCACCGTTTTCATTTGCAAAACTTCTTCCCGCAGCGCCTTGATATCCGCCAAAGTCTCGGAAAGAACACGAATTTGCTTTTCAATGTCTGCCGCCTGACCCGCCAGAGCATTTGCCACGTCTTCGGGAGTATCAAGAGAAATTAGGTGCTTTTTGATATCCTCCAAAGAAAAGCCCAAGGACTTTAAGGATAAGATCTGGTGCAGCCTTATCATATCCTTATCCGTATAAAGTCTGCGCCCGCCCTCGCTTTCTGCGGACGGCTTCAGCAGGTTTTCTTTGTCGTAGTATTGAAGAGTGCGGACGGTGGTGCCCATTCTTTTTGCAAGCTCGCCGACCGTCATGTACCCCTCGGGGATAGCTCGGTATTTTTCCATAGCAATTCACCTCCGACAAACAGTATAAACCATTACGCTGCGTCACAAGCAAGACTTTTTTTAAAAAATTTATTTGCCGCTTTTGATTTCTTTCAGCAGGCTCCTGCAAACCTCGGTCATCATGCCGCCGATCTCCTCGGCGGTGAAGGAGCACATATTTGTTGCGCAAAGCACCGCAATACCGTGGGAATATATCCACAAATGGCGGTAAAGATTTTCAGCGTCTTTCTCATCAAGTCCATATCCGTTCTGAACGGACTGCAATATTTGCTCATAGCTTTCATCTATGATTGGAAGTATACCTGCAACAGGCGGCTTATGCGGCTGTTCGGTCATAAAGAGCAGCTGGAACAGCTTCGGTTCTTCGATAGCAAACAAAATATACTGCGTACCCACGCCTTTGAACGCAGGTTTTTGCTGTAGCCCGATTTGAATATACCCTGCGTAAAGCGCTTTTGCGGCTTTCAGCACTTCTGCTTGTACTTCCTCCATATTTTCAAACACGCTGAATATCGGCTTGGAAGACGAGCCGAGCTTCGCGCCCAGCGCTCTTGCGGTGACAGCTGAAGCGCCGTCGGTGCGGGTGATTTCCAACGCGGCATGAATTATTTCTTCCCGTGTGAATTTGCATTTTGGTGGCATTTCTTTTTCCTCCTGTATATCGTATAGCAACAAATGTTTCGCAACTGATGTTTCTTATTATAGCACTATACTATGGATTTGTCAAGGGCGTTGAAAATAATTTTTGAAGAAGTTGGGGAAAGTGTGGAATTTGGTGATGTGAAAGCATAATATTGTTTCATATTTGGTAATAGGCGGATACCCACCATTTAGCTTTGCCTATCCCCTTATTAAAAGCCATTCAAAATATATAAAATAACCTCCGAAACAACATTTTACGCCATTTCAGAGGTTATTTTTCTGTGCCTTAAAACTCCGTTTTTTAAGTGAGGGAAATAAAAACAAATCCCCTCTTACGAATAAGAGAGAATCCTGCCTACTGCGTAACTTTTACAAAAAAGATTTTTCTAACCAATATGTAAAAACCACTTTTCGAGTAGTGCACATTTTTACTGTTTTACAAAATTTCATTTTGAAGTTAAAAGATTGTTATTTCCTAAGTTTTTTACGAATTTGTTTATCATACTCTTGTATAGTTGTAATTTTATAAAGAAGCAACAGGCAAAGTTTAAAGTTTCTAACAACTTTCTAACACTTTTTCAAAAAAGTCATACTTTTCAGTGTTAGCAGAATATTGCCGTTTTACAGGAGTGATGCTTGTAAAGCCTTTTAAGAAAGGTGCCTACACAATATTTAACAATATTCTTTAACAACAAAAAACTTATGGGAAAGTATCGTTTCAACTCTCAGATTTCGTATGTTGCATGACTGCATCTTTTGCAAAATAATATTGGTATTCATCATCTGAAACTCCGAAATGCAGCAGCTGTTTATTTCTCAAAATTGATCACTCATTAAAAATCAAAAAAGCACTTGCATTTTCTTAAAACAGAAACGCAAGCGCTTTTATTACGTTAAATTTTACTTGAAAAAGTCTCTTTGTTTGGTCGTAAATTGGTCGTAAGTATTGCGGGAGTTGCCCAATTTTCCTTAATATTACGCCGTTTGTCAGTCGATCGGTCGCATGGTGGGGAACAATAATACATCTCTTATCGACTTGCTGTCGGTGAGGAGCATTACAAGTCTGTCTACGCCCATTCCAAGTCCGCCTGTGGGGGGAAGTCCGTATTCAAGGGCGGTAATGAAGTCCTCGTCTACCTGAGCGTTGTTGCCGCCCTCGCTGCGCTTTTTCTCAACCTGCTTTACGAAACGCTCCTTCTGGTCGATAGGATCGTTCAGCTCGGAGAATGCGTTGCCGAATTCGCAGGCATTGATGAAATACTCAAAGCGCTCGGTAAAGGCGGGGTTTGAGGGCTTGCGCTTGGCAAGAGGGGAATTTTCAACGGGATAATCGTAAACGATGGTGGGCTGTATCAACTTTTCCTCCACAAATTCCTCGAAAAGCGCTATCAAAACGTCGCCCTTGGTGGCGGTGGGTTCAACTTCCACGTTCTTCGCCTTGGCGACGGCTCTTGCGGATTCGTCATCCGCCCAGTCGTTATAATCGGCGTCGGCGTACTTCTTTACAGCCTCCACCATTGTAAGGCGAGCCCAGGGCTTTCCTATCTCTATGTCTGTTCCCTGATAGTTTACGGTATCGGTGCCGCATATCTTTTGAGCGATAGTTCTGTACATATTCTCTATCAGATCCATCATACCGAAATAATCGGTGTAAGCTTGATACATTTCAATAGAAGTAAATTCTGGGTTGTGAGTGGCGTCCATTCCCTCGTTGCGGAAAATTCTTCCCACCTCGTAGACCTTGTCAAAGCCGCCTACAATAAGGCGCTTTAAGTAAAGCTCTGTTTCTATCCTCAGGTACATATCGATGTCAAGGGCGTTGTGGTGAGTTACAAAGGGACGGGCGGAGGCGCCTATCTCAAGTGTATGGAGAACAGGGGTGTCCACCTCGATATATCCTAAATTATCCAGATAGCTCCTTATTTCACGAAGAATCTGCGAGCGGACGATAAAGGTGTCCTTCACTTCGGGATTTGCGATAAGGTCAAGATAACGCTTGCGGTAGCGCTCCTCCTTGTCCTTTAAGCCGTGCCACTTTTCGGGGAGGGGGAGCAGGGACTTTGACAGGAGAGTTATCTCCTTGGCGTGAACGGAAATTTCGCCCCGCTTGGTGCGGAAAACAAAGCCCGTTACGCCCACGATGTCGCCCAAGTCCCACTTTTTAAATTCCTTAAAGCTGTCCTCGCCCACGTCGTCAATGCGGACGTAGACCTGCATACGGTCGCTGGAATCTCTTATGTCTATGAAATTCGCCTTGCCCATATCACGCCAGCTTGTGATTCTGCCTGCTACGGACACTGTCTCGTTTTCCAGCTTGTCAAAATCATCTCGTATCTGCTTGTTGAGGATAGAAACGGGGAATTTTGTTATCTCATAAGGATTCTTGCCGTTTGCCTTCAGCTCCGTCAGCTTTTCTATCCTTATCCTGTGCTGTTCGCTGAGCTGTTCCTCGTACTGCTCCTCGGTAAGCTGGGTATCGTTGTTTTTATTCTGCTGTTCAGACATTGTTGTTACCTTTCTTTTTCTGTTAATTACACTTTCCGACAAATTTTACTTGCCGATGTCCAGTATCTCAAATTTCAACACTCCTGCGGGAGCTTCCACATCGATTATCTCGCCTTTGGTTTTTCCCATGCATGCCTTTCCAACAGGGGATTCGTCAGAGATCTTTCCCTGGTCCATATCAACTTCCTTGGAACCTACGATATGAAGTTCCATTTCTTCGCCTGTTTCAAGATCCTTCAGCACTACCTTGTTGCCGAGGCTTATGTGTTCGGTGGAAAGGTCGCTTGAATCAAGGACCTTTACATTTTGCAGAGTGGCTTCTATCTCGGCGATTCTTGCTTCAATAATTCCCTGCTCGTTCTTGGCTTCATCATATTCGCTGTTTTCCGAAAGGTCGCCGAATGAAAGGGCTACCTTGATCTTATCGGCTATTTCACGTCTTTTTACGCTTTTAAGGTTCTCCAGCTCTTCTTTAAGCTTTTTAAGTCCTTCGCTGGTGAGTACAGTTTGTTTAGATGCCATAATGATCCTCCGATTTCTTTTGTTTATGAATTTTTCAAGCTTTCGATAACTTCAAAAGCCTTTGTTATCTGTGGGTCTGTTGATGTAAGTTCAGTAGGTGCGGTATCCATTGTCTCTTCGGCAAGATCGACAGAAAAGTCCACCTTTATTCCGCCCTCCAAAGAAGAGGTTATAGGGACAAGGTGAGCAGTGGTTATAACTATCGCAGTGCCGTCGGAAAGATTGTGCAGCTCTGTAACGTAATCCTTTCCTGCTGTCTGCTTCCCTACTGTTTTTGCGGAAGCATAATCGCGGAGACTTATCGCCAGAAGCTCGGCAGCTCCCGATGTATTCTCGTCTACCATTACGACAACGGGGACTGAAACAGAAGCAGTACCTGTGGTTTCAAGGAACTTCGCGATAGTGCCGTCCTTATACTGTGCGTTGGCAAGGAGACGCGCGCCTACAAACTGCTCCAGCATGGGCTGAAGGCAGTCAAACGTACCGCTGCAGCCGCGCAGGTCAATAATATAGCCTAAAACATTGCGCGCTTCAAGGTCTTGTATCTCTGTGACAAACTGCTCATCTGTCTGACTGTTCAAAGTGGAAACACGAACATAACCGTAACCGCTCACGACCGTTGATGTAACGGTTCTTATTGTAAAAGAGCGGCGAATGGCGGTAAGCTCCTTGGTTTCACCGTTTCTTTGAAGCGACAGGCGGACGTTTGTATTCTCGTCGCCGTCAAGTGCGGATATTGCGGCGTCAGCGCCTGTTTCAAGGACGTTTTTGCCTCCCACAGCAGTGATTATATCACCCACCTGTATATCCATCGCAGCGGCAGGAGAGCCGTCGTAAATGGAATCTACACGGATATATCCGCTTTCCTCGCGGCTCACCTCTATTCCTATTGAAATAAGGGTGCCGCTTTCAAGCTGCTGCCTTTTGTACGCCTCGGACTGGGAGAGATACTGAGCTCCCGCATCGTCCATGCCTTTTACATAGCCGCTGATTATTCCGTTTATAAGCGTTTCTTCATTTATATCATAATATGACGCGCTTCTTACATAGGAATCTATTTCCTGTATCTTGGAATATATTTCCTCACGCTGGGTAACTCCGCCGATACGTTGGTTGAACATATTGGTGGAAACAGTTATTGTAACGACATAAGTTATCGCGCAGGCAATTGCGATAAGACTTATCATTACGCCAATAGAAAACTTTTTGTTCATATATCAGGTTCCTTAAAAGGATTTTACTAAGGCATATTTACATAGCCGAACGGGTCCTGAGCGGTGCCGTTTATACGCACTTCAAAATGGAGATGAGGACCTGTTGACCAGCCTGTTGAACCAACGGCGCCGACAACGTCGCCCTGATTTAACTGCTGACCCTCGTATACATAAATAGCGCTGAGATGTCCGTAAAGAGTTGAATATCCGTCACCGTGGTCGATAACGACATACATTCCGTAGCTGTAACCCGGTATGTAATCGGTTTTTGTCTTGATCACGGTCCCTGCTTTTGAAGCATAGACGTTTGTTCCGTTTATTCCGCCGTCGCCTATATCTATGCCGGAATGATTTCCGCCCCTCCATGAGTCATATCCGAAGTAAGTTGTTATGTAATGGAAATTGCGCTCTACGGGCCACATCCATTCGCCCTCAACATAGGTCTGGTTGCTTCCCATCTGAGCCTCACGTATTATACGCTGGATCTCCTGTTCATATGCCTCGACCTCGGCGGCGTTTGCTTTCTTTTCCTGCGAAAGGGCTTCCTGACGAGCTTCAAAATCGCTTATAGCGGCACTGTAATTATAGTACTCGGTATTATACTGCTGGCTCAGCGCCTCGGATTCCGATCTGTTCTGTTCCAAATCGGAAAGCTCAGTCTCAAGGTCGGTCTTATCGGATTCAAGCTTTGTCTTATCGCTTTCGAGCTTCGCAACATCATCCTCAAGCTGAACTATCATATCCTCAAGATCGTTTATGGACTGCTTCAGGTTATTCATGAAGCGGGTGTTCTGCTCGGTTATGTTCATGACAAGCTTTGCTCTAACGAGCAGGTCATAAAAATCGTTGGCTTCGGAAAGGACGGAAAAAACATCAATGCCGTCCGTAACATACATAGCATACATTATATCGCCGAAACGCTCAAGATTTTCGGCGTTTTCAGCCTGAAGCGCTTCAATGTCGGCTCTTTTTCCATCGATCTCCTTTTCCTTATCCGCTATTTTATCGGACAGATCGTCGATATCTTCCTGCTTCTTTTCGATATATATATTTTGGTAATAGATAAGGTTATTATAATAATCAATGGTGTCTTTTGTGGTATTCAGCTTTTCGTACGCAAGATCCTGAAGGTACTCATTCTCGGCAATACTTCCGTCAATAGATGACATTTCGCTGTCTATCTGGGCATTTCTGTCGTTAAGCTTTTTTATAAGCTCCTCGTATTGCGCTTTTTCCGACGAGGACGCTTCAATGTGATAATTGACATTGGGCGATGACATTATACCGCAGAATATAGCGAAAATTACCGCGAAAGATGTAGCCTTTCTTATGTTTTTCAAAGTTTTTCTTTTCATTGTTTTTTCCTCAATAGGTTTACCATGGGCGGTTTACATACATGAACGGGTCGTTTGCAACACCGTCTATTCTGACTTCAAAATGGAGGTGCGGACCTGTTGACCAGCCTGTTGAACCGACGGCTCCGATAACGTCTCCCTGATTTACCTGCTGACCTTCATAAACATACAGTGCGGCGCAGTGCCCGTAAAGGGTTGAATAACCGTCGCCGTGGTCTATGATTATGTATTTGCCGTAGCTCACTCCGTCTGCATCATCATTAAATGCTTTTATAACAGTACCGCTTTTTGAAGCGTATATATCTGTCCAGAAAATCCCTCCGTCGCCTATGTCTATCCCATTGTGCCAGCGCCATTTTCCGTTAAGATAATCGTCCCCGAAATCGGTGGTGATATAAGAAAACTGCGTTCCCACAGGCCAAAGCCACTCGCCGTCGTCATACTGCTGAGTGCTTGACTGCTGAGCCTTTCGGATAAGCTCCTGTATCTCTTCCTCAATTCTGGCAAGCTCTTCCTCGTTTTCAAGCTGCTCCTGATGCAAAGAATCGATGCTGTTCTGAAGATCGCTCAACGCTTGGGAACAGTAGCTGTAATCGGCATTGTACTCGTCGCTGAGCGTCTGAGCTTCCTGCTTCTTTGCATCAAGCAGGACTTTTTCGCTCTGAAGCTCCTCCTTGCTCTCCACAAGGGCGGTTCGGTCAAGTTCAAGCTGTTCTTTATCGCTTTGAAGCTGAGCCGCTTTTTCATTTGTATCGGAAATATCCTGAAGAAGGCTGTCCATAAACTCATTACAGTCACGTGCAATATTAAACAGCATTTTAGCACGGACAAGCAGGTCATAAAAATCCGCCGAATCCATAAGAACAGAAATGTAGTCAATTCCGTTGCTTACATAAAGAGCGCGGACGATCTCACCGAAACGGGTGAGGTTTTCATCATTCTCCTGCTGAAGACAGGCGACTTCCTGCTGTTTTTCTTCTATTTCGGTTTCCTTTTCGGAAATCTGTGTACCAAGACCGTCTATTTCAGCTTGCTTCTGAGATATAAGAACATTCATGTCATATATCATGTCGCTGTAAATGGAAAGGGACGCTTCGGCGTTTTCCAATTTCTCGGAATACAGCTCCTGAAGCTCCTTATTCTCAGCGATGTCGCCGCTTAATGAAGAAATAAGCCCGTCTATTTCCTCATTACGCTGCTCCAGCTCCTGCTGCTTTTGCTCAAGCTCGTTCTGCGTTGAAGCGAAAACCGTCTGACAAAACAGAATGCTCACGCTCAACAATGATGAAACAGCCGATAAAATGATTTTTCTGATCTTTGTTTTTCTCATTATTATACCTTAAGATGTTTTCCCATGCTCAAAATCGTTCCCACGGCGCCAAGGAACGCGCCTGCGACACAGTTGAACGCAAGGGCTATCCACATAACGTCGCTGAACTGGATGACATTCACTAAACCGAGTATCTGCCAAATAGTCAGATCACCCGCAAAGAATGAAACGAGCGACTCATAGGCAAGCTTAGTGAGGAGCCATGACACAATTCCTGCAATAATGCCGATAAACATTCCTTCGATAAAGAATGGGAATTTTATGAAAAAATTGGTCGCGCCAACGCTTTTCATTATGCCTATCTCTTTACGGCGGGCAAAAACGCTGGAACGAGTGGAGTTATACACGATGACGACGCAGACGATGATAAGCGCTATCAGTACGGCGCCGCCGATTATGCCGAGCGTGGTCCTCAGACTCACAAGAACGGAAGCAAAATCATAAGGAGCACTTACGCTGTCCACGCCTTTTATTGTTTCAAAATCAGACTTTACCGTTTCGATTTTAGACAAATCGGAAATAGTCACTCTGAATGTATCAGGCATAGGGTTTTCGGTAAGGGCGTCAAAAAGCTCCGCATACTCTTCCATCTGGGCTTTCTGATGTTCCCAAGCTTCCTCTTTTGAATAAAAAACTACGTTTGCAACATATGAATTGCTTTTTATTTTCTGCTCTACTGCGTCAAGATCCGTCTGATCGGCGTCGCTTACATAGACCAGTATCTCATTTTTGTCCTCGGCATTGTCTATGACTATGTTTACGTCAGCAACAATAAGAAGGCTCAGGCTGATCAGCAGAAGGCTTACCATTATTATACAGAAGCTGGCGAAGGACATCATACGGTTTCTCCAGACGGAGACAACGCCCTGCTTCATCAGGTATGAAAAATTACTCCCCTTCATCTTCGCCCTCCTCGCCTCCTATGTAATCGTCAAAGGCCACAGAGCCGTTGCTGAGGTTTATTATTCTTCCGCCGAAATACTGCACGAGATCATGCTCATGGGTAACCATTATTATAGTTGTGCCGCATTTGTTTATATCCTTGAGCAGTTCAACGATATCATAGGACAAAGCGGGATCAATGTTTCCCGTAGGCTCGTCCGCTATAATGAGGCCGGGGTCGCTTGCAAAAGCGCGGGCTATGGCAACACGCTGCTGCTCACCGCCTGAAAGCTGAGTCGGCTTAAACTTAGCCTTATCGTTAAGTTTCACAAGATTAAGCACATAAGGCACACGCTGGCGGATATACTTATTGGATTTATCAATTACACGAAGCACAAAAGCAACATTTTCATAAACCGTCAAATCGGGTATCAGGCGGAAATCCTGAAATATCATTCCCACCGAACGGCGGAAATAAGGTATCTTTTTTCTCTTCATCTTGGACAAATTATATCCGTTGACAAACACGCGCCCGCTTGTGGGCACTATTTCACGGGTAAGCAGCTTCAGCAGGGTGCTTTTTCCTGCGCCGCTGTTCCCCACGATAAAGACAAATTCGCCGTCGTTTATGCGGATATTGACATTATGAAGCGCGTCAACTCCGTTCTTGCCGCCGTCCTTATAATGAACGTCTACATTTTTCAATTCTACCATTTTATACTGACCTTTACCTATCTGGATCGGAGCGGGGAATTTCCCCGCGGGGCGGTGTGCGGACAAATGCCGAAACAACACAAAGCCTCACGGATACCATGAGGTTTGCGGCGTTTTATTCTCAGAATTTAACGGGTTCGGCAGAGAGATATTTTCTTACCATAAGAGCGATTTTGAAAATTATCGCATGGTCAAATTCTCTCAGATCCAGTCCTGTAAGCTTCTTTATCTTGTCCAGTCTGTACACAAGGGTATTTCTGTGGACAAAAAGCTTACGGCTGGTTTCGGAAACGTTAAGGTTGTTTTCAAAGAAACGCTGGATAGTGAACAATGTCTCATGGTCGAGAGAATCTATCGAACCTTTCTTGAAAACTTCCTTCAAAAAGGTCTCGCAGAGAGTAGTGGGAAGATGATAGATAAGTCTTGCGATACCGAGATTGTCATAGCTTACGATATTCTTTTCGGTGTCAAATACCTTTCCTACCTCAAGCGCCATCTGAGCTTCCTTGAAGGAACGGGCAAGATCCTTGACGCCTGTAACGGGAGTACCGATACCGACATTGACGCGGGTGAAAAATTCGCTGGAAAGCGTGTCAGATATAGAGCGGGCAAGCTTTTCAAGGTCTTTCACGTCAATTCCGTTCTTTATCTCCTTGACAAGAACTATGTCATTTTCGGAAATGCTGAAGATGAAATCCTTGTTCTTGTCGGGGAAAAGATTCTGGATAACATCATATGCGGAAACTTCATTAGACGTAATTATGTTCACAAGGAAAACCACGCGGCTTATATCAGCGTTGAAATGAAGCTCGCGGGACTTTATGCCTATGTCGCCTGGGAGAACGTTGTCGAGAATGATGTTCTTGATAAAATTATTGCGGTCGTATTTTTCGTCATAATACTGCTTTATTCCCGAAAGGGAGATTGCGATAATAGAAGCATACTTTGCCGCAAGATCGTCGGTCCCTTCCACAAATACCGCATAGTCCGGTCTTACATGGAGCCCGAAGGATTTGTAGGTATATCCGTCGTGGATATAGGTATCGTGAGAATCGCTTATATCTACGGAGAAAAGTTCGTCGTTGCTGCCTATTTTGGTAAGGTCGCTGCAGGCAACTACTGTCGCGTTCTCATCAATGACGCCGATGACACGGTCGATAGCGTCCTTCATCTGGTGTACTACGCCCTGAAATAATCTGTTTGACATATTCTCTTCCTCTTTCTTTGGAATTAGGCATACCGTCCGCTTGGTTGACTCTCCGCTTCACGGCGTCGTGGCGGATAGGGCTGCCGCTGTTTTTGAGCAGAGGACATACCTCTGCCTTTTCCATATATACACTAATTCTACTATATTTCTGTAAAAAAATCAAGTCTTTTTTATGAAAAATGTAAATTTCTGCGTTATTTTTTCTGTAATATTGCCAAAAATTTCAAAAGGTGGTATAATAATGTTGTATGGATATATGACGCTTGTCGTATTTTTAGGAGGAAAATGTTTTATGGACGCGTGTGTGTTTAAATTGCTGAAAGAACGAATGTGACCCGTAAACGCTCACATAATTTACATAATTTTACATAAATGCAATAAGGAAGGAAAAAACAATGAGCAATAAATTTTATATAACAACGCCTATTTATTATCCCAGCGCCGCTCCCCATATCGGACATCTTTACACCACAGTCGCCTGCGACGCTATCGCAAGATTCAAGAGAATGCAGGGATATGACGTTATGTTCCTGACAGGCACCGACGAGCATGGGCAGAAGATAGAGCAGAAGGCAAAGGAAGCGGGCGTTACTCCCAAAGAGTATGTAGACGAGATAGCGGGAAAATTCCAGAAGCTGTGGAAATACGTCAACATCAGCTACGACCGCTTTATAAGGACTACCGACGATTATCACGAGCAGTCTATCAAGAGGATATACGAAAAGCTGCTGGAAAAGGGCTATCTTTACAAGAGCGAATATAAGGGCAAATACTGCACGCCCTGCGAGAGCTTCTGGACGGAATCTCAGCTTGACCCTGAGGGAAAATGTCCCGAATGTCACCGTGAGGTGAAAGAGGCGACTGAGGAGGGGTATTTCTTCAAGCTGTCTGCTTTTTCCGACAAGCTGGAGGATCTGCTGACCAACACCGACTTCGTTCAGCCTGAATGGAGGGCGAAGGAGCTTATAAACAATTTCATAAAGCCGGGGCTTGAGGACGTGTGCGTTACAAGGACCAGCTTTAAATGGGGTATCAGTATCCCCTTTGATGAAAAGCATATCGCTTACGTGTGGATAGACGCGCTGTCAAACTATATCACTGCTCTGGGCTACGAAAACGACAGATACGACGATATGAAGGATTTCTGGCCTGCAGACGTGCATATGGTGGCTAAGGATATTATGAGATTTCATGCGCTTATCTGGCCCGCTATGCTGATGGCTTTGGACCTGCCGATGCCTAAGAAGCTGTCGGTTCACGGCTTTATCAACTTTAACGGCGTCAAGATGAGCAAATCTATCGGAAACGTGGTAGACCCGTTCATACTTGGGGAAAGATACGGAGTTGATTCAATACGCTATCATATACTGCGTGAAATGCCGTTCGGTTCGGACAGCGACTATTCCAACGAGATAATGATAAACCGCATAAACTATGACCTTGCCAACGATTTCGGCAACCTTGTATCAAGAACGGTGGCGATGGTTGACAAATATTTCGGCGGCACTCTTCCCGCTGACAGGCAGGAGGAAGAGCTTGACAAGGAGCTTATCGGAATGGCGGAGGCGCTCACTCCCTCAGTGGCAAAGCATATCGACGAAACAAAGCTGTCCGTTGCGCTGACGGAGATAATGGCGGTGGTTTCAAGGGCGAACAAGTACATTGACGAAACTACGCCGTGGATACTGGCAAAGGACGAGGCGAACAGGGCAAGGCTGGCGACTGTGCTGTACAATCTGCTGGAAACTATCAGGATATGTACGGTGCTTCTGACGCCGTTTATGCCGACCGTTATGCCTAAGGCGCTGGAGCAGATAGGCGCAGACGAAAGCTGCACGGCGTATGAAACGCTGGAGAAGTTCGGAGCTTTGCCTGCCGATGTTACTGTCAAAAAGGGCGAGGTGCTGTTCCCGAGGCTTGACGTTGACACCGAGATAGAGTTCCTCAACTCTGTGGTCGCTCCAAACGGAGGAAAGAAAGATATAGTAGAGGACGAGGATCTGGACAAAGCGGGCATAATATCAATAGACGAGTTCGCAAAGGTTAAGCTGAGAACAGCGGAAGTAGTTGCCTGCGAAAAGGTGAAGAAGTCAAATAAGCTGCTGAAATTGCAGCTTGACGACGGCAGAGGCGGCAGGCAGGTGGTTTCGGGGATCGCAAAATGGTATAAGCCTGAGGATCTGGTCGGAAAGAAGATAGTTTTTGTTGCCAACCTCGCTCCCGCTAAGCTGTGCGGAGAGGAGAGCCAGGGAATGATACTCGCCTGCGACTGCGGCGAGGAAGTAAGAGTGCTGTTTATGGACGGGGACGTTCCTAACGGCAGCGTGGTAAGATAACATAGGAAATTTATTCAGGTCAAACTAAAGGCGGGAGCCTTACAAAATACAGCAGAACGGAGAATGTGAAGATGAAAAAGGTCAAAGCGATACCTGAGGTAGTGGACAGCGTTGAGGCGCTGGAAGCAAAGATAGCCCAGGTGAGAGCTGCTCAGGAGCTGTTTGCGGAATATACCCAGGAACAGGTGGACAGGATATTCCGTGCGGCGGCGGTGGCTGCCAATTCCCAAAGGATAAATCTGGCGAAAATGGCTGTTGAGGAAACGGGAATGGGCGTTGTGGAGGACAAGGTGATAAAAAATCACTACGCCTCCGAATATATTTACAACACCTACAAGAATACTCCCACGGTGGGCGTTATAGAAAAGGACGACAGTTTCGGCATCAAAAAGGTGGCGGAGCCTATCGGTCTTGTGGCGGCGGTAATTCCTACCACTAACCCCACTTCCACCGCTATTTTCAAGGCGCTCATCTGTTTGAAAACGAGAAACGGCATTATTTTCAGCCCTCACCCCAGAGCAAAGAAATGCACTATTGAGGCGGCTAAGGTGGTTCTTGAGGCGGCTGTCAAGGCAGGCGCTCCCGAGGGGATAATCGGGTGGATAGACGTGCCTTCCCTTGAGCTTACCACCACGATAATGAAAGAGGCGGATATAATCCTCGCCACAGGCGGTCCGGGAATGGTGAAGTCCGCTTACTCGTCAGGCAAGCCCGCTCTCGGCGTGGGCGCGGGAAATACTCCCGCAATAATCGACGAAAGCGCAGATATAAGGCTGGCGGTAAACTCCATTATCCATTCAAAGACCTTTGACAACGGTATGATATGCGCGTCTGAGCAATCTGTTATCGTTTCTTCAAAGATATATGACAGCGTTAAGGCGGAATTCAAGGCGAGAGGCTGTCACTTCCTCACAAAGAAAGAGATAGACCTGGTGCGCCATACGATGATAATCAACGGTGCGCTGAACAGCAAAATAGTTGGTCAGAAAGCGCCTAAGATAGCGGAGCTTTGCGGATTTTCCGTGCCTGAAAGCACGAAGGTCCTGATAGGCGAGGTTGAAAGCGTCGATCTCAGCGAGCCGTTCTCACACGAAAAGCTGTCGCCTGTGTTGGCTATGTACAAGGCTAAGAGCTTTGAGGAGGCTATGCAGAAGGCGGAAAGGCTTATCGCTGACGGCGGCTACGGTCACACCGCATCGCTGTATATAAATACTGTTACTGAGACCGAAAAGACGGACGCTTACTTTGAGAGAATGAAGACCTGCCGTATTCTGGTGAACACTCCTTCCTCACACGGCGGCATAGGCGACCTTTACAACTTCAAGCTGCTGCCCTCGCTGACTTTGGGCTGCGGCACCTGGGGCGGAAACTCCGTTTCCGAAAACGTGGGCGTAAAGCACCTGCTGAATGTTAAGACTGTCGCTGAGAGGAGAGAGAATATGCTGTGGTTCAGAGCGCCGCAAAAGGTTTACTTCAAGAAAGGCTGTCTGCCTGTTGCTCTCGATGAGCTGGGCAGCGTTATGGGAAAGAAAAAGGCGTTCCTTGTCACCGACTCTTTCCTGTTCAATAACGGCTTTGCAAAGCCTGTTACAGACAAACTTCACGAAATGGGGATACAGTACTCCGCGTTCTCGGACGTTGAGCCTGATCCCACGCTTGACTGCGCTGTAAAGGGCGCAAAGCAGATGGCAAGTTTCCAGCCTGACGTTATCATTGCGCTGGGCGGCGGTTCGGCTATTGACGCCGCTAAGATAATGTGGGTGCTGTATGAGCATCCCGAAGCGGACTTTGCTGATATGGCGATGAGGTTCATTGATATAAGAAAACGTATCTATCCTTTCCCCAAAATGGGCGAAAAGGCGTATTTCGTGGCTATACCCACCTCGGCGGGAACAGGCTCGGAGGTAACTCCCTTTGCAGTTATCACTGACGGGGCAATAAAATATCCGCTGGCGGACTATGAACTGCTGCCGAATATGGCGATAGTTGACGCCGACCTGATGATGAGTATGCCTAAGGGGCTGACAAGCGCATCGGGTATCGACGCACTGACTCATGCGCTTGAAGCATACGTTTCGGTAATGGCTACGCCTTTCACTGACGGACTGGCGGAGCAGGCAGGCAAGTTGATATTTGAAAATCTTCCCTCCTGCTATGAAAACGGGGCAAAAGACCCCAAGGCTATCGAAAATCAGGCTCACGCCTCAACTCTTGCGGGTATGGCGTTTGCAAACGCTTTCTTGGGCGTATGTCACTCGATGGCGCATAAGCTGGGGGCTTATCACCATATCGCTCACGGTATCGCAAACGCGCTGCTTATCGAGGACGTTATCCGCTACAACTGCGCTGAAGCTCCTGCAAAAATGGGAACGTTCTCCCAGTACGCTTATCCCAATGCAAAGGCAAAATACGCCGCTTTCTCAAAGGCTATGGGCTTTGCAGGCAAGAACGACGACGAGAGCGTTGAAAATCTGATAAAGGAAATAGGCAAGCTGAAAAAGAAAATCGGCATAAAGGCAACTATCAGGGATTACGGCGTTGATGAAAAGGTATTCCTTGAAAAGCTGGACGAGATGACGGAACAGGCGTTCGACGACCAATGCACGGGCGCTAACCCCAGATACCCGCTTATGGAAGAGATAAAGGCGATGTATCTCAAGGCATATTACGGAAAGTGAGGGAATGAGATATGAAACTGGACAACGTTATTGCGGTGAGAAAAGACAAGACCGTTTACCGTGACGGGGATATGACCATAAAGGTATTCAACGAAAAATACTCAAAATCCGATATACTCAACGAGGCGCTGAACCTTGCAAGAGTTGAGGAAACAGGGCTGAACGTTCCCAAGATACACGAGGTCGGCGTAGTCGAGGGAAAGTGGTGCATAGTCACAGATTATATCGAGGGAAAGACCCTTGCTAAGTGCTATGAGGAAAATCCCGATATGCTGGAGGATTATCTCAAGCTGTTCGTGGAGATACAAATGGAGATACACAGCAAGAGAAGTCCCCTGCTCACAAAACTGAAGGACAAAATGGTGAGAAAAATTTCCCTCAGCGGACTGGACGCTACCACAAGATACGAGCTTTCCACAAGGCTGGACGGTATGCCTAAGCACGTCAAGCTGTGCCACGGAGACTTTATTCCCACAAACATAATCATCAAAAGCGACGGCACGCCGTTCATCATCGACTGGGCGCACGCAACACAAGGCAACGCCAGCGCTGACGTTGCAAGGACATATTTGCAGTTCCACCTGAAAAACAATGCGGATATGGCGGAAAAATATCTGAATATGTTCTGCCTGATGAGCGATACGCCCAAGCAGTACGTTCAGCAGTGGATGCCTATCGTTGCCGCCTCGCAGATGGCGAAGGGTAAGGATGAGGAAAGAGAGTTCCTCACAAGATGGGCAAGCGTGTGTGATTACGAATAACAGGATTTCTTTAACGGGCAGCTGATACAGGTATTTTCTTCAGCGGCTTATGAGAAATCAAAAATAGGGGGAAACGGACGTTGATCCGATCTCCTATTATCGAACAGCCAATACCAAAGCGCGGACTTTATACACGCAAAAGCAGACTTTTCGGTCTGCTTTTGCTGTTTTATGCGAGCTGTCAGACAGGTTATTGTTATGTTTACTTATTTGATTGACAAACGCTTTATTTTATGATACCATAAGCATAAATAATGCAAACGGAGAAAAATATGAGAATAGACGACATTCTAAAAAGAAAACGTACGCTTTCATTTGAAGTGTTTCCTCCCAAAAAAGAGGATCAGAGCGAAAAAGACGCTCTTTTCAAGACGATAGACAGCCTGAGAGAGCTTGATCCCGATTTTATCAGCGTGACATACGGCGCCGGAGGCGGCAACGCAAGAGGCGCGGTTGAAATAGCGGGGCATATAAAATCAGTCGGGACAGAGCCGCTGGCGCATATAACGGGCGGTCCGTCATCACCTGAGGACATTGACACAGTAACGGCGGCGCTGGAGAAGCTGGGCGTTGAAAATATTCTGGCGCTGAGAGGCGATCGTCCTAAAGACTACTCCGACCTGTACTGCAAATACTTTATGCACGCCACAGACCTTATGGATTACATAGGGGGAAAATTTTGCATTGGAGCGGCCTGCTATCCTGAAGGGCACTCGGAATGCAGAACACTGAAGGAAGATCTTATAAACCTGAAAAAGAAGCAGGACAGCGGAGCTTCATTCCTTATCACACAGATATTTTACGACAACTCGTACTACTACCGTCTTGTGAACGAGGCGGTAAAAGAAGGGATAACCGTTCCCATAATACCCGGCATAATGCCTTTGGTAAACGCAAAAAATATCGGACGTATAAAGTCTATGTGCGGCAGCACGATACCTCTTGATTTCAGAAATATGATAGAAACTTATTCGGAAAATCCTGCGGTAATGAAAGAAATAGGGCTGAATTACGCGGTGTATCAGATAATCGACCTTATCGCAAAGGGCGCGCCGGGCATTCACCTATATATAATGAACCGCGCAGATACCGCAAAGGAAATATACGGACGGCTGAAAGGTGTTTTCAATGAACTTTTCTGAGCTTAAACCAAGCGTTTACAATTATCTGGGTTTTCGCAGCGTCGAACCGTCTGAAGAAACAGACGAGCTTATTATGTCCTGTCTTGCGCAGCTTGAAAAAGCAGCGCAGTTCAACTACTTGTACAAGGTTCCCGACACTATTCCCGACTTTTTGCAGAAAAAACCGTACAGCGACTTTTTAAGCGGGACAAAAGGCGTGATCCTTTGCGTTACGACTATCGGCGCCGAAGTCGACAGGACGATACACAGGCTGATGCGCACCGATATGACAAAAGGAGTGGTTTTTGACGCCTGCGCCAACGCTTACCTTGAGGCTAAAGCGGACGAATTTGAAAAAAAGCTGGGAGATGATCTGACTTACCGCTTCTGCCCCGGTTACGGCGGAAGTTCGGTCGATGACCTGAAATATATTTTTCAGCTTCTAAGACCTGAAAAAATAGGCGTTACGCTGAACGAGAACAACTTTATGCTCCCTGCCAAGTCAATGGCGGGAATAATAGGAATAGGAAAAAATGTTAAGAAAAGCTGTGAAGGCTGCTTTATGCTTCCTCACTGCGAATACAGAAAGGAGGGAAAACGATGCTACAAGCAGGACAAAACGTAATAGTTTTTGACGGCGGGTTCGGAAGCGAGCTTGAACGCAGAGGACTTTACGGAATACCTGAGGACCTTAATATAACCGCATCTGAAGAAATAAAGGAAATACACCGCGCTTATTCCTGCGCTGATATTGCCACTGCCAATACTTTCGGGCTGAACCGCATAAAATATCACGGCGCATTTTCCATTGAGCAGATAGCAAAACAGGCGGTCGAAAACGCAAGGGCTTCAGGGAAAAAAGTCTTTGTTGACATAGGTCCTACTGGTGCTATGATGGAACCGTTGGGAACGCTCACTTTTGACAAAGCTTATGAAGCCTTTGCCGAAATCGCCGATATTACAAATGATATTGCGGACGGGTACATTGTTGAGACCTTCGCAGACCTTTATGAGATAAAGGCTTGCATTCTGGCGCTTAAAGAACATTCGGACAAGCCTGTGTATGCTACCATGACCTTTGACGCTACCGAAAGGACTCTTACAGGTTCTACACCTGAGATCGTGGCAAATACGCTGTCAGGGCTTGGAGTCGATGCACTGGGGGTAAACTGCTCGCTGGGTCCTAAGGAGCTTTTGCCTGTTGTGGAAAGGCTCCTTAAGGCTTCGGATAAACCTGTAATCGTACAGCCGAACCGCGGACTGCCGATACTTGAAAACGGAAAAACAGTTTACAAGCTCGGTATAGACGAATTTGAAGAATATACAGAAAAGATGCTCGATATGGGCGTCAGCATAATAGGTGGCTGCTGCGGCACTACGCCTGAGTTCATACAGCGTATTTCCCGCTTTTCGGGAAGAAAGGTGAACAGACCTGTAATTATTCCGAAAACGGTAATAAATTCCCCTACCGTACTCACCGAGATTGACGGAGTAAAAATTTGCGGGGAAAGACTTAATCCGACGGGGAAAAAGGCGCTGAAGGAAGCGCTTATCAATGAAAATTATGACTATCTCACCGATGAAGCGATAAAGCAGCAGGAAGCGGGAGCGGATCTTCTTGACGTAAACGTGGGATTGCCTCAGCTCGATGAGAAAAAAGTAATGCCCGAAGTAGTGAGAAAAATTCAGGAATACACCGATCTGCCGCTTCAGATTGATTCCTCCGACCCTGCCGCTATTGAAGCGGGCGTCCGCAATTACAACGGTATACCGCTTATAAACAGTGTGAACGGTGAAGAAGAAGTGATGGCAAGGATCTTCCCTATCGCAAAAAAATACGGTGCGGTCGTGCTGGGGCTTGCCATGGACAAGAACGGAGTTCCGCGCACGGCGGAAAAACGATTTGAAATAGCTGAAAAAATCGTTTCCCGTGCCGCAGATTTCGGTATCCCGAAGCACAAGGTCATGATAGACACGCTGGTAGTCACCGCTTCGGCTGAACAGGCTCTGGTCAGGGAAACGCTGGAAGCACTGAGGCTTGTGAAAACGCTGGGAGTAAAAACAGCGCTGGGAGTGTCAAACGTGTCCTTCGGGCTTCCGAACAGACCGCTTCTTAACAGGACTTTTCTCTCAATGGCGATGACCTGCGGGCTGAATATGCCTATAATGAATCCCCTTGACGGAGAGATGGTCGGAGCGGTCAGGGCTCATGCCGTACTGTCTGGAGAGGACGAAAATTCTGAAAAATATATTGAAGCTTATAAGGACTATAATTCTGCTGTAAATTCTTCCGCACCCGCCGCTGCAAAGAAGGAGGAAAAAACAGCCTCAACGCTGTACGACTGCGTGAAGCAGGGGCTTAAAAATCATGCTGAGGAGCTTTGCGAAAAAGAGCTTGCCGTAAATGAACCTATGTATGTTGTGAATGAAGTGCTTATAAAAGCTCTTGAAGAGGTAGGAGACCTTTATGAAAGCGGAAAGCTCTTTCTTCCTCAGCTGGTCGCTTCCGCCGAAGCCGCAAAGCTTGCGTTCGCCGTGATAGGAAAATATCTGCCGAAGGACGCCGAGCCAAAAGGAAAAGTTGTGCTTGCAACGGTCAAAGGAGATGTTCACGATATAGGAAAAAATATTGTGAAAGTTGTGCTTCAGTCCTACGGATATACCGTCATCGATCTGGGAAAGGACGTTCCCGTTCAAAAGGTGGTTGAGGCTTGCAAGGAACATGATCCTGTCGCTGTCGGACTTTCAGCGCTCATGACTACAACCGTCAAGGGAATGGAAGAGACGATAGCTGCGCTCAGAGCAGAAAACTGCAAAGCGAAGATCTTTGTCGGAGGAGCGGTGCTGAACGCCGAGACCGCAAAGAAAATAAACGCCGACTACTACACAAAAGACGCGCTGGGATTTGCAAAGCTGCTTGACGAGCTTTTTCCCGCGAACAAATGAGCAGAGGATAATAAAATGAAAATAAAATACATACTTTTCGACCTGGACGGAACGCTTCTTCCTATGGATCAGGATGTGTTCACAAAAGCTTATTTTAAGCTGCTTTGCCAGAAAGCCGCTCCATACGGATACGAGCCGAAAAAGCTTATTGATACAGTTTGGGCAGGGACTGCCGCAATGGTAAAAAACGACGGAAGAGTTACAAATGAAACAGCTTTCTGGGAAAAATTCTCCGAAGTATACGGCAGCGAAAAACTGGCGGACAAGTCGATATTCGATGATTTTTACGCTAATGAGTTTTCAGGCGCAAAAGATTCCTGCGGGTTCAATGAAAAAGCGGCGCAGACTGTTCATGCGCTTAAAAAAGCGGGATATACGACTGTTCTTGCAACAAATCCGATATTTCCGTCAACAGCAACGCAAGCGCGCATACGCTGGGTGGGACTTGAACCGTCGGATTTCCTGTTCTGTACTTCCTATGAAAATATCTCGCACTGCAAGCCTAATCCTGAATATTACAAAGATATTCTGAAGCGGCTTGACGCAAAAGCCGAAGAATGTCTTATGGTGGGAAACGACGTTTCGGAGGACATGATCGCAAATACGCTGGGATTTAACGTCTTTCTGCTTACGGACTGCATGATAAACAAGGAAAACAAGGATATTTCCATATACCCTAACGGCGGATTTGACGAGCTGAACAAATACATAAAGTCAATGGAATAAAACAGCAAAAGCAGGAGTTACCTCCTGCTTTTTGCATATTGTTGACTATTATGCGCTTTATTTTTCAAAGGCGCTGTGTGCTGCGGAAAATACGCGCTTTAAGGGATAAAACAGGACGAAAACACTGACCGACGCGCAGATCGTCTGCGGGAGCATGGCAAGGAAACCTGTGTAAAAATACGCAACGGCTACATCGGCGGAATATCCCAAGAAAAGCGGCGATATGATGTCATCAAGCAGTGTGAAGCCGACTGTGCAAAACGAAGCAAGAGCGGTCACGGCGGCTATTTCCCTTCCCTGCCTGCCTTTTTCTGCAATAAGAAGGACGACGTAAAAAATGAGTATGGCTATGGTTATTGCAAAAAGGATCCACAGCATTACAGAAACCTTATGCTTATATACGGCGCTTATCGGAAGCCCTGCAAAGGCAAAATAAGCGCACAGCGAAGCAAGCACCGCAAGCAGGGCTGGACAAAGCCAGCGCGGACAGCCGTGCTTCCCCGCGAAGCCGAAAACCGCCGCAAACGCGGTGTAATAAACAAGGTAAAGCACTACCACATTAGGCATAAAGCCAAACAGCAGACAGCGAAGCAGCGAAAATGCCACCGCCGTAAGCACTCCGCAGCGGGTCCCGTAAACATAACAAAAACAGAGGAAAAACACGGTCACAAGCTCTATGCCCGATACGAAGCTGAAGGCGTACTGCACCGCTGTGAGGAGAGCGGTCATGACCGCACATACGGCAATTTCAGCAGCTTTCATCTTAATATGACTCAACTGTTAAAACATAGATCTCGCCTTCTACCATCACAAGTCCTGAAATGCCGTAAGAGGCGGAAGCGCAGGTTTTTCCGTTATAATCGTATGTACCGTATTCGGAGTTTGAATATTCTGCGCCTTCATACTCTCCGAGAGTGGTATATACCGCCCAGTATTCATTCTGACTTTCATCTGCGGTATAGCCGTTCACTGAAGTGAGATAAAAACCGTACTCGCTTTCGGAACCGTCATAGGTGAGAAGTCCTGATTCCTGAAGAGATCTCATGGCTTCCTCAAGGCTTCCGCCTGTAGACTGCGCTTCGATCACAACAAGCTTATCCGAAGCCCCTAAGACCGACGCGCCTGAAGCGTTATCGGTATCGGCTGCGTCTGAGCATGATGTAAACGTCAGGGCAACTATTGTAAAAAATGCAAGAAAAAGCGCTGTAAATTTTGTTTTCATATAAGTTTCTCCTTTCCAAATAAAAACTGCGTGCCTCTCGGGTACGCAGAAAAACGCTGTTCATTTCTCCCTTGCCCGAGAAAACAGCGTTCTTCAGCGGGCAGGCTATCGGACTATGACCGTAATGACTGTTGCGGCGGATTTTCACCGCGCTTTCCCTGCTCTCTGCGAAATGCAACTCCGCTGAAGCTATTTTGTTTTATTCGCAAGCGTTTACAGCTTACCGATATATTATAACATATAACGCTTATAAATGCAACCAAAAAATACCGCACAAGGAGCAGACGGCTTCCTGCGCGGTATTGCTTTAAATATTCGCTTTTTCTTTTTCGTCATAATACTGAGCCTGAGAATACCAAAGCTCGTAATATTTGCCGTTTTTGTCGGCGATGAGCTGATCATGGGTACCCTGCTGGATTATGCTGCCCTTATGAAAAACCGCAATATTGTCGCAGAAACGGCAGGAGGAAAGGCGGTGACTTATATAAACGGCGGTTTTGTCACTGATTATTTCATCAAATTTTGAATAGACCTGCGCCTCGGCTATCGGGTCAAGAGCGGCAGTGGGTTCGTCAAGTATCACAAACGGCGCATCTTTGTACAATGCTCTGGCAATTGCAAGTTTCTGCGCTTCTCCGCCCGATATGATCACGCCGTTTTTATCGACATCACATTAAAGATAAGTACGGAGTTTGTCGGGAAGTTCTTCAAAGCGCGCTGAAAAATCCGCCTTTTTTATGCAGTCAAGGACCCTTTCTTCATCATATATCACTGAAGCGGCTATATTCTCTCCGAGAGGCAGGGAAAACAGCATGAAATCCTGAAAAACTATGGAGAAAACAGACATATAATCGTCATAACGGTATTTTCTTATATCTATGCCGTTCAGCTTTATCACGCCCTCAGTGGGGTCATATAACCGGCAGAGAAGCTTTATGAATGTGGTCTTTCCTGAGCCGTTCATTCCCACTACCGCAAGGCGTTCCCCTATCCTGAACTTTATAGTCAGATGACGCAAAACGTAGACATCTGTGTCAGGATATTTGAAGGATACGTCGCAGAACTCGACCTCGTAATTTCTGTCATTTCTTTTTTCAGTAGTGAGAGAGCCCTGATACATTTTATTGGGAATGTCAAGGAACTCAAAGGTGGTGCGCAGGAAAACGGCGTTGTTTTTCATGTCGCCCAGTACATAAAGAATGTCATGAAGGTTTGAGGACATACTGGTGACTGAGGAAACATACTGGGTGACTGAGCCGACGGAGAAAGCTCCCGCCCATGCTTTAAGGCAGACGAAAACATACACTAAGCCGATCAGCAGGTTTGAAGCGGCGCCGGAAGCAGCATTCAGCATGCCTATCGGTCCGCGCTGTTTTCTGTACATAAATCCTTTGGTGGTAAAAACGGTGTTTTTGTCAGTGTAAAAATCACAGATACGCCGAATATCAAATATTCTGAAATCAAGTGCCATTCCGCTGCGGTAGCAAAGATAGCCGAAATAACCGAATAATCTGTTCCCCTCTGTCGCCTTTTCGGCATGCTTCGCCCATATTTCCTGACCTTTTGAAGAGAAGAACGAACCCATAATGGTAATAAAAATTATCACAGCGACTATAAGCAAAATGAACAGCGGATTGTTCATCACGGTGAATCCGCCGCCGCTTTCGGGAACGTTTGAGGTAAAAAGCGTGACGGTAAGGGTTATGGCTGAAATTAGTCCTAATACTGAGCGGGTAAGGTCGGAAAAATAACCCGGCAGTTTAGCTAAGCCCCAGTTCGACCAGTTGTTGTTCTGCACTATCTGATTGTAAATATCATGGGTGTGCTGACGGTCCTGATCACAAAAGTCCATGTCCATCCACTTATTTTCGTACAGCATCTCTTTTTCCAACCAGAAGGTATTCTGTCTTGTATTGTTCCAGCGGGTCAGTATCGCCAAGGCAAGCGCCAATACGGCGGCGCTCACGAGAGAGACTATTACAAGAAAGGTAAGGCGGTCAGGGTCTCTGTCCCCCGCAAGCTCGTCGATTATCCTTGCGGAAAGGTATATGCCCACATAAGGTGAAACGGCTGAAACAGCGTTTTTTAAGAATATGCTTAAAAACAAGCGGGGACATCTTTCCCTCAATATTCCGAAGGCACGGTAATTAAGCGATAAAGCCTCTCTCCATGATACCTTTTCCTTTGTTTTATCTTTCATTGAAATTTCCCCCTTTCCTGTAATATCTGCTTTGCACCTCGAAAAGTTCGGCATATTTGCCTTTCTTTTCCATAAGCTGAGCATGAGTTCCCTCCTCGGCGATAACGCCGCCGTCTATCAGGATTATCCTGTCGCAGAAACGGGTGGAGGCAAGGCGGTGGGAAATATAGACAGAGGTTTTGCCCTTTGTCATATCATTGTATTTCATATACATATCGTTCTCGGCTATCGGGTCGAGAGCGGCGGTGGGTTCGTCAAGGACTATCACGGGAGCGTCCTTATACAGCGCGCGGGCAAGGAACATACGCTGACGCTCGCCGCCTGACAGTTCCACGCCGTCAAGGAAAACTTCCCTTCCTATATAAGTGTTTAAACCATTGGGAAGAGAATTTATCTTTTCGGTAAGCCCCGCTTTTTCTATGCAGTTCTTTACCCTTTCCCCGTCGGTTTCGGGGAGAATATGAAGTGAAACGTTTTCGGACACGGTAATGTCTATAAGCTGAGATTCCTGAAATACGGCAGAGAAAATGTCGTAATACTTTCTGCGGTCAAATTTTCTTATGTCCTCGCCGTTCAGCAGGACTTCTCCCTCAGTTGGGTCGTAAAAGCCGCAGATAAGCTTTACAAGGGTAGTTTTACCCGCGCCGTTAAGCCCAACCACCGCAAGCTTTTCGCCTGCGTGAACAGTGAGATTTATGTTTTTAAGGGTGTCGCTTTCCGCTTCGGGATAGCGGAAGGTAACATTTTTCAGGGTTATCTCATAGCCGTCGGCGGTGGGAACGTCCTTTCCGCCTGCAAATGTAAAAGGTTCGGGAGTATCAAGATACTCCAGCAAGATGGAAAGATCCCTGCTGTGGCGGTTGATCGTGGAGCAGTCGTTCAGTATGCCTGTGATCCAGTTTGTAAAGCCCGAAAACGCGGAAAAGTAAAACAAAAACTCCGCCGCCGAAAGTCCGCCGTCTAAAACCATCTTTATAAGATAAAAATAGGCTATCCCGTTTCGCAGGAATGTAAGAACAAGGTCGGTTATATCGGACCATATGTAGACCTTTTCGGCACGGGTAAGAAAATCGCGGTAGAGATCGACTGACTTTTCATATAAAGAGGTAAGCCACGGCTTCATGCCGAAAATGCGTATATCCTTTGCGCAGCGGCTTTGGTTGGCAAGTCCTGTAAAATACCATATACGGTTGGCATATGAGGCTTCCTCATCACGATGGCGGTAGCCGTAGCCGTTAAGCCTGTTGCTGACTATAAAGCCGATAACGGCGGTAACTATGACCGTCAGCATAAGGAAGACATCAAGCCCTGACAGCATGATGATATAAATGATAAAGCCCGCTGTATCTCTTGCCAAATCGGTATAAGAATACCAGACGGCTTCGGTGGCCGCGCTGTTGCCGTTGGTAATGTTTTGCGCATGATTGCTTTTTTCCTTTACCTTTGTGTCTTCCACATTGGGAAAAGAGGTTGAAGAAAATTTATGCGCGATAAGCTTTAATATTGACATTCTTATCTCTATACGGGGGAACCAATTAAAGCTGCTTAAGTAGTTCAGCGCACCCTGCACAATAATAAGAAGCCCTGCAAATACAAGAATCGTCAGCAAAAGCTCGGACAGCGGAGCGGCTGTTTCCACCTTATCCAATATCGCAGGTGCGATAAAAAGCCACAAAAGATTCAAAACGACCATTATCCCCGCTGAAAGCAGACATACAAAGGGAACACTCTTGCTCACGCTCCACGACTGTTTCAGCATAAACGCAAAGGTCTGAAAAGGGGTGTATTTTACTTTTTCCTTTTTTGGTTTTTCTTTTACTTCCTCCAATTTTATCACCTCAATGATATTTTAACACATAAAAATGAAAAAAATCATTTCGGGGACGAATTGCCGTTTTCGGGGGACGAATTTTCGCCCTGAGGAAGAAGTATCTCGGTGGTAAAGGCGCCGTCTTCGCTGTTGCGGCTTATATAGCCGTTAAGACGCTTTATAACGTTGTCGGTCCTGACAAGCCCGAAGCCGTGGCCTTGACCTTTGGTACTGGCAAAACGCCCGTCATGTTTTATCAGCTTTTTGCCGGCGGTAAAGTTGGTGACAGAAATGTAGAGCTGAGTGTTCTTCATGTCCATATAAACGCGGATAAGGCGCTCGTTCTCAGGGAGAGCAAGACTCGCTTCTATGGCATTGTCAAAAAGATTGCCTATTATAACACACAGGTCTATCTCGGAGGTCGTAAGCTTATAAGGGACATGAGCGTCGGCTTTCACCTCGATATGCTTAGAGCGGGCAAGAGATATTTTGCTGTTCAGGATAGCGTCAGCCATCGGGTTGCCTGTTTTCACGACTGTATCAACGGTCGACAGATCAGTATCCAACTTGTCAAGGTAAGCCTTTATCGCTTCCATATCTCCTTTGGCGGCATATACTTTCATGACCTGTATGTGGTTCCTGTAATCGTGGCGCCAGCCGCGCATCTGACGATACATGTTCTCTACCTCGTCATAATGGGTTTTTATAAGGTCGTTCTGATAGCGGGCTATACGACGGTCTATCTGTTTTGAAAACATTTTTATTATCCTTTCAGAATATTCAGTTCATCGCTATAATGGCGCGGTTAAGCGGCTCATATGCTGATCTGGGTATCGGAACGCGGGAACCGTCGGTCAGATACACGTCTGATCTTGTGACGCGGGAAACGAACGACAGATTTATAAGTGTACTTCTTCCTGCTCTGAAAAAGCGTTCGTCAAGCAGGGTCTCGATCTCGGAAAGAGTCTTTTTTACGGCATAGTCACGCTTGGCGTGAAACGTAACATAATTTCGTCGGACATCAATGTATGATATTTCGCGCAAAGGCAGACGTATCATTCCGTCAGGCTGCTCGATCAGGATAAAACGCTCGTTTTTCTTCAGTTTGTCTGCGGCGCGGGAAAGGACTTCAGACAGTTTCTCTTCCTTTACTGGCTTAAGCAGATAATGCAGCGCCGCCACTTCATAGCCCTCGGAAATATAATCGGAATAGCCTGTGGTGAATATTATCTGTATCGTTTCGTTACGGCGTCGGATCTGCTTTGCAAGTGTAACGCCGTCAGTTTCGGGCATCTCTATGTCAAGAAGCAGAATGTCGTAATCGCTTTTCTGAGCATAACTGAACAGAAATGATTCCGATGAAGAAAATACATCAGGCTCGGTCTGCTCGCCCATGCTTTTTGACCAGCGGCGGACGATCTCAGCTACCAGCTCGCCGTCTTCCTTGCTGTCGTCACATATCGCTATTTTATACGCCATATCATCAGCTCCAAAACAGAATTTGCTTAAAGTCTACGTTTACAGGAGAATTAGAGATTTATTTGATTGTAGCATCACGAAGTTTTTTTGTCAAGAAAAAGCCCCGTAAGCGGGGCTTTAAATATTACTCGAAAGGGTAAATTTTATCAACGGCAAGTTCGAGCATATGCTGAGTGGCAGGCTTTACATCATCAAATCCGCCGCAGTTGTCAATGCCGTTGGAGGTCCACGCGAACACGCCGTTCCAGCCGTTATTATAAGCGTTTTCATATCTCTGTGCAAGCGGGTCCTTATCGTCCCTTGCAACACATTCTCCTATAACGACGGGCTTTGTAACATCAAGCTTATATTTTTCGGGAGAGATATTGAAAGGATAGCCGAACCACTGCTTCTGCCATTCATAATAATGAGGCGAGTAAAAATCAAGATAGGAATTTTCGTTTCCCGAAAGGCTTTGCAGATACTCGTCGGAAACCTTGTTGCCTTCGTAGCTATCAGAATTGTATTTCACTATTCCCATGCCTACGGTGACAAGAATATCTGAATGTTCGTGTATCCCCGCCGCACATCTTGCAAAAAGATCGGAAATATCGTCCCATGACTGCTTGCCGCACTCTTCGTTTTCATATACCCAGTCAGGCTCGTTCATAAGGTCAATGCTGAACAAATAGTCGTTATCGTCGTATCTTTCTGCAAACGGAATCACATAGCCGTCAACGAATCGGTCGATATTGTCGGAGCTTTTTATAAGATTACGCCAGTTTTCATAACCCTGATTTGAGTCTTTAAAGTGATCAAAGGAAAGAAGGGTCGCCATAATATAAATCCCATGCTTTTCGGCAAGCTCAAAAAGCGAATCAAGGTCGCTCCAATGCTTATCCGTGACTGAAGCAAAAGAACCGTCCTCATTTATCATAACGCCTACAAGACCGTTGCAGTTTATCCATATACGGGTGGCGTTTACGCCTGCTTCTTTAAGCCGGGCAAAGTGACTGTCCCAGAAGTCATATTCAAAGTTGCCGCCAAAATCGTTCCAGTTGTCCCACGGGGTATTCACACCGTTGAACCAGATCTGCTTTCCGTTTACGAAGAAATTCGTTCCTTCGATATAAACCCTTCGGTCGCCGCTGTCAGAAGAGACATCATCAGAGTTTCCGACATCGGTTTCGGGAACGGAAGTATCAACAGTGCTGCTGTCAGGAGCCGCGCTTTGGTCTGAGCATGATGAAAACGTCAGCAGCATGGCGACGCTCATCAGAACAGCCAGTATTTTTTTCAGTTTCATTTTCATTCTCCTTATGAAAGTTTTCGGAAATATTATACAGTAAAATGTGGTAATTTGCAATAGAAAAACTAAAGAATTTGTTGCAGTTTTTGTTAATTTGTGATATAATGACTTTGGGTATTATTTCGTACACAAAAATGAAAGCGAGGACTTGTTTTATGCCGACTCTGGACGAGCTTAGAGAAAGATTTGAAAGGGACCGCTTCGCCATGGTGACAGGCGTTGAGATAAAAGAGGCGGAGGCGGGACGCGCGGTATGCACGCTGAAGCTGCGGCCTGAACATCTCAACGCAAATGATACGCCTATGGGCGGGGCAATATTCACGCTGGCGGATTTTGCTTACGCAGTGGCTTCAAACGGCTTTACTGAGCATATCATAGTTTCTCAGCACTGCTCAATAACTTTCCTGTCAACGGCAAAGGGAAAGGAGCTTATAGCGGAGGCAAAGTGCGTTAAGGCGGGGAGAAGCACCTGTCTTTATGAGGTGGAAGTAAAAGACGAGCTTGGAACGTTCGTGGCACACGCCACGGTGAACGGATTTACCGTTAAATAAACAAAAAAAGGAGTTTCAGATGGTCATTACGGAACTGTTGGAGCGCAACGCCCGACTTTATGGTCAGGAAACGGCGCTGGTGGAGTTAAGTCCGTCGGAGGAAAGGGATAAGGCAGTGACCTGGCGGGAGGCGAGCCTTATCGAGAACGCTCAGCCTGACAGCCCTTACCGCAGGGCGATTAGCTGGAAGGAATTTGACAGTCAGGCAAACAAATTCGCAAATCTCCTGCTTACAAGAAATGTCAAGAGAGGCACTAAGGTCGGTATCCTGATGATGAACAGCCTTGAATGGCTTCCCATTTACTTCGGGACGCTGAAGGCGGGGTGCGTGGCGGTGCCGCTGAATTTCAGATATTCAAGCGATGAGATAAAATATTGTCTTGAGCTGGCGGACGTGGAGGTACTGGTGTTCGGCCCTCAGTTTGTGGAAAGAATGGACGCTATCGCAGACGATCTTCCCAATGTTAAAATGATGTTCTTCGTGGGGCGGGACAAGCCTGATTATACCGAGGACTGCTTTAAACTGATGGGGTTCTGCTCCTCGGGTCCTCCTCCCGTGGCGCTTACAGAAAGCGATCATGCGGCGATATATTTTTCTTCGGGTACAACAGGATTTCCCAAAGCTATACTTCACGACCACCTGTCGCTGTACAGCTCCTGCGAAACGGAGCAGGCGCATCACGGTCAGACAAGAGAGGACGTGTTCCTTTGTATCCCGCCGCTGTATCATACGGGAGCGAAAATGCACTGGTTCGGAAGTCTTATTTCGGGGAGCAAGGCGGTGCTTTTGAGAGGGGTAAAGCCTCAGTGGATACTGAGAGCAGTTACCGAGGAAAAATGCACTATCGTGTGGCTGCTTGTACCATGGGCGCAGGATCTGCTGGACGCTATTGACGCGGGAAAGGTGAATTTAAGCGATTATCTGCTGGATCAGTGGCGGCTTATGCATATAGGCGCACAGCCTGTTCCGCCAAGCCTTATACACCGCTGGATGAAGGTGTTCCCCAATCATCAGTATGATACGAATTACGGACTGAGCGAATCTATCGGTCCCGGCTGCGTTCATCTGGGAGTTGAGAATATACATAAAGTCGGCGCTATCGGAAAGGCGGGCTACCGCTGGGAAACAAGGATAGTGGACGAGCAGGGCAACGACGTTAAGCAGGGCGAGATAGGCGAGCTTGCAGTAAAAGGGCATGGCGTTATGCTTTGCTACTACAAAAATCCCGAAGCAACCAATGAGATCTTAAAGGACGGCTGGCTGTTCACTGGTGATATGGCGAGAGAGGACGAGGACGGGTTCATTTACCTTGTGGACAGGAAAAAGGACGTTGTTATTTCAGGAGGAGAGAACCTTTATCCAGTGCAGATAGAGGACTTCCTGAGAAAATACGACAAGATAAAGGACGCCGCAGTCATCGGTATGCCCGATCAGAGGCTGGGCGAAATCGCTGCTGCGATAATTGAGATAAAAGAGGGCTTTGACTGCACGGAAGAGGAAATAAACGAGTTCTGCAACGAGCTGCCGAGATACAAGCGCCCTCGGAAGATAATCTTCGACAAGGTCCCGAGAAACGCTACGGGAAAAATAGAAAAGCCTGCACTGAGGGAAAAATACTGCGGCGGCAGGCTGGTAGAAGAAGAAAGCAGGTCATAAAAACAAAAGGAGAATTTCACAATGGTAGATATAATAGTCAAGCTGGCTATGCTGGTGGTATTTTTCGGCGTTATGGTAGGGATAGGACTTTACTGCCGCAAGCACGCAACTGATGTGAACGGATTCGTTCTGGGCGGGCGCGCGGTAGGTCCGTGGCTCACGGCGTTCGCTTTCGGCACAAGTTATTTTTCCGCGGTGGTATTTGTCGGGTACGCGGGACAATTCGGCTGGAAATACGGTATCGCCGCTACATGGGCGGGTATCGGGAACGCGCTGATAGGCTCGCTTCTTGCATGGGCGGTGCTGGGCAGGCGCACGAGAGTTATGACGCAGCACCTTGACAGCTCAACAATGCCCGAATTTTTCGGCAAGCGATTTGACAGCAAGGCGTTGAAGCTGGCGGCGTCGGTGATAATCTTCGTTTTCCTTATTCCCTACACAGCTTCGCTGTACAACGGTCTGAGCCGTCTGTTCAGCATGGCGTTTGATATCGATTATTCCGTCTGTGTTATCGTAATGGCGGTACTGACGGGGATATACGTTATAGCGGGAGGATATATGGCTACCGCTATCAACGATTTCATTCAGGGTATCATAATGATCTTCGGGATAGTGGCGGTAATCGCCGCCGTTCTGAACAGTCAGGGAGGATTTCTTGACGCGCTGAACGGACTGGCGCAGATACCCGCTGAAGAGACGGCAGGTCCTAACGCTTCAGCTCCCGGTATCTTCGCTTCCTTCTTTGGTCCCGACCCGCTCAATCTGCTGGGAGTTGTGATACTCACCTCTCTCGGCACATGGGGGCTTCCTCAGATGGTGCAGAAATTCTACGCTATCAAAAGCGAGGGAGCAATAACAAAGGGTATGATAATTTCCACGATATTCGCCCTTGTGGTGGCAGGCGGCTGTTACTTCCTTGGCGGATTCGGACGGCTTTTCTCGGATCAGATTGATATTGCCGCAAACGGATATGACTCGGTAATTCCCACAATGCTGTCGGGACTGCCGAATATCCTGATAGCGGTGGTCGTTATACTTGTGCTTTCGGCGTCGATGTCCACGCTGTCCTCGCTGGTGCTGACTTCAAGCTCAACGCTGACCCTTGATTTTATCAAGCCTGTTATCGCAAAAAATATGAAGGAAAAAAGTCAGCTTATGTGCATGAGAATACTGGTAGCGGTATTTATCGCTATCTCCGCGGTGCTGGCTATCATTCAGTACAGCTCAAGCGTAACATTTATCGCTCAGCTTATGGGAGTAAGCTGGGGCGCGCTGGCAGGAGCTTTCCTGGCGCCGTTTTTATACGGACTTTACTGGAAGAGAACTACGAAGATCGCCTGCTGGTGCAGCTTTGTGTTCTCAACGGTGTTTATGATAATCGTTATCTCTCCGCTGAAAACATTCCTGCCCGTTTTGCTCCAGTCGCCTATAAATTCAGGCGCATTCTGTATGTTGGCGGGACTTGTCATTGTGCCTTTAGTGAGCATTTTCACAAAGGCTCCGAGCAAGGAAAGACTGACGGAGATCTTCTCATGCTATGACAAGAAGGTTGTGGTTTCCGCCAAGGAAGCTATCGGAGAAGAAACAAAATAATTTTTCAGGAGTTATGATATGAAAACCTTACTGCTGGGCAACGAGGCGGTTGCCAGAGGATTATATGAGGCGGGGTGCGGGTTCGTTTCAAGCTATCCGGGAACACCGAGCACTGAGATAACCGAAGCCGCCGCAAGGTACAAGGAAATTTATGCGGAATGGGCGCCTAACGAAAAGGTTGCTATGGAATCCGCTTTCGGCGCAAGTCTTGCGGGGAAAAGGAGCTTCTGCGGAATGAAGCACGTGGGGCTGAACGTTGCCGCAGACCCGCTGTTTACAATATCCTACACGGGCGTTAACGGAGGAATGATAATCGGCGTTGCGGACGACGCAGGTATGCATTCCTCACAGAACGAGCAGGATTCAAGGCACTATGCAAAGGCGGCAAAGCTGCCTATGCTGGAGCCTGCAGACAGCAGGGACGCTTTGCAATTCACAAAGCTGGCGTATCAGCTGTCGGAGGAATTTGACACACCTGTTATTATGAAGATGTGTACCAGAGTTTCTCACTCCCAAAGCGTTGTTGAAACTGGAGAGAGGGTGGAGCCTGATGTAAAGGCTTATGAAAAGAACGCTGCAAAGTACATAATGATGCCGGGAAACGCAAAGCGCCGTCACCCTGTGGTGGAGGAAAGGCTTGAAAAGCTGGCGCAGTGGGCGGAAACGGCGGAGATAAACCGTGTTGAGGAGGGCGAAAGCTGTGAAATGGGATTTATCGCTTCCTCAACCTCGTACCAGTACGTCAAGGAGGTTTTCGGGGACAGATACCCTGTGCTTAAGCTGGGTATGGTTTGGCCGATGCCGAAGAATAAAATTGCGGAATTTGCCGCAAGGGTGGACAGGCTGATAGTTGTGGAGGAGCTAGACGGCTTTATCGAGGACTTCTGCCGCAGTATCGGGCTTGAGCCTGAGGGAAAGGAGCTGTTCCCGCTTATTGACGAGCTGAGTCAGAATCTGGTTGCGGAAAGGCTCGGCGAGGAACACGGGAGTGGGATAAAGCTGAACGAAAGCATTCCGCAAAGACCGCCTGTTATGTGCGCAGGCTGTCCGCACAGAGGGCTGTTTTACGTCCTTGCGAAAAATAAGCTGACTGTGTGCGGGGATATTGGCTGTTATACGCTGGGGGCGGTGCCTCCTCTGGCGGCGATTGATACGACTATCTGTATGGGAGCGTCGGTTTCGGGACTGCACGGCTTCAACAAGATGAACGGCGGGAACGGAAGCGGAAAGACGGTGGCGGTAATAGGCGATTCCACCTTTATACATTCGGGCGTTACGGGACTTATCAACGTGGCGTACAATGAGTCAAATTCCACCGTTATCATACTGGACAACTCAATAACAGGTATGACGGGACATCAGCAAAATCCTACCACGGGATATAATCTTAAGGGCGATCCCTGCACAAAGATAGATCTGGAGAGCCTTTGCCGTGCTGTTGGAATAAAGAGGGTGAGGGTCGTGGATCCTTACGACCTTGACGAATGCGACAAGGCGGTGAAGAAGGAGCTTGCGGCGGAGGAGCCGTCGGTAATCATTTCAAGGCGACCCTGCGCACTGCTGAAATACGTTAAGCACAACGGTCCGATAACGGTGGACGCTGACAAGTGCGTGGGCTGTAAGTCCTGTATGAAGATAGGCTGTCCCGCTGTCAGCGTAAGCGGCGGAAAGGTGCATATCGACAACACACTTTGCACAGGCTGCGGGGTGTGCGGTCAGCTTTGCAGATTCGGCGTGCTGAACGGCAAGGAGGTGCAGGCATAATGAAAACGATGAATATGATGATTGTGGGCGTAGGCGGTCAGGGAACATTGCTTGCAAGCAAGCTGCTGGGACGCATGCTGATGAGCAAAGGCTTTGATGTTAAAGTGAGCGAGGTACACGGAATGAGCCAGAGAGGCGGCTCGGTGGTAACTTATGTCAGGTGGGGAGATAAGGTCTATTCCCCCATAATTGATAAGGGACAGGCGGATATCATACTTTCCTTTGAATTGCTGGAGGCAGCAAGGTGGACGGAATATCTTAAGCCTGACGGAAGGATAATCACAAATACTCAGCAAATAAATCCTATGCCTGTCATAACGGGGGCGGCGGAGTATCCTCAGGGGCTTGAAGAAAAAATGATAGCGGCGGGGATACGGCTTGACGCTGTGGACGCTCTTTCTCTTGCCGAGCAGGCGGGGAGCAGTAAGGCGGTGAACATCGTGCTTATGGGGCGGCTCTCAAAATGGTTTGATTTCAGCGAGGAGGAATGGCTGAAAGCCGTTGAGGAAAGCGTTCCGCCAAAGTTTCTGAAGATGAATCTGAAAGCGTTCAGACTGGGAAGAAACGGGTGAATTTTGCGGTACGTCCGCACAACATAAATTTAAAGGAGAATTTTTATGGAGCGTTACTATCAACCTGAAATCGAATGCGCCTCACGGGAACAGATTTTAAGCTGGCAGAACGAACGTCTGGTGAAACAGGTGCGAAACGTGTGGGATCACGTTCCCTACTATCGCAAAAAAATGGAGGAAAAGGGCGTTTCTCCCGATGACATCAAGGGCGTTGAGGATCTGCACAAGCTGCCGTTCCTCACAAAGGACGACCTGAGAGAGGCGTATCCTTACGGCTTGCTGGCAAAGCCGCTGGGCGACTGCGTTCGCATACAGTCCACCTCAGGCACTACGGGAAAAAGAGTAGTTGCTTTCTACACGCAGCATGACCTTGATTTGTGGGAGGACTGCTGTGCAAGGGCGATAATGGCGGCAGGCGGGACTAACGAGGACGTTTGCCACGTTTGCTACGGGTACGGGCTGTTTACAGGCGGTCCCGGACTTAACGGCGGAAGTCACAGAGTGGGCTGTCTGACGCTTCCTATGTCATCGGGCAATACCGAAAGGCAATTGCAGTTTATGGTAGACCTGGGTTCCACCATACTCTGCTGTACGCCGTCATATGCCGCTTATCTTGCGGAAAGCGCTATCGAACACGGCGTGAGGGACAAGCTGAAGCTGAAAGCGGGCATTTTCGGCGCTGAGGCGTGGAGCGAGGAAATGCGGCAGGATATTCAGAACAAGCTGGGGATAAAGGCATACGATATTTACGGTCTGACGGAAATTTCAGGTCCGGGCGTCAGCTTTGAATGTTCGGAGCAGACGGGTATGCATATAAACGAGGACCATTTTATCGCCGAGATAATCGACCCAAACACAGGGGATGTTCTTCCTGACGGGACTAAGGGTGAGCTTGTCTTTACCTCTATCACAAAAGAGGCGTTTCCGCTGCTGCGCTACCGCACAAGGGACATTTGCGTTCTCACAAGGGAAAAATGCTCCTGCGGGCGCACTCACGTCAAGATGAGCAAGCCTATGGGAAGAAGCGACGATATGCTGATAATCAAGGGCGTAAACGTGTTCCCGTCACAAATCGAAACGGTGCTTATGGAACAGGGCTATCCCGCAAACTATCAGATAATCGTGGACAGAGTAAATCATTCGGATACTCTTGAGGTTCAAGTTGAGATGACCCCCGAAAGGTTCTCGGACAATCTGGGCAAGATAACCGAAATGGAAAAGGAGCTTGTGGCGGCGCTGAAGGCTATGCTGGGCATTTATGCAAAGGTGACGCTGGTCGCTCCCAAATCCATCACAAGGAGCGAGGGCAAGGCGGTTCGTGTTATCGACAAGCGCAAAATTTAAGGAGGAAAGGCTATGACAGTAAATCAAATCTCTGTATTTCTGGAAAACCGCACGGGACAGCTTGCGGATATAACCGCCGTGCTGTCGGAAAATCAAATCGACCTGAGAGCGATAAGTATGGCTGAAACAGCTTCCTACGGCGTTTTGCGGCTTATCGTTGACGACCCGCAAAAGGCTTCCGCCGTACTGCTGGAAAAAGGATTTATCATTACGATGACGCCTGTGGAGGCGGTGCTTGTTCCCGACCGCCCGGGAGGACTGAGCGAGCTGCTGGCGGCGGTGTCAAAAGCAGATATAGGGCTTGAATATATGTACTCTGTTATCGACAGAGAAAGCAGCAACGCTTTTATGATACTGAAAACGGGAGATAACGCAAAGCTGGCGGAAACGCTGGAAAAGAACGGGTTCAGGACAGTTTAAAAAACAAGCACGGAAGTTAAAGCTTCCGTGCTTGTTTATCTTTTAAGGCGGGATATTTCAATATAATCCCGTATTGCTTTTTCAGCTTCTTTTATCTCCTCATGCAGCTCGGCGGCGGAAACGCGTAAGGCTCCGCTGCCAAGGATAATATTTTGCTCTGCTCCATCGGAGGTGGCGACGCGCACCTTGCTGTTTTTTGCAAGGTCGTGGGAAATGCGTTCTATATAAGCGTCGGCGGTTTCGTTCTCCTTGGTGTAGACTATGCTGATGTTGCCGCTTTTTTCAGTTTCCCGCACCTCGCCTTTCACCTTGTAAGCGTCAAAGACGAGGATAAGCTCGCAGCGGATGAAGCCCTGATAGTTGCAGAGAATGTTGATAAGACGGTTCCTTGCCATGTCAAGGCTTTTTTCCGCCTCGGCGCGAAGCTCCTCCCAAGCGAAAATTATGTTGTAGCCGTCAACGATAAGGTATTCGGGACCTGTTTTCACGGGTATGCGGCTTTTGTATTTTATCGGCTTTTCGGCGGAGCGCATAGCTTTGCGGCGGTCACGACCGATTTTTCCGTAGGTGCGCTCGAATATCTCAAGCAGCTCCTTGTCCTCTGCCGCTCGGTCAACGTAGCTTTCAGCACGGCGGTATGAAAGGATACGGCGCTGTTCCTCACGAGCGGTCTTCAGGCATGAGGGCAGGTGCATATACTCGCTCACCTTGTCCCAGCGGACGTTAAATCCCGCTCCGTGGGCGCAGAAAATCGAGTCGGCGGAATTTTCGATATCACCGTCGCAGTCGTAATTTATCTCCTTTATCACCTCGTCGGCATCGGCGCACTCGGTGTATCCGCCGAAAGAAAAGAACAGCTTCCCCCTGCCGCTTGTGTAGCCTGACAGCTCACGCTGATAGCCGCTTATCTTTGCGGCGGGGCAGGTTCCTTTTATCACGGCGTTTTCGCCCTCGGTGTATGGGGTCTCAAAGTCGCCGTTCATTCGGCGTATGTCGGTGAGCGCTCTGCCTGAGCAATCTTGTGGGAGTATCAGGGTGAAATTGTAATACGGTTCAAGAAGTATGCTTTCAGCGCTGCGAAGTCCCTGCCGTACCGCTCTGTAAACTGCCTGACGGAAGTCCCCGCCCTCGGTGTGTTTCAGGTGGGAACGCCCTGAGCAGAGGGTTATTTTTATATCGGTTATGGGCGAGCCTGTGAGTACGCCAAGATGAGTTTTTTCCGCAAGGTGAGTGAGGACAAGGTTCTGAAAGCTGCGGTCAAGGATGTTGTCGCTGCACAGATTGTCAAATTGCAGTCCCGAGCCTCTCGGCAGGGGTTCAAGCAATAGGTGTACCTCCGCATAGTGACGGAGGGGTTCGTAATGCCCCACGCCCTCAACGGGTGCGGCTATGGTTTCCTTGTAGGCGACCTTTCCTTGTCCGAAATCTACCTTTATTCCGAATCTTTCTTCAATTATTCCGCGGAGAATTTCAAGCTGGACCTCTCCCATAAGTCGGACAAATATTTTTTCCACGGCACTGTTCCATATAACGTGGAGCGCGGGGTCTTCCTCCTCAAGGCGCTTTAAATTTTCCAGCAGCTTGTACACGTCGGCGTCGGCGGGCGGCTCGACAGAATAGGTCATCACAGGCTCAAGGACGGGGGAAAAGGAGTTTTCCTCAACACCCAGACCCTGTCCCGCATATGAAAGGGAAAGCCCTGTCACGGCGCAGATACTCCCTGCGGGAACGCTGTCAGCGGTGGTGTATTTGTTGCCCGTATAAAGGCGTATTTCGTTTATTTTTTCGGCGTGAAGCTCGCCGTCGGAGCCGATATATTCAACAGGATCGCGGACGTTCAGCGTGCCGCCTGTTATTTTAAGATTTGTAAGGCGCTTGCCTTTTCCGTCAGATGAAATTTTATAAACTTTCGCGCCAAATTCAGCAGGACGCACAGGTTCATTCGCAAAACGGTCAAGCAGGCTCATAAGCTCATCTATTCCCTGCATTTTTAAAGCGGATCCGAAAACGCAGGGGAAAATATGGCGCTTTGCAACGGCGGCGGCTATGGTCTTGTCGGCGGCTTTTCCGCTGTCAAGATACTCCTCCGCAATATCGTCGTCCAGCATGGCACATTCCTCAAAAAATCTTTCCGAAGATGTGTCGGTAAAATCCACGCAGGCAAAGCTGAGACGGGTTTTAAGGTCGTCAAGCACTTTTTCCCTGTCAGCGTGGGGCATATCCATTTTGTTTACAAAAATAAATGTGGGGACATTGTATTCGTCAAGCAGGCGCCATATTGTTTCAGTGTGGCTCTGCACGCCGTCGGTGCCGCTTATCACAAGCAAGGCGTAATCAAGCACCTGAAATGTGCGCTCAGCCTCTGCGGAAAAGTCAACATGACCGGGAGTGTCCAACAGGGTGTAGGTCACGTTGTTTATCTCAAATTCCGCACGGTGAGCAAACACGGTTATGCCCCTTGTTTTTTCAGCTTCGTCAGTGTCCAGGTGAGAGCTTCCGTCGTCTACTCTTCCCCGATTTCTTATTTCTCCTGCGCTGAAAAGAAGGGCTTCGGAAAGGGTGGTTTTTCCTGAGTCAACATGGGCGGTGACGCCTAAAACTATTCGCTTTTTTTCTTCCGTAGTGAACCGCCCCTTTCTGTTTTTATCATGCTTTTATTATACATTATAATGATACAATTGGCAAGTATAAAAATAAACAGCCTCTGCTTTTGAAACAGAGGCTGTTTTATCATTTATCAGTTTTTCCTGTTTTTGCGGGTGATCATCGCTGCCGCTGAAGCTGCTGCAACTGCAATAACAGACGCAAAGGAAAGCGCGATTCCCGTTGCGGGAGGAACATCGGCGCCGCTGTCCGAATTATCGGGAGAAACAGTGCTTTCTGACGATTCGGTGCTTTCTGTATTCTCGGATACGTCAGGCTGAGTTGTTTCGTCAGGAACGACTGTTTCTGAAGGAGAAGCCGTTTCATCAGGAGATGTCGATTCATCGGGAGCAGTCGGTTCATCTGAAGTTGTACCTGTTGTTCCGCCTGAAGAAGTCCCCGGAACAGAAGGGGCGGGTACGAACGGACCTGTCTGCTGATTATCAACGTAAACTATGGCGTATACAGAGAACCTGTCGGTACTGAATGTAACAGTATCGGCATTACTGTCCTCATCAGAAAGAACAGCGGATTCACCGTTATGTACGCGGACAACGGCAAACGTTCTGTCAGCTTTTTTTAGTTCGTCGGGGACAGCAACGGTTATCACTATTTCCTTATTAAGCTCGGTTATTTGTGTTTCAATATTATTCACTGTCTTGACAAGGTCAATATTGAAATAAGAACCAATCTCATATGTGCCTTTTATCTTCTCTTCAACAGCGTTTTTATCATCATCGGAAACGGTGTTTTCGGCATCGCTTATTGTAAGAGTTATAGATACGTTGCCGCCGTCCTGCAAAGCAGTTTTATCCTCTTCGGTGAGGACAGCGTCTTCTATGTTTCTGATCTCCTCATCGGAAAGCTCCGCTTTGGGAGCGTTTCCTTCGTATTTGGAAATAAATACCGTTGAAAGCAATTTGCCGCAGACTTCGCACACTGTGTTTCCTAACTCGTCAAGGACAGGCGTATGACCTTTGGCGGGGATTACCTCGCTGTCCTTTACAGCGTCACACTTGGAACAGTGGATAGATCTGCTTCCTTCCTCGGTGCAGGTCGCTTCTTTATCTATGGTGTATTCTTCTTCCCATGTATGGCCTGAAGCGATAAGTCCGTTTGTTTCGACAAAACCGCAGACCTTGCAGGATCTCTGCTGTGTTCCGTCGTCGTCGCAGTCGGGGCTTACTATTGTTTCCCACTCGCTCCAATCATGACCCAGTGCGGGTATGACCTCGCTCTCCTTGATAGCGTCGCACTTGGAACAATGGATTGATCTGCTTCCTTCAGTGGTGCAGTCGGCTTCCTTATCAATGGTGTAATCTTCGTCCCATACATGCCCCGAAGCTTCAAGACCTCTTGTTTCACTGACACCGCATACCTGACAGGTGTGCTTCTGAGTTCCTTCGTCATCACAGTCGGGGCTTTCTATAATTTCCCATTCACCCCATTTATGACCTTCAGCAATAACAGTATGGTGTGTTCTTACTATCTCTTCGTTGCAGTTCTTGCAGTAGACCGCCTCTTCGTAGCTTCCGTCGGTGGTGCAGGTGGAAAGGACTTCGTTTTCCTTGACGGGCTCTTCAGGATCGTGTCCTGTTGCAGGGATATTCTCGCTCATTTTAGCTGTATTGCACACAGAGCAGCGGATAGAACGGCTGCCGTCAGTGGTACAGGTCGGGTACTTATCGATCGTGTATTCCGTGTTCCACTTATGGTCGGATTCGGTAGCGTCCCTTGTGTCAGGATGCCCGCAGACGGAACATTCACGCTGAAGAACGCCTGAAGAGAGTTCCTCCCAATCGCCGTACTGATGACCTTGAGATATTATCGTCTCGGTTTTTCTGAAAACCTCGCTGCCGCAGTCGAAACAGTAGTAAATATAATCTGTCTGACCGTCGGATGTGCAGGTAACAGGACTTATTACCACTACCGTGGGATTTGCTTCGTCAACATTATGATCAAGTGAAGGAATGACCTCACTGTCGGTCACAGCGTCACATTTCTTGCAGTGTCTTGACTTGCTTCCCTCCTCGGTACATGTTGCCGCTTTGTCTATGGTGTATTCTTCATCCCAATCGTGACCTTCAGGGTTGATATTTTCGGTCTCTACTGTTTTGCAGACCTTGCAGGTACGGGTACGAACGCCGCTGTCGTCGCAGTCGGGCGATGAAACGATGTCCCAATCATCAGGCCATGAATGACCCCTTGCAGGCGTCACACGCTCTTCCGTGTTATATATCTCATGGCATATCTTGCAGCGGGTATATATAATGGAGAAGCCTGTTTCAGTGCATGTAGGATAGTGGATTATTTCTTCCGAAGAGAAATGCTTTACGTGCCTGCCGCTGATGGTGATGGTGCAGGTGGTCGAGTTGCCCGCTTTATCTTCGGCAACTATGACAAACTTCTCTTCTCCGCCTGAAATACTCTCTAATTTATAGCTGCTCTGAAGCTGAGAAATTGAAGCCGCAGAAGGACCTTCCTCTATGCCTGAATCGGAATGTGCTTTGCTGTCGTACAGGATATCGCCGTTTACGGTTATGGTGCTGAGGTTTTCGTCTTTAACGGTAAATTCAGCGTCGGCACAATATTCCGCATTATTTACAACACCGCTTATAACGGGAGGTACGGTCTCAAGAACGATACCCGTTGTGCTTGCATATGCGGAGTTACCTGATTTATCTGTCGCTTTAACATATACTATCGCTTTTTTCTGGGGCTTCAGGGTGATCCCTTCTTCAGTATATTGAGTCCAAGAAACAGAGCTTCTTTCAAGAGCAGACTGGCTCATTCCCTTTTCGCTGATGTAATAGTATATTGTAAGGTCGCTGCCGTTTATGTTATCAACTGCGGATACTTTTACCGTCTGAGGAGTATTGTAGTAAATGTCAAAAGCAGGAGCCTCGTGGAGCGCGACCCATTCATGCTCATTCATCGTTATGGAAATGGAAGGAGCGGTAGCGTCGGCAAATATCGCGGTGTAAACTCTGTTCTCAGTGCTTCCCTGCGAAATGGTGATGTCTTTTACCGCTTCGCCTGTGGAATCGTCTTCATGATCGCTCGTCCAGCCTATGAAGTCAAATCCCTCCATAGTGGGATGAGGCAAAGTTATGTCTTCTGAAACAACGGTATATTTCCTTGTGTATGTATCGTCATCACTCTGCGTCCATTCGTCGGTTTCTTCAAGAACGCCGCCGTTAAGGTTCAGAGTTATCGTATACTGTATAGGCGCTCTCTGGCTGTAAAGGAGCGTATCTTCGGTAACGATGTCGGAGCCGAAAAGCCATTCGTCGCTGAGAGCTTCATCTTTAAACCATTTATCTCCTGATGAATAACCGTTATCGGCAAAATCAACGGAAGGGGGATTCAAGGTGCTGTCAGCGTTGCAGTATTCCTCGCTAACTACAACACTGCCGAGCATATAGGTGACTTTATATACTCTGTCTTCGGATTTGAGCATCGGAATTTCATCACTGTTCAGATCCTGCCCCCAGATAACGGAGCTTTTGTTTTCCTGAGCGTTCTGAAGCGCCCATGCCGCTGAGCCTGTTTTTAGTTCCTTTGCAGAAAGACCGTATACTGTGGTCTGTTCTTCAAAGCTCTGGAGTATTCCTTTGCTTGAGCCTTTATCCTTGTTAAAATAGCAGTTTTCAACCGCAGCTTTTGCGCTGCTGCTATCGCTTTGCATGAGGACGCCTGTGATTAAGCCGTAAGAGCTGCTGCTGACTACGTCGCTGAAGCAGTTCTTTATGGTTCCGTAGGTATATCCAGAAATACCGCCGACAGCAAATGCAGCAGTGATATTTCCGTGAACAGAGCAGTTTTCAATTACTCCGTCGTTGGAGCCGCAAAGCAGTCCCACGTTCATGCCTGACGCAACCTTCACGGTCCCTTCAACTTCCAGATTCTTTATTGTGCCGTCATTTTTTCCGAACAAGCCGACAGTGTAGGCACGGTTTGCGCCAAAGGCTTTGCTGTCTATGTATATGCCTGAGATCTTGTGTCCGTCTCCGTCAAAAACGCCATAAAAAGCTTTCTGCTTTGTTTGCGTGGTCGATAAATACAAGCCGCTTTGGTTTCTTCCCACTGGATACCAGCTTTTTTGCCCTTGTCCGTATCCAGTAAATTCAATATCCGCTGTCAGCTTGTAATAAGCAGACGCGTATTCTGAATCTGTATCATGGTCGTTTATCGCATCTCGCATATTCTCAAGGTCTTGCAGGTCGTCAATGAGATAAGGACTTACCGCTGTTCCTGCGCCGCTGAGCGAGAAAACAAACGGCTCTTCCTTTTCTGCTGCATATGCGTTATGCGCCAAACTGCCGAAAGGCAGTATGCTCAATGTCAATGCGGCGGCGGTGATAACACCGAGAATGCGTCTGAAATTGTTTTTTGATGACATTTCCTTTCTCTCCTGTTCATTTTATTGGCAAAAACGATAAATAGAATGAATATTTATCTGTAACGCTATATAATTGTAACATTAAAACAGGGGCTTGTCAATAGAAAAAAGGCTTTTTACTCGTTTTTACAAGGATAATTATGGCACTTTAAAAAGAAATCGGTAATTACAGAAAAATGATAAACCAAACGGGCGTTTTGGGAGAGAGCGGTGAGGGAGATATAAAATAACGCTCCCATAGGGTGGGAGCGTATTGGAGCGGATCGGAGACTGTGATGTTGTGACTAAAAAGATATTTAAGGAGTGAACATAAAAATGCGCTCCAGTGGTATGGGAGCGTATTGGGTGCAGCGGCACGCTGCTGTGATATTGTTACCAAAAAGATATTTGGGCGGGGAATGTAAAATACGCTCCCGTGATACGGGAGCGTGTTGATGCCGCTCAGCGGCTGTGAAACACTGACAAAAAAGATTTTTTATTTCACACGAACAAAAACGCTCTTGCTTCCTATTTATATTATAATATATCGCCATTACAAATGTCAAGACATTTTTTGCCGTCAATGAAATTCATTCAACAAACATTGTGCGAACTTCGGTGGGGGGACATTACACGTTGTTTTACATTCCCATAGACATTCCCATATCCTCTGACTCGTCCTGATCTTCGCTTTCGTCCAAGTCCTCGTCCTCATCAAGATTTTCGGTTTCCTCACGCTCATCGTCAAAATCGTCCGAAAAATCGGAGCTTTCCTGTTCCTCGGGTTGTTCCCCGATCTCCTCGGAAGTGCTCTCACAATCGCTCACAGCGGCTGATTCATGCTGCTCCGTGTGTTCCACAGCAGTTTCCTCGGCATCAGTCGATGTTTCGCTCATAGCCGCCCGCTGTGTTAAATCACGGTTTATCTCGGTTTCGATAAGCCCAATCACGAATTCTTTCTGAGTCATGTTGTTTCGCTGCAAATAGTCCTTAATTTTTTGAAACAGTTCCTCCGGCACCTGAAACGCCAGCGTCCTCATATTGCCCATTGCTTTTTCCTCCTTGATGTTAAATTTTGGGTGGAGTTCGTCTTGTAAAGCCAAAGCGACGAAATCACCCATTGTCATCCCATGATCCTCAATGTATTTTTTGACTTCGGCGTGAAGTTCTGCATCGATTTTGACGGTCACGCCTTTCTTCTCATTAGTCGGCATTACCAATATTCCTTTCCATAAATTTTCTAAAAGCAGATTCCGCAATCTGCTCGACTGCGGAATCCGTTTGAGCCGCCTCTATCAGAAGCAGTTCATACAATTGCATCGGAATTTCAATCTCCATTCAGTTCCTTCCTCACTTCAAAGCCGCCTTTAAAGGTGACTGTTATCGTGTTCTTATTTATGACCGTGATCTTTTCAATCAGTTGCCGTACCGTCACATCATCGTATTCGGTCATGGTGAAGTCCTCGTTTTCGAGCCGTTCCAGCACTGCGTCAAGTTCGGCAGAGCCTCTTTCTGCCGTTGCCTGTTTAGCTTTTTCGGTTTCGATAAACTCACGGAGCGTTTTCATTTCCTCGCTGAATTTCTCTATATCAGCCATTGCCGTAGCTGCCGTTTCGGGTACGGTCGCCAGCTTTATCAGCTCGTCAATATTGTGGGCAAGCTCGTCGATCCTCTGCTGTGCCGCCTGTACGCTGCCGTTGAGATTCGGATCAAGCTCCTCGGTTATGCTTTCACGAAGCGCCTTCGCTACATCATCCTTGACCTCGCAGAATTCATTTATTGCGCTCACAATTGCCTTGTGAAGCGTTTGTTCGTCTATGGTAGGGGAGCTGTGGCAATTTTTCTTGCCATATTGAATTCGGTTGATACAACGCCACTTTATCTCCTTAAAGCCTTTTGCCGTCCAAGTCACTCTGCGGTAATGCGTTCCGCATTCTCCGCAGACAAGTAGTTCCGACAGCGCATATTTCGCACTGTACTTGCCCTGCTCGGTCTTGGCGAGCTTATTCGCAATCGCTTTCTTAGCACCCCGCCGTGCCATTTCCTCTTGAACCCTATTGAAATCGGCTCGGGATATTATCGGCTCATGGTGGTTCTTCACAAGGTACATCGGCAGCTCACCGTTGTTCTTGCGGGTCTTTTTGGTGATGCAGTCGGTTATGTAGGTCTTTTGCAGAAGCGCATCGCCCGTGTATTTCTCGTTTACAAGAATACTTTTGACGATTTCGGAGTGCCAAGTGGATTGTTTACGCTTTGTTTTGACACCTCGGGAATTGAGCGAGTCGACGATTTGTTTAAGGCTCATTCCGTCAAGGTAGCTGCGGAAGATTTCTTTTACAATTTCCGCTTCTTCGGGTACGATTTCGGGGAGATCGTTCTCGCCCTTTTTATATCCGAGCAGCTTTTTATATTGCATCGGCACGTTTCCGCTCTTGAAGCTCTGCCGCACTCCCCATGCCACGTTTTTGCTGATGGATTCGCTTTCGGCTTGGGCGAAGCAGGACATTATCGTTATCAGCATTTCGCTTTCCGCAGTTAAGGTGTTTATGTTCTCCTTTTCTGAGATCACCGCAATCCCGAGCGTTCGCAGCTCTCGAATATAATTCAAGCTGTCCACTGTATTTCGGGCGAAACGTGACAGGGATTTCGTGAGGATCACATCAATTTTGCCTTGTCTGCACATCCTTATCATCTTTAGAAATTCGGGACGTTTTTTAGCTTGAGTTCCCGTAATGCCCTCGTCAGCGAATATGCCCGCCATCTGCCATTCGGGGTTTTTGTTGATTTTGTCGGTGTAGTATTCGATTTGCGCTTCGTAGCTTGTTTTCTGCTCCTTGTCATCGGTGCTGACGCGGCAGTATGCCGCCACTTTCAAGCATTTCGCCGCCTTTTTGATTTCCTCTTGGGTCTTGGCGGGGATCATTACGATCCGCATATTCGGTGCTGTTGCCGTTCCTATCATGTTTTCACCTCGTTTATCATTTCGTATTTCAGTTGAGCGCAGTCTATTATGAGCAACTCAACCTTTTCCTTGTCGGGATTTTCGGAATCAAGCAGCCGATTGATTTCATTGGTCATTCGCTGAATGTCCTCGGTTGGATTGTATTCCGTTATTGCAACTTCGGGTTGTTGCTGTTCGTCCTGCGGAGCGGGTTTTCGGTAGGTGTTACGCTCGGCTTTTATTTGAGCCGCTTGCCTGAAGTCCTCTGATGTAACGATCTGCGGATAGCCATTCTCGCCGATGTACTTCAAGTTTTCAAGCACTCGGCAGACCATATTCTTGTTCCAGACCGTCTTGCTTGCATTATATGGTATTGTCATCTCGGCGGCTATGGTTTTCAGCGACTTCCCACCTATGTAGTCGGCGAATATTTTCCGCACCGTTTCCGCTTCAATGGTGTTCAGCGCATACTTCCCGTTCACCATGCAGTAACCGAACGGTATGCTTCTGTTTTTCAGCATTTTTTTACCTCACGATCCTTTCTATAAAGCCGATTTTACCTATCAAGTCAAACCGTATTTCCGTTTCGGACAGCACGGTAATTTTTTCAACGATTTGTCCGAACTTGATTTCGTCGAATTCGTCTATCGGCTTGGCTCGCTCGAATATCCCGATCAGCTTTCGCAGCTCGTCAAGCCTTTCGCTGTCATTATCGTCAAGGTTTGCGTGAAGCTGCTTTTGTGTAATAAGCAGTTTTCGGTCGAGTTCCTGACTGCGTTCCTTGAAGTAAGTTCCGTCAATCGTTCCTTGCGAGTTCAACATTGTCAACAGGTAGGTCTGCTGCTTGATTTCTGCTATCTCTTTGCGAAGCTCTGCGAGTTGTGTGTTGCCCGATTTTTCTCTTTCGGAGATTGTCTCGAGCTGTCGGAGCATAGGAGCGAGTATCGCTTTATAATGCGCTTGGAGTTTGTTCCACAATCTCACAAAGGCATTGTATATCAACTGTTCCTGTATCGGCTTCATGCCGCATTGTTCCGCAGACTTTCTGTCGTGTTTTAAGCAAGTCCACGATATGCTGTGTCCTGACTGTTTTCGTCTGAACCCGCTGCCGCAGCTGCATCTGATCATTCGGCTCAAAGGGTAGTACTTGGCGGTGGGCAAGCGGTAATAAATTTTTGATTTAGCTTTTCGCAGCTCCTGAACAGTTTCAAAGGTTTCCTTATCAATTATAGGTTGATGCGTTCCGCTGACGTAGTACTGCGCCCTTTCCCCGCGGTTGATTTTCTTTTGGAATGGAAGCGTGTCCGTCATATATTTTTTCTGCAGCAGCGAATCGCCAATGTATCTCTCATTTGCAATTATATTTGTAATAAATTGCGGATACCATTCGTTTGCGTTCGGCGGCTTTTCAACACATTCCGCATTAAGTATTGCAGATATTTCATATACCCCTCTGCCGTTAAGATATTCCGAGAATATTCTGCGGACTATTTTTGCTTGGTCGTTATTGACCGTAACTTTGCCCTCGGAATATTTATAGCCGTATGATACAGAGCCGTTTTTATATGTGCCGTCCATCATACGTTTTTTCACGCCCAATCGGCAGTTTTTCGAGATTGACATCGATTCTTCTTGGGCAAACTGGCTATATACCGCCAACATCATCTCCGAGCTTATTTCTCCCGTGTCGATGTTCTCTTTTTCAAAGTAGATGCTTACGCCGAGAGTTTTCAGCTCGCGCACCGCTTCAAGACTGTCTTTCGTGTTTCTTGCAAATCTTGATATTGATTTAGTGAGTATTCTGTCGATTTTTCCTTTTCGGCAGTCGCTCATCAGCCTTTGGAACTCGGTGCGCTTTGCCGCCGAGGTTCCTGAGATCCCTTCGTCCGCGTACATATCCACGAATACTGCGTCGGTGCTGTTTTGAAGCAGTTCGGTGTAGTACTTTATCTGCGCTGCGAATGAGTTAAGCTGGTCCTCGCTGTCGCTTGATACTCGGGCGTAGGCGGCTGTTCTGACGATTTCGTCGGAACGGTCTTTTGCGGGTATTATTGTGATTTCTGCCATTGCAATCACTCCTTTCACAACACAGTATACCGAAACGGTTCGGGTTTATCTATCACTAATGCTACCGAAATATCTACGGGAAATCCTATCACAACCAACAAAAGCGGACGAGGGTTCAAACCTCTGCGAGCCGCTTTATGACAGCCTTTTCGATTTTTCTGCGCTGTGTTTCGGTAATGAGATTTTCCGCTAACAGCTTGTCCAGAAAATTGCGGCACAAGTGGAATTTGTACCTGATGATTGCTTCCTTGTCCATGACTTTTTCCTCCGTTATATTAAAATGTGCAATTTTCAATCTCGTTCGTGAACTCAACTGAAATTTGCACACTTTTCAGTGTGCAAACGGTCACGGCTCTGTAATCGCACAGAGCCGTTTCCATGTATTTTAACAGCGGATATCACTCCGCTTGTTTGCCTGTAAAAACTTGTCGTATTTGCCCCGCACCCCCGACAATTGGGAATATTTCAGACTGCCGCTGGCGCAGCATCATAGGACTCTCACCTCGGCGTGGTTCTCATGCCGCCGCCCTCACCGCTTCTAACTTATGACCGGACGGAAGTATCATTATCCCCCTGTGCAGGTCATTGCGCACCGACTGCCACATCGGTTTCGGGAGCTGCTCTTTATCGCTCGGTTATGAATCATCTTACGGAATAATATTGAGCCGAGGCTCGTTCGGCAAAGTGCCGTGCTTGTCCGGTTTATGATTTAGGGAACGTCTTGGCGGAGCGCTCCTTTCGCTTTCAACCACTATGGGCTGCGCAAGGGAAAGTATCTGAAGTACTGCTATTCAATTGTCAATGAACTTGAGGGAAAATTTACCCCTCTATAATATTTGCCGTTGGGAGAGGGTGTTTGACACCCTAAATTTTGAAAAAAATTTTAATTTTTCAAAATTTCATACAACTTGCACAAAATTTGCCGCTTGATTTTGTTAACATTCTGCTGTGCAATATGCAATTCCGCCGCAAGCTCCCGCTCGGTTCTGCCCAAATAAAAAAGCTGAACGATAAGGTATCTTTCCTTTTCGTTCAGCTTTTCAAGTGCTTTTTCAAGCATTATTTTTTCAATTGTTGACTGCCTGAAGTCAGATGATTGGTTTGGATAATCATTTCCGATATCCATCAGACGATCAAGCGAATCCTCTCGGCTCGGTATCACGGTAACCTTTTCGTTTTCGGAGTCGATTATGTAATTGTTTCGCTTCAGATCTTTTTCGATGTATCTGATTTTCCGATCAGATTTCGTAAGGTACTCATGCAATTCCTCGCTAACCTCAACGGCTTTGCCGTTCTTAATAAAGTATTTTTTGGACATTGTTTGTCCCTCCTGTGTAAATTGATTTTTTTGCGTTCATCAATTTACACATGGAGGAGACCTGCACCGAGCCGTTATACGCTTTTGGTCAAAAAAATATCCGAGACGGTGTTTCGCCTCGGATTTGAAGTTATCTAAAAGAGCCGATTGATTTTTCGGTGATCTGCCGATGCTGCCAAACAGCCTTTTGATTCCACAGGCTGCTTGGACTATGATAATCAACTCCCCTGTTTATTGCTTTGTCTCTTCAATTGAAATCATCCATTTAGATATATAGGGCTTAACCGTGAAATAATTTGTAGTTACATCGATATTGTGCGTCACACTATACCTAACATCATCAACAACTAATTCCTCAAACACTCTCCTTTTCTCATGCTATAAGTTGTAAAAAACGAAGAAGGCTTTTGTGATGGTGTATGTTCGATAATTCTATTGTATATTTCTAAACAGCTTTCGTCAGTATCAACACTTATAAAATCATCTTCATCAATCGCAATTCTATAGGTTAATGTAATGATTTTACGCTTTTGTTTCTTCATAAACTCCGTCGAGTAGACAACTCGACCCTCCTTTCCCCTTATGTGTGAAAGGCATGCCGAGTGCCCCTCACGGAACCGTACGTGCGTTTTCCCGCATACGGCTCTTCAAGCTGTCGTTTAGGATTTCTCCCTATTTCCTTAGCTTACGTTATTATGCAACAATGACCTCGTGTATTGAAATTAAGCAAGCTCGTCAATTGTAATATACCACTTTACTATTTCTGGTTCAAAGGATAAGTGTTTGGCTCTCAGGAATATATGATATTTAATTTCATATACAGTTCCGTTTGCGTATAATATGCCATTTAAATGATTTTTATATCCATCTGTAGCTATATCACCATTTTTTAAATTAACCTGTGAACTCAACGAATTAACTTTCAGATAAATATTATAAATATCATTTCCATTATCGGCGCTCTCGAATTCTTCTTTAGAAAAGAGTTTCTTGTAATCAGAGGAGAGCATATCGTATTTTATAGGTAACAATGTTGTAATATTATCAGAAGTGTTTAATGTTTTATTATAATCTATCCATGATAAACAGTTTGTTTCTCCAACCAACACATACGCAATACAGTAGGCTGTCAAAGATAAAATGCACAACAAAACAACACAAGATATAATTACAAAATTAAGCTTTCTTTTTTTTACAAACATTACAGAACCTCCAAGAAACAGAAAAATATAAGAACTTGTTCCAATAGGAGAGGTGTGCGGATTTTCGAGGGAAATTTTTCGCAATCGAGGAAAAACTCCGCAGGAATATTGTCATATTTCAAGGGGTTTTGGCGTTGAGTGCAGAAAATTTCGCCGAAAATACGTGGTCTATCCTATTGGAACATGTTTTAAAATTTGTTCATATCAGTGTATGTTCATTATAGAACGTTTATTTCATGTGTTCTTGCGTTGATGCGTAATGTTTGTGATTCGGTTGAATTTCCAAGAGAAAAAGTGCTAATACCGCTTGAATTGCTTTCAATCTCTAAAAGGTATTCAACAGTTTCTGTTTCAATATAGTTTCCATAATCATCATAAATATCCCTAGTCACTGTTGAAAAAAGCATTTCCTGAGGCAATTGAATGTCATTATTTTGTGCGTATATGCTAAGAGGCTCAATCCATGCATAGTCGCTTGTAACATCTTCTTTATCAGTTGAAACACCAAATAGACCACTACTAAATTTATAAAGATAAACTTTCGAATAATTTATCTCGGAGTTGTCTGCTAAAGAATCATGTAATGTTTCATCAGCATAATCACCTTTCACCAAAAGACCTGCTCTTTGCGAAGTTGTGTAGCCAATCTCAATACCAAATATAATTTCTTTTTTAGCCTCTGCTGAATTCGCTTTAAGCCAAGAATTATATATTGTATCTTCATTTGAGGTGTTTGTTAGAAAATCAGAAATAACATCACTGTCAGGCGTATATGAATTGTTTGCAGCTGGAGCAGATTCGTAATAACCAATGATACCTTTCATTTTAGGGTTGTTAATCAACGTATCTAGCCATAACATATATGAATATTTACCATCGTACCTAACAACTTCGTCTGGGTGATCCTCATAAGGTCCATCATTTAATTGAGAACAAGCACCAAAAATGAGCCACTGTAAATTTGAAGTATCTTCGTTATTACCTTCACCATTTTTAAAGCTATAAGTGTTGCCTTCCATTTCAAACTCAGTGAAATATTTGTTAAACTGACTGTTTTTAACATTATTATTTGCTACGAAAACTTTTGGAATATTCACATAACCGTTCTTACCATTGAATGCAATAGGTATAACTCCACCGAAATAACCATGTCCACTTATATAAGCGATATCAGACTGAAGTAGTGCGTTCATATTATCTTGAGTGAAAGAAAATCCTTCTTCAAGGTTGCTGGCAGTAGCATAATCTGAATACGGAGTACCATTTAATTTGTCTTTCATTCCATTGACAAACGCTTTGTAGTCTTCGTTTGTATAATCATCGTCTCCTCCCCATCCCACTTTAAAAGCAGAATAAGTCGGTTGATAATCCGGCGGTTCATCACCTATTAGTTTATCGTCTAAAACTATGTCAAACAAGTCTCTGTTTATAAACGGGAAAAAAGCCGTACAAACGACAATATTATTAGCCGTTCTCATTCCACTGGTATTAGAAGCAATGCGAGCTATAGCACTGAATGTCTGCAGTCCCTGATCATCTTCCTGATATGAGTGGTCGTTCTCCAGAATATAATCTCCGGATTTCCAATCGGTGTTATACACCTGAACATTCAAATCAATATAATCCTCAAAGTATAAAACTCCGGTATCCTCTGCAAATTTTATGGACACATATGTATCTGCCATTTTTTTGCGAACATCCATTTTTACGGCTTCAACTACAGACTTATCGGTGATGCCGACATAGTTATTGTCTATTCTGCCGCCTATGTAATTACCCGCAACAGACTGAGGAAGACCCTTATCATTTGTATAATAATACTTGATTTCCGTCTGTCCGAGGTCAATCGGAAGCAAACCGTTGTTGGTAATACGGATATTAAGGTTCATATAGCCTTTGCCGTTGACCGCATTGGGATCAAGCTCAACCAACAGGTCCGGCTCCATTCCGTCCGTATCAATTTCCGGAACAATACCCCAGATAGGTTCGTCAGTATTTGTTGCGGAGAATACGGGCATATATTCCCATGTAACATATCCGTTTTCCGCTAAAGAATCATCACCGACTGCGGAGTAGTCGTTTGAAGCAACGATTTTTGACCACGAGGCATTATTTATACTTGAATTAATAATTATTTCCTGATTGGGCTGCAGCTGTTCATCTGTATCAAATTCAAACTCAAAGTAGGATGTTGCATTGACGCACAGATTTTCTAAATCATGTACTGTCATTGTGACGGCAGTGTTAGGCACATATGAGTACGGCTTATCCAATTGTACATAATAACAGCTTAAATTTTTTTGTGTATTGGGTGATTCTTCAATAAAATAGTAACGCGGGCGAATCTGATCAAGCGATACGGCAGACTCACTGGTGTTTATAATTTTGAATTTCAAATTAAGGTTGCTTCCGTCATAAATGGCGCTTCTGTCCAAAAGGAGTTCAACACCATTGCCTGTAATCGCAGGAATTTCAATTTCTCTTTCTAAAGTCTTGGTTTCAGCATTGTCGGCGGATACAATAACTCCGTATGTTTCCACTCTGTCGATTGCGCTGGGCTCAACCTCTACTTTCCAAGACACCTGAGTTTGCCTATTGCTTACAGCAACATCGCCTAAAGAAACTATTTCGCTGCCATCTACCACAGACATACCTTCCGGCAGAACAAGTTCCACATTAGTATTATATGCGGTTCCGGTTCCAACATTCTGAATATACGCTGTTACGGTAAAAGGATTGGGGGAATAGGTCTGCTTGCCGTTTTCATCCTCAATTACCTCAAGCTTTGTTGCTCCCGAAATTGCGACAGCCAAAGGCGGCACGTTATCCTGCTGTAACGAGCTTAGTCCATAATATGTTTTGCATGACAATGTTTCGTTAGTACTAATTGTTCTGGGATTCCAATAAAGACACACAGCGCTGTCGCCATTGCTGCTTCCGGCGCTTCTTACATAATCCCACGAATTACTAGTGGCTGTTCCCCAGTTAGTAAATCTGACTCTATTAGGTGTAGAGTCTTTGTCAATATTTAAAGTTCCTTGTGCAATAACGGAAGGAGAAGTAAGAGAGTCAAAAGCCTGCCAGAATTCAGGCACATCAGATCCGCTTAAATCCGTTTCAGTTGTAACATCGCCTATTGTTGGAAGTCTGAATGGTGCTCTGTCGTTTCCTCCAAGCATAGTATCAAACATTATGCGGATGCCAATTTCGTGACTCTTATCTCCGGTATTTTCCGCAGTATAGAAAAACTCAGCGACATCATCGCGTCCGGTATATTGGTTATGTATGATGTTTAGATATTGAGTAACAACAACATCTCCCATGACGGCGGTGCTTATAATGGAGTTATCGCGAAATGTTGTTGCTTGTGGCGTGAATATACTATTAACGCCATCTATCTGTATAGTTGTATACGATGTTCCGCCGCTGGGATAACCATAAAGCAGCTTTTTATTATTATCTGATGCCGAATCCGGATTGCCGCCTGTTGTTCCCAATGTATACTTACTCCCGTTTAATGTAATTTCAATGTACTCATTGGAAATTCCATTTGCCGAGCTTCTTAAATCAAAGGTTGAAATCGCATTAGTGTTTATGCCGCTTGAATATGCCGATTTCCACTCCTGATACTCAGAACTGTTTGCGTCAAGAGACAGGTAATAGTCTAATTCGGAATCTATGCTTTCTGCCGAGGTTGGCATTACAGCACCGAGCGAAAGTGCCATCGATGCCGCAAGACACATAGAAATAAAACGTGGCAAAAATTTCGTTTTCATTGTAGTCCTCCAATTAATTAAGTTATCAGCATATTTCTATGCTAATTCTGTTCATCGTTCAATGATTTTTTACTTTTCCGGCAATAAGCATAAGACTCAACACGACGAATGAGTATACTATGGCAACGAACAAGCTGTCCGATATCAACAGCTTCAACAACAGGGCAATAATAAGTTCAATCGCCGCTATCAGCGTTGTACGCCTTTTGTAAACCTTATACTCCGCTTCGTCCAACGGTTTGTTTTTATCCTCTACGGGAGCGAGTATAAGCACAACCAATGCCGATGCCGCAAAAACGACATAGTATACCCAATCTTCCATATAAAGATAGTTCATGCCGATTGAGACAACGATCAACATTATCACCGAAAAAATGTAACACCTTAAAGGGGTCTTGGCATGATATCCGCCTGCGAACGATCTTAACGGGATATATGCCGCCATGAATACTGCGATCTCGGGAAGCACACCGAAAATCAACCCTATAATCAAAGCGGAAGACACATTGAGCACAGACACAAGTATTTGATTTATACCGTATATGTATATCTCCGCATCTTCCTCTTTAATCACATTGCTATGAACAAGGTTGTTTCCGATTTTTCCCGCCAGCCTTGCCAAAAGCTCCATAATCAGAACTTGCGGAGCTTTTCAGCGCCTTTGGGCAATTTCGGCTGATGTGCCACAAAAAAACAAGCCGAGTTTACGTTGGCTGCCGTTGCCATCTTTGCTGCTGCCGCAACCGCTTTTTTGAAGCCAATCATTTTGGAGTCCTTTTTGTTGTTTTTCATACGAAAACCATCCTTTCTGTTTTGGCAAGTGTTCCTCAACCCACCTGATTAAATTTTACATGAAAAATGTTGTTTTTTCAAGGCTCTGTTCGCGAACTGTATATAAATCGTACGCGAATTGTAAAAAAAGACTTAAAAGTTGAATTTTTCACAAAAAATTCCGAGACGGAAAAGCGTCTCGGAATAAAAATTTCTAAAGCAAACAAATTGAATTATTAGATAATTTTCAATTTATGATTCAATATTTTTTGTTTTTTATAAATACTTTCATTCACGACTTCACTTCAAGACTGAAATTCCCATCAAGGTCAGCCTTGAGCGTGATTGTGCGGATATACTTTTTATAAAAATTCATTATCTCGGTATCGCTTGCTTCTATTCTCGCCTGTTCGAACAGCATACGGGCAAGCTCCTTGCCGTTGTAGGTAAGCAGATCGGGCAGACGTTCCTTGAGTGCGCCTATCAGCACTGCCCGTTTGAATTCCTCAATGTTGCCTGAGCAGAAATCGTCAAGCGAGCAGTAGTAAATATCGCTCGTTTCAAGCGCTCTTTTTATCGCCTGTCCGCACTTATCCCATTCGACCACCACAAGAAACTCCGCCTCCGGCAGCGAGGATATCAAGCCCCAGTAATCGCTGTCGCTTGACAGCAGTATGAACGACGATACGTCATTCCTGTAAAATTCTCTGCATACGCCCGTCGACACCTTGATATCCACAAGCGACTTGTAGTCGGTGATGCGCTCTACCTCTATATGCTCGACGGGTATGCCGATGAAGCGTTCAAGATAATCCCAGCCGTCCGTGGTGTGAACATCGTCGTAAAGCACTATCTTGTCTATCTTATCAAGCTCATCGCCGTTAAAATTTTTCAGCATTCCGTACAGCTTGTAAACATCGGAATTCTCGCAGTCCACTACGATAACCGTCTTGTAGCTGCTTCTGATAAAATCGTATATATTATCCTTGATTTCGCTGACGGCGTTTTTGTATTTCGACTTATCGCCGAAATAGTCATTGTTCATATTATACAGGATTTCAATGAATTTTCCGTCTGTGTATAAAATATTTCCGTAGTCCTTCGGCTTCCAATGGATATACTGCTGATACGGGTAATACGGGAGATTTTCCATATATTTTTCAAACTCGTATTTCTGATTTTCTTCGTTTGTGAACTTCGGAAGAATAAACAAATCCTTTATGTATTCCCAATTCAGCCAATCGGGAAACAGTCTGCGGCAGCCGTTTATATGCTCGGCGATCAGCTTGTTGATATGCAATGAGTAATCCGCGGCTAACTTATTCGGCAGGATTATCTGTATTCCCTGTTCCTCGAGCCAAGCTATATTTTCCGTATCAAACCATTGTATTTTATCAATATTGATATAGTCGTTTCGCAGGATGTCGTCTGTTCTCTTGAATTTGAGCATTAGCGACGTTCGCAGCTTGCATAAATATCTGATTACCGTTGCTTCTTTATCCGCTTCAAGCTGTTTGATTAGTTCGGAATACTCGCCCGAATAGCTGCTTACAAGCGTGGGTTTCTTAATGCCTATAAGGTATGCCACTCTGCAGACAATGTCCTTTGTATCCGTTCGCATGAAACTCATCCCTTCATTCTTACAACCCTGCCCGCACTTCATTCAACTGAAAATCCGAACAAATCATACCTAACCAATTATATTATATCACATTATGCCGAAAAAAACAATCTTTTCTAAATTATTGTTTTGCCTATATTCTGAAATAGTGTTTGGTTTATGTTTAATTTTGGAAACAAAAAATATCCGAGGCGGTGTTCCGTCTCGGATTAAAAATTATATAGAGATATTAAGGACGGGCTTAGGAAAATCCAAGGCTGTCTGCAAATAGATTATTCTGAAAAATCTGTGCATTCAAGAATTGTTCTACTTACGGCATTCAAAAGAATATAACCAGTCTTTTCTCCCTTACTTACATCCAGATACCACATTGGAAATGAAATGCCACTATCCTTCCGATAGATCATCAATTCATATGAATTGATCTCAATATCCCCATTTATGACTTCACGTGCCTCTCTCGGGGAAATTGCATTCTCTGCCCTACAAGAGATATCCCTGGCATATCTGCCATCAATTGAAATAAGTACTCCATCTTGATCCGTCAAGAGCCGAAATCCATACTGATAGACGGGAACATCCTGATACATCTGTGTCATATTGTAAACAGTTACATCGTTCTCAACCGATTCAATTTTGCACGCAAAGGTTAGTCTGTCAATTTGCAAAATCGGCTGAAACTGCGACAACACAGTTAGTGCATCCAAATCATTCTGAATCTGAATATCGTCAAAATTTCCTTCCATTTTGATATATCCAGTTTCTTCGTCCTTCAATAACGTCAAATCATAGCGTTCTTTCAACTCATCGGTGCTGTAACTGTTTGAAAGTGTGGAGTTTTCTACCGTCACAGTTTGACTGCGAACGATGACCTTATCTTCTTCTTTGTTCCCACAGCTTGTCAATAAAGACAAGAGTGAAATCAACAATACCATAATAATGAATCGATTCATACTCATTTACCTACCTATGGAAGCCGGATTACTGTGGTTACTGTACGTATCCAATTTGGTAATCGTTACATTGCCTGCTGAATCAATGTTAATCTTGCAGACCCCCCACAGGGTTGCAATCCGAGATGAAGGAATGTTGAAACATGCGTCCGTACCATCATCAAGTTTGTAGAGGGTGTTTGACGAACCCTGATAGATACTTACCGTAACGCCGGATGTAGACATTGCCGTTGAATTCGTGGAGGATTTGTTGGAGAAATCGTGTACATAAAAGTAATAGTCGCCAGGTGTGTAGCGGTGGATTGTGGTGATTTCCGGACCATACGATGAGGTGACATCATAGTCAAGCTCAGCAGCATAGTCAACAAGATTGGTTGAACTATATGAACCATTTGTATAGTAATTCCTTGCTGAATAGTAGGTGTGGAAACGACCGCTACCACTTACAGCTGGTCCAGTCAAGTGAGAATCCAAATCGTTCGGTGTAGCTCCCCATTTCATGACAATTCTTATGCAGTCTGGCTCAGTGATTCCAACATCGTCAAATGCTTTTTTTATTGCAGACTGCTCATTTCCAGTGAATCCAAATTGCTTTGCGGAGCTGAGAACGGCATAGCGGAAGTCATGAAAATCAGAGGAAGTGCCGAGCTTGAACATAGAATCATAGAACACTTGTGCCCATCTTTTATCTGTGATAGATGCAGTTTTGGGATTATCCATCATCAAATATACAGCATGATCAATAATTGTACTAAAAATGTGGACTCCTTCATTATCTCTGTCGACATAACGATTAAGTTTAGCATCCCAAGTCGGATCGGTAAGTGCACTGTAATGGTCGGCATAATCAGGACCTGGACTGATGAAATCTCTAAGAACGGTACCGCTATCTTCACCAATAGTAAATCTACCTGCATCCGTTAGGGACTTTCCTTCCGCCAACATACCCATTATATCAGAATATGCTTCGTTTAATGCCCCAGATTCTCCCATATAATCCAAACCTCTTGAAAGTACAAACGGCCCCCAACTGTCATAGATTACATAAGCATCAACCGCATGTGTAAACTCATGAGCAAGCGTATCCTTGGCTGCTGCATGGTTGCCAACATCGCCGATAAGTATCTGGCTTCCATTCCAGTAGGCATTGTTCACCGCCTTGTTTCCGAAATTAAAAAATAAAAAAGACCAATCAACCTCCCTAAATTTTGTCGTAACTTTTATCGTTGCATGATCGTCATCATAGGAATCTCTGCCGAGTTCCTCTTTATAGAAATCATAGATGTCACTCATATTGGCATGAACGGAAACGCTGGTCGGATCAGACCATCTATTTGTGTCAGATTGATACATTTCTCCTGGAAGCAGCGGCACATTTGTGATTACATCATATGTCGTATAGTATGTTTCAATGTTCCGATCACCGTCTTTCATACGGTACTTATCATTGGTAAATAATCCTCCTTTCTTGAACTGAACGTCAAAATCGCGCTCATTTCCAAGGAGATCTTTGTCTGTTCCGTCTGAATTAACGTTTTCCCAAGCGTAGGCAAATCCATTGTTTATTCTAATGATGTTACCTGCATTTTGCCCATTCGCTTGAATGTAATACTGTCGATTGATAAAGTTAAAGATATACTTTCCATAGTCATTGATATCAGTATAATCAATTTCTATTTCTTCGTCTTCTTCTTCATCGTAATTATTGTTATCATTTACAATTTCGATAAACCATGAAAGAAGCGGTGTTGTCTCATTTGTATAAACAACAAGTATAGGTGTAACCGTAAAGGATGCTCTAAATACTTCAAGAACCTCATTTTTTGTCAGACCGGAATACTCAACAACTGCATCAACCTGACTGGAATAGGTTGTGAAGATGTCGTTATAAACAGCTTCGATAGCAGCGTCTTCTGTGATTGTTGCAATTGTGTCAATGCCCTCCGCATTTTTCTTATAGGTATTGAACAGACCAGTTACTTCGCCATCTTTTGCGGAAAGAATAACCTGACTGCCGAGAACCGGTACGCCGTTCAGGGTGGCGGATAGTCTGTAATAGATTTGGTTTCCAGCCGTCTGAACTGTAATATTAGTGCTGTCTGCGGAAAACTGGCTTCCAAATAATGTGCGAGCACAATTCAGAATATCCGCTGCATCCTCAGCAGAATTAAGTGGCTTGTTTGTGAATTTCCCATCTATAGCACGTATTACACTATTCTCGTCAAAGTTAGCGGTAATCAAACCTGAAGAAATAAGTTCCTCAATATAACCTAAATCTATGTTATTGGTGTCGAAATTAATATGTGCCAATCCTTCAATTTTTACAACACTTAACTCAAGATTAGTGATTGCCGCATCTATATCTTGTGCGTTATTACCAACAAAACCAACAGTTATCGTCTCGCCTACCGGAATGGGATTTGTCCACATTTCACTCGCAATTGTATAGTAATTGTCTGAGCTTTCAAGAATGCGACCATTCCAAAGGTTATCTATTGTAAAGTTGCTATCAAAGGAGAGCGTCCAAGCCTCTAAAGGATTATCGGAAGTATTGGTGATGACAAGTTCAGCTTTTATTCCCGTATCCCAACTCTCGATAATATTAAGATTTGTTTCGTAACCGGATGCAACCTCAACTCTTTTTGAGCACAACTCAAATTTCTCTGGAACTGCCAAATCATCGCCGAAGAGCGTGTATCCGAAGTTAACTGTTTGACCGGGAGCGATCTCGTAATTCCATCCGCCGTTTTTAATAATGTAATCTTCGCCCTGATTGTTATAAACCGAAGCGTTCCACAAATTGCTGATCTCGCCTTCGGCGTCATACTCGAACGCCCAGTTCAAAATAGAATCGTCACCCGTGTTAGTTACCTTTACTTCCACAGACTGACCGTTATCCCATTCGTTCAGAACGGAATATTCCACATCGTATCCGTCGTAGGAGTATGTGGTTGCACCAGTTTCAGCGAATGCAGGCATTTGCGGCAGCATGATTATTACTGTCGCTGCAGCAACAAAACCGGATATAAGCCTTTTAGCTGCTTGTTTAAGTTTTCTGTTCATTGTTTCCTCGCTTTCTACAGTTATAGCGGCTGACTTTATCAACTGCCATAAACCTGCTTATAAATTTAAATTTCCTTTAGTGGTAAACGACATTTTCACTTTGACACGTCAAAGCGATTTTTTACTTTTCCGGCAACAAGCATAAGACTCAACACGACGAATGAGTATACTATGGCAACAAACAAGCTGTCCGATATCAACATCTTCAGCAGCAGGGCAATAATAAGTTCAATCGCCGCTATCAGTGTTGTACGCCTTTTGTAGACCTTATGCTCCGTTTCGTCCAACGGTTTATTGCTATCCTCTACGGGAGCGAGTATAAGCACAACCAATGCCGATGCCGCAAAAACGACATAGTATACCCAATCTTCCATATAAAGATAGTTCATGCCGATTGAGACAACGATCAACATTATCACCGAAAAAATGTAACACCTTAAAGGGGTCTTGGCATGATATCCGCCTGCGAACGATCTTAACGGGATATATGCCGCCATGAATACTGCGATCTCGGGAAGCACACCGAAAATCAACCCTATAATCAAAGCGGAAGACACATTGAGCACAGACACAAGTATTTGATTTATACCGTATATGTATATCTCCGCATCTTCCTCTTTAATCACATTGCTATGAACAAGGTTGTTTCCGATTTTTCCCGCCAGCCTTGCCAAAAGCTCCATAATCAGAACTTGCGGAGCTTTTCAGCGCCTTTGGGCAATTTCGGCTGATGTGCCACAAAAAAACAAGCCGAGTTTACGTTGGCTGCCGTTGCCATCTTTGCTGCTGCCGCAACCGCTTTTTTGAAGCCAATCATTTTGGAGTCCTTTTTGTTGTTTTTCATACGAAAACCATCCTTTCTGTTTTGGCAAGTGTTCCTCAACCCACCTGATTAAATTTTACATGAAAAATGTTGTTTTTTCAAGGCTCTGTTCGCGAACTGTATATAAATCGTACGCGAATTGTAAAAAACAGGCTCAATGGGGTGTTCCCACGAGCCTGTTTTCATGAATTTTATTCAACATATAGGATGGCTGTGATTGTGAAAATATTATCATCGGTTTCTATCTCAATTGTACCGTTATATTTTTCAACCGTCTCGTTAACACTCTTTAATCCGTATCCGTGATTATCTCTGTCCGCTTTTGAGGTTACTATTTTTCCTTTTTCACGTTTTACAGCGATTTTGAAAGGATTTGCCACCTTTATCAGCAGCATACCTTTTGAGTAGTGAATTGCAAACTCTATAAATCCGTTTTCGGTAACATGCGAAACCGCTTGAAGAGCGTTGTCTAAAAGATTTCCCAAAATAACCGTCATATCAAACGATGAAAGGTTCAGATCAGACGGGAGCGACGCGTTTACGCTTACCCTTACGCCATTCTGTTTAGCAGTCTGAAGCTTGAAGTTAACAAGACTGTCAATTGCGGGGTATCCCGTATCGATTATTTCGGTTCCCGATTCATAAACATCAACTATATCAGATATGTGCTTTTGGGCTTCACTCAAGTTTCCGCTCTTTATATCCGAAAACAAAGATCTCAGGTGATTTTTCATGTCGTGCCGTAGTATGTTTGAAACTTCCTGCGTTTCATTGATGATCTGCAATTGGTTTTCATAATATTTATTCTGCTGTTCTATAAGTCCCTTTTCCTGTTTTTCCTGATACAATCTCGCCACTCTGTCAAATAAAAAGAAAACCGTAAAGTTAATAATTAACACGGCAATTATGGAAACAGCGATCTGATACATTGAAAGTCCTGTGGACTGAAAAATCGTTACCAACATAAACAAAGATGAAATCGGAATCAGAAAAAGTGATATCCAATATACCTCAGGCAAAGTATTTCCGATTTTAATGTTCTTAAATCCACTTACAGCCATAGACACTGCGTATTTTAAAATATTTATAACGACAATCCCAAATATTGAATCAAAATCATTTCTTTCGGCAATCGGAAAATCGATATATCCGGTCAATGTAACAATAATCATTTCCGCTCCGACCATAAAGACACAAATCAATATATCTGTAAGAATTTTCTTTTTAATAGACGACTCATACATTAGAGCCAGCAAAAAAATCACAATAAAATTCAGCACAAGATTGGCTATTGGAATATTTACAACAAGATAAACCACAACCATTGCAAGATAATATCCTGCAAAAGATAATAATTCCACCGACTTTCTGACTTTTCTTCCGCCAAGGCATGATTTTATCAACTTATAAACGGCATAAGTGCCTAATGCCTCTGACAGCAAGTAGACTAATGTATATAAAGTAAATTCACTCATATGTTAACCCTTTCCCATTCCGATATTATTTTCCTCACTTCTTTTCGCCTGTCCCTGCTTATGGGAATGACATCACCGTTTAACATTGTTATTTCTTCATATTTAATATGGCTCGTATTATCATAATTTATAATATACGAACGATGCACCTGTATAAACCTTGAATCGGATATCTGCTCCATTATCTCCGCTAAAGTGGACTTAAATTCATAATCACCGCTTTTCGTTGCGATTTTAAAATAATGATCAAAGCTTTCAAAGTACAGTATGTCGTTGAACTTCATTCTGAATGTACCCTGCTTGCTTTCAAATACAAACACCCGATCCCTGCTGCTCAGCAGCTCCGCAGTCAGATCGACCATTTTAAACAGCTTCTCTTTGTCTATCGGCTTCTGGAGGAAATTAAGAGGCTGGACATCAAAAAGCTGCCTATCATAACAGTTTTTAGCTGATATGTAGACAATTTTTATAATATTATCCTTCAGTTCCGTTCTTATCAGATGCCCGAGCTCCACACCGTTCATTTCTACAAGCTCGATATCAAGAATTATCAGATCACAGTGATTTCTTCTTAGATACTCCCACAAATCCTCTGCGTTGAAAAAAGATTTAACATCGAGTTTTACATCTCTCAGCTGCTGGTATTCCATAAGGTTCCCGATCACCTGAGTTACCGTATCGTGAAAATCGTCGCAAACCGCTATTCTAATCATATCCTCGCCCCCATATCTTACATTATACCATATATTTCACATAAAATCAACGCATATCTGCATGAAATGCGGTATAATAAAGATACTTGGGCGGGGATTTGTTTTCGCAAATTCTTCAAATACGGGTAACAACGCAATAGTTTGGCTGTAAAATGCGCTTTTACGGCTACATACGCTTTTAAGAATGACGGCTGACAGGCTTATGCCACAAGATTCAGCCTTGCAACACATTTCTTCTTCATATCCATAGAGGAATGAACATAACGGTTCAATGTGATATTTACATTAGAGTGCCCCAGTAGCTCGCTTACGGTCTTGGCGTCGAATCCGCTTTCAATACATACGGTAGCATAGGTATGACGAAGCAGATGAAAATTAGCGCTGCGTATGCCGCACTCCTTTAAAACCGCCTTAAAGCGGTTCTGCATAGTACGAACCTCTACGGGCTTGCCGCTGCCAGAAAGGATATAGCCTCCGGAGCGCTTCTTTCGGTTCAGAATATCCAACATGAATGAAGGGAGCGGAATATCTCTGACCGAGGATTTGCTCTTGGGGGAGGTAATTGCAATTGTCGTTTTACCCTTGCACGATTTATCCGGAACACGCTGAAGCGCTTTAGTAATATGAACGACGCCATTCTCAAAATCAATATCGGTCCATGTCAGTGCACATAATTCCCCGATCCGAAGCCCCGAATACATTGTGAGAAGAATTCCGAAATTGCTGTCTGTAAGGTTATTTAGGAGATAGCCCTGAAGCCTGCCGCGCTCGTCCTTGTTAAAAACTGCGGTTTCCTTGCTTTCGGATTTGGGCATGGAGATATTCCGCATGGGATTTCTGCAGCCGTATTCCTGCTCCGCGTATTTTGCCATGGAACGCATTACAACAAGGATATCGTGAACGCTTTTCGCCGACAGCCCGCCGAACCCGTTGGATTTTCCGCATTTCATCTTATGCTCGGCAAAGGAATTTATAACTGGCGTGGTAAGCTCGCTGTACCCGATATTCTCAAAATAGGGTATAATGTGCTTGTTTATCAGCTTTTCATAGCAGCAGTAGCTTGAATGCTTCACCCGCAGCTTCGCAGACGCAAGCCATTCACAGCACAGCTCCTTAAAGGTTTTATTACAGGCGTTTTGTGCGGAGCTGCCCGTGTCGGCATAGGCGCAAAGCATTTTTTCTTTCAGTTCGGAAAGACTTTTGGAATATAAATACTTGTATTTTATTCTTCCTTTGTCGTCATATCCGAGAGGAATGCGCCCCTCAAACCGACCGTCTTTTCTCTTATAAATATTCATTGCGTTTCTCATTTTTGCTTCCTTTCGACTCTTAATTTGACGGCTGAAATATTATTCATCCTCAAAACAGATTAGTTTTTTTTTGCTGATTTGGGCTTTACAAACGGTGTTTTATGTGATATAATGAAATGTGTTAACTGCGCTTAAATTATAGCGTATTATCCTGAACCCCTGGTATAATCACACTCACATATTTGAAGAATTTGCGAAACAAAAAAGCAAGTACGGTTATGTACTTGCTTCTCTGTTTCATAATATACAGTGCGGATTTCAGTGTGTCATATTGCTCTTTTACGGGTTTTAGGCGAATGCTTTTTGGAGACAGCGTCCCCGTTCGGATCATCAAAGCCGTTCATAAACTCAACAGGTACGGGCTTCGGCGGAAACTTCTCTAACACCGCCGCTTCTACCTCGCGGCTGTCCGCATACTGAACCTTGCGCTCAGACTTTTCTTCAATCGAGTAAGCATTTTCAAACTGAATACCCCACTTAAAGAATAGCTTCAGCCGAATTTTCATCGGGTGACAGCCTGTTTTCATCACGATGAAGTGTCCTTTGGGCATGGACTTCAACTCGTCAACGGTCATAAGAGGACGTTCTATCATTTGAAGTTGACGATTACTCCCGTCCCTGCTGCTTGAACGCGTCACCGTTCCGCTGAGAACAGTCTGCTTGCCGAGATTTTGGGACATTGCCTCGGCAGTCTTGGAGTTTGGCGCAAACGCACCGAACAGCGTGCATTGGCAGTTGTCCACGATGATTTCCGCCCCCTCTTTGCCGTAGGTTTTCTCAAACTGCGCCAATGACTGGATAATTGCCACGATAGATATTTTTCTTGAACGCGATGCCGAGAACATCATCTCTATGCCCTCTATTTTCGGAAGCGTTCCCAACTCATCAGCGTATATCATCACACGTTTATCAAGTTGACCGCCTTTTTCATCTGCAACCGTAAGCATTTCTCTGTAAATCTGCTGTAAAATCAGCGATACAAGGAAATGCTTGGTCTGATCCTCCTCGGGTAAAACAAGATATATTGCTGATTTGCGACTACAGAATTCTTCAACATCAATGCTTGTATCAAAACACAAAATCTGCTCCAACTCTGAGTCTATAAACGAGTTCAGCCTTGACAGTGCGGTAGACATAACACTCGCCATCGCCTGATCTGACGAGTTCAGTGCCGCACCCGCGAACCACCTCGCCTTATGCTCGCTCGGCAGTTTGTCGATCAGCATTTGAAAACGGGATACGCCCTTTGTTCCTGACGGAGCAAGTAAGTCCTGAATCAGCTTGAATACGCTGATTATATGCCGTTTTTCGGGCGGGCAAAATTCCGCTATCAGCAGAATGACTGCCGTCAGCAAGCCCTCAGCAGCCTCGTAAAAAAACGCATTTTGACCCATGCTTGACATATCGCCATCCGCCGAGATTATTGTCTTGGCGGTTATTTTTGCAAACTTTTCCGACTTTGCCTTATGTTCCAGCTTACTTTCGGTCTTGTATAAGTCCATGTATTTATTGACGAGATAAAGCATATTGTAGCCGCTGCTGCGGGTGGGATTTCTGAGGTCAATCACTGAGATTTTGTAGCCGTAATATTTTTCGGCGATTGTTGCGGTATTACGATAAAGATCGCCCTTGCTGTCGGTCGTGACGAACGACATTCCCGTTGCGCAGCAGTATTCAATGTTCGGATAGAGGAAGTTTGCGGTCTTACCAACACCTGATGCGCCTATCATCAGTGTATGGATATCCGCATCATCGACAAGTGCGGTCATTCCCGTTGCTGTTTCAATACAGCCTACTATCAGACCGTCTACGCTTGGCAACTGCTCACCATCGCGCCACAAATGCGGTGCGTAGGGGATATGCTTGTAGGTCTTGGCAACTTCGCCTTTGGTGGCAAACCGAGCCGTACCGTGCTGTCCGTTGCCAACGGGCTTGTTGGGTATTCCCTTGAGTGAATAGTGGTCGCCGATAGCCGCAATAAGCGCAACTACAAGAAAAAATGCTCCACATAAGCAGAGCAGAAAGATTTGTGGTGTGTTCATAATGTTCCTTTCATAATCGGAGTATTTTCAACCCCTGCCTTTCAGCGTAATTTACGGTATAGAACGTTCCTCCGCTGTTCTCACGAAGATAGCAGATAAGATACCCGCTGTTGTCAACCAGATGGCGATTGCGTTCGAGCATATAACTGCTTGTGTATCTCGGTGACAATACACGAACCTTGTCCGCTTTGTCGAGCAATTCATAGTATCGTCGCTTTTGTTCCTCATTCCATTTCAGCGATTGTTCCTCCGGCAGACAGGGCAGAACCATTATCAGCCTGATGTGCGGATAGTTCTCTTTCAGTTTCAGAACTATTGTCGCTGCCTCCTGATCGAACCCCAAAGCCGCCCCGCTGCCAAAGAATACTACCCCTTGCTCAATCAGCGTTATTATTGCCTTTTCAAGATTTGCCCGAAGTTCCGTACAATCCTGCGGCAGCTTACGATGTCCCGAGAAGCACGCTACCTTTAACCTTTCTACCATAAAAATCCCCTCTCGTTAGTGGTATATCACTATTATATCATATTTTAGTGATAATTCACTAATCTTTTTGCACAAAATATTATAAACTATATTTAGTGAAATATAACTAAAAGGGGATTTGTATGGGAGTTTACGAGGTCACAGTCAAGCGTATTCGGGAATTGTGCAAGGAGCGCGGCATTACGCCGAACGGTCTGTCATATGCTGCGGGCATTTCTCAATCGACAATCAAGAGTATATTGAACGGCGAGAGCGTCAATCCGGGTATCTCTACGATCAAGAAAATATGCGACGGCTTTGAAATAACAATCGGTGAATTTTTCAGCACCGAAGAGTTTGATTCGTTGGAGCAGGAACTTGAGTAGCTATACACTCATCAACATTTGAAACGGTTCGTCCGAGGGTGATTCCTCGGATGTTTGTTTTTGTTCAGCTCGCTGAGCGAGGGTTTCCTCGGTCGCTAACCGTAAAGCGTGGTCGGCAATGTCATACAGTTTCCGGGCCGTTATTTTCAGCTCGGCGGCAGTCTGTGACGGCTTGCGAAGCTGCTCCAAGCTAACCTTTACTGCATTTTGCATCTTACCGAGCTTCACGGAAACACTTCCCTTATCCTGATAGCACCTATACTCGTCCGTAAGCCTGTTTTTCATCATATCGAGCGAAAATTCCACACCTGATATTTTCAGAAAAAGCTCACTCGCCGCAACACAAAACTCCGCTAACCGTATATGGTCGGCGGAGTTATAGACAGCTATGAGGTCGTTGGCTATGCGGTTAGGGTTAATCTTCATCTCGGTCAGCTCGGCAACGTTTTGTAAGTACAATTCCTTTCGTTCGTGAGTAACGGCAGGGAGATATTCCACACCATGAAGCTGTTTAAGGCTGTCGTTCCAGTCTTTTTGCTGCGGAGCAATGCGAAATATTTCTGTGTAGCCTTTTTCGGCGAGAATATCCCGAAGCCGTTCTGCGGCCTCGATTCCTCCTTCATCGTTGTCGGTGCAGAGGTAAACGTTTTGCAAATCAGAGTGGCTCTCCAGAGCTTTCAGCACCGCGCTCTCGTAAACTCCGTTCATGGCGATATAGCTGTGCTGCTGCCAATCCTTTTGGTAGAGCGTGATGAACGACAACATATCTATCGGAGCTTCAAAAACAAACAGCTTCTCATCATTTCCGAAATGAGAGAAGCTGTATTCTGTATTCGAACCCTCAACGGTCATACGGAATGTTTTTCCAAAGCTGATTGTTGAGCGCACAGAGGCTTGTTTTGGAACACCATTTTCATCCGTTCCCACGAACACAACATTGTGGTACTTGCTGTCCTCGTAAATTTTATGTTCGTGTGCAAAGTAGGAGATAATATTTGGCGCAATAAATCGCTGCTTGGTGAGATAAGCGAACACCCGTCGCATATCTGAGTTTGCTTCCGGTAGCTTGAACGGCTTTCGAACAGGTTTTATGGCTTCTCTCGGAGCGGAGCAAGCCGTTTGCGCATTGCAATGACCTCCGAGCAATTCCACAACGGCATCTTGAAAAGAAAAACCGAGGAACTCCTGCAAAAACTTGATTGCATAACCGCCGCGCTGGTTCTTGTGGTCGTACCACTTGCTGCCGTGGATCGTCACGCTGTCGTGCGTTCCGCTGCCGTCCGTGTAGATGTACTTATAGGTCGAACCGATTTTTTTCACGTTTCCACCATGACTTTGAAGAAATGAAACCAAATCGGCAGTGTTCGCACGGTACAAGTCATCTTCCGAAAAATTGATGTAGGGCATAAGACTTCCTTTCTTCAGAATATAAAAATATTATATTGGTTACTTAACATTGTAGGTTCATGATGACCCTATCCATAGACCACCGACAAGGCAGAATTTTCCCTTGTCAGTTGGATATTTTTTTAGATTTTTTAAGGCGGTCGCTCGACGAAGTACAAGTTCGACGAGTTGCCGCCTGATTGTCTGTATCTGCGTTCGTGCCGAAGATATTTTGCTTTTTCAAGGTCGGTGAGCGCGCGTTTTATTGTACTTTTGGACATTTTTAAATCAACCGCTATGGTTGAGATAGCGGGAAAACACGAACCTTTTTCATCGGCTCGGTCGCGCAGATACATATATACCGCAATGGCGCGGTGCGGCAGGTTTGTGGAATAGATTTCTTTATTATTTAACAATTACTCACCCCTTGAATTGTGGATTTTCCAACGGATTTTCTTTTAATCCGAGCGCCTGTTTCTTGCGGCGGATAGCGGCTTTCAGCTTATGCTCGGTGCGGAGCCGCTGACCGTGCAAGCTGCGATTGTAATCATCGGAAATCAGTCTGCCGAAGGAGAGCAGCATTGACACAACGGCGTCCTGTGCTGCCGTCATATGGTATCTGTTACTGTTTTCCAAGAACGCTTGGGCATATTCGTTCCCTAACTCGGCAGACTGCTTTATATATTCGATTCCCAACTCGCGATCCGTGTCGCAACCTATTCCGCTGAATATCATCATGCCGAGACGATACAATATTTTATCATCGGGGTTTTCGGCGGCAACTTTTTGAAAGCCGTCATACGCTTTTTTGAAGTACACGTCAGCTTGTTCCTGTTTTTTCACCGTGCCAATACCGTCACGAAGCATTTTTGCGGTTTCGTAGCAAGCGTAGATGTTGCCGTTATCAGCGGATTTTTTGAACCACTCGAATGCTTTTTCGTAGTTTTGTACCGTGCCGTTTCCGTAATAATATAGGCTTCCGAGCGAGTATTGAGCGAATTTATTTCCCGCTGTCGCAGATTTTTTAAACCATTTGAACGCTTCTGTATAGTTCTGTTCCGTGCCATAGCCAAGCGCAAACATTTTCCCGATTCGGTACTGCACATAATCATGCAGTCGCTTTGCGTTTGGTTCTAACGAAAGAAAACCTTTCAGTGTCTGCGCAAAATACTCCTGTGCTTTCGGAATATTTCCCCTGCTCAACAAGCCATGCTGATACATTTTTGCGATATTGTAAATCGCAATGACATTGCATTTGTCAGCCTCTTTTTGGAACAACTCAAATGCTTTTTCGTACTGCTTATTCGTCAAGTGTTCCTTTGCGGTTTTATAATCACCACGCCAATTCATGTGGAAATTCTCTACGCATATATCCTCATTCGTTTCGGTATCTTCAATGTCCTCCGGCAAAAGAATTGCGTTATCTGAAATGGTTTCCGACTGAATATCCAGCTCCGAGAAATCCATATCCAATACCGCACGAATCACAGCATTTTTTATCGGCTTGAACACTTTATTTTCCTCCAGCGGCGGAAACTTCTGCACGATGCTTGTGTAGGTTTCGTATTTTTGTTGTTCAAGTTTACACCATTCTTCATACATCTTCTTCAGCACAGGATTTTGGGAAAGTTCTGCAACAATTAAGTTCACGGTCTGCTTAACGTTAGGCTGCAAATATCCGTAAACTTTTTTGCCTTTGTGATTTTCAAGCTGCGTTTGTAATTTCAAAATAAGCTGTTCAAGATGCGGATTTTCAAAATTGCCGTTCTGCAGCTCGGACAGCAGATTTTTCATCACGTTGTCCGCTTCGGAGCGGAGTTTGTCACGGACAACGGTTTGCTGCTGATATAGATTCTGCAGTTCGTCCTTGTAGATGTCATTGGCAAAAGCGCTTCGGATTTTATCAATACCTTTATTTGTGAGGAAACCCTCCTTTGGATTTGTGGAATACACCACAATGTGAACATGGGGATTGGATTCCTTGTTATGAAAAGCCGCATACCAACAGAGATTTTCGGAAGCGATCCTCTGCGCCGCCGCTATATCCGAGATATGCCGCCGCACCAAATCGCGCCAGTGATCAAGGTCAACATATCCCATTCGTTCTGCGTCCTCACGCTTTAGAGAGACGATGTGCGTCCAAATCGCGCCGTTATGATTTGCCACCTCTTTCGCTGCTTTATCCAACACAATGGGATCGTTCGTTTCGGAAAACAAACCGTGAGAGTTAGGACGGGAGTCCAGATAGTTCATGAAAATCTCACGATCAAGTTCTTGATTGCTCTCCTGCTTTTGCAGGGGTTTCTCTACGCCCTCACGGGTCGCAATGTACTTAATGTAATTTCCAAATTTCTTGTGGGCATTTGGTTTAATATAGCGGCTTGTGACAATCAGTTTTGGCACTCTGTCAGATCCCTGTCCGCAATATATATTTTCTGTTCAATATCAATCACATCTTTTGCAAACTGTTTCGCTTCGTCAAGCGTTGCGGCAGTGATTTCAAATCCCTCGGCAGCATAGAAGCCGTCTATGGGATTTTTCATTTCTTTGTCGGAAAAGATTTTGATTTCATATCCTCGACAGAATAAAACCTCCCCGTTTTTATCCTCGCGGGGAATATTTACCGTTGGAATAAACTCAACATAAAAACCGTGATAAAGCATTTTGTACCTCCCTAAAATTTCAACTGAAAATCCTCGTAAATCCCGAATTCCTGTGCCTTTGCCAAAGCGGTTTCAAGATAACTTGTGTTCAAGCCCGCCGATTTATATCCCCGCAATATTGTTTGGTAATACTGCTCGGACGGTGCCTGAAGCGGTTTGTTTCCGTTCATAATGTAAACCATAGCCTCTGCGCTCTCTCCGTTTAGATTAAGCCGCACAGCCTCTTTCCGATAGTATTTCGGATATCCCTCATATCGGTCAAGCTGCTTTTCGTCGCACTCGGGGAGTTTCCAAAGCAGTATCGGCACTGCGCCGCTGGGGTTAGGCTCAATAGTAGCGTGAAATTTAAACTGCAGATCATAGCCTTTAAGCATTGCCGCCGTAACTACTTCGGAGCTTGGACAGCGCATTGCCATTTGTTCAAGGTTCATATTTGAACCGTAAGCGATATATAATTTACTCATTTGACCTCCCATTACATTGATATAATCATGCCTGTATTTTCTTCGCTGTTTTGAATTTGCGTATCGTCCTGCTCATGCTCTGAATTTTGTAATTCCTCACGCTGCTGTTTCAGCCGTTCCCGCTGAGCGATAGCGTCCTCGGGGTGCCGCCAAGAGATGCAGCCGTCAAGGTGCGATATAAGATGCTTGCGGCAATTTTTGAATTCCTCGCCGTTTAATCCGAGATTTATCAGCCATACTCTTGCGCTGTACCGAAGATTATCGCTCTCCGAAATTTTCGGCGAACAGAATTTTCTTGTAAGAGCGGCGTTGCTGATTGCCAACCCCAAAACGATATACGAACGAATTACTCCCGCATGAAGAGAAGAATTGCAAGTCCGCATTTCCCAATGTCCGTCGGCAAAGAAAGAGTGGAGATTAAGCGCCCGATACCGAGACCGAGAGTAGTGATGCCTGACCTCACTTAAATTGCCGTTGTACCAGTAATTTTTAATATCGTCCATTGTAATATTTTTCTTTGCATTTATCTTTTCAAGAAAATTTTTGTCCACCTTTTGGCAGTAACGCTCACGTTCGTGAGCAACTTGAAGAACATCAAAAAGAAAGTTTTCTTTGCTTGCAAAAAGATTTACAAGATTCCGAAGGCTGTGAGCGTCATATGGTGCGCCGTCAATGTGCAGATGAATTCCGCAGTTGTAGTAAGCGCCTGTAATTCCGCCCGCTTTTCTTACGGCTCTGACAACCTCCTGAAGCAATTCAATATCCTTATATTCCAAAACAGGCGTTACGATTTCCACAGCATAATTTTTTGAATCTGTGCTGCAGCCTTCTCGGTTAAAACACTTGATGCTTGAGTCATACACAACATTCCAACGCCGCCCCTCAGAGTCCTTGATATAATATTTATCATAGCTGCCGCCATCGTGTGTTGTTGTGGAATGCAAAACCCGTGCAATAGCCTTTGCCGCCATTGCACGGGTTAATCCTGTACACTCTATTTCAACGCCAAACTTCTGCGTTTTAATTCCGTCAAAATTATTTGCCAATAAATTCACCTCCGATACGATTATTCATTTTGGAATTTAACAGCGTTTTCAAAATTTATCACGCCGTTGATGTGCCGCACCTCGTCAACGCACATTGCATGAAGCTCTTGGAGAGTATCCTCGTCCACTTCATTCGCGGCGGCAAGCGTGTGCGCAATTTTTCCAAGCTCCACGGCGATCTTGAAAAGGTTTCGGTTGATGCGCTGCTCCGTTCCATTTATTACAGCCTCTACCGAAGAAGTGATCCTTGGCGAGAGATAATTCACGTTTTTCTCCTGCTTGAGATAGCCGATATAGAAATTTATCGCCTTTTCAATAAACTCGCTGCGAGAGCCGCAGTTATCGCTCTCGAAACGATAATTCACTTCCTCCATAGTCTTGGGATAAAACCACAAGGGGAACTTAATTTTATTCGAGAACCCCTCGCTATTTCCCTCAACCGCCTTATTTTTAGGACTTTGCAACTCCGAATTTTTGGACTTTCCCATTTTACAACCCCTTTCCGTAAATGCCAACAATCGTGATTGCGGCGGGCTTTGCCCGTCGCTGTGAACAGGGCGTAACACCGCCCTTTTAACTTGCATCAAAATCATACACCCGTACCGCTCCCAACTTAGCCGCAGAGCTGTTTTGCAAACCCCGCGAAAATCGTCCCAAATCCGTCCGAGAACGGTTGGGTAGTTCGTTACTCTACATTTGCTCAAAAGCCGCACACGGCTCGACACAGCCGCCTTAAAATCGATCAAGGTGTGTCGGTCGGTTTAGCTGCGGAGGATTTCATCTTTTCCGTGCTGTGCTGCTTTGCAGTCATATCAATAAAATCCCGCACGTTCTGAGGTACAATTTTACCGTAAAGCTGCTCCGTGTAGCGTGTAATTTCCTCATCAAGCGAGGAATTTTTCATGCTCAGATACATTTTCAGCGCGGAGATTTTGGTTTCATTAAGCGCGATGGTTACAGTATTTTTCATTTTCATTCCTTTCAGTAAGCGATAAAAGTAATGCCCATATCCTGCTCCACTTCGTCCCGCGTAATTGTGTGGGGCTGTGAAAATTCACCGGCATATTTCTCACACTGCTCATCGGTCAGCGAGCAGAATTCATCGCCGCTATTACCGCAGATGAAGAAAGTCCCCGCCACGATTTTGTCCCCGAAACGGCGGTTTCCCTCCAGCCCTATCAGCTTTGCTTCCTCGTTTCCCACCATCACAGCGTCCTGATCTTCGAGGTAATATATCGGCTCGATCAGTCCTCCCACCACTGTCTGCATGGATTTTAAATCGTTTCCGATTTCGGCAGCATAAGCGGGTTTATTCGGTTCTACAATAACCACTTTCATAACTTTTTGTCCTTTTACATTTTGAGTTCGTTAAGCGTACTATCCGAAAAATTCGGCTCTTTTTCATACCTTTCCTCCGCGTCATTCGTATCCGACAGCCTCCAAAGGATATTGGAAAGTTCCTCATCGGGAATACAGTTTTCCTGTCCGAATCTGTCTATCCACATATCGCTTACAACTTCAAGAGGATTTTTAAATCGGAGCAGATAATCCGCTTCTTCCTCTGTGACGCAGTTGGGAATATCTCCTGCCATTCGTGTGACCGCTTCCACCTCAACGCAGTTGTCTATCAGTTCTGCGGGAGTCATTTTGAGCCATTTTTCTTTATATTTGAGATAGTTTGAGAGTATCTTTTCCCGGAGTATTTCCTGTTTTGTCATGTTGTTACCTCCTGTTCTTTTTATTGTATTTCCTACTTAAACCAGAATAATGTCAGTTGAAGCTCCTTCTGCGGTTCTTCCTCTGTCAAATTTGTTTCGCTGCACTCCTCGACATCATCTTCGCGGGAAATATTGTCAGTTTCACCACCGCAGGCGGTAAGATATCCGTTGATTTTCTGAATTGTTTCGGGCATTTGTATCTGCCTTGCCGCAGCCTTAAAGCTCTTGAGAAATCTTGTAGGGTCTTTGTACCGCCGCATAATCACAAGGTCATCTTCACGAATTGCCCGCCTTAAATTCTCCGCATAATTTAATATCGCGGGGATATTCCACTGCTTTACTTGCTGCTGCGAAAGCGTCGGATATTGCTCATGAATAAAATGCAGATTTTCATCAGCATCTATTGCTTCCATAGCTTTCCGAGCGTTTTCACGAATTTCTTCGGGACAAGCCATATAGTCACAATCCACTTCAGGCGGCGTTTTATGATAGTAAATATCAGGCAAACCGAGCAGTGAATTTTCCTGTTTGCTAAGCTGATTCTTGTAATAGATGATATGGCTTTTCACAAGATTAAGGTTTACCCCGTCCGCCCAGAACGAATCGGAGCCGCCGTTTGTGAACAGTTCCTCCCACCTTTTAAAGCTGTTTTCAAGCGCCGCGGCATAGTCGGTTTCCTGTTTTCGCTTGCTCATAACGACAGCTCCAGAGATTGTACCTCATCCTGCCGCGGAGCTTCTATCATCGAATACAAATGCCCACCACGTCCTGATACAACGCCGTACTCGGTGAATGCGCATTTATTTTTGCTCATAACCTTGAACGCAAAATTTGTAGCGTTAATGCTTTCCAAAAGCGTTCTGTCAAAGTCGGGCGGAAGCATTTTTGAGAGATAATTTATCCCGTAGTCAGAGGGTTCGGTTATTGACGCGTCAAACTCATATTCGTCAAGATTGTTAAGAATATTTTCTACTTTTTCTATGTCCTTATATCCCTCCAATTCAAGTATCGCCTTAAATTTTGCGGCGTCAATGCGAGATAATTTTGCACACCTTTTCGCAATATCGTTGAGCGTAAAAATATCTTCCATGCTGTCCAAAAAATCCTCATTTATCTGCGGAATTGAAGATTGAAAATCAAAGTAAATGCAGTCCTCAAGCCGCTTTTCACCTAACCTTGAGGCTAATTCACGCATATATTCCTCGTTCGCGGGCAGCGTCAATATTTCTCCTTTTATTTTTGAAATGTCCTCCGGATTTTCGGGAACACCTGTGACTTCAAGCTTGAAAAGCCAGTCCTCCTGCGCTTCGGGAAGTTCCTCGTCATATATAAGTACAGGCTCATAGGAATCCGTCACCACGTAATATCCATCGATAAATACTCCGCCCTCACGCTCTGCCATTACCCGCCCGACCTTATCTGCGTCAAGAAGCTCGTACAACTCGTCGGGGATATCTTCAAGCTCCTCAAGCATTTCATTTTCGAGGACAATTTCTCCATATTCCTCATAGTTCTTACAGGGAAAAACGGGTATGGTTTCAAGATTGTATATGCGGTTTATCGCCTCGTTCACAGTACTCATCGGCTTTTGCAAAAGCGCTTTATACGCGCACTTTAAAGTGACGTCTTTGCTTATTTCCTCAAGCCTTTTCGCAAGAAAATTAAGCTCCTGAACGGTAGGCTCCTCGTCAAATTCAAAACCGTTAAGCTCGGAAAAATCGTCACAATTTTCAATCCGCGGGAAGGTTTCCCCGAACACGCACGCTTTATCCATCTCGTCAGTAACTGTGTTTTTGTTCGCGGGTAGATTTACATACGCCGTCCTGTCGCTGCATGTTTCAAGCTCGTCTATTGCTATTTCAATCATTATTTTTCCGCTCCTTTCCGTCTGCTATCCAACGGCCTGTGTTGTCAAAAACACGTCCGCCGCCGTCAATTGTAAGTTTTTTCCCATTGGAAAGCGCAAGATGTATCATCTTGCAATCCTCCGCTGTCCTGCCCACAAAAATTCTGTTGTCGTATTTCATTTGTCATACCGCCTCCACATTCAGATATTCGTAAACTTTTTTTATGGAATAAATAAGGTTTTCCGTAATTTCATATTCCGGAAATTCTTTTGAAACCGCTTGCAGAACCGATTTGAGTTCTGTGTATTCCGCATCTTCAAAGCACTTGCAGAATGTTTCATAATCGAATTTTTCATTAAGTTTACCGCCAAAATTCAGACAATAAAAAACAGCCTTGATAAGATTTTTATCAAGACTGCGTTCTTCATATTTTTCTTTTTCCGCAATAAATCTTTCAAGCTCACTCAGCCGACTTCGCATATCCTCGATTGCGCCGCGCTGTTCCACGGTAAATTCCGCGGGTATTGTTTCGCCCTTAAAGCTGTAATCGAGCAGGCTGTTATTTACGGTTTCAACGCCTGAAAACAGCGCCGCGACCATGAGAATAAGCAGAATTATCGGCATAAAAATCGCCGCTGTAATTATCCCCGCGATTTTCCAAAAGCGCTTGTCTGTCGAGGCTGTCAGTGCTGTTTTCAGTATGATCGGTGGGACTGCCATGTTATCTTCCTCCCCCGCTTCCAAACAACTCCGCCTTGTATTCGGGTGCTTTCACGCAAAGGCAGAACCTCTCGTTTCCGCATTTGTAAAGGCAAATGCCTCGCTGTGAGTAACGCACAAGCTCATATTCGGACGGCTCAACCTGCAAGGTATCCATATAGATTTTCTTTTCGATAGTCCCTGGATAGAAAAGAAAATGGTGCGTAGGTATTGAGAAAAGCGGCTTTGTAAGCTCCCGAACATTTTCTACAAGGAAATCCTCAATGTTCTGGCTGGCAAGTATCACCGACGATTCCTTTTTGCGAACGCGTTTCATAAAGTTGCGTATATATTCCACAGCGGTCATATTTGACAGGAATAAGTAAAACTCATCTATGCTCGCCACCGTGTTTCCCTTTGTGAGAAGCTGTTCTGACATATACGAAAGCACATTGAACAGCAAAGCGTTTCGTATATTCTTGCTTGACTGAAGCAATCCTTTAACGCCGAAAGTAATGAATTTGCCATCGGTAATGTTGGTGTGACCGTTAAAAAAATTGCTCTCTGCTCCCTTGCATAATGAATGTAAACCCAGACAGATATTCTGCAGGATTTCGGCGGTATAGAGGTTCTTTTGCTTTGGGGCATAGCTCTGATATTCAGCTTCGATAAGCTCATAAAAATCCGAAAGTATGGGGTAATCTTGGGGTTTCATTTTACTCCAATCCGTGCTGTCGGATATTCCGAATTTTTCATAAAGCCGTATTAACAATAGCTCTATGGTATCAATTTCTCTGTCTGAAAAGTCCTTGTAGCTCCTGAAAAAATCCCGCAGGAAACTGATATGCTGAGATAATTTTGTTTTGGATTTAAACGCCCTCGGCGCGTCCTCATCAGTGCCCGCGCCGTTATCCCATGACTTTGGCTCAAGTACGTTTATGATATACTCCCCCGACATAAGGTCAACGAAACATCCGCCGAGATTATTGGTCAGCTCAATATATTCCGTTTCCGGGTCAAGGCAAATTATATTCTTCCCACTCTCACGCAGATTTGTCAGTATCAGCTTGAGCAGAT
>CANRFO010000005.1 GCA_947629925.1 uncultured Ruminiclostridium sp.
GTTTTTCTTTCTCAACTTTCAGTCAGCTTTTTTATTTACTGCCTTTTGGCTTTTTTGTTGAGTTTTGCTCTTATCTAGTATTATATTCAAATTGGCAGAAAAGGTGATAAAAAGCCGTCCTGCCGAGAATACGCAAGCAGGACGGTTATAGCTTTAAAATTTTATTTTATTATATCACTTAGATTGAGCGCGCTGAGCAGTCCGCGCACTGATGATGTGATAATATCACTGTGTACGCCTGCTCCCCAGGTGATAACTCCGTTTTTATCAGCGATCTCAACATATGTAATCGCTTTTGATTTTGAACCGACGTTTAAAGCATGCTCATTATATGAACAAAGCACAAACTTTAAGTCAAGACACTTTCTCAGAGCGTCGCTGACGGCATCGAGCCTGCCGTTGCCTGAACCTGTAATCGTTCTTTCCTGACCGTTCTGTATAATTGTGAGCTTTGCTTCAATTTCTTCGCCCTGTACAAAATGAACCTCTTTGTATTTAATTTTGCTTTCCACATTGACGAATTTTTCGTTGAAGGCGTCATAAATTTCATCGGGCATCAGCTCTTTATGAAGCTTGTCGGAAATATCTTTTATGGCATAGCTGACGGTTTCTCTGAACTTAGGAGGCAGGTCAATTCCGAATTTTCTCTGAAGAAGATAGCCTATACCGCCTTTTCCGCTTTGGCTGTTGATCCTGATAACATCTCCGTCATATTGACGTCCTATATCCTTTGGATCGATTGGAAGATAGGGAACTGTCCAGTGAGGAACTTCATTGTCTTCGCGCCATTTCATGCCCTTTGCGATAGCGTCCTGATGAGAGCCTGAAAATGCTGCGAATACCAATCTGCCACTGTATGGCTGCCTGTCGTATACTTTCATGCATGTCATTTTTTCATACAATTCAATTATTTCAGGCATATTGCTGAAGTCAAGCTCAGGATCAACTCCATGAGAGTACATATTGAGTCCCAGTGTCACAATGTCAACATTACCTGTTCTTTCGCCGTTCCCGAATAACGTCCCTTCTACACGGTCAGCTCCTGCAAGAAGTCCCATTTCTGTGTCCGCGACTGCACAGCCCCTGTCATTATGAGGATGAAGAGAAACGATTACATTTTCTCTTTTATAAAGGTTTTCACACATATATTCTATCTGGCTTGCGTAAACATGAGGCATTGACAATTCCACAGTTACAGGAAGATTGATTATCACTTTATTTTCAGGTGTAGGCTCCCAGATTTTCAGCACTTCGTTGCATATTTCCAGAGCAAACTCCATTTCGGTCCCTGTAAAGCTTTCAGGCGAATATTCAAATTTAAAATTTCCCTCGGTGTTTTTTGCAAAATCCAGAAGCATTTTTGCACCGTCTGTTGCAATTTTGATAATTTCATCTTTAGGCTTTTTAAAAACCTGTTCTCTTTGCGCAACAGATGTAGAGTTATACAGATGCACGACCGCATTTTTTGCTCCTTTAAGAGCGTCGAATGTCTTTTTGATGATATGTTCGCGAGACTGTGTCAGCACCTGAATTGTCACATCATCAGGGATAAGGTTTTTCTCTATCAGCGCGCGGCAGAACTCATATTCCGTTTCAGATGCGGCAGGAAATCCTATCTCTATTTCCTTGAATCCGATTTTAACAAGAAATTTGAAAAATTCGAGCTTCTCCTCCAGATCCATTGGAACAATGAGAGCTTGGTTCCCGTCTCTCAGATCGACGCTGCACCAAATCGGGGCTTTGTCAATGTACTCCTTTATTGTCCACTTGTAGCAAGGGTAAGGAGGCAAGAAATAGTTTCTTGTGTACTTTTCTGTGTTTTTCATTATTATACCTTTCCTTTCTGTGTGTTTGCAGATGAAAAAGCTTTTGCACCCTAAAAATAAACCCCGTCTCTTTTATTAAAGAGACGGGGATAAAATTCCTCGCGGTACCACTCTTTTTAGCGCGAAACGCGCTCACCTTGACCACACATCAATCAATGCGCTACTCTGTAACGGGAGAACCCGGTCAAGCCTACTGCAAATTCAGCCGACTGCTCAAGGGCGAGCTATAACAGAATCATTTTACCGTTTCACACCGAGCAACGGCTCTCTGAAAAAAATCAACTGTCTTTTTCCCTGTCATTGCATTTTAGTAATTTTATTATATTTGATTGCTTTTGTTTTGTCAAGTGTTTTTCGGAATTTTTATGAAAAATTTCTTTTACTCCAACAAAAATCAATAGGGAAGCGAACATCTTCTGTAAAAAATCAACATTTATATGTGACGATATCCATACCCCGACAAGTATTCCAAACAAACCTCCCGGTATCAGATACATCAGTTTTTTCCACTGAACGAATTTATTCTTATGGTGGATTATAAGCGATACAAATGCAATAGGCAGAAAAAACAACAGATTTATTCCCTGAGCCGTGATTTGGTCAACTCCGACAAAAACAGTCAGATATATTATGAGTATAAAACCGCCGCCGAACCCCATAGACGCTGCAATACCTGATAGTGTTCCTATTATTATTTCCATCATTTTAAAAGTATCCTGATTGCCGCCGCCAGCATAATTCCGCCAAATATTCTTCTTAATACAGAATTTGAAATGTTTTTAAGAAATATCGCCCCAATTACAGCGCCGATTATTCCATACGGGATATACTTGGCAGCAGTTATAAAATCAAGCTTGTCACCGAGCAAATAGCTTATTGTTGTAGCTATACTGAGGATAAAAATAAAAGCTACAGATGTGGCGTGACTTTCTTTTGCTTCACTTCCCGTTGCTTCCAGCAGCGGAACAGCGGCAATCCCTCCGCCTGAACCGAAAAGCCCGTTTAACAGCCCGCACAGTAACCCCATGATATGTTTTTTCATTATTGCTCCGCCTTTTTTATTTATTTTGCGTCTGTCGCAGCTTTTTATACAAAATAAAATACGGAGCTTTCCGAAGAAAGCTCCGTTTACCGCCGCGCCGTCGCATGATGAATAAAAACCCGCTTATGAGCAGGGTGGGTAAAGATCCCCTTGCAGGTTCACGCTCCCTTCGTCCGCGTTGCGGGAGGTCTGCAATCCGCTGCAAACGAGAAATCCCTTTTAACTATGTGTTGGATTTTATGAACCACCACACTAACTGAACGTAGCAGTGATATTATTATTTATTAAAACAACAAATAAATGCCTGTATATTATTGGCAGTGACCACAGTCACAATTGTCTTCATGCTCATCATCACCGTAAAGTGAATCCAGATGTTCTATAAAAGCTTGCCCTACTTCGTCGTACAGATCCTCGTCATCAACGGTGGACAGCATATATTCGCCTTCTTCTTCGATCTCCTTCAGAATGATGAATTCAACATCTTCATCGTCCATTTCATCGCTTTCATTATACGGAACGAGCGCAACATAGTTCTGATCGTCGTAGCAGATAGCGTCGATAACTTCAAAAGGTTCTCCGTCAAGATCAACTATCTGGGGTTCGTATTCTTCAAATCCATCTTTTTTATCTTCAGCCATTTTACGAAATACTTTTAAAAAGTGTGAACATGCTTTTTAAAAGACTCTCCTTTCATTTTACCTAACTATTTAATTATATCTTATATATGGTTTCGTGTCAATAGAAAAAGAAATGTTTTTGATTACCAAAAGTAATTTATGTGTAAAATGCAACAATAATTATTAACAACAGAGGAAAATTATATACAAAATAACAATAAGGAAATCGTTGACATTTATATATAAATATGCTATTATATAACCAAGGAAAGAGAGACAGAAAACCTCAGAAATGTAAGCTGTCAAATCGACCGATGAATGACGGGATTGACTTAAAAGGATTCTGAGAGGGTGAAAATTTAAGGAATTTTTTGCTAATGTTTTTATTTCCTACGGCAAAGCTGAAAAGAATAATGACTTTCATGCGATAATTACAAAACGACATTTTTCAGAGTTCGGCTTTGATGTACAGTTTGATGGTTGTACAAATTTTTACCGGGAAAGGAAGCGAGTCCGATGGAAATAATTGAATCACAGAATCACGCATTGCGGCTCGTGACCGTGAATTGACTTACTTTAAGAAATCTGAAATTTGAAATACAGCTCGTATGGCTGACATATTTCAATTTGATTTACATCAGAACGATTAGTTCATGAAATGTCTTCACAGTGTCATGGCTGCAATAAGTGATACGACCCGGGCGTAAACCCGAGGAGTATGCAGCTGAAACTGCTTTAATATATTTAATCCCATTCGGGGAGTTGATTGAAAATGAGAATTGTTTTCAGGATCGGACCCAGTGAATAACAGAAAGGGATTAAGCCAATGTACTGATTAAATTGACAATTGAATAACGTCCTGCGGGTAATGCCGCGTATAAAAGGATACATAAACCTCTTGCAGAAAACCTGCAAGAGGTTTTTTGGTGATAAAGCGTATTGACAAATCCGTGAAATAGAGTTATTTTATATAAAACAGTTTTGATTATACGGAGGCAAAATGATATACACAGTAACATTCAATCCCGCAATAGATTATGTGATTTCATTACCTGAGTTTGTTGAAGGGAAAATAAACCGTTTTTCGGAAGAAGAAATTTTTGTAGGCGGCAAAGGGATAAATGTCTCTATAATGCTTAATCGCCTTGGAATAGCATCGAAAGCCTTAGGATTTACAGCGGGCTTTACAGGCAAGGCAATAGAAAATGACCTGACGGAGCAGGGAATAGAAACAGATTTTATACACTTAAAAAATGGCAGATCACGTATAAACGTTAAAATAAAAGCAGAGCTTGAAAGCGAAATAAACGGGATCGGACCTGTTGTTGGAAAAGAAGCCGTTGATATGCTGTTTACTAAGCTTGATGATTTGATAGAGGGGGATACTCTTGTGTTGGCAGGGAGCATGCCTACTTCTCTTCCAAACGATATTTATGAACAGATAGCGTGTCGTTTGAACTCTAAAAAAATAATGATTGTTATAGACGCATCGGGGGAATTGCTGCTTAATGTTTTGAAATATCGCCCTTTCTTGGTAAAACCGAATCACCATGAGCTTGGTGAAATGTTCGGCACAGAAATAACAGACAGTGAAAAAGCTAGTTTTTATGCAGAAAAGTTAAAAAATAAAGGGGCAAAAAACGTTCTTGTTTCTATGGCGGAGAATGGAGCCGTCCTTCTTGACTCAAACGGAAATTTTCATCAGATAAACGCTCCGCTCGGAAAAGTTGTGAATTCGGTAGGAGCGGGAGATTCAATGGTAGCCGGGTTTTTGGCAGGGTATACTGAAAGAAAGAATTATGAATATGCCCTTTCACTGGGAATTGCGGCAGGAAGCGCAACAGCGTTTTCTAAAGGACTTTCGGAAAAAGAAAAAGTATATGAAATTTTATCTTCACTAATAAAAAATGATTTTTAAAACTACTTTATTATTTCAGCATCAAAGCGTTACAAATATCTCCTCCTTGACAAGAAAGGTATTTGTGTGATATAATAATTTTGAATAAAAATGCAACATTTAAGTGTTTTAAGAAAGGAACCTTGTTGATATGGCATTGATTGAAGAACTTGAATCGCTTGGAGTAGATACACAGGAAGCATTACAGAGATTTAGCGGAAACAGCGCTTTATATGAGAGAATGGTCGGTAAATTTCCGCCTGCGGCAGCTGATTTAAAGGTTTTGGAGTTTTTTGAAAAAGGAGATTATGAAACCGCACTTTCAAATGCACACACCTTGAAAGGTGTAACAGGAAACCTTTCGCTTACTCCTTTATATAATGCATATACTGAAATAGTAGCTTTGCTTAGAGCCAATGATCCTGAAAAAGCAAAAAGCATATTGCTGGAAATTATTCCTGTTCAGGCAGATATTATTTCATGCATTGAAAGAAACAAATAACTCAACATTAAATTCAGATATCTTATTCGGAGGGACTTGTGGAAAAAGACAGAACTATACTTATCGTTGATGACCAGGAAATAAATCGTGTAATTCTTGCTGAAGGTTTTCGGGATAATTATAATATTATAGAAGCTGAAAATGGCAGTCAGGCGGTCGAAGTAATTGACAGCGGAAGAAAAATATCCGCTGTTCTTCTTGACCTTATCATGCCGGAAATGGATGGAATTTCTGTTCTTCGTCATATGAACAAAACCGGTTCAATAAGCCGTATTCCTGTTTTTATTGTTACTGCCGCTACTGAAAAGGACAGTAGGGAATTGCTTATGACCGCATATGATTTGGGAGCGGTTGACGTTATTTCCAAGCCTTTTTTTATGAACTTCCTTAAATGCCGTATCGGAAACGTAGTGGAGCTTTATCGCCATAGAGAGGATCTGGAAGCCCTTGTTGAGGAAAAGGTGAACCGTCTTGAAATAATAAATAAGTCTATGGTTGAAGCTCTGGCAAATATTATTGAGTTTCGTGACTGTGAATCAGGCGAGCATGTAAAGCGCATAAGTGGTCTTACAAAAATACTTATGACCGAAGTCACAAGAATGTACCCCGAATATTATCTTTCAAAAGAAGAAATAGATAAGATCGCAACCGCTTCAATACTTCATGATGTAGGAAAAATAGCAATACCCGATAATATTCTTAATAAACCCGGAAGGCTTACAAAAGAAGAGTTTGAGATAATGAAGCTTCATACTGTAAAGGGTTGTGAGATACTCGCAAATATTCCTAACCTTATAGATGAAGACATATATAATTACAGCTATGACATTTGCCGCCATCATCATGAGCGCTGGGACGGGAGAGGTTATCCTGACGGAATAAAGGGTGATGAAATATCAATTTGGGCGCAGGCGGTAGCTATTGTTGATGTGTATGATGCTCTTATTTCACCGAGAGTATATAAAGCCGCATATGAGCATGAGGTCGCTGTAAATATGATCTATAACGGCGAGTGCGGTACTTTCAACCCGAAAGTCCTTGAAGCTTTTAACAATGCTATCGGTAAAAGCGAAAAGAAGTCATTTTAAAATAAACCGTCCTGATATAGAAGAACCTATGTCAGGACGGCTTTGATTTTTATTTACTGAGATAATGCAAAAGCAGACTTTATGAAAGTCTGCTTTTATTGTTTTATAAATGAATTGCTTGTTGTTCAATTTACTTTTCGTAAACTTCTATTCTTCAGTTTCTTCAGGCTTTTCAGTTATGCGTATATCCACCTTATAATCGCCTGTTATCCATGCAGTGACGTTCTGACCTGCTATACGCAAAGTAACTGTAAGATTTTTAACGCTTTCTTCCATCTGAATGCCTAAAAGGTTTACAGTTCCGATAATATCATCATGTGACAGGTTCTGGAGTACACCTGAAGGTCCGATAGCAGTAACTTCAATTTGATTTGTAACAAACGAATATTCATAGTTTGTATCGCCGTTCAGTATAGTGAAGTTATCGGTCGAAACGGTAAATTCCAGATTACCATAGCTGTCGATATTATCAAAAGTAACTTGCGCCCGTCCTGTATTGGAAAGGTTTTTATACCCTTCGGGAAGGGAAATGGCAAGATTGATTCCTCCTTGAATATCTCTTGCTGTTATATTAGATAGATTTATTTCACCCACATCTATCTTTTCAAGGTTTTCAATGCTGACATCTTCGGCAGGCGCAGCAATAGTTATTTCCTGCGGAAGTATATTGTGTTTGAGACTGTTTTTGTTAAAGTTGTCGGGATAAATTATCGAAACATTGAGAGGCAGAGTTTTTACTCGATAAACAGGAATCGTGATAGTATAATTGTTAGCCTTATATTCAAGTTCGGGATTGTTTATTTTTATCCCATCGGAATTATAAAGGCTTACTGTACCCTGAACCTCGGTGGTTTCTGTCATTGTCCCTTGGTATACAGGCTCAATTACGGCTCGTTCAACGGATTCAACAAGGGATTCTTCACCGCTTATTACAACTGTATCTGATGATAGTGTAATATCGTCTTCCTGTATCTGCAATTCATCTCCTACTGAAATCCCGCTCGTACTTATTTCAAGATTAAGAGTTTTGCTTATTCTTCGTTCAACCGTAATTTTTGAAGTCAAGTCTGAAGAAATAATTTCATAGTCATTATTTGCTTCTGCTTTTTTGCTGACATTTATGTTTACCACATGCGTTCCCGGCGTTGTTATTTCTGAAAGATCAAGCGATGCCGTGAAATCATCGGCGGTAAGCATACCTATCACATAACGTTTACCCTGAATCTGTATAGAAACCGTTTCATCATAATCAATTATCTGAAGATTTTCTTCTTTCATAGCAGAAGTAAGTTCAGCGGAGACAGGTATATCGTCTATATGGTCATGAACATTCGGAAACAATTGTATAGATACTGCAAACCATATAATTATCGAAAAAACAACGGACATTATTATAGTTTTCAGATTTTTTACAAAAAAGTCTCCGATCCTTTTTAAAAATGATTTCATTTCTTGTCCTCCTTGTTTTTGGTACCGGAGGAGTGCTTGCCGGATTTGTTTTTCTTCTGATTATCAGACGAAGTATGGATAAGACGCTCGTTAAGGTAATTTTTTAATGTAACACCGGAATAATTTCTTGTAAGTGTTCCGTTTTCCGCAACAGAGATAACACCTGTTTCTTCCGAAACAACAATTATTATGGCGTCAGAAACTTCGCTCATGCCTATTGCCGCACGGTGCCTTGTACCAAGTTCCTTAGGAACAAGTTCTTCCTTAGCAGGCTTTGGAAGATAGCAAGCGGCAGCAAGAATAATACCGTCCCTCATTATTACCGCACCGTCATGAAGAGGAGTATTTGGTACGAAAATATTTCCGAAAAGTTCGGCACTTGGGATAGCGTTTATCAATGTTCCCGTTTCGATTTGTTCGCCAAGTTTCGTTTGCTGTTCTATTACTATAAGAGCGCCTGTGGATGTTCTTGAAAGGTTTTCGCAGGCTTTTGAAATGCTGTTTATTTCATTTACTATTTTTTCATTCTCTTCGCCTATGCTTCCTTCAAGCAGGAAAGGAAGTTTTTTGGACATTTTCGTTCGTCCCACGCGTTCAAGGATACGTCTCAGTTCAGGCTGAAACATTACTATTATAGCAAGAATACCTATGTTAAAGAATGTTTCCGCTATAAGCCCCATTACTTTAAATCCAAGCTGATCTAACAGAAACAATACAATAGCAAAAAATATTATTCCTTTTATAAGCTGTTCAGCTCTTGTTTCACGCATGAGTTTAATGCAGAAAAATAAAATCGCAGAAAGAAATATCATATCGAATATATCAACGATCGTGATATAGCTTATAACACTGCGAATATTATCCAGAATATCTGTAAGGTATGCAATCAAATGAAACACCTACTTTATATGACCGTAATAAAACGGATACTTTCTTAAAATAATTCTACCATAAAATTAAATGCTTTTCAATATTTTTTCTGATTTTTTTATTCTACTTTAATGAATTTTTGATTTATTTATGAAAGAATGGATATAAATAAAAGACCCGTGCGGATATTTTTGCACGGGTCTTAAAAAATCATTTACCGATTAGCTTTATCATTTATTCAGTCCTCAGCGCTTCAACAGGATCTTTCTTTGCAGCTACCCTTGAGGGAATAATGCCTGCTATCAATGTAAGTATCATGCTTATTATTACAAGTATTGCCGCCCCTATTCCCGGAAGTATAGCTGTAAGCCCTTTGATTTCCGTTAAGCTGTACAATATTGCGTTAATAGGTATCAGCAGGAGCAGTGAAACTCCTATGCCTATAATTCCTGATACAAGTCCCACTATCAATGTTTCAGCGTTGAAAACCGTTGAAATATCGTGCTTTGAAGCGCCGATAGCGCGAAGAATACCGATTTCTCTCGTACGCTCAAGTACAGAAATATATGTTATTATTCCTATCATTATTGATGAAACCACCAGTGAAATACCGACAAATGCGATGAGCAGATAGGAGATACCGCTGATTATATCGGTTATAGATGACATCAGCAGCGCCACATAATCTGTGTATTTTATTTCGTCATCTTCTGAAACAGAGTCATTGTAATTCTTTATTGCTTCGGATATTTTATCCTTATCCTCAAATGTTTTTGCATATATGTGCATTGACGAGGGGTCGTCAAAATCTGCATATCCGAGTGTTGAAAGTACGCTGTCATAATCGCTTTCGGAAAATTCATCAGGTGTATAATTTTCAAAAAGCAAAGCATATTGTTCATCTGTGAACGCAGCCATATCAAGCGCTGCCGCAAGCTGTTCGGATGTCATTGATGCGAGCTGCTGCTGTACCGCCTGAGCGTATTGTTGTGCGTATTGTGAACCGATTGCTTCGGCTGCATATCCGAAAAGCGTCTCATCATCCATCTGATTTATATAAGATAAAACGGAATCGGCGTCAACTCCCATATTTTGAGCATACATCTCAGCGACCTGCTGTTCAAGCTCTTCACGGGTATATTGAGAAAGGTATTGCTGAGCGTATTCCTGCACTTCGTTTTCGTCGGGCTGTGACATAATGAATCTGTATATATCAGCCTTATCGGGTATATCGGCTTTTGACAGGAATTCATTTACGCGATTGGCCATTTCCTGAGCGGACGGTTCAACATAATCGTCGGTTTTAAAAGGAAGACCTGAAATTACGTCTGTGTCAGGATCGTCTATCTGCTGTTTTAATATATCGCTATCGTTCGTTTTTTCTATTACATAATCAGTCAGACCTTTTGTATAACCGATGTATCCGTTGAGCATGGTGGCAGTTGCACTTTCGCTTGGACGAATAAATCCTGTTATTTTTAATTTAAGACCTATTTCATCGGAATTGTACAGATATTCAAGCCCCGTATCGCTTTCTGTAAGATCAATGTGTCCTTTTCCGTTTTCACCTGTCTGATAATATTCGCATGGGAGAATAAGTTTTAGCTCTTTTTCACAAAGCTCTTCGTAAGTCCATTCGGTCTTTCCGTAATCATCTATATATTCACCGTTCATTACCTTTGACATAAGATCCGGGAGCTTTTCTGTGTCCTTAAGACCGAGAGTATACATAACTATATCAGGAAGTTCATTTCTTCTTGTCAGCACAATGACTATTTCATCATAGTTCTGAGGCCAGCTCCCGTAAACGAGATCATACTGATTTTTAAGTATGTCGTTTACAGGAGAACCGTCGTCCGCAGGAAGAAGTTCTTCCCACATTTCCATTCCGCTCATTGCCATCATGGGGGAATCGCTCTGGAATACACTGCTCATGCCGACAGTGTTTGTCATTACTTCCGCAAGATCCGCTTTCATAATGTTTCCTGAATCTTCTTTTGTGAAAACAGGCATTTTAATGTTATAGGAATATGAAATTGCGCTCGCATATTTCTGAATTTCTTCGTTGGAATCAACATATTCCTTGAAAGCCTTCATGTTGTTTGTCTGCCTTGCAGATGAGTTTAAAGCATTGAATACCTCGTAGACGTTAGTATTTGCTCTTACCATTTCTGTTTCAGGCTCATTTTCATCGGCATCGTCATCACTGTCATCGTCGATGTCTCTGTCCATTATGGAACCGAAAAGGCTGCTTAGATCTGTGCTTTCTTTAAGTATATCTATCGGATATGACGACAGGGTTTCTTCCTGAACAGTATTGATATAATTGTTTATACCTGTTGAAAGAGACAGGATAAGCGCAATACCGATTATACCTATTGAGCCTGCGAAAGATGTAAGTAAAGTACGTCCTTTTTTTGTAAGGAGGTTGTTGAGCGATAGAGAAACCGCAGTAAAAAACGACATTGAAACACGTTTTTTCTTTTCTTTTACTTCTGAGTCGTTTTTTGGCGCTTCATATGGATCAGTATCGCTCAGTATGGCTCCATCCTTGACCCTGACTATCCTTGTGGCGTATTGTTCGGCAAGCTCAGGATTATGTGTTACCAGTATAACAAGACGGTCGTTCGCTATTTCCTTTAATAATTCCATAACCTGAACGCTGGTTTCGCTGTCCAAAGCACCTGTGGGTTCATCAGCAAGAAGAATATCAGGGTTGTTTATCAAAGCTCGCGCAATAGCGACGCGCTGCATTTGTCCGCCCGACATCTGATTGGGCTTTTTGTGCAGCTGGTCTCCCAAACCGACTCTTTTCAGCGCTTCAATTGCTCTTTTTTTCCTTTCGGATTTAGACACCCCCGAAATTGTAAGAGCCAGCTCTACGTTTGCAAGAACCGTCTGATGGGGTATAAGATTATAACTTTGAAAAATAAATCCTATGGAATGGTTTCTGTATGCATCCCAGTCTCTGTCCTTATATTTTTTCGTTGATACGCCGTTTATTATCAGATCGCCTGATGTGCAGTGATCAAGACCGCCGATAATATTCAGCATTGTGGTCTTACCGCAGCCTGAATGTCCGAGAACAGCAACAAACTCATTTTTGCGGAATGTAATGTTTATACCGTTTAGTGCGGTTACAACATTATCCTTTTCGCCGTATTTTTTTACTACATCTTTTAGCTGAAGCATTTGTCTACTCCTTTTCAGTACGATTTTGCAGTTTATCTATCGTAAAATAAATAATACATACTTGAAAAAATACACAAACATTATATTTCAATTTGGTAATTTTGTCAATCTAATAAATTAAATTTTCATTATATGTTCACATTATTTATTCAACCTAAAGTTGATAGATTCTAAAACAAGTTAATTGTAAAAACGTTGCTTTTATGATAGAATAAAGTCAAATAAATTAGAAAGGAAAATATAAAATGGAAATAAGGATAAGTGATTGTATCAGAAAAAAGCGCCGTGAGATGGATATAAGCCAAGAAGCTCTTGCCAACGAGTTCGGAGTCAGCGTTCAGGCAGTAAGTAAATGGGAAACAGGAGCGTCGTTTCCTGATATAACTCTTCTTCCCAAAATAGCAGAATTTTTTGAAATGACGATAGACGATCTGTTTTACAACAAAGAAACAAGCAGTAAATCGGTTTTTTACGACGAAATTCCAAATGACGACAAATTGCGTATCATACAATTAAAAGGAAATACTGTCCTTACATCTGACATATACGACCCGAATATACGCATTGTGCTGGAAATGCCTGACACAATTAAAAACGATAAACATCTTGGTTGTTCTTTTGAAATATGGGGCAGCGCAGATATAAAAGGCAGCATAAGCGGAAATGTTAATGCGGGCGGCGGTATAAACTGCGGCAGTATCGGAGGAAATGTCAATGCAGGAGATGGTATAAACTGCGGTAATATCGGGGGAAATGTCAATGCAGGCGACGGGATTTGTTGTGGCAACATTTCGGGAGATGCTGTTGCAGGAGACGGAATTTGCTGCGGTGATATAGGAAACAATGCAAAATCAGAAGGCGATATACACTGCAGAAAAATAAAGGGTAATGCCACCTGCGGCGGAAACATAATATGTGAATAATTTAATCTATTTCAGAATGGCTGACGGCAACGTCAGCTTTTTTGTTTCTTTAAAAATATTTTTAAAAACATTTGAAAAATCTTCCGAAAAATGTTATAATATTATGGTATTTATTTTAAAAAGCTACAATCAAGATTTGGAGTTTAAAATATGGCGAAAAATAATTACGGTGATAACAGCATAGTTGCTTTAAAAGGACCTGATCAGGTTCGCAAAAGACCTGCGGTAATATTCGGCTCGGACGGTATAGAGGGCTGTCAGCATTCAGTCTTTGAAATACTTTCAAATTCAATCGATGAAGCCCGTGAAGGATATGGCAAAAGAATCGAAATAACAAAATTTCTTGACAATTCGATAGAAGTTGTAGACAACGGGCGCGGAATACCCATAGATTATAACAATAATGAAGAAAAATATAACTGGGAACTTGCATTCTGCACCTTATACGCAGGTGGTAAATACGATAACAACAGCGGAGATAACTACACTTTTGCGCTTGGCTTGAACGGCTTGGGACTTTGCGCTACTCAGTTTGCCTCCGAATACATGGAAGTTGTCAGCGATAACGGAACATGGCAGTACAGCTTGAGGTTTGAAAAAGGATTTAACGTAACCGTCAATGAAAATGAAAAAGGATTTATAAGAAAAAAATCAACAGGAAAAACAGGCACAAGAACAAGATGGAAACCTGATCTTGAAGTTTTCACACAAATAGATATTTCTGATGAATATTTCTTTGATGTCCTCCGCAGGCAGTCTATCGTAAATGACGGTTTGGAATTTATTTTCCGCAAAGAAACAGCTTCAGGTGAGTTTGAAGAGCATAAATTCTGCTATGAAAACGGTATTGATGATTACCTTGAGGAGATCGCAGGCGAGGACGCTTTGACTGTTCCTCAGCATTGGCAGGCACAGAAGCAGGGGCGTGACCGTGAGGACAGACCAGAATACAAAGTAAAGCTAAGAGCGGCGTTTGTTTTTTCAAACAAAGTCAATCTTATTGAGCATTATCATAATTCAAGCTGGCTTGAACACGGCGGAAGTCCTGATAAAGCAATGAGACAGGCTTTTGTGTATCAGATAGACGCCTATCTCAAAAATAACAACAAATATCAGAAAAACGAAAGCAAAATAGCTTTTAATGATATTGAAGACAGTCTTATATTCCTTTCTTCAAATTTTTCTACTCAGACCAGTTATGAAAATCAGACCAAAAAGGCGATAAATAACAAGTTTATTCAAGACGCCATGTCCGATTGGCTGAAGCATAATCTTGAAGTTTATTTCATTGAAAATCCTGATGAAGCCGTTAGAATATGCGAACAAGTCCTTGTAAACAAGCGCTCCAGAGAAAACGCGGATAAAATGCGCCAGAATCTCAAGAAAAAACTTGAAGGCAATATTGACCTGAGCAACCGCGTTGAAAAATTTGTAGATTGCCGCAGCAGGGATATTTCCAAGCGAGAGCTTTATATAGTGGAAGGCGACTCGGCTATGGGCGCGGTAAAGCTTGCGCGGGATTCTGAGTATCAGGCTATAATGCCTGTAAGAGGCAAAATACTGAACTGCCTGAAAGCAGGGTATGATAAAATCTTCAAGAGCGAGATAATAACGAATCTGCTTAAAGTACTCGGCTGCGGAGTTGAAGTACAGAGCAAGGCAAATAAAGATCTTTCCAATTTCAGCCTTGATAATCTGCGCTGGAATAAAATCGTTATCTGTACAGATGCAGATTATGACGGCTATCAAATAAGAACTTTGATCCTTGCGATGCTTTATAGGCTCACTCCGACGCTCATACAGGAGGGATATGTTTATATAGCCGAATCTCCTTTGTATGAAATAGAGTGCAGGGAACAAACATATTTTGCTTACACAGAACCTGAAAAAAATCGCATTTTAAACAGCATTGAAGGTAAAAAATACACAATACAGCGTTCAAAAGGATTAGGTGAAAATGAGCCTGAAATGATGTCGCTTACCACCATGAATCCTGAAACGAGACGTTTGATAAAAGTAATGCCAAGTGATGTGGAAGCAACGCAGGAGATATTTGATATGCTTATGGGCGACAATATTGCTGCAAGAAAGGATTATATCGCCCAATACGGAAGCAAGTATCTCGATCTTATCGATGTAAGCTGATAAGCACATAAATAAAATAAGGAGAGCTTTCCCGACGGAAGCAAGTCAAAGAATTGAAAAAGAAAAATAACAGGGACAATTCCATAAAAAGAAAAAATTATCCTGACGCTTATATTGAAGGTGCCGGAATAATTGCCGAACAGCCTATAACAAACACCATTGAAGAAAATTATATGCCTTATGCAATGAGCGTTATAGTTTCGCGTGCGCTGCCTGAAATAGACGGATTTAAGCCTTCTCACCGCAAACTGCTTTATACAATGTATAAAATGGGATTGTTGAGCGGACCGAGAACCAAATCCGCAAACATTGTAGGTCAGACCATGCGGCTTAATCCTCATGGCGATATGGCTATATATGAAACTATGGTGCGTCTTACAAGAGGAAATGAAACTTTGCTCCATCCTTATATTGACAGCAAAGGCAATTTCGGTAAGGCATATTCAAGGGATATGTCCTTTGCGGCGAGCAGATACACAGAGGCAAAGCTTGACAGAATATGCAGCGAGCTTTTTGATGACATAGACAAGGATACTGTTGATTTTGTACCAAACTACGACAACACAATGAATGAACCGTCTCTCTTGCCTGCTAAATTTCCCTCTATTCTCGTGAATAATAATATCGGTATTGCTGTTTCAATGTCCAGCAACATCTGTTCCTTTAATTTAAGCGAAGTGTGTGAAACTGCTGTCAGTCTTATTCGTGACCCTGACCACGATATTATTTCCACGCTTAAAGCCCCTGATTTTCCAGGAGGAGGGTTTATAATATATGATGAAGACGAGCTTAAAAGAATATATGAAACAGGAAGAGGTTCAATAAAAGTAAGGGCAAAGTATAACTTTGACTCTGACGTAAATGTGATCGAAGTCACTGAAATCCCTCCTACAACCACTGTTGAAGCTATAATGGATCGCATTGTAGAGCTTGTGAAAGCGGGAAAGCTGAAGGAAATTTCCGATATTCGTGATGAGACTGACCTTTCGGGATTAAAACTCGCGATCGACGTTAAACGTCGTGTAAATCCTGATGCACTGATGCAGAAGCTTTTTAAAATGACTCCTTTGCAGGATTCCTTTGCTTGTAATTTCAATATCCTTATAAACGGGACTCCTCGGGTAATGGGCGTCAGAGAAATACTCAACGAGTGGACAGAGTTCAGAGCGACTTGTTTGAGGCGCAGAATAACTTTTGACCTTACGAAAAAGAAGGAAAAGCTTCATCTTTTGCTGGGACTTCAGAAAATACTTCTTGATATTGATAAAGCTATTAAAATAATCCGTCAGACCGTAGAGGAAACGGAGGTCGTTCCGAATCTTATGATAGGTTTCGGAATAGATGAGGTGCAGGCAGAGTATGTTGCGGAAATAAAGCTTCGCCATTTGAACCGTGAGTATATATTGAAAAGGCTTGAGGAAATAAACGATTTAAAGGCTGATATTTCCGAAATGGAAGATACTCTTGAAAATCCGAGAAAGATCAAAAATATTATAATTTCCGATTTAAGAGATATTACAGCAAAATATGGTCAGCCGAGGAAAACTCTTCTGACATATGCCTCTGATGAACCTGAGGAGGTCGAAGAGGAAGAACCTGATTATAATGTTACAATTTTTGTTACAAAGGACGGCTATTTCAAAAAGATAATAGCTCAGTCTCTTCGTATGAGCAGTGATCAGAAGCTTAAAGAAAACGATATTATAGTTATTGAGCAGGAAGTGCCGAATAGAAGCGACCTGATTTTCTTTACCAATACGGCTTTTGCTTATAAATACAAAGTAAGTCAGTTTGACACGACTAAGGCAAGCCTTCTGGGAGATTATATCCCCGCAAAGCTGGAATTTGAAAATGGGGAAAATTTATTGTTTACTGTTGTTACTGCTGATTATAGTGAAACTCTGATGATTTTCTTTAAAAACGGAAAGTGTGCCAAAATACCGCTTTCATCATATGAAACCAAAACCAACAGAAAAAAGCTTGCCAACGCGTTTAATACCGATTCGCCCATTGTCGGAACATTTGTGATAAAAGAGCCGACAGACTTTATTCTTCAATCCACAGCGGGTAAAGTGATGATATTTTCTTCTGATCTGCTTATGTCAAAAGCGTCTCGTGAAACGCAGGGAGTTCAGGTAATGCGCCTTACCAAATCCGAGCTTGCGTCAGTAAGCAGATATGTTGACGGTATTATGGATGAGTATATCGTTAAAAATATTCCGTCGGCAGGAAAAAGTGCTGACTTTAACGCAGGACAGATGAAATTGGTATAAATAAATATTGCTATTTATTCCAATATGTGTTATAATATTTTTTGTGTAGAACACAGGACTTCTTGTCCTGAAAATGAATTTCATAGGAGGACATTTAAATGCTGACTGATATTGAAATAGCCCAGAATGCCCAAATGAAGAAGATCAAGGATATTGCCGCTGATTTAGGCATATCTGAAGATGAACTTGAGCCTTATGGTCATTATAAGGCAAAAATAACTGAAGAATGTATCAAAAGGCTTGAAAATGAGCCTGACGGAAAACTTATACTTGTGACCGCCATAAATCCAACCCCTGCGGGAGAAGGCAAAACGACAACCAGCATCGGACTTGCACAAGGTATGTACAAGCTCGGCAAAAAGGCTGTTTTGGCACTTCGTGAGCCCTCTCTGGGACCTGTTTTCGGAATCAAAGGCGGAGCGGCAGGCGGCGGCTATGCTCAGGTCGTTCCTATGGAGGATATAAACCTTCATTTCACAGGCGATATGCACGCTATAACAGCCGCAAACAATCTTCTTTGCGCACTGCTTGACAATCATGTTCAGCAGGGAAATGTTCTCGGAATAGATGTTCGCCGTGTGCAGATCAAGCGCTGTCTTGATATGAACGACAGAGCGCTGAGAAACTGCATTGTAGGTCTTGGCACAAAAATGGACGGTATGCCCCGTGAGGATCATTTCTGCATAACCGTGGCTACCGAGATAATGGCGATACTTTGCCTTGCAACAGACTTAAATGACTTGAAAAAGCGCTTGGGCAATATTCTTGTCGCCTATACATATGACGGAAAACCTGTTTTTGCAAGAGATTTGCAAGCGGTTGGCGCTATGACCGCGCTTTTGAAAACGGCTATCAACCCCAATCTGGTCCAGACTCTTGAAAATACACCCGCAATAGTTCACGGCGGTCCTTTTGCGAATATTGCGCACGGCTGCAATTCCGTAAGAGCAACAAAGCTGGCTATGAAGCTGGGCGAATATGCAGTTACTGAGGCAGGTTTCGGTTCTGACTTGGGCGCTGAAAAATTCTTTGATATAAAGTGCCGCTTTGCAGGATTAAAGCCTGATTGTACCGTACTTGTCGCAACGATTCGCGCTTTGAAATACAACGGCGGTGTTCCTAAAGCAGAGCTTACAGCAGAAAATCTTGATGCTCTTAAAAAGGGAATTGTAAATCTGAAAACTCATATTGAAAATATGCAGAAATACGGCGTTCCCGTTGTGGTCGCCATAAATCATTTCTATACCGATACAGAGGCGGAAATAGAATATATCAAGACTTTCTGCAACGAGCTTGGCGTTAAGGTAGCATTTTCAGATGTATTCCTGAATGGCGGCGAGGGTGGAAAAGAGCTTGCTCAGGCTGTTATTGATACGATCGATAATACTGAGAGTCATTTTGCCCCGATATACGACGAAAAGCTGACTATAAAAGAAAAGCTGGATATTATTGCAAAAGAGATATACAGAGCGGACGGAGTTATCTATACTTCTCAGGCTGAAAAAGCTATAAAAGAGATTGAAGCGCTTGGAAGTGACAGGATCCCTGTATGCGTTGCAAAAACGCAGTATTCTCTTTCTGATGATCAGACCAAGCTTGGCAAGCCCGAAGGCTTTAATATCACTATTAGAGATGTAAAGCTGTCATCAGGTGCAGGCTTTGTTGTGGCATACGCAGGGGATATAATGACAATGCCCGGACTTCCCAAGGTTCCTGCCGCAAACAATATTGACGTTGACGATAACGGTGTTATAAGCGGGCTGTTTTAATGGAAAAGTTTTTTTCTGACAGTGTGAATGATACCGAAAAAATAGCTTTTGACTTTGCGAAAAAGCTAAAAGCAGATGATGTTGTTCTGTACAGAGGAGAAATGGGAGCAGGAAAAACCTATTTCACCAAGGGAATAGCAAAATATTTCGGTATAAATGATGAGGTCACAAGCCCTACGTTTGCGCTTATAAATGAATATTGCGGTAAAATCAATATTTTTCATTTTGATTTGTTCAGGATAAGCAGTTTTGATGAACTTTATTCTATCGGTTTTTTCGATTATTTCGGAAGAAACGGAGTCTTATGCATAGAATGGAGCGAAAATATAAATTTTGAAGTAGATTATCCTGAAAGCGTATACTTGATTTCTATAAATAAAACAGGCGAAATAAGCCGTGAAATAATTATTGAAAAGGTCAAATAATGCTGATTTTAGGTTTAGATTCTTCTGCTGTTGCAGGTTCGTGCGCTTTATGTGATATTTCCTCGGAAAAGACGACTGTTATCGCAAGCTCCTTTGTGAACACAAAGCTGACCCATTCTCAGACGCTCCTTCCTATGGTCGAAGAAATGCTGAAAAACTCAGGGGTTGAACTTGAACAGGTTGATTTAATTGCCGTAAATTCAGGTCCCGGTTCATTTACAGGAATAAGGATAGGCGTTGCCGCCGTAAAAGGGCTTGCATTTGCGTCAAATAAGCCTTGTGTCGGCGTTTCCACTCTTCACTCCCTTGCATATAATCTTATGGGACAGGATTGCATTGCCTGTTCGGTTATGGATGCACGGTGCAGTCAGTTTTATAATGCTTTGTTTGAAGTAATAGGAAGTAAAATAAAGCGATTGACTCCTGACAGAGCGATTTCTTCTGTCGATGTGGCTGAGGATTTAAAAAAATACAGCAACAGGCGCATAGTTCTTGCAGGAGATGGGGCAGAGCTTGCAAATAAAAAAATAACTGCGGAAAATATTTTTATTGCTCCTCCTGCCTTACGTCATCAACGAGCTGAAAGCGTTTGTTTTGCCGCTTCGGAATATGAAAGGCTATCAGCCAAAGAACTCATTCCGTTATATCTGAGGCTTCCACAGGCAGAAAGAGAACGTATCGCAAGGATAAATGAAAATAAAAGCGGAGGGTAAATAAAATGATAGTCTTAGGCAGCGACAGCGCAGGAACTGAATTAAAACAACATATCCTGAAATATCTTTACGAAAACGGATATGAATATTCAGACTGCGGGGAGAATAAAGATTATCCTGACATTGCCGAAACAGTTTGTAAAAAAATAGTTTCAGGCGAAGCAGACAAAGGAATTTTGATTTGCGGAACAGGCATTGGAATATCAATGGCGGCAAACAAGGTGAAAGGTATTCGTGCGGCGGCGTGCAGCGATTACTTCTCCGCAAAATATACAAGGCTTCACAATGACGCAAACGTTTTATGCCTTGGCGGGAGAGTTATTTCATACGGACTTGCTTCTGAGCTTGTGAACGTATTTTTAAATACAGAATTTGAAGGCGGCCGTCATGCTGCCAGAGTTGAAAAAATAATGAAATTGGAGGAAAAATAAGCGTTATGGAAATGCTCAACATTCTCGATCACCCTCTTTTACAGCATAAGGTGTCTCTTCTTCGTGACAAAAATACGGGGTCAAAGGAGTTTCGTGAACTTGTTTCTGAAATTGCAATGCTGATGAGCTACGAGGCTACCCGTGATTTGCCATTAAAACAGGTAGAAATTCAGACCCCTGTTGCTATTGCAAAATCTAATATTATCTCAGGCAGAAAGGTAGCGCTTATTCCCATACTTAGAGCTGGTCTCGGTATGGTGGAGGGCGCAGTTGCACTTATTCCTGCCGCTAAAGTAGGGCATATAGGCATATGCAGAGATGACGAGCATAATGACGGAAGCGTCCGTGTTTATTATTGCAAGCTTCCTTTTGATATTAAGGAACGTGACGTTATTGTGATGGATTTGATGTTGGGAACAGGTTTAACAGCAGTAAAAGCTATCGACGAAATAAAGAAAGTCGGCGCCCGCTCTATCAAATTTATGACTGTTGTAGCTTGTCCTGAGGGAGTAAAAGCTCTTCAGGAAGCTCACCCTGATGTTCATATATACTGCGGCGCTCTTGATGAGGGACTGAACGAAGATCTGTATATAGTTCCGGGTATCGGCGACGGCGGTGACAGAATTTTCGGAACAAAATAAAACGCAAAACGTATTGAAAAATTTTATATTAGTTAATTTTTGAAAAATAAAGGCGGTACGATTTATCATACCGCTTTTTTATTATGTATTTTGTTGCAGAAAATCACAGCAAATCCCCGTTATCATCATAAAATACGTCGCAGTAAACAAGCCTGCCACCAACTTTGCTTTTTACCGATTCGTCCAGAAACAAGATCTGTAAATGCTCGTTGTCAAATTCGTTTTCTGTCACGGTTATCCCGTATTGCTTTCCGCTTTCAAAACCAAATCGAGAATAATAATCTCCGCCCAGCAAGGCGATCCACGAAAATCCCATTCTTTTTGCCCTGCTTACGCATTCATTCACAAGAGCTGTGCCGATCCCGATATTCTGATATTCCTTCCGCACGCCCAACGGACCAAGAGCCAGACCGTGATTATCGCCTATTTTCGCTTTAGTCAGCGCGTTATATCCGACTACGTTTTCACCTTCTAAAGCCACGACGCACAGCTCAGGCAAATATCCCTCGGAACTCAGCAGATTTTCTGCAAACTCCCATTCGTTAAAGCGTTCATTGCTGCTCTCGTGATAAAATGCACTTTTTAATGCGTCCTTTGTACTGCTTAAATATGAATTTTCAAACGTCTTTATTTCCATTTAACCTTTTTTAATTTTTCTCCAAAAATCTGTCCATCAGCGTATGACCGACCTTTACGAAAACTCCCGTTTTTTCCGCAGACTCTTCGTCAAATCTGTCCACGCCGTTATTTTTCTTTCTGCTGTCATAGATAAGATAGGGAACAGGAGCGTTGGTATGCGTTTTCAGCGCCAGCGGCGTTGGGTGATCGGGACAGATAAGTATTTTCATATCTTCCCCCTCAAACGCCCTAAGTATCGGACCGAGAATAAGCTCGTCGATAAGCTCAATAGATTTTACCTTATTTTCAATTTCAAATCTGTGTCCGCATTCGTCAGGAGCCTCAACGTGAATGTAAACAAAATCGTTCCCGTTTTTCAAAGCGTTTATTGCAGCGTCAGCTTTCCCTGAAAAATTGGTATCTATGTAGCCTGTCGCTCCTTGAACGTTTATAACCTCCATTCCCGTAAACTTTCCTATACCCTTGAGCAGATCTACCGCCGAGATCATAGCGCCCTTCAGCCCATACTTCTTTTCAAAAGGCATAAGGTCTTTTCTCACGCCCTCGCCCCAGAACCAAAGGCTGTTAGCGGGATGAAGTCCCTTTTCCATTCTCTTCAAGTTGACAGGATGATGTTTAAGAAAATCATAAGAACGTTTCATCATATCTATCAGCTTTGCGCCGTTTTCGTTTGCGCCAAGATATTCGGTTATCTTTCTGCCCGTTATGTCGTGAGGGGGAGTGAGCGTTCCCACATCCAATGTGCCGTGATCCCATATCAGACAATGACGGTAGCTTACTCCGCTGTAAAAGCTGAATTCCTCATTGCCCATTTTCTCCTGTATAAAGGCTATAAGCTCCGCCGCCTCGGCAGTGGAAATATCCCCCGAGCAGTAGTCAACCATAGTCTTATCTTCATACTTTTCCTCATCGGACAGCGTAACAAGATTGCACCTGAACGAAACGTCGGTGGGCTTCATATCAATCCCTATGCTGCCAGCCTCCAGCGGCGAACGTCCCGAATAGTAAACTGACGGGTCATATCCAAGCACAGACAGGTTAGCCACATCGCTGCCGGGTTTCAATGTATCAATGACCGTCTTTACCAGTCCCACCTCCGAAACCTTTGCCAGCTTGTCCATATTCGGCTTGTTTGCCGTTCCCATAGGAGTTTTTCCGCTGAGGTCGTCTCTCGGCAGATCTGCCATTCCATCACAAAGCAATACCACATATTTCATTTTCTTTATGTCCTTTCGGTATATTTTTCTTTTATTTTTTTGTATTGAGCTAAAAAGGGAACCAATTGCACTGTAAATTCCTTTTTATTCAGATAATTCAGCTTTCCTGCGTCCTCAACAAAATCAAACCGCAGCTTATAGCTGTAAAGCACCTGCATTTTAAATCCGAATTCTTTGTTTATACGGTTTATCCCGTATTTTCCGTCCCCCAGCAGCGGGTGACCGATATGCGCCATATGCGCACGTATCTGATGAGTCCTTCCCGTAAGCAAATCCACTTCAAGCAAACTCAGCTTTCCAAAGCTGTCCAGGACTTTGTATTTCGTTTTTATCGTAAGATTTTCGCTTGTTTTTTTGTCCGTTATCGTGACCTGATTTGATTGGCTGTCCTTTTGCAGGTAAGCGGTAAGCAAAGCCTCTTCCTTATCAGGTTTTCCGAGAACGATACAGAGATATTTTTTTGTAAGCTCTCTGTTTTTTATTTTTTCATTAAGTATTCTCAGAGACTCTGCATTTTTTGCGGCGATAACTATCCCGCCTGTATTTCTGTCTATCCTGTTGCAAAGAGCTGGAGCAAAGGAATTTTCATTCTCAGGCTGAAATTCCCCTTTTTCATAAAGATATTTTTTTATTCGGTTTATCAGCGTATCAACGTTTCCGCTGTTGTCCGAATGTACCGCAAGTCCCTGTTCCTTGTCTGCAAGCAGGATATTTTCATCTTCGTAAATTATATTGAGTTTATTTCCCGCTTGTGTAAAATCTTCGCTTTCATAATTCGCCTCTAACAGTCGGTCGGGCATAAAAATATACAGAATATCGCCGCATTTCAGCTTATAGGATATTTCAGAACGCTTTCCGTTGATTTTTATATCCTTGTTTCTGACCGCCTTGTTTATCACACCCGCAGTCAGAGAGGGAAAGGCTTTTATAAGAAATCTGTCCAGCCTTTGTCCTGCGTCGTTCTGACCTATCGTTATCTCTTTTTTCATTTTTGTATTCTCACAAAGCCGTATTTCTCAAAATGCTTTACGGCCTCGTTGAAAAATTCGCTAGGATTTGAACATCTTTCTCCCACGTCTTCAAGCGTCTGCTTTGCGTCAGCCCAGCGTCTTTCCGAGCTTTCATCGCTCATAGTATCGCAGAACCACACCTGATTCTGCCATGCGTCAAAGGCGAGATTGATGATGTATGTGCTCCTAACCATTCAGCTTTCCTCCTTTTATCCCGCCCAACTTTGCATTTTCGAGAATATTTGATTCAAAGGTAAAGTTGAGATTTTTTTGTTCACGGTCTCTTTTCAGCGCCAGTGAGACCATTTTGTCCAACAGCGCAGGGTATTTGGTACCCAAAGGCTCCCACAGATAGAATGCAAGACTTCCCGGAATTGTGTTTATTTCATTGAGATAAATCTTGTTTTCCTTTACGTCTATCATAAAATCTATTCTTGAAACGCCGCTGCATCCAAGGCACTTAAACGCCTTTACCGCCATATTTCTTATTTCTTCTCTTGTTTGTTCTGATATTTCGGCGGGAATTTTACGCTTCAGCGATGCCATACCGCTTGACTTTGTGTCCTTTGAGCCGCCGCTTACGTATTTGTCCTCAAAGCTGAGTATCTCGTCGGTGCTCACAGGCTCTTCGCATTCGCTTGCTTCCGCAAAGTCAACGTCTCCGCATACAGAACAGTTTATTTCTCTAAGCTGTTCCACAGCGCGCTCCACCAGTACCTTTCCCGCAAATCCGAAAGCGTGGTCAAGCGCCTCCTTCAACTCCTCCTCGTCACGTCCTATTTTGATACCAACGCTGGAACCGAGGTTCACAGGCTTTACTATCGCAGGAAGTCCTATTTTTTCCTTTATATCGTTCACAACGCTGTCAGGGTCGTTTGAAAATTCCAAAGCAGTCTTAACAACACAGTCAAGCACAGGAATGTCATTGTCCTTCAGCACCGTTTTCATAACATATTTATCCATTCCCACAGCGGAAGAAACAACGTCGCAGCCCGCATATGGAATATTCAGCGTCTGGAAAAAGCCCTGCAATGCTCCGTCCTCCACGTTTGTACCGTGAACAACAGGAAAAGCAACGTCTATTTCGTCAACGATGCTGTCCCCAAATTTTTTCATAGGATAGCATATGAGCTTTGTTTTCCCTCCGTCGCTTACTATCAGAACTCTCGTGCTTTTTTTCAGCAACGCGGGAATATTTTTGTATTCCTCTATTTTACCCACCGCTTCGCCCGTATAAAATTCATTGTTTTTGGTGATATAAACGGGAATAACATCGTATTTGTTTCGGTCAAATGCGTTAAACGCCTGAATAGCGGAAATAATAGATACTTCGTGCTCCACGCTCTTTCCGCCGAAAAAAACTCCGATCTTGATTTTCATAGCATATCTCCTGTAAGTTTTATCAGAAATTATCGGGCAAATCGTTTTCCAAAAGGATTATCTTTTTTGCTCCGCCTGTTTTTATGCTCTCCGCCTTGGCAAGCGCATCGTTAAGATTTTGTGCCACATACGTCTTTTCCTCAGGATACCCCGCCGCTTTAAGTCCGTCAACAATAGGCACCGCCTGCTTTTCGCCTACCGCTATAACATAATCGCAAACTGCGGCGGCTCTTGTTCCAAGCTCCTTGTTAAGCTCGTATTCTTTTTCTCCCAGCTCTATCATTCCCGGCGTTATGAGTATTTTAAAGCCCTCCATAAGTCCCAGAGTTTCAAGCGCCGCCTTTGCTCCTGCGGGATTGCTGTTGAATGCATCGTCTATTATCACAGAATTTCCCCTGTCGATTATCTGCATTCGGTGGGGAACCGCCTCCAGCCTTCTTACAGGCGTTTTCAGCTCGTTCAGCGTTATACCCAGCTTGTTAGCCACAGCAATAGCGCCAACTATATTCTGCACGTTATGCTCGCCTATCAGCTTTGTTGAAAACTCTGCGCTCTCTTCTTCGTCCCTGTGATGAACGGTAAAGGAAGTACCCTTTGACGTCACCGCAATATTGTCCGCATAATATTCAAACTTGTCTGAAAAACCGTATGAAATAACATTTTTGTCGATCTTATGCTCTCTTATGTGCTCATTATCATAATTCAAAAATACCATTCCGTCCGTGATACAGTCCGCTATCTCAAACTTTGTCTTTATGATGTTGTCAACTGTTTTAAAGCTCTCAAGGTGTTGCTCTCCGATAGAGGTTATCATAGAATGCTTCGGGTGGACGATGTCGCATATCTCTTTTATCTCACCCACGTTTTTTGCGCCCATCTCGCAGATGAATATTTCGTGAACGGCGCTGAGTGAGCCTCTTACCGTCTTTACAACGCCCATTGTCGTATTGTAGCTTTCAGGGGTCATCAGAACATTGTATTTTGCGGAAAGCAGCTTGTTCAGATAAAATTTAGTTGAGGTTTTGCCATAACTGCCCGTTATTCCTATAACAGTGAGATTTGGCAGTTCGTTTATTATCCTTTTTGCGTCGTTGATATAATGCTTGTTTATAAACATTTCAACAGGTTTGTTGATTACATTTGCTATTATAGCCATAAACGCCGATAAAAGCTGTATTACAGGATAAGATATAATGTACACCACAGGGAAGTAATACACGCAGATAAATGCTCCTGCCACCAAAGCGGCATATACTATTACCGACGTCACGCACATTCTTATGACTCTTGGAGTATACACCAGCTTTTTCTTTGCTTTTTTGGGAAGATTGATAAGCAAAAACAGCACCAGAACAGCTCCGCAGGACAAAAGTCCGGCAACTGAGCCGAATGGAAATACTATCAGCAACACCGCCATTATTACTGCGCACAGGTGCCTTTTTATGATTTCGGGCATATTTCCGCCCAGCCACTTCATCTGCTCCTTTGCGTGATAGGAGTTAAGCTGGAACATATGCATATACCGTATGAAATTGTTTGCAAAGTTAACCGGCAAAGCGGCAAAGAAAACAACATATGACACAACAGTCAATATTTCAGACATAATTACCTCATTTTACATCAAAGAATGAATCAAGTATCCTGCAAAAACGCTGTCCTTGCTCAAGAAATGCATAATGCCCGCAGCCCTCAAATACCACCAGCCCAGCGTCGGGTATCAGCTTTTCCATCATCTGCCCGTCCGACAGTGGAGTAGCGTCGTCCTTATCGCCCCATACAAGCAAAGTGGGAACGTTTATATTGTGAATAAGCGGCGTCAGATCCTCGTTTACGACTTTGACCAGACATTGCCGCATTATTGGGGAAGCAGCGTTGTAGTCTGCCGAGCCGTTTTTATTTCTGAAATTTTCCAATGCATTTGGAAACAGCTTTGAGCATATTTTTGAGGAAAGAATCTTTTTCCCTATTTTATAACAGCGTGTCCTTACTTTTTTCTTCAGCGTCTGTTTTGGGCGTATCCCTGCGCTGTCCGTAAGCACCGCCCTCACCACTGAAAAGGGAACATTATTTCTTGACATCAGCTTTATGATAACTCTGCCGCCAAAGCTATGCCCAAGAATAAAACAGCTTTTTATATTCATCTTTTCGCAGAAAGCGATAACAAAATCCACATAATCGTCTACGCACCAAGGCTCTTTCGGCTCGTCGCTTTCTCCGAACCCGGGCATATCGGGAGCATAAACGGTAAATTTTTGCGACAAATGACTTATCACAGCGGAAAAAAGCGTTATATTTGAGCCCCAGCCGTGCAGCAGAAGAACGTTTTCCTTACCGTTTCCTTCTGCGGCATAATTGATTTTCAACCCGTTTATTTCAGTAAACAAAGCGCACCTCTCAATAATATCCTAACTAATTTATTATATATCTCCTGCTATTTTTTGTCAAGAAAAAGTAACCATTTTCCGCTTTATGCATAAAATCCCCCGAATAAAATCGGGGGACTGTATATTGGACGGTAAGACCCGCTTTAGTTTGGCGCAGGATTTATCCCCGTGATATTTCACCTGAGAGAAAAAACCTGCTGAATAACGTCTTTACTTTTATATGTCAGCGTCGACAAAATTATTACTAAATCGTCTTTATTCAGCTTAACAGCGTTCCTATAATGCTGTTTGACACAAGAAATCCCTCGGGCGTTAGACACAGCCGTTCTCCGTTAAATCTGAAAAAATTCTGTGGGATAAGGCTTAATTTTCTTTCCAACGCCTCTGCGTCTCCGCCCCTTTTTGCAAATTCGGATAACATAAGTCCTTGCGTGAGCCTGAGCCTCAGCATAGCATACTCATCGCACCCGCCTGCGAAATCTGTTTCCTTATGTGTTGCTTGAAATTCAGTGTTTATAAAATCGTCGATATTTCTATCTACAAAAAACCTTTCACCCTTATAGTATGAATGTGCGGCAGGTCCTATTCCCACATATTCTTCACAGTTCCAGTATTTCAGATTGTGCCTGCACTCACTTCCGCTTTTCGCAAAATTGCTTATTTCATACTGATGCATACCGATATTTTCAAGCTGCTTAATGACTGAAAGATAGATATCGCATACCGTTTCTTCATCAGGAAGAGCAAGCCTCATCTTCGCAAAAGGAGTATTTTCCTCTATTTTCAGCATATAGGCAGAAATATGGCAAAGCGGCAAAAGGCTTAGCTCATTTATGGTGTTTTCAACGCTTTTGACAGTCTGCCCCTGTGTTCCCAGCATAATATCAGCGGAAATATTGTCAAATCCGCAGTTATATGCCGTTTCCACCGCTTTGACCGCTGTTTTTGCGTCGTGCCTTCTCCCAAGCGCCATAAGTTCCTTGTCGTTAAGACTTTGAATCCCGAAAGATATGCGGTTTACTCCTGCCTTTTTCAAAGCGGACAGATTTTCTTTGTCGGAACAGCAGGGATTTGCTTCAATAGTTATCTCCGCATTTTCTTCCAGATTGATATGTTCAAGTATCTCGCATATTTCTTTCCACAGCAAAACAGGTGTACCTCCTCCGAAGTACACCGTATCAAACTTTTCGTTGTAACAAAGCAGGTTCCTTATCACAGCGTCTTTATATTTTTCTGCATTTTCACAGCTGTATTTTACCGAATAAAAATCGCAGTAAGGACATTTGGAAAGACAAAACGGTATATGGATATAAAGCCCTCTGCTCATTTCTGTCCTCCGATTTACTCGTCCAACTTCAGAACAGCCATAAATGCCTCCTGCGGAACAGATACCGTTCCAAGCTGTCTCATACGCTTTTTGCCTTCCTTTTGCTTTTCAAGCAATTTTTTCTTTCTGGTTATATCGCCGCCGTAGCATTTTGCAAGCACGTCCTTGCGCATAGCTTTTATTGTTTCTCTTGCGATTATTTTTCCGCCTATCGCCGCCTGAACAGGCACTTCAAAAAGCTGACGGGGAATATTTTCTTTCAGCTTTTCCGTTATTCTCCTTGCTCTCGGATAAGCCTTGTCCGCGTGTACTATAAACGACAAAGCGTCCACTACGTCACCGTTCAGCATTACGTCCAGCTTCACCAGCTTTGACGGCGCAAAACCTATCACCTCATAGTCATAGCTTGCATAACCCCTTGAACGTGATTTAAGAGCGTCAAAAAAGTCGTAAACTATTTCATTGAGTGGCAGTTCATAGTGTATATCCACTCTCTTTTCGTCCAAATACTTCATATCCTTGAACACACCACGTCTGTCCTGACAAAGCTCCATAATGCTTCCCACATAATCCGATGGGGAGAAAATATGTGCGCTTACCATAGGCTCCTCGGCAAGCTGTATTTCAGACACGTCGGGATAGTTTGTAGGATTGTCTATCATCACCACATCTCCGTTTGTCTTTGTTATTCTGTATACAACAGACGGAGCAGTAGTTATAAGGTCAAGGTTATATTCTCTTTCAAGCCTTTCCTGTATAATATCCATATGGAGCAGACCGAGAAAACCGCATCTGAAACCGAACCCAAGAGCAATTGAAGTTTCAGGCTCAAAGGAAAGGGAAGCGTCATTAAGCTGCAATTTATCAAGAGCGTCCCGCAGATCTCCGTACTTTGACCCGTCAGCAGGATAAATCCCGCTGAACACCATCGGATTGACATTTCGATAGCCTGCCAGCGGTTCATCGGCGGGATCGTCCGCAAGTGTCACAGTATCGCCTACCTTGGTATCTCCGATAGATTTTATCGAAGCGGCAATATACCCTACCTCTCCCGCTTTAAGTTCATCTGCGGATATAAGCCCGAACGCACCCATATATCCAAGCTCAGTGACCTGAAACTCGGCTTTTGTAGCCATCATTTTTATTTTGTCTCCGACTTTTACTGTTCCTTCTTTTACACGAATATGAACAATTACGCCCTTGTATGCGTCATAATAGCTGTCAAATATCAGAGCCTTCAGTTTAGCGTCTTTGTTTCCCTTTGGCGGGGGAACACATTTTACTATCTGCTCCAAAACAGCCTCGATATTTATCCCCAGCTTTGCGGATATGCAAGGAGCATCGTCGGCGGGTATCCCGATAACGCTTTCTATTTCTTCTTTTGCTTCATCAGGACGTGCTGATGGCAGATCTATCTTGTTGATAACGGGGACAACTTCCAGATTCTGCTCTATTGCAAGATAAGTGTTTGCAAGTGTCTGCGCCTCAATGCCCTGAGAAGCGTCCACTATCAGTATCGCCCCTTCGCATGCGTTGAGAGAGCGTGATACTTCATAGTTAAAGTCCACGTGCCCCGGCGTATCTATAAGATTAAAAATATAATCGTTTCCGTCCTTTGCGGTATAATTCAGTCTTACGGCTCTTGCCTTTATGGTTATTCCTCTTTCTCTTTCCAGCTCCATATTGTCAAGGAGCTGCTCCTCCATATCCCTTTGAGCGACAGTCTTTGTCATTTCAAGAATACGGTCAGCAAGAGTGGATTTACCGTGATCTATATGTGCTATTATGCAGAAATTTCTTATGTTATCGGGATATTGCAATTCCATTTTTTTGATATTCCTTTCATCAAAAGCCGCTTGGTCATCTTGAACCCGTAATATGGATAAGTCTTGCTTTTTTATAACTGTATGTACTGAGACGACGGTTGAGAGAATCATAGGTATGACACGCGATAAAAATATTGTCTTTAGAAGGAAACAGCAGTATTTTTGTTATTATCACAGCATGGCTAAACTGTATTCCGTCAAATGAAAGCTGTATAATGTCCCCTTTTTCTGCAAGCTGAAGGGGAAGTTCTTCTCCGTATGGACCATCGCCTTCGTTTGAGGTAAGAAAATTATAAAGATACTCAACTCCTGACCATGATGCGCTTCTGTTATTTAAATCTATATAATACCATCCGTATTCTTTTTTATAATTCATCACGCCGCACCCTGCATAAAGACATTGTGATACAAAATTTGTACAGTCTCCGCCGAGTTCTTCAAAATCATAAAAGTCGGGATTTCTTTTCAATGCCCATTTTACCGCATAATCAACGGCTTTTTCTCTGTTATACATATTAAAAACCTCCGCATTTTTTACAAATATACGGAAATTTTGTTTAATTTATGTTTCATCAGCGGTGTATTGAGAAGTGAGAAATGCGTTTATATCATATAATGACTGTTCACTTAGGTCAAAGCTTTTAGTCAAGCTTATTTCTGAGCTTTCAAGGCACTTTTCACCATACCATATAACTACGGTTAGCTTATCCTCATCTTCTTTATCGATCGCCACCGAAAACCTGAAATTTTTTCTGCTGCCTTTAAACGTATTTTTTGATTGAAAATAATCAAGTCCCGGTAAATCCCAGCTGCCATATGTAAGCATATTAACTCCAAATTATAATTTATTTAATAAATGATAACATAAATATGCTTTGTTGTCAAGAAAATATCATTTTTTGCTTCATCGGCAATATGGTTTTGAATGTATCCAAAAACAATTGAATTTTTATATAGAATGTGATATAATATAAAAAATATATTTTGTGATACGAGCGGGACTGTGTATGGAATATATGATAAATCTCGGAATATGGAACAATATTTTCTGTGTTCCGAATGTTGTAGTTGACAATTATATGAAATTGTCAACTGAGAGCGACATAAAGGTATTATTATACCTTTTAAAAAATGCGGGAAAATCCTGCGATACATATTCTATTTCCGAATTTCTCGGAATTTCCGAGGAACAGGCGGAGGAAAGCATAAATTTTTGGATACAGCGCGGTGTAATAGAAGCAGAAAAATCAGGCGAGCTTGTTCCTGAACATAAAAATGATATTTCGCAAAATAAAGCAGAGGTGAATATTACCACAAAGACAGCTTCTGCAAGGAAAATCGAGCTCGAAAGGACGCCTGATTTCGCTCCGAAAGAGATAGCAAAGGCAGTAAAGGAGCGCGATGAAGCGGATTACCTTTTCAAACACTGTGAAGTGTTGTATGGCAGACCTTTAAAGCATAATGAACAAAGAACCCTTATGATTATACTTGAAGACGCTTGCCTTCCCGCTGATGTAGCGTTGATCCTTATTGATTACTGTTTTTCGGTGAATAAAGCCACTCCGGCATATATGAGAGCTATGGCACTTGACTGGGTAAATTCTGAAATCACGACTATTGAAAAAGCAGAACAAAAAGCATATGAGCTGAAAAATCTGTATGAAGCTGTAAACAGATTCAAAAGAATGTTTGAAATTACTTCCGCATTGTCAAAGCAACAGCGTGATTACATAGATAAATGGGTAAATGTGTACGGATTCAGTGATAATATGATAAATGAAGCATATCAGATCACACTTAATTCAACCGGAAAGCTTGTGTTCCCTTATATGAATAAGATACTTGAAAGCTGGTATTCAAAAGGTATTAAGTCAATTGAGCAAATTCCTTCGGACAAAAAGCAGTATGACAATGACAAAGGCGAGGATTCTTCTTTTGACATAGGAAAATTGGAACAGCTATTATCAGAAGAAATATAGGTGTGACGGAGCGTACAAATGAGCTATTTGGAAAAATACTATATCAATGCAGAAAACGAGCTTGAAGAGCGTAGAATGCGAAACCGATTGCTTCAAGAGGAGCGTATATCTGAAGCGGAGAAAGCCATACCGCAACTTCATGAACTCAGAAAGCAACTTATGGCTTCAGGCACGAAACTGGCTTCTATTCTCGTTTCAGGCGGGAATATGAAGAAAAATCTTGAACAGATCTCATCAGAAAATATTTCAATACAGAAAAGTATAAAAGAGCTTCTTGTACAAAACGGATTTAAAGATAATTATCTTGATCCTGTATATAGTTGTGAAAAATGTCTTGACACGGGTATATATAACAATGCAAGATGTTCATGCTTCATGAATGATGTAAAAAAATTTGAGTGTATGGATTTGAACAGTTCTTCAGCCATGGATCTATGCTCGTTTGATACGTTTGATTTGGGGTTTTACTCATCAGAAACAGATTCAAAAGGCGTTAGCCCACGCGACAAAATGAAACGGGTATATTTTTATTGCGCCGAATATGCGAGAGATTTTCACCTTCCGCAAAACGGAATACTTATGATTGGAGGTACAGGACTGGGAAAAACTCATCTTTCACTTGCAATAGGAAAAGATGTAATAGAAAAAGGATACAGCGTCATATATGGTTCGGCGCCTGACCTTTTCGGAAGAATTGAAAGAGAACATTTTAAAAATACAGAAAGTTCAGACACTTTGTCTCTTTTAAAGGAGTGTGATCTTCTCATTATAGATGACTTGGGGACCGAACTGGATTCTAAATTTAATTATTCAACACTTTATAATATTATAAATACAAGGATGAATATGGGCAAGCCTTTGGTTATAAATACGAACTATAAGCTGTCGGAGCTTCAGGAACGTTACAGCAGCAGGATCACTTCGCGTTTGTCCACCATGAAAATACTTTTATTTAGCGGTGAAGATATACGGCTTATCAAAAAGGATATGAAATAGCATTTTATTTACAATTTACATTCTTTATGATATAATTATTTGAATAAAATAAGGAGAATAAAAATGAAATTATATCCTATGAAGCTTTCCACTCCATGCAAAGATTACATATGGGGCGGCAACAGACTGAGAAACGAATACGGAAAAGTTTCCGATGCGGACAAGATAGCCGAAAGTTGGGAGCTTTCCTGCCATAAAGACGGAGAAAGTGTTATCACCAACGGAGATTTTTCAGGAACAACACTGTCAGAATACATTGATAAAGCAGGGAAAAGCGTACTTGGGAAAAAATGTGAAAAATTTGAGTATTTTCCTATTCTTATAAAGCTTATCGACGCTAAAGATAATTTGTCCGTACAAGTTCACCCGAATAATGATTACGCGCTGCGTGTCGAAGGGGAATACGGAAAAACCGAAATGTGGTATATTGTAGACTGCGACCCCGGAGCGGAGCTGTTATATGGATTTAAGAATAATATTTCAAAAGAAGAATTTGAGAAAAGGATAAAAGATAATACCCTTCTTGAAGTCACAAACAGTGTAAAAGTCCATAAGGGTGACGTTTTCTTTATTGAATCGGGAACGCTCCATGCGATCGGAAAAGGTATACTGATAGCCGAGATACAGCAGAACTCCAATACCACATATCGTATTTATGATTACGGAAGAATTGGAGCAGACGGTAAACCGCGTCAGCTTCATATTGAAAAAGCTGTGGAGGTAACAGAACTTACTCCTCCTAAGTACCCGTGTAAACCGATGGGAAGTGAAAAAGAAAAAGACGGTTACACCGAACAATTGCTTTCTGAATGTGAATATTTCAGAGTAAAAAAACTTAATGTACATAAAGAATGTATACTTAATGCCGATTCAGAGTCTTTTAACTCGGTAATTGTAATAGATGGGAAAGGTACTCTTGACGGAGTTGAACTTGCAAAAGGAGACAGTTGTTTTATTCCTGCAGGATACGGCAAATATACTTTTGAAGGAAACGCGGAACTGATAGTTACGGACATTGACTGAGAACGGAGTTTCAAATGCGATATTCGTTGGGTATAGATATTGGCGGTACAAATATAGCCGCAGGCGTAGTAAACGATAATTATGACATAATATCTGAAAGCAAGGTGAAGACCTTTTCCGAAAGAGGATATCGTGCTGTGCTGGACGATATTGTACTTGCGGCGAAAATGGCTGTGGAAAAAGCCGGAATGACTTTCAATGATATAGAAAGTGTGGGAATGGGTTGTCCCGGCACCTGTAATCAGGAGACAGGGATCGTTGAGTATGCAAATAACCTGGGCTGGTCCAATGTACCGCTTGTAAGTTTTGTCCATGATGCATTGAAGATCCCCGTGTATTTTGATAATGACGCTAATGCAGCCGCTCTCGGAGAATATATTGCCGGAGCTGCAAAAGGCGCAAAAAGCGCAATAGTCATAACTATCGGAACAGGTCTTGGTGCAGGAATAATTATTGACGGAAAAATTTTCAGCGGATCAAATTATGCAGGCGCTGAAATAGGACATACTGTTATAAGTGTTGACGGAGAACAATGCACCTGCGGAAGAAAAGGCTGTTTTGAAGCATACTGCTCCGTTACAGCTCTGATACGTACTACTAAGGAATACATACAGCGGTTTCCCAACACAAAAATGAAGGAAATCGCCGAGACGGAAGGAAAAATAAGCGGAAGAACTGCGTTTAAAGCCGCTAAACTCGGAGATAAAGCAGGGGAAGAGATAGTAAGTATTTTTATAAAAAATCTTGCCTGCGGTATAATAAATACTATCAATGTGTTTCAGCCCGATGTTTTCTGCATAGGCGGCGGGGTGAGCAATGAAGGAGATAATTTGCTGATACCTTTAAAAGAGCGCATAAGCAGTGAGATTTATTCAAAGAACAGTAAGCACAATACAAAAATAGTACTTTGCAGTCTTGGAAACAAATCGGGAATAATCGGTGCGTCTTTTTTGGGAAAACAGCTAAAAAACAATTTATAAAATAATAAAAAGAAAGGAATATATATTATGAGAAGCGACCTTATAAAAAAAGGAGTAGACAGAACACCCCATAAAGCGCTTTTGAAAGCGCTTGGGGTTACAGACAGCGAAATGGACAGACCGTTTATTGCCGTGGTTTGTGCGGCGAGCGATTATGTCCCCGGGCACAGTCATCTGCATGAAATTGCACAGTGTGTTAAAGATGGCATAAGAAATGCAGGCGGTGTGCCTTTTGAATTTTTTACAATAGGCGTATGTGACGGACTTGCTATGAACCACAAGGGAATGAGATATTCCCTTGCTTCAAGAGAGCTTATCGCCGACAGCATAGAAGTAATGCTTACGGCTCATCCTCTGGACGGAATAGTTTTTATTCCCAACTGCGATAAAATAGTTCCCGGAATGTTGATGGCGGCAGCAAGACTTGATCTTCCTTCTGTTTTTGTAAGCGGCGGCCCTATGAAAGCAGGCTGCGTTCAAGGTAAGAGAGTAGGATACAGTGAGATCTATGAAGCGATCGGTCAGTATTCAAACGGTGAAATAGATGATTCGGTCCTTAAAGACTATGAGAATAATGCTTGCCCTACATGCGGAAGCTGTTCGGGTATGTATACAGCAAACTCCATGAACTGTCTTACTGAAGCGATAGGACTTGCATTACCGTATAATGGTACAGAGCCTGCTGTAAATTCTGCAAGAAGAAGAATAGCCAAAGAAGCAGGCGAGCGTGTTGTAGAGCTGTTCAGACAGTCTATTACCGCGAAAGACATACTTACAAAGAAAAATATGCTTAATGCACTTGCTACGGATATGGCTATTGGTGCGTCATCAAATACTGTCCTTCATTTGCTGGCGATTGCTCATGAAGCGGGAATAGATATTTCTCTTGCGGATATAGATTCCATGAGCAGAAAAATCCCGCAGCTTGCAAAACTGAATCCTGCAAGCGATATCTTCATCGAAGACCTTAATGCAATAGGCGGTATTCAAACTGTACTTAAGGAACTTGCCAAGACAGGGCAGATCTATACCGATGTATTGACTGTTACAGGCACACAGCAGGACAGAATAAATAATGCTAAAGACGCAGACGGTGTCATAGTACACAAAGTTGAAACTCCTATTCGTAAAGATGGAGGAATTGCGATCCTTACAGGCAATTTGGCGGAAAATGGTGCTGTTGTAAAGCAGGGAGCTGTTAAGCCTGAAATGATGACCACAACATGCACGGCAAAGGTATTTGACGGCGAACAGCTTGCTGTTGACGCAATTCTTGGAGATGAAATAAAGCCCGGAGACGTTGTTGTAATAAGATATGAAGGACCTAAAGGCGGTCCCGGAATGCCTGAAATGCTGGCTCCTACTGCTGCCATAGTGGGAAAAGGACTTGATGGTTCCGTTGCGCTTATTACTGACGGCAGGTTCAGCGGTGCAAGCCGCGGTGCTGCCGTAGGACATGTTTCACCTGAAGCCGCAGACGGCGGACTGATCGCGTTTGTTGAAAATGGTGACAAAATACTTATAGATATTCCAAACAGAACGATAAAGCTTCTTGTTGACGACGATGAGATAGCGAGACGCAGAGAAAGGGGAATAAATCCTCCTAAAGAACTCGACGGATATCTGAAACGTTATGCAAAGATGGTCAGCGGCTCAGATAAAGGCGCAGTATTTGCCGATTGAGCAAGTTCATAGTATAAAACGGTCAGGAGGTAATAATATGTCGGGAACTCAGAATTCAAATCTTCATGAGGGTCACAGACAAAGAATGAAAGAACGTATTCTGAAACACGGCGTTGACGCTTTTGACGATTACCAGCTCCTCGAAGTGCTTTTATTTTATGCTATTCCCAAAAAGGACACCAATGAATTGGCTCATACGCTGATAAATACTTTTGGCTCAATGGACAAGGTTTTTAAAGCGGATTATGAAGATCTTGTCAAAATAAAAGGAATAGGTGAAAATGCGGCAAGCTTGCTCAAGCTTTTTCCGCTTTTGGCAAGAAGATATATAAATTCCACTTTTAGCGAAGACGGTAAAATTTTGCTTAATACTCCTGATAAGCTTGTGGATTACTGTCTTACTTTGTTTTTGGGAGAAACGGATGAGTCGGTCTATGCTTTGGCGCTTAACAGCGATCTGACTTTGTCTTCATGTATCAGGCTCAATAAAGGCTTTGTAAATAAAGTGGAATTATCATACAGAATGCTGACTGAATTTGCAATTAAAAGCCATTGCAGCCGCATAGTTCTGACGCACAATCATTCAAACGGTTCTGTTATCGCTTCAAAGGCTGATTTGCGTACAACAATTGATATAGCAGACTTTTTGGCATCTGTGGATATGGAACTTGTTGATCATATAATCATAGGGAAAGGTACAGGAATAAGTATGAGAGAATGTCATATGGCAGAGCAGGCATGGGCGTACGGCGATGGAATGTTTTGAACTTCACTCGGACTACAAGCCTACGGGAGATCAGCCGGCTGCTGTTGATGCGCTTGCAAAAGGCGTTCTGAACGGTGATAAAGAACAGGTCCTGATGGGCGTTACTGGTTCAGGAAAAACTTTTACAATGGCTAATGTTATTGCAAAAGTAAATCGTCCTACTCTTGTATTGGCTCATAACAAAACCTTGGCAGCACAGTTGTGCAGCGAGCTTAGGGAATTTTTCCCTAATAACGCAGTAGAATATTTTGTATCATATTATGATTACTACCAGCCTGAAGCGTATATTCCTTCTACGGACGCCTATATAGAAAAGGACAGTGCAATAAACGACGATATTGACAGGCTTCGTCACTCGGCTACATTTGCTTTGGCGGAAAGAAGAGATGTAATAATCGTTGCAAGTGTTTCCTGTATTTACTCACTTGGCAGTCCTGAGGATTACCGCGCAAATGTCATTTCTATCAGAAAGGGAACTGAGATAGGAAGAGATGAGCTGATAAAAAAGCTTGTAGAGATACAGTATGAGCGTAATGATGTAAACTTTGTAAGAAATAAGTTCCGTGTAAGGGGAGATGTCGTTGAGATTTTTCCTGCCGGCAATCCTGTGGAAACAGCGCTCCGCGTTGAATTTTTCGGTGATGAGATAGATAGGATAAGCGAAATAGAAGTGGTTACGGGTAATGTCAGACGAGAATTGCTGCATGCTGCCATCTTTCCCGCCAGTCACTATATAGTGGATAAAGCTCGCCTTGATAAAGCGCTGGACGATATACGGGAAGAAATGGAAGAGCAGGTTGAATTTTTCACAAATAACCATAAGCTCATTGAAGCACAGCGTATTGCGCAAAGGACTTCATATGACCTTGAAATGCTGCGTGAAATAGGAACTTGCAAGGGAATAGAAAACTATTCAAGAGTGCTTGCAGGAAGACCTAAGGGAAGCACACCGCTTACTCTTATTGACCATTTCCCCAAGGATTTTCTTCTTTTTGTTGATGAAAGTCATGTTACTCTTCCGCAAATAAGGGGAATGTACGGCGGAGATGCCGCAAGGAAGAAAAATCTGGTGGATTACGGATTTCGTCTGCCTTCCGCATATGATAACCGTCCTATGAATTTTGATGAGTTTTATTCCAAGCTGAATCAGGTAATTTATGTATCGGCTACTCCCGGACCTTTTGAAAAGGAACATGCTGTCCGTATTGTAGAACAGCTTATAAGACCTACCGGCTTGCTTGATCCGCTTATATCCGTTCGTCCCGTAGACGGTCAGATAGAAGATCTGCTTTCTGAGATAAATCAGAGGATTGATAGAAACGAAAGAGTTCTTATAACAACACTCACAAAAAAAATGGCAGAGGATTTGACCAAGTATTTTGAAAAGCTTGGGTTAAAAGTCCGCTATATGCATCACGACATTGATACGATAGAACGTATGGAAATTATTCGTGGGCTCAGGCTGGGTGAATTTGACGTTCTGATAGGAATAAATCTGTTGCGTGAAGGTCTTGATCTGCCTGAAGTATCTCTCGTAGCCATACTTGACGCGGATAAAGAAGGCTTTCTCCGCAGTGAGACATCTTTGGTTCAGACTGTTGGTCGAGCTGCGAGAAACGCCAACGGTATGGTAATAATGTATGCGGATCAGGTCACGCCCTCAATGGAAAATGCGATCAATGAAACAAACCGCCGCAGGGAGATACAAAGCGCGTATAACCGAGAGCACGGAATCGTTCCGAAAACAATTGTAAAGGAAGTTCGCGACGTCATAGATATTTCTGCTAAGTCAGATAAAAAAGGCAAGCTGAAAAAACAGCTTTCAAGAGAAGAAAAACAGACGCTGATAAAGCAGTATACCTCTCTTATGAGAGAAGCCGCTAAAGTGCTTGATTTTGAGCAGGCGGCATATTTCAGAGATAAAATAACCGAACTGAAGGAAAAATGAAATGGCAACTAATAAAATTATAATAAAAGGAGCAAAAGAACATAATTTAAAGAATATTGACCTTGAACTTCCAAGGGACAAGCTTATTGTTTTTACAGGACTTTCAGGATCAGGAAAGTCTTCTCTTGCGTTTGATACTATATACGCAGATGGACAAAGAAGGTATATTGAAAGCCTTTCATCATACGCCCGTATGTTCTTGGGACAAATGGAAAAGCCGAATGTGGAAAGTATCGAGGGATTGTCTCCTGCTATTTCCATTGACCAGAAAACAACATCTAAAAATCCGAGGTCTACTGTTGGAACAGTAACGGAAATATATGATTATCTCCGACTTTTATATGCGAGAATAGGCATACCGCATTGTCCTGTTTGCGGAAGAGAAATAAAGCAGCAGACAGTTGACCAGATTGCCGATAGAGTTATGGAACTTGAAAAAGGGACCAGGATACAGGTAATGGCTCCCATAGTACGCGGCAGAAAAGGCGAGTATGCCAAGGAACTTGACAGTATAAGAAAACAAGGATATGTTCGTGTAAGGATTGACGGAATAATGTATGACCTTTCTGAACAGATAAAGCTTGAAAAAAATAAGAAGCACAATATTGAAGTTGTTATAGACCGTCTTGCTATAAAAGATGAGATCAAGTCAAGGCTTACGGAAAGTATCGAAACAGCGGGAACGCTTTCAGGAGGATTGGTATTTATAGATGTTGTAGGGCAGGAAGAACTTCATTTTTCTCAAAATTATGCCTGCCCTGAGCATGGAGTGAGCATTGAAGACCTGAACCCCAGAATGTTCAGTTTCAATAATCCCTATGGTGCTTGTAAACGCTGCACAGGTTTGGGATTTTATTTGAGTATTGATGCTGATTTGATAATTCCCGATAGAACTCTTTCGATTCGTGAGAATGCCATAAAAGCAAGTGGCTGGACTTACACTGAGGGCAGCATGGCTCAGATGTATTTTGACGGCTTGGCGAAGCATTACGGTTTTTCTGTCGATGTTCCTATAAAGGATCTGCCTGATGAAGCTTTAAATGTTATTCTTTATGGTTCAAACGGAGAAAAATTTTCTGTTCGCCGTCCTTGGGAAGTCGGCTCATCTCATATGACGGATTTTGAAGGCGTTGTAAACAACCTTGAACGTCGTTTCAGGGAAACAGGAAGTCAGTATTCAAAAGATGAAATATCTGATTACATGTCAGAGGTGGAATGCCCGGAGTGCCACGGACAGCGCCTAAGAAAAGAAGCATTGTCTGTCACCGTAGCAGGAAAAAATATTGACGAATTTTGTAATATGAGCGTTACTCAGGCACTGAGGTTTACCGAATCAATGACTTTGACTCCCCGTGAGAATATGATAGCTGAGCAGATATTGAAGGAGATAAAGTCAAGACTTGGTTTTCTGCAAAGTGTAGGCTTGGATTATCTTCGCTTGTCCCGTGCGTCAAGTACCCTTTCAGGCGGTGAAAGTCAGCGAATTCGTCTTGCCACACAGATAGGAAGCTCTCTTGTAGGAGTTTTGTATATCCTTGATGAGCCGAGCATAGGACTGCATCAGCGCGACAATGATCGTCTGATAGCTACGCTGAAAAATCTCCGAGATATAGGGAATACCGTTATAGTTGTAGAACATGATGAAGATACAATGCGTGCTGCCGACTATATCGTAGATGTAGGTCCCGGAGCAGGCGTACACGGAGGAGAAATAGTTGCCGCAGGTACTGTGGATGATATTATTAAATCTGAACGTTCAATAACCGGCAAATATCTTTCCGGGGAAATGAAAATTCCTGTTCCGAAAAAGCGCAGAAAGCCAAACGGTAAATTTTTGACTGTTTACGGCGCAGCGGAAAATAACCTGAAAAATATAGACATTAAAATTCCTTTGGGACTTTTTACCTGTGTAACAGGTGTTTCAGGCAGCGGAAAAAGCTCCTTTGTAAATGAAATCCTTTATAAATATCTTGTTGCAAAGCTTAACAGAGCGAGAATGAGATGCGGTAAATTTGACAAAATAACAGGTGCTGAATACCTTGATAAAGTCATAGATATTGACCAATCGCCAATCGGAAGAACTCCTCGTTCCAATCCTGCGACTTATACAGGCTTATTTACCGATATAAGAGACCTTTATGCGTCTACGACTGACGCAAAAGCAAAAGGATATAACAGCGGAAGGTTCAGCTTTAATATAAAAGGCGGGCGCTGTGAAGCTTGCGAAGGTGACGGAATAATAAAGATCGAGATGCATTTTCTGCCTGATGTATATGTTCCATGTGAAGTTTGCGGAGGCAAAAGGTACAATAGAGAAACATTGGAAGTAAGATATAAGGGTAAAAATATTTATGAAGTCCTTGAAATGACTATTGAGGAGGGACTTGAATTTTTCTCTGAAATACCTAAGCTTAAACGAAAGCTTCAGACTTTATATGATGTAGGACTTGGTTATGTAAAAATAGGACAGCCTGCTACAACATTATCAGGCGGAGAGGCTCAGCGGGTAAAGCTGGCTGCTGAACTTTCACGCCGCCCTACGGGAAAAACCATATATATTCTTGACGAACCCACTACCGGTCTTCACTCAGATGATGTATCCAAGCTTATTGACATAATGCAGAAGCTTACAGACGGGGGAAATACGGTCGTTGTAATAGAACATAACCTTGACGTGATAAAAACTGCCGATCATATAATCGACCTTGGCCCTGAGGGAGGAGACAACGGCGGATATATTGTCGCGGAAGGCAGTCCTGAAGAAGTAGCAAAAAATAAGAAATCTTACACAGGGCAATATCTGAAAAAATTGCTTTAAAGATAAGCGCAGAAATTTCTGCGCTTATTTTTTTATTTATTGCTGTAAAATACTTGTCAGATTTTTTTAAATATGGTATAATATTCAATTGAAGAATGTAAAACTTTAAGGAGACAAATATGATAAAAATAGCAGTTATGGGCTATGGTGTAGTAGGCTCAGGCACTGTTGAGGTGTTTTATAAAAATCTTGATAATATTGAAAAAAAAATAGGGGATAAGATAGATATAAAATATATCCTTGATTTAAGGGATTTTAGTGATTCACCTTATAAAGACAAATTTATAAAGGATTTTAATATAATACTGAATGATCCTGAAATTTCTGTGGTTGCTGAAGTTATAGGTGGTCTGAATCCTGCATATCAGTACGTTAAATCTTTGCTTGAAAAAGGGAAAAGTGTTGTTACATCAAATAAAGAGCTTGTGGCAGAAAAAGGTGCTGAGCTTATAAAAACTGCGCGTGAAAAAAATGTCAATTTCTTTTTTGAAGCCAGCGTTGGGGGAGGAATACCCATTATACGCCCTCTTCATCACTGTTTATCTGCTAATGAGATCAATGAAATAGCCGGAATACTCAACGGCACCACAAACTATATTCTTACAAAAATGATAGATGAGGGTGAGAGCTTTGAAGCCGCGCTCACTCAGGCCCAAAAGCTCGGATATGCCGAAAGAGATCCGTCCGCTGATGTTGAAGGTGCAGATGCATGCCGAAAAATTTGCATACTTGCTTCCTTGGCTTTTGGAAAGCATGTTTATCCCTCATCTGTTCATACTGAAGGAATAACAGGAATAGCAGCTGAGGATATTCAGTATTGTAAAGATTTCGGAGGAGCAGTAAAGCTCATAGGCTGGGCAAGCAGAAAGGGAAATAATGCTGCTGTGATGGTTTGTCCCGCGTTTATTGCCGCTTCAAGTCAGCTGTCAAGCGTCAATGATGTTTTTAATGCTATTCTTGTGAGAGGCGACGCAACAGGAGATGTGATATTCTATGGAAAGGGAGCAGGTAAGCTTCCTACGGCAAGTGCGGTTGTTTCGGATATAATAATGGCGGCAAAAATGGATTCCAATAGTAAATCCCTCTATTGGAACGATTCTGATAAATCTTTTGTACTTGACAGAAAATCCCTTGAAAATAAGTTTTATCTCAGGCTTATTTGCAAGGATAAAAATGAAATATTAGGCGCTGCTGAGAAAATGTGGGGAAAAGTCAAGATTCTTCACAGAGATAATGAGAATGAAAATGAGATTGCGTTTATAACTGATAAGGTGAACGAAGGCAGATTTGATGAAGATTGTGCAGTTATTGCTGAAAAAGCGCAAATAAAGGGGAAAATAAGGGTGCTTGATTATTAAATAAAGTATTTTATATATTGTATAAATTTTAGGAGGACTCTTATATGAGCGAACCCGTCGTACCGAAATATAAAAGGATTCTGCTGAAGCTGAGCGGTGAAGCTTTGGCGGGAGATAAGAAAACCGGACTTGATATTCCTACTATTGAAGGAATATGCAAGAGCATAAAAAAATGCTATGACATAGGAACCGAAATAGGTATTGTGGTCGGCGGAGGAAATTTTTGGCGCGGACGTTCAAGTAAAGACATGGATAGAGTAAGAGCCGATCATATCGGAATGCTTGCGACAACAATGAATGCGCTTGCTGTGGCCGATGTCCTTGAAAATCTCGGTTGCGAGGTCAGAGTCCAGACTGCAATCGAAATGAGAGCGATAGCTGAGCCTTATATAAGGCAAAAAGCTCTTCGCCATTTTGAAAAAGGAAGGATCGTCATTTTTGGTTGTGGAACGGGAAGCCCGTTTTTCTCCACTGACTCTGCTGCTTCGCTTAGGGCCGCAGAGCTTGAGGTCGACGTTCTTCTGAAAGCTACTATGGTTGACGGAGTATACAATAAAGATCCTCACCGTTATGATGACGCAGTAAAATATGATCATCTCAGTCATCATGATATTCTCGCTGCGGGACTTATGGTACTGGACGGAACAGCTGCGGCAATGTGCAGTGATAATGACATACCCCTTATCGTATTTGATCTGCATAATCCCGATAATATCTATGACGCAGTTTTAGGCAAAAAAGTAGGGACCCTTGTAAACAATCAAAACTGATACAGGAAAGGAAAAATGTTATGAAAGAAGTATTGAATTCTGCAAAGGAAAAAATGGAAAAGTGTATTGCTTCACTGGAGCATGAATTTTCTACAATACGTGCCGGCCGCGCAAATCCTGCCGTTTTAGACAAAATAAACGTTGATTATTACGGCGCTCCTACACAGATCAACGCTATGGCAGCAATATCTGTTGCAGAGGCTCGTATCCTTGTTATCCAGCCTTGGGATGCGTCTATGCTCAAGGCTATTGAAAAAGCCATAATGGCAAGCGATATCGGAATCACGCCCACAAATGACGGCAAATGCCTTAGGATCGTTTTCCCACAGCTTACTGAGGAACGTAGAAAAGAGCTTGTTAAGCAGATATCAAAGTATGGCGAAGAGGCTAAGGTAACGGTTCGCAATATTCGCCGTGACGCTATGGATAAGTTCAAGACTATGAAGAAAAATTCAGAAATAACTGAAGACGACATGAAAAATTGCGAAAAGGACATACAAAAGCTTACTGACACATATTGTGATAAAGTAGACGCAGTGTGCAAGGAAAAAGAAAAGGAAATCATGACTCTGTAATGGAAGCTGATAATTTGGTTCAAAGGCTTGGCATAAAACATATCGGCATTATAATGGACGGTAACGGAAGATGGGCTGAAAAAAGAGGTCTTCCGAGAAAAGCAGGTCATCCCAAAGGAGCCGAAGCTTTTCGCCGTTGTTTAAACAGCTGTGTTAAATTGGGGATCCCATGCGTCACGTTCTATGCTTTTTCCACTGAAAATTGGTCAAGGCCCAAGGACGAAGTAGACGCTCTGATGAATTTGTTCCTGTCTTTTATGGACGAAATGATGAAGCTCAGCTCTAAAAATATTCGGCTTAGATTTATCGGAGCGCGTGAAGGCATACCCGAAAAAATCCTTGAAAAAATGGAAGAAGCTGAATCCAGAACGGTCGGAAATACGGGAATGTGGTGCTGTGTGGCTTTTAATTACGGCGGAAAAGAGGAGATCCTTCATGCTGCAAAGAAAGCGATGCAGATGTATAAAGACGATGAAATCGATTCGTTGGATGAAGAAAAATTTTCTTCATTTCTTTACACAAGCGGATTACCTGATGTAGATCTTATTATTCGCCCCAGCGGTGAACAACGCTTATCTAATTTCTTGATATGGCAGGCTGCTTATGCTGAATTTGTTTTTATGGATGTTCTTTGGCCTGATTTTTCTGAAGCAGATCTGATTGCGGCATTGACTGAATACGGAAAAAGAAACCGTCGATTTGGCGGAGTATAGAGGATTAGGGAATGATAAAAAGAATACTTACTGCTGTTGTTGCTATTCCGATTGTAATTCTTATTTTATGGCTGAATAATACGATCGTTATGCTTGCTGCAATGACAGTTGTATCCGTTTTGGCTGTTGGCGAGGTATTGCTTGCTACAAAATATTTTTCAAACAGAAGTATCGCAATTGTCTGTATGGCATTTGTCGCGGTTTCACCTTCTTTTTTGTCCCTTGATATATTGTATCCGTTTTTCCCGTTGATTGCGGCAACATTCTTGTTACTTATGTTCCTGATCTTATTGTCTGATCATGAGCATGTAAAATTTGAAGAAATGTCTTTAATGGCTTTTGTTTCATTTTTAGTTCCTATTTCTTTAAGCACCATTGTACTTATGCATAAAAATTTTGAACACGGCATTTTTTATGTCGTAATTACATTGCTTATACCTTGGATAAGTGACGCAGGCGCTTATTTTATAGGCTCTTTTTTCGGAAAACATAAAATGGCTGTTAAAATCAGTCCGAAGAAATCATGGGAAGGTTTTTTCGGAGGTCTTGTTACTGCAATAGTTTCTTCTTTGATCGTAGGATTTGGTTATCCTTGGGTAGTTGAATTGTTCAGCGGTTCTCCAGCCGGTTTTACGGTGAATATTCTTCTTCTTCTTTTTATTGCAGTAGTCGGAACGATACTTGGAGTGATAGGCGATTTTTCAGCGTCCTTGCTTAAAAGACAATGCATGGTAAAGGATTTCGGCTCAATTCTTCCAGGACATGGCGGAATACTTGACCGATTTGATAGTGTGCTTTTTGTTGCGCCGTTCTGCTATATTGTATTTAAAATTATAGAACCTGTTGTTATAATTGTATAGGAGGAATGCCGATTAAGTTCGGCATTGTTTTTGATTATGAAAGAAATTGTGCTGCTTGGGTCTACCGGTTCGATAGGTACACAAACATTACAGGTGGCAAAGCTGCATAATATAAAGGTAAAAGCTCTGTCCGCAAACAGTAATGTGAATTTGTTGGCTGAACAGGTAAGAGAATTTTCTCCCGATTTTGTTTGCATATATGATAAAAATAAATATGAGGATTTAAAGCTGCTTCTTAGTGATACTGATACAAAAATATTGTGCGGAAAAGAAGGCCTGTGTGAAATTTCGGCTATACCTTGCGATATTACAGTAAACGCAATTGTAGGTATGGCAGGATTTATGCCGACTGTCAGTGCTATATATGCGGGAAACAATATTGCTCTTGCAAATAAGGAAACATTGGTAGTAGGCGGGGAAATAATCAAACGCCTTGCAAAAGAAAAAAATGTAAATATTTTTCCAATAGACAGTGAACATTCAGCTATATTTCAGTCGTTGCTGGCAGGGCAGGGAAATAAACCGAAAAAAATCATACTTACCGCTTCAGGCGGTCCATTTCGCGGCTTTTCTTCCGAACAATTAAAATCTGTGACCAAAGAGCAGGCGTTACGTCATCCAAATTGGGTAATGGGCGCAAAAATAACAATAGACAGCGCCACAATGATGAATAAGGGCTTGGAACTTATTGAGGCGGTATGGCTTTTTGATGTTTTGCCTGAGCAGATAGAAATAGTTGTCCATCCTCAAAGTATACTTCATTCTGCTGTTGAGTATGAAGATGGTTCTGTTATAGGTCAGCTTGGAATGCCTGATATGAAAATACCGATACAGTTGGCTTTAACATATCCTGAAAGATTTGTCACAAATACAGCTCATCTTTCTTTGACTGACATAGGGAGCCTTACATTTGAAAAGCCTGATGAAGATGTATTTTCCTGTATCGGTCTTGCGCGCAAAGCAATCAGAATAGGCGGCAATATGCCGTGCATAATGAACTGCGCGAACGAAGCCGCTGTTGATATGTTTTTAAAAGATAAAATAAAATTTTATGAAATACCTGAAAAAATCAGCTTTTTGATGGATAAAATAAGGTATACAGAAACTATTTCTCCTGAGATTATAGAGCAGACCGAGAGAGAAGTAAAAGAGCAAATGAAATAGCGTTTCGTACGGAGGCTTTATGATTATTTTAGCGATTCTCGCGTTTTGTGTCATTATTATAATACATGAAATGGGACATTTTTTTGCTGCTAAAGCATGCAAAATGAAGGTCAGTGAATTTTCTTTAGGAATGGGTCCCAGACTGTTTAAAATACAGGGTAAAGAAACACTTTATACGATTAAGCTTCTTCCTATCGGCGGCAGTGTACAGCTTGACGAAGATGAGGAAAATGATGATCCCAGAAGCTTTAGAAACAGACCTGTCTGGCAGAGAATAATTGTTCTTGTAGCAGGACCTGCAATGAATCTTATACTCGGCATTATTGTATGTGCTATCGCAATATTAGTTAGCGGAAAAGTAGTTACCGCCGAAATAGGAGGATTCAGAGGTGATTCTCCCGTTTCCAGTCAGTATTTGCAGGCCGGAGATGAAATTGTTGAGATAAACGGGTTATCGATCTGGAGCTCAATGGATATTTCATATGCATTACAGAACAGCGCAATGAAAGCTTCTCCTGATGATGAATATATGACGTATGATTTTAAAGTCAGACGCGACGGTGAAGTAGTGTCTTTAAACGATGTGAAATTTGCAGTTGCGGCAAGAGATGACGGAAGTACAAGCGTTGTCCTCGACTTTTTTGTTATAGCTCATCATCCTCAAATTGGGAACACATTTATTTACAGCTTCAAGGAAGCAGCCACTTACGGGCGTTTGGTATGGATTTCTCTTATTGACCTTATAAGCGGAACATATGGTCTGAATGATCTTTCAGGACCTGTTGGCGTAGTTTCCGCTATCACTCAGACAGCAAGTGCCAGCACTGATATGCGGGAAAATTTTTCCAATCTTTTTTCAATGATTGCGCTTATAACAATAAATATAGGTATTTTTAACCTGCTCCCTATACCTGCTCTTGACGGAAGCAGAATAGTATTCCAGATAATTGAACTTATACGAAGAAAACCTATAAAACCGGAACAGGAGGGTATAGTCCATTTTGTCGGTTTTGCAGCTTTGATGCTTTTAATGCTTGTAGTTACTTTTAATGATATCGTTAAATTATTTACGGGGGGCTGAGCTTGAAACGAAAAGTAAAAGTCGGTAATGTTGTTTTAGGCGATGGAAATATTTATATTCAGTCAATGCTCAATGTTCCCGCCGAGTGTGTCGAAGAAAATGTACAACAAGCAAAAATGCTGGAGCAGGAAGGCTGTGAAATAATCCGAGTATCTGTTCCGTCGTTAAATGATGTCCGACTTATATCCGCAATTAAATCAAATATTTCAATTCCTTTGGTCGCAGATATACATTTTGATTATCGGATAGCGATAAAATGCGCAGAAGAGGGCGTTGATAAACTTCGTATAAACCCAGGAAACATAGGCTCTAAGGAAAATGTATCTAAAGTAGTAGAAATATGTAAAGCGAAGCATATTCCTATAAGAATTGGCGTAAATTCAGGTTCTGTCGAAAAGGATATTTTAGAGAAATATGGTCGTCCATGCTCTGACGCACTGGTGGAAAGTGCACTGCGGCATGTAAAAATACTTGAAGAAAATGACTTTTATGATATTGTTATATCAATAAAAGCCTCGTCTGTTCCCACAATGATCGAATCATACAGAAAAATAAATGCTCTTTGTGATTATCCTCTTCATCTTGGAGTGACTGAGGCAGGAACAAGGCATATGGGCATTATAAAATCTGCTGTTGGGATCGGTTCGCTTTTATGTGACGGAATAGGAGATACTATACGCGTTTCTCTTACGGAAAATCCTGTTGAAGAAGTTAAAGCGGCAAAAGATATACTTACTTCGATAGGAAAAAATAAAAATTCTGTTGAGATAATATCTTGTCCGACCTGCGGTAGAACTCAGATAGATCTGATTTCTCTTGCACATAAGGTAGAAGAAAAAACTGCACATATACATAAAAATATAAAGATTGCTGTTATGGGCTGTATCGTAAACGGTCCGGGAGAAGCTTCGGAAGCTGATATAGGAATTGCAGGCGGTAAAGGCGAAGGTCTTATATTCAAAAAAGGCAAAATTATAAGAAAAGAAAAGGAAGATCATTTGCTTGATGCTCTGTTGGAGGAGATCGACAAAGTTTAGATAAGGAAGTAAAAATGTCTAAAAAACTGTGTGAATTATTTAATAACATTGAGTTTGAAAGCATTGTGGGGAACGGCGAAGTGCTTTCCATAGCGTACGACAGAATAAAAAAGATTTTTTCGCTGAAAATCGGAATGGACGATATTCCTGATTCGGCGGATATTTTGTCTGCGTCAAATAAAATACGAAATTATTTACTTGTAAATATGGTTGATATATACCCCAACTATCCTTCTGTTTTATTTTCTGCGGACAAACTTCCTCATGTTGTAGAACTTATGAGAGCGAGACCGTACCTTGCAGGAAAAATAAACGGATATTTAAATGACGCAGAAATATCGGATGGTGACGGAACATATGAGATAACGCTAAAAAACGGCGGTTATGAAATACTCACTGAGTGTCATATAGATAAAGAGATAGAAAAATATGTTAAGCGTTTTTTCGGCGTTAGCATAAATGTTATGTTTGACGGAGTAACATCTGTTGATATTCCCAACAGAGAAGAAAAACTTTTTGTTGATGAATCGGAACTTCCACCGCCTCCTCCGCCCGAAAATTATGTTGTCGGACCTGCTGCGCAAAAAAAGAATTACAGTGAAAAAGGCGGTTACAGAGACAATCAGACGAGGCGTACAAGAGGTATGCAGGTTTTATTCGAACCTGCAAAAATGCCGCTTATGTTTGACAGCGATGAATTTGAAAAAAATGCTGAGCTGTTGGCAGGTAAGCCGATAAACGATGCCCCCGTTCCAATGAAGGATGTTTTTGAGGAAGGAAATAATGTAACTCTATGGGGAAAAATATTTAATGTAGAGGAAAAGACGGTCAAAAACGGCGAATTTACAATTCTGACAGCTTTTTTTACCGATTCTACCAATTCGCAAACACTTCGTATTTTTACCTCAACAGATAAAGTTGACGATTACAGTTTTATAAAAAAGGGCGAAACTCTGCTTGTAAACGGTGATGTAAAATTTGATACTTTTACAAAAGCGAATTATGTTGAACCTAAATCAATAATGCGCATAAAAAAAATCGAAAAGACCGATGAAGCAGAAGAAAAACGTGTTGAACTTCATATGCATACATATATGTCCGATCTTGATGCGTTGACGCCTGCCGAAGAATTGGTTAATCTCGCGTATAAATGGGGACACAAAGCTGTTGCAATAACTGACCATGGAAATGTTCAGGCATATCCTGATGCCATGAATGCGCTGAATGCCATAAGAAAAGATGATCCTGATACAAAATTTAAAGTATTATACGGTGTCGAAGCATATTTTGTAAATGATGGTCACTCATTGGTAGAAGGCTGCACTAACCGTTCTATAAATGAAGATTTAATTGTTTTTGATATAGAAACCACAGGTTTATCTCACGAAACTGACAGGATAACAGAGATTGGCGCAGTTAAGCTTCGTAATATGGAAATTGTTGATGAATTCAATATTTTCGTCAATCCTGAAAAATCCATTCCTGAAAATATAATTGAATTGACCGGGATAACCAACGAGATGGTTGCCGATGCCCCAAGTGAGTCTGAAGCGGTGAAGAAATTTCTGGACTTTTGCGGCGATGCGCCTCTTATTGCGCATAACGCTGATTTTGACACATCGTTTATTCGTTCGGCGTGTGAGCGCTGTGGTATAAGCTATCACAATTCCCAGATAGACACGCTTAAATTGTGTAAAGCTGCTATTCCCAATAAGAAAAAATATACTCTTGACTCTATGGCTGATGAATTTGGTTTGGGTGATTTTAATCATCACCGAGCCAAAGATGACGCCGCTATGCTTGCTAAAATTTTTGTAAAGCTTATTGAGCAGTCTCAAAAGGGAAGAGCTATTGAGAAATTAGGCGATCTTAATACATCTCTCGGTAATATAGATGTAAAAAAGATGCCTTCATATCACCAGATCATTCTCGTAAAAAATAATACAGGATTAAAAAATCTTTATAAACTTATATCATTTTCAAACTTGGATTACTACTTCAAGAAACCGCGTATTCCAATGTCGGAGCTTAAAAATTATCGAGAAGGGCTGATCATAGGAAGTGCTTGTGAAGCAGGTGAGCTTTACAGGGCTATTCTTGAAGGAAAATCCGAGGAAAGTATTGAAGAGATAGCGGAATTTTACGATTATCTGGAAATTCAGCCTGTCACAAATAATATGTTTCTTGTTCGTGAAGGAAAAGTCCCTTCTGTGGAAACATTGAAAGACTATAACCGTAAGATAGTCGCACTGGGCGAGAAACTGAACAAGCCTGTTGTGGCAACTTGCGACGTACATTTTATGAGAAAAGATGACGCAATATTCCGTGAAATTCTCCAAGCAGGACAGGGTTATACCGATTCTGACCATCAGGCACCGCTGTATTTCCGTACTACCAATGAGATGTTGGAAGAATTTTCATACTTGGGAAAAGAAAAAGCATTTGAAGTAGTAGTAACCAATACAAATCGGATCGCTGATATGATAGATGATATCAGACCTATTCCCAAAGGAACTTATACTCCTTACATTGAAGGCGCTGAACAGGAATTACAGGATTTGTGCTGGGGAAAAGCTCACGAGATGTTTGGCGATAATCTTCCCGAAGTTGTTGAACAGCGTCTTAATAAAGAGTTGAATGCTATTATAAAGTATGGATTTTCAGTTTTGTATATTATAGCGCAAAAGCTTGTTAAAAAATCTAATGAATGCGGATATGCTGTGGGTTCGAGAGGTTCGGTAGGTTCTTCATTGGTAGCTACCATGTCAGGAATATCCGAAGTTAACCCTCTTCCTCCGCATTACAGATGTAAAAAATGCAAACACAGCGAGTTTATATCAGACGGTTCAGTGCAATCAGGCTATGATTTGCCTGAAAAAAATTGTCCCAACTGTGGTACTCCTATGGAGCGCGATGGACATGATATACCCTTTGAAACATTCTTAGGTTTTAAGGGAGATAAAGCCCCCGATATTGACCTTAACTTCAGCGGAGAATATCAGTCTCAATCACACAGATACACAGAAGAATTATTTGGTAAGGATCATGTATTTAAAGCGGGAACTATTTCTGCTATACAGGAAAAAACAGCCTTCGGATTTGTTAAAAAATATATGCAGGAGCGCGGAAGGGTAGTTAATCCTGCGGAAACAATGCGTCTTGCTCTCGGGTTTACAGGCGTAAAAAGGACTACCTCTCAGCATCCGGGTGGAATGGTCGTAGTTCCCGACAAATACGAAATATATGATTTTTCTCCTGTTCAGCTTCCTGCGGACGATGTTTCAAAAGGAGTCATAACTACTCACTTTGACTTCAACGCCTTGCACGATACTATTTTAAAGCTGGACGAGCTTGGACACGATGTTCCTACTCTTTATAAGCATCTTGAAGATATGACAGGGATAAAAATAGCTGACGTTCCTACGACTGACCCTGCTGTTTTGAGCCTTTTCACATCTACCAAGGCGTTAAAGCTTGAGGAGGAAGATCCTGTTCTTATACCGCTCGGTACTTACGGACTTCCTGAGTTTGGAACGAACTTTACAATTCAGATGCTTAAAGATTCAAAGCCTAAGCTTTTCTCAGACCTTTTGCAGATCTCAGGCCTTTCTCATGGTACTGATGTATATGTCGGCAATGCAAAAGACCTTATTGCAAACGGTACATGTACTATTTCCGAGGTAATAGGAACGCGTGACAATATAATGGTATATCTTATGCATAAGGGAGTAGACCCAAGCCTTGCCTTTAAAATAATGGAAATAACCCGAAAAGGCAAAGCAAAGAAAATGTTTGACGATACCATATATAATGCCTTTAAAGAGAATAATATCCCCGAATGGTATGTAGAGAGCTGCAAGAAGATAAAGTATATGTTTCCCAAGGCGCATGCGGCAGCATATGTAACAGGCGCTGTCAAGCTCGGTTGGTTCAAAATATACCATCCTTCTGAATTTTATGCTGCGATACTTACAAAACACACTGAAAATATTGAAGTTACCACTGTTTTGGAAGGAAAAGAAGCAGTCAAAGCAAGAATGCAGCAAATACAGGCTAATCCTGAGGCAAGCCAGAAAGAATTGTCAACTTTGGAAGCATATTTCCTTATATATGAAATGCTTGACCGCGGAATAAAGTTTTTGCCTGTTCATTATCTGAAAAGCGATGCTACGAAATATGTAATAGAAGATGGTGATCTTCGTCTGCCTATTTTGGCGATAGACGGATGTGGTGAGAATGCAGCAAAGAGTCTGAAAGAAACAATAGACAGTAATAATTATGTAAGCATTGAGGATATTCAGGTTGAAAGCGGAATAAATAAATCAGTTATGACCAAGCTTGAAGAAATGAATGTTTTTGAAGGATTAGATAAAACAGCTCAGATGACGTTCTTTTAATTCTGTACATAAATATAAAAAAGTATAAGTTTTGTTGAAAAAAATATATTTTATTTACAAATTTTATTTTTTATTATTGATTTTTTCTAAGCAGTGTGATATTATAGTATCAATCTACTACGCTAAAGTAAAAAGAAAGAGCAAAATATGAAAAAAAATAATTTACTTACTCCTGAGGGAACGAGAGACCTTTTGTTTTCTGAGAGCGTTGCAAGACGCACTTTAGAGGACAAGCTCCGCAATTTATTTGAAAGTTACGGATACTCTGAAGTAATTACACCTGGGCTTGAGTTCTATGATGCATTTATGCTTAAAACAAGACATTTTCCGCAGGAAAGTATGTATAAGCTGTCTGATGCAAAGGGAAGACTTATGGTACTCCGTCCCGATTCTACAATTCCTATTGCTCGTCTTGCGGCAACACGTCTGCGTGAAGAGACTTATCCGATGAAGCTTTTTTATAATCAGAATATTTTCAGGATAAATCCTAAAAACAGCGGAAGAGATGATGAAATAACACAAAGCGGCATTGAAATAATAGGCGGTGATTCCAAAAGAGCTGACATTGAAGTGCTGAATATTGCTATTGAAGCGCTAAAGGCTTGCACGTCAGATGATTATTTCAGCTTGGAGATAGGAGACAGCGCTTTTTTTAGAACTCTTGTATCAAAAGTAACTGATGATGAGGAAGAGATAGAGACTATACGCAGTTATATAGAAGATAAAAATTATCCTGCGCTGCATTCGGCATTGGAAAAATATCCGAAATGCAGTGAAATAACTGCTCTTGAAGCATTACCGAAATTATTCGGCGGAGCGGAAGTTTTTGAAAAAGCCGAAAAAATCTTTAATGATACATCAACTGCGTCTATTCTTGCAGAATTAAAACAGGTTTATGAAAGTCTTTGCAATCTTGGTGCTGTGAATAAAATAAATGTTGACTTGGGTATGGTCAATAAAGTAAATTATTATACAGGCATTTTATTCAGAGGGTACATACGCGGATACGGTATGTCGGTGTTATCAGGCGGAAGATATGATAATCTGATGGGTGAATTTGGTACTTCTCTTCCTGCAACAGGTTTTGCGGTAAACGTAAATGCTGTTGCAAACGCTTTATTGAAAAACAGCAGGACGAAGCTTGCTTCATCAGTGGACGTTCTTGTTTATTCCGAAGAGGCGGAAAAAGGATTTATTCGCTGCCGTGAGCTTATTGCAAATGGAATGACTGCTGAAAATTCTCTCCATGCTTCTCTTGATGAAGCCAAAGAATATGCCGAAAAAAAAAGTATACATAAAATAGAAGCAGTTGATAAAAACGGTAAAGTTGACGAAATTGATTTATAAAAAAGATATGAGGATCTAAAATGAGTGATAATGTTATAAGAATGGCTCTTACAAAAGGCAGGCTGGAAAAAGATACAGTCGAGCTTTTTGAAAATCTCGGATTTGATGTAACTGCTCTTAAAGACAAAGGCAGGAAACTTATACTTCCGATACCTGATAAAAATATAGAAGTTGTGCTTGCGAAAGCAGCAGATGTTATTACATATGTGGAACATGGTGTATGTGATATCGGTGTGGTTGGCAAGGATACGATAATGGAGCATAGCGGCAAATATTTTGAAATTGCTGATTTAGGTTTTGGAAAATGCAAATTTGCTCTTGCAGGAAAAAAAGGCGTAGATTTTTATGAGGGCTACGGTGTAAAAACAATAGCTTCCAAGTATACAAATGTTGCGCGTTCTTTCTTTGAAAGCAAGGGAATGGACGTCGATATTGTCAAAATAGAAGGTTCGGTTGAACTTGCTCCTTTGCTTGGTTTGGCGGATGGAATAGTTGATATAGTTGAAACAGGAACGACTTTGAGAGAAAACGGCCTTGAAGTTTATGAAGACGTTGTTCCTATTTCCGCAAGACTTATAGTAAATACTGTGAGCATGAAACTGAAAAAAGAAAGAATTGAAGATCTTATTTCACTTATAGAAAATAAATTACAGGAGAAAACCAATGATAAGAAAAATATATGCTGACGGAAGTGAGATAGAATTTCTCAAAGAAGTCGAAAAAAGAAGCCGCGAGATAAATACAGACGTTGAAAAAACTGTTAGCGCGATCATTGACGATGTTCGTGCAAACGGTGATAAAGCGGTCAAGGCTTATACTGAAAAATTTGACTGTTCAAATCCTGAATACTACGAAGTTCCTAATGAAGTTATCAACGATGCATTGACAGAAGCTGATCCTAAACTTGTTAATGCACTATTGGACTGCATAGAAAATATAACTGCCTTTCATAACCGACAAAAACAAAACGGTTATATGATTACCAATGAGGATGGTTCGATACTTGGTCAGCGAGTTCGCGGACTTGACAGGGTAGGCTTATATGTGCCCGGCGGTACTGCCGCATATCCATCTTCTGTTCTTATGAATGCAATTCCCGCAAAAATTGCGGGCGTGAAAGAGATCATTATGGTAACTCCGCCTTTGAAGGACGGAACGCCTAATAAAGATATCTTGCTTGCCGCTTCATTGTGCGGAGTTGACAGGATTTTTATGTGCGGCGGCGCTCAGGCTGTGGCGGCTTTGGCATATGGAACGGAAACTATCCCTAAAGTATCAAAAATTGTAGGTCCCGGAAATATATTTGTAGCTACTGCTAAAAAAATGCTTTACGGTGTTGTTGATATTGATATGATAGCGGGACCGAGCGAAATACTTATCGTAGCCGACGATACAGCTAATCCGAAATATACGGCGGCAGACCTTATGTCTCAGGCTGAACATGATAAATTAGCGAGCGCTGTTCTTATAACAACAAGCGAGCGTGTTGCAGATGAGGTCATTTCCGAAATAGAACGTCAGTCAGCGTCTCTTTCAAGAAAAGAGATAATAGATCATTCTCTTGAAAATTATGGGGCTGTGATCGTTGCTCAGGATATGATGCAGGCTTGTGATATTGCAAATAAGCTTGCTCCTGAACATCTTGAAGTAATAGCTGAAAATCCGCTTGAATATATCGGAAAACTGGACAATGTGGGTTCACTGTTTTTAGGACAATATGCTCCTGAACCTTTAGGAGACTATTATGCAGGTCCGAATCATGTTCTTCCCACCAGCGGTACTGCAAGGTTTTTCTCTCCTTTGTCCGTTGACAGCTTTATAAAAAAATCCAGTTATATATACTATACTAAACAAGCGCTTAACGAGGCCGCCGATGACATAATTCTGGTAGCCGAGAGGGAAAAGCTTACAGCGCATGCAAATTCCATCAAAGTAAGAATAGAAGATATTCGTTCGTAAAGAGGCTTAAAAATGTACAAACTTCCTGAAAAGCTTGTCAATCTCTTACCGTATGACCCTATACAAGGGCAATACAATATAAGACTTGACGCAAACGAGAGCTTTATCAATACTGATTCTGATATTATATCGAAAGCGCTTCAGAATATAGAATTGAACCGTTACCCTGATCCTTTTGCTTTAAAGCTTATTTCGGCTTACAGTGATTTTTACGGAACAGATCCTGATTTGGTAACTGCGGGAAACGGTTCTGACGAGATAATAAGTATCATCACTGCATGCTTTTTTCAAAAGTGTGACAAGATTATGTGTTTTTCACATGATTTTTCAATGTATGCTTTTTATTCAAAGCTGTATGAGCTTGAAGTGGTTGTTTGTGATAAAGAGCAGGATTTAACAATAAATGTTGACAAAGCAATTGAAAAAATAAAAGAGGAAAATATAAAAGCTGTTATATTTTCCAATCCTTGCAATCCAACCTCACTTGGACTAAAAAAGGAAGATGTGATACGGCTTGTAAACTCAGTTGATGCATTGGTCATATTAGATGAAGCATACATGGATTTTTGGGATGAGAGACAGAGTTTGCTTCGTGAAACATCCAATTATGGTAATCTTATTGTGCTGAGGACATGTTCAAAAGCACTTGGAATGGCAGGTCTGAGGCTCGGATTTGCTGTTTCAGATAAACTGAAAACGGAAAAACTGCGTGCCGCTAAATCCCCTTATAATGTAAATTCACTTACACAGTGTGTTGCAGAATATGTTTTAAAAGATAAATCAGAAATAAAAAGGCGCATTGAAGCGTGTAAAGCTGCGAAAACAGAATTGATATACGGTCTTAACAAGCTTGACTGTCCTTATATTGATGAAATTTATCATTCAGTTACAAATTTTGCATTTATAAAAACAAATAAGGCAAAGGAAATCTTTGATCACCTTTTAAATAATTCAATCGCAGTCAGATATATGGGGGATTATTTAAGAATTACAGCAGGTGATCATGAAGAAAATGAAGCCTTATTAACCGCATTGAAATTATTTAAATGATCATGGAGAAGTAAAATGGAAAGAAAAGCAGAAATATGCCGCACTACAAAAGAAACAGGTATAAGGATCTCGTTGAATATCAACGGAAACGGTAAAGCCGATATAGACACAGGAATAGGTTTCTTTGACCACATGCTTACGTCATTTGCCGTACATGGCGGATTTGATATTTTCGTTAATTGTAAAGGTGATTTGAATGTTGACGGACATCATACGGTAGAAGATGTTGGGATTTGCTTAGGAAAAGCTTTTGCTGAAGCATTAGGTGATAAAAGCGGAATTATGAGATATGGCTCAGCTTTTATACCAATGGATGAAGCTCTCGGATTTTGCGCCGTTGACATAAGCGCAAGACCGTATCTGGTATTTAACGCTGAATTTAAAAGTGAGAGGATAGGTGAGTATGATACCTGCCTAACAGAAGAGTTTATGCGTGCGTTTGCATTTAATTCAGGTATAACCCTTCATCTTAAAGCGGAATACGGCAAGAATGACCATCATATTACGGAATCATTGTTCAAATCTCTTGCTTATGCTATTAAACAGGCAGTACGTTTGAATAATAACGGTCTGCCTATCTCGTCCAAAGGCGCAATATGAATTTTTTACGGAGCATTTATGATAATTATTATAGATTATGGAGCGGGAAATCTTTTCAGTGTTCAGAATGCATTGGATTATCTCGGTTATGAAAGCAAAATATCATCTGACAAAGATGATGTTATTTCAGCTGACCGCCTTATTTTGCCCGGTGTCGGCGCTTTCGGCGACGCAATGGATAAGCTTCAAAAAACAGGGCTTATTGACTTAATCAAGAGTGAAGCTGTAAAAAAGCCTTTCCTGGGAATATGTCTCGGTATGCAAATGCTTTTTGAAAAAAGCTACGAGTTTGGAGAATACGAGGGACTTGGTCTTATTCCCGGAGAAGTGAAACTGATGGAGCCTGAAGGAAATCTTGTTATTCCTCAAATGGGCTGGAATTCACTTGAATATAATCATCAAAGCGCCCTTTTAAAGGATATTGATAACGGAGCGTACGTTTATTTTGTTCATTCGTATGCCGCAGAATGTCCTGATGAATTTGTCAGCGCATATGCAAATTATGGCGGAAAAGTGACAGCATTGGTAAACAAAGGTACAGTTTACGGTGCTCAGTTCCACCCTGAAAAAAGTGGTGAGATAGGACTGCAAATGCTGAAAAACTTTGCTGAATTGTAAAATAAATCGGAGAACGACGATATGATTATTTTACCTGCGATAGATATAAAAGACGGAAATTGCGTAAGATTGTACAAAGGTGATTTTTCCACCGTTCAAAAGGTAGCTGATGATTATTTGCTTACTGCCAAAGGTTTTGAAAAAGACGGAGCAAAATGGATACATACAGTTGATTTGGACGGAGCAAAGGAAGGAAAACCTGTAAACAGTGAGATTTTTGTTTCAATTGCAAAAGAAACTAACCTGAAGGTAGAGCTTGGCGGAGGTATCAGGAGCCTTGACACGGTAGAATATTATATTTCAAACGGAATTTCGAGAGTAATATTAGGTTCTGTCGCTTTAAAAAATTCACAGATAGTTAAAGACGCCGTAAGGGAATACAAAGAGCGCATAGCGATAGGAATCGACGCTAAGAACGGAAAGGTTTCGGCTGAGGGCTGGCTGGACGATTCACAGGTGGATTATATTGAGCTTGCTTTGAAAATGGTGGATGTTGGGGTAAAAAACATTATTTTTACCGATATTTCAAAGGACGGAACTTTGTCGGGGGTAAATGCGGAGCAACTTGAAGTCTTGAACAATGCCGTAAAAGGAAAATGCGACATAACGGCAAGTGGCGGGGTACATAACATTGATGATATTTATTTGTGCAGAAAATTAGGGCTTTACGGTGCTATCTGCGGAAAATCTCTGTACAGCGGCACTCTTGATCTGAAAGAGGCGATCAAAGTGGGAGAAGGTGACTGATTTTGCTTGCTAAAAGAATAATACCTTGCCTTGATGTAAGAAACGGAAAAGTCGTCAAGGGCGTCAATTTTGAAGGTATCCGTGATGTGGGCGACCCAGTGAAATACGCCGAGGAATATAACCGTCAGGGCGCTGATGAAATCGTTTTTTATGATATAACGGCATCTGCGGAAGGCAGAGGTCTTATGCTTGATGTGGTCCGTGAAACTGCAAAAAGAGTTTTTGTCCCGCTTTGTGTCGGCGGAGGAATAGGCAGTATCAATGATTTTCGTGAAACGCTGAGAGCAGGCGCGGATAAGGTATCGGTAAATTCACAGGCGCTTACAAATCCCGATCTTATAAGTGAGGCAGCGAAAATTTTCGGAAGTCAGTGCGTTGTGGTGGGAATTGATGCAAAGCGTGACGGCAACGGCGGATATACCGTTTATCGCAACGGCGGAAGAATAGATATGAAGATGGAGCTTGGCAAGTGGGTGAAGGAGATAGAAGAACGTGGTGCGGGTGAGATCTGCCTTAACTCAATGGACGCTGACGGTACAAGAGCGGGATTTGATATTGAAATGCTTGATTATGTCTGCGGCAAAGTGAACATTCCTGTTATAGCAAGCGGCGGAGCAGGGAAGTTAAAGCATTTTTCAGACGCTCTTATTCAAACGAATTGCTCGGCGGTACTGGCGGCATCTCTTTTTCATTTCAAAGAGCTTACAATTGAACAGGTCAAAGATGATTGCAGGAAAAATGGAATTTCTGTAAGATGATATGATTTACGGAGGAAGTATGACGAATATTGATGTAAATTCTCTTGATAAATACTTTGTAAAATCTGAGCTTATTCCTGCGGTAGCGTTTGATGTCGACACTAAAACCGTTCTTATGCTTGCATATATGAACAGAGAAAGTCTGAAAAAAACCCTTGAAACAGGTTATACATGGTATTGGAGCCGCTCAAGACAAGAGCTTTGGAATAAAGGAGCAACAAGCGGTCATTTGCAAAAGGTGGTTTCAATTTACAGTGATTGTGATGATGATACTTTGCTTATAAACGTAAAGCAAACAGGCGTTGCTTGCCATACGGGCAGTTACAGCTGTTTTTTCAATAAAATATATGGAGGAAACAATGACTGAGGTATTTGAAGAACTTTATCAGACGGTTTTGAGCCGCAAATCAGCAAAGGAAGAGGGTTCATATACCTGCTATCTGTTTGAAAAGGGAATTGATAAAATCCTGAAAAAATGTGGCGAGGAATGTACAGAAATGGTTATCGCCGCAAAAAATGCAGATAATGAGGAGCTGAAAAACGAGATAGCAGACTTGATGTATCACATTATGGTAATGTGCGTTGAAAGAGGTCTGGAATGGAAAGATGTGGAAGATGTTCTTGCTCAACGCAGCCAAAAAACGGGCAATTTGAAAAAATTTCATCAAGTGGACAAGAACACATAATTCTTCTTATAAAAAAGTGATTGCTTTATGCAATCACTTTTTTATAACTTCGCACAAAGAATGGCAATCTAAATTTCAATAAAACATACGAATTATAATAAAATTGATACCCCGCTCGTCATGCCCGTCAACATCGTGCTTTTACCAATCTTGATTTTCTGAATCAGCCGCACAAGCATCATTGTGCAGTCAAGTTCCTCAATTCGTGTACAGTACTGAATCAAGTCGAAATGGTCAAATCGGGTAAAGAACTATATGAATGCCGAAATATTTTTACCGCCGCAGACCTTGTGTACGGCGAAAAGGAAATGTACACTGTCCGTCCTTACCGTGTTCAGGGTATAATCATGTTTCTTGCAGGAATAAGCGACCTTACAGACAGCGATATTCCAAGAGCAGTTGGACCGAGTAAAACTGAAAAATACCCGATACATAAGTGTTAATAGTGACAAGTAACTATTTTGCCCTAGAAGGGGCGTGACGATGTGTCACGCGTCTTTCTGCGTCCGTAGGTCTGTTCAAGGGTGACAGACTGTTCAAGAGCGGGGATTTCAACCTCGTCCAGAAAGTTGAAGTAAATCTTTATCTTCTGCCTGCGCTTGCCGCTAGACTTATCCGGGGGAAACACGACGATCTTCTTGATATACTCGTTCACAATCGTCTGCGTCAGCTCCGGCACGTCCACATACTTTTCCGTCAGCGCAATAAAGCTGTCGAGGTTGGTATCCATTTCCTCCTGTTGCTGCACCCATTCTTCCGTAACTTCAATTTCGAGCTTTAACCGTTCCTGCTCCGCTTCGTAGTCCGCCGACATCTTTTTGTATCGCTCCATGCTCAGGTTTCCGAGGACGGAATCCTCATAGCAGTGGGAGATCAGAACATCGAGACCTGCGAGCCTTTTCCTTGCCTGTGCCGGCCGCTTCTTATTCTCCCGTATGTAGTGCGCCGAACATGTGCTGTGACCGCTTTTGCATTTCGCGCATACATAGTGGTCTTGTTTGCCCTCGAAGCTCTCGCTGGTGGCGAAGTGCAGCTTGCTTTCGCAGTCTGCTCAGTAGAGCATCCCGGCAAACAATCCCTGTCGTTCCGCTTTCGTAGGCGGCGGTTGTTCTGCCGCAGCTCCTGCACCCTGTCCCATTGCTCCCGTGATACGATGGCCTCCTGTGTGTCCGGCAGAATGAACATATCCTCCTGCTTGTTGGGGATACGCTTCTTCAGCTTGTAGGACTTGGAATAGGTCTTGAAGTTGCAGACACAGCCGGTGTACTCCATGCGCTCCAGAATCCCGACAATGGACTGTTCGCCCCAATGGTACGGCCGGTCGGGCAGGGGCTTTCCTTTCCGCTTGGCGTAGAGCGCCTTTGCGGTCAGTACCTCGTCCCGTTCCAGTATCCGGGCAATCTGGCTGGGGCCTTTCCCGGCGATGGTCAGGTCAAAGATCCGTTTCACCACCGGCGCGGCGTCCTCGTCCAGAATCCACTGTTCCTTGTCCTCCGGGTCGCGGCGGTAGCCGTAGGGCGGCTTGCCCATGTGCTTGCCGCTGGTTCCCCTCTGGCGCAGGCTGACGCGGACTTTCTTGCTGGTATCCCGTGGATACCACTCGTTGAATAAATTCCTTATCGCGGTGATACCCTCGCTGTCGCCCCGGTTGCTGTCCACGCCGTCATTGACGGCGATGAAGCGCACGTCGTAGCTTGGGAAAATGATTTCCGTGTATTGGCCAACGGTCAGGTAATCCCTGCCAAACCTGCTCATGTCCTTTACAATCCAGCAGCCCACTTCTCCCTGCTTGACAAGCTCCAGCCCTTCCTTGACGGCCGGACGGTTGAAGTTCGTACCCGTATAACCGTCGTCCACCAGCACCTTGAGGTTCGTGTAGCCATGATCCTGTGCGTATCTGGTTAAAAGCTCCCTTTGGTTCTGTATCGAATTTGACTCCCCATCCAGCGCATCCTCGTTACTGAGGCGGCAGTACAGGATGGTGATTTTTTGCTGATCCAACATAACGTCCTCCTTTACGTGTTGGTCAGCTGACAGTCCCATAGTGCATGGCTCTATATTAACATAACTTTTTTCGTTTGTCACCATCATCCCGCCTCCTTATCCGAAAAAATGAGCCGCCTAACCTTACCGGCAAGCGGCTCGTTCCCGACACACTCCGTCTCAATCACATACCATGTGTTTCCGATTTTCCGCTTAACACAGCCGTGAAACGTATTTTCTTTTTCCCGCATTTTCCGCCATTCCTCCGGAAGATAGATTGGCGGGTCGAAAACGGGGGGCGGAGCTCCTTACCTATGCCCATAACTTTTTTACTGAACTGTGGAAGCGAAAAACTGCCAAAGAAACCCTGATTGCGTTTGAAAAGCAGTGACGGCATTGCGGCAGGACGGGGGATTTGATATAACTTATGTGCGTTTTCCAAATCATTTCTTTTATTGAGCCACTGTATAAAGCGCATAGAAATAGCCTTTCTTGTCCATCAAATCATCAAACATTCCGGATTCGACGATATGGCCGTCTTTTAGAACAATGATGCCGTCATACTGCTTTAGGAGCGATTCTACTAATGAGTGAGTTACGACGATGCGAGTGATGCCGTCTAATTTCAATATATCGCCGGTCACTTGATATGCTGTCTGTGCGTCAAGTGCCGCAGTCACTTCATCGGCAAGCAAAACCGATGATTTTTGCAAGAGGCTCCGGGCAATGGCGATGCGCTGCTTCTCGCCGCCGGACAGGTTCTTACCGTTCTCGCCGCACAGGTAGTCCCCGCCGCGCTCGTTTATGAGCCGCGATAGCCCCGAAAGCTCAATTGCCCTATCCACATCGGCGGTCGGGAAGTCTCGAAACATGGTAATGTTGTCGCGGATAGAGGCGTCAAACACAAACACATTTTGCTCGACCATTGAAACCAACTCATAGAGTGACTTACTGCTGATTCCCATAAGCTCTGTGCTGTCGTAGCATATCGCTCCCTTGTAGTCGTGGCGCGACGCCATCATAAGCTTCAAGAGCGTAGATTTCCCACTGCCGGAATTGCCAACAATGGCATAGCTCTTTCCTGCCTTAAAATCTATATTAATGTCGTGCAGTATCTCATTGTCCTGCTCATAGCCGAAGCACAGATTATGTACTGAAATGCCGTTTTCCAAACAGTTGGGGATGTCTTTTCCTTCGTCGCGGACATTTAACTCTAACGTCCGCGCCATTTTGTCAACGAGGCCGAGCGCCGCCCGCCTTGAAGCCAACAGCTCCGGCATTTGGCTGACAACAGTGATCACCGCACCGGTCAGATCCATAAAAACAAACAGGATACCCGGCGTAATGCCCCAGCCCAGATAGGCCAGTACCGCACCGGCGAGAAATGTCCCCATCTGAGCGGAAAAACCCGCAATGCCGCCTATCATTCCGAGAAGAACGCTGATCCTTCGCTTCTGGCATTTGGCGGTTTCCACAGCTGAGCTGCTTTGCTCCAAAAGGCTGACGGCGGCGCCCTCCGCGCGGAAGCTTTTTATGACGGAGAAGCCGCTGAGGATGTCCTTGAGAGATGCGGTAAATTCGCCGTTCTTCTCCGATACAGCTTTCTCCACCTTCTCCATACGCGCCCCCTCCCGCATGGAGGCGAGGAACGGCAGAGCGCACAGGCCGATGGCAATGGCGGCAAGGATCGGGCTGTACAGCAGCATCAGAACCACTGCGCCAGCCGCCCAGACAATATTAAAAACAAGAACATACTGCTTTTCAAGATAGTTTGTCTCTACGGAAGTCAAATCGTTTGAAAACGCGGAGATGTATGTGCTTGTGGCCTCGCTCTGAAAGGACGCGATACTCTTCCGTGTCAGCTCCCGGAATGCGAAGCTTTTGAACTGTGACAGCGCTTTTTTCATAAACTGTGGCTGCGCCCAATACTGAAGTCCTTTGATCGGTATGATTAAGAGGATAATGCCGGTTGTCAGTACAGCCAGCACACTGAGGGACAACGCGCCCGGCTCGCCGGACACATTGTCGACAAGCTGCTGAATGAGCCATGCTGCCGCCAGATTCAGCACACTGAACAGGATGGAAGTAAGGAGCATGGCGCATACGCCAGTTTATTCCCTCTGAAAAACATGGAAATATATTCTCTGCGCAAGGTCTTATTCTTCACTTGTGATTTCCTCCCACATCCGGCTGAGAGATTCGTTTTCCAGAGAGTTTACCGTTTTGGCGACTGTTTCCGCGGCGGTGCTGCCTAAGCTGTCGAAGGCTGTCTGTTGTTTTACCGTGCTTACAAAGCGCAGGCTGTCAGCGGAATAGCGGGGACTCCGGTCAAATTCCTCCGCCAGCTTTTTTGCCGCCAGCAGGGAGCCCCGCGCTTCATCGGGTCTTCCCAGCTTCATCTGCGCGTGGGCAAGGCCGGCGTAGAAGGCCGCGCAGGGCTTGTCGAAAAGATTGCTCTTTCCATCCGCCTTAAGCCCCGCGAAGTAATCCAGCGCCAGCTTGAGAATCGAAGCGCCAGAGGCATAGTCGTCCCGCTTGAAGTACACGTTCAAAAAGCCGCTCACGATCCGTATCAGCATTGCCGATACGGAAACAAGCGCCGAGGAGAGAACCTCCACCGCCTCCTCAGGGCGGTTGCAGAAGGCCGCGAGAGACTGCCCGATCACATCGTCGTTGATGCCGCGCGGGTTGTTGCTTTTCAGCAGCTCCAGGGCCTTTTCCTCCTCGCCAAGCTCGGAATACGCACCTGCCATGTCGTATGTGATGGAAAATTCGCTGATTTTCGGGTCGGTATTCTGCCCCAGCAAAAGGATTGCGCGCTCCATCAGTTCGATGGAACGCCGAAGCAGCGGCTTCTCGATGCTCATCAGCCCAAAAAGGTAGTAGAGCTTCGCGCTTTGATACACGATGTCAAAGCAGTTTGGATAGCGCAGCAGCGCTTTTTCCGCCTCGGCAAGTCCGTCCGTATCCCTGTTTTGTAAACACTCCCTGAGCCGGGCGGCCGTGTCGGCCTGCTTGTTGCTTTTCACATTATAGCCGAGCAGGACATCCACCGATGTATCAAACAAGTCAGCAAGTTCAACGAGCAGCGTCAAATCAGGCGCGGATAAGTTCGCCTCCCATTTATAGACTGCCCCAACGGTAACACCCAACGCATCCGCCAACTGCTGCTGTGTCAGTGATCGCGCCTTTCGGAACGCACGAATGGTATCGGCCAGATTTATTTTCATTACAAATCCTCCCTGGATTCGGTATTTGATAATATTATACCAGCTTTTTTCTGTTTTTGAACACACCGTTCGTATAATTTAGAGAGAAATAATTATACTGTTAGTATGGGTATGTCCTTATATGAGACCAAGTAGGCAGTAAAAAAAGCTCTCTCTGATCATCTATAATCAGAGAGAGCTTTTTGCACCCGAAACCGTCAACCGACCGTTGATAAGTTTGATCAGTTCCTTATCACCATCAAGCCAAAGTATCGGGTATTTTTATTTATCTCCTGAAAATTTTACATCGGTACATCGTTCTTACCTTCAAAGATTTACAGCTTCTCCTTCATCTCGCTCATCAGCGCAGGAATATCTATCCCCTGCGGGCAGTGTTTTGTGCATTCTCCGCACCCAAGACAGTCCTTAGGCGTAGGCTTGTCGCTGTTCCTCAGCCCGTGAAGCGCCCATTCGCCGTTTATGCGGTAATCGTTGCACACCGTCATCATTCGGGGAATATCTATCTGTGACGGGCAGTTATCACAGCAGTAGCGGCAGCCTGTGCAAGGCACCTGTATCTGACTTTTGAACATATCGCACGCCTTGAACAACAGTTTTTCTTCTTCATCAGAAAGCGCGCTTCCGTCAGAAAAAGTATTGATATTGTCACTTACCTGCTCCATGTTTGACATACCGCTCAATACCACCTGCACCTGCGGCAGTCTTTTCACCCATCTAAACGCCCAGCTTGCTATGCTCCAGTCGGGGTGAGCCTCTTTAAGCACCGCCTCTGCTTCGGGAGTAAGCGAAGCCAGCCTTCCGCCTCTTACAGGTTCCATAACTATAATGGGAACGTTTCTTTCCGCCAAAATTTCATATTCGCCCTTTGCACCACCGAAAAGCCAGTCATAGTAGTTTAGCTGTATCTGTGTGAAATCCCAATTCTCCAGATCCGAGAACTTTCTCAAGACCTCGTGAGAGGCGTGAGCGGAAAATCCCAGATACTTTATCTTTCCCTGTTTTTTCAATTCCTTGAAATAATCGATGCACCCGCATTTTATGTAGTCCTGATAGTTTCCGTCGCCCATGGCGTGAAGCAGATAGAAGTCAAAATGATCGGTGTTGCATCGTTTGAGCTGTTCCTCAAAAACTGCATTATAGTCGGGATTTGCGCCATAATTGAACTTTGTCGCCAGATAATAGCTGTCCCTGTCGTAGTCAGACAGAATTTCCCCCAGAAACCTTTCCGAATCCCCGCCGTTGTAAACATAGGCGGTATCGTAATAGTTTACACCGCTTTTCATAGTAAGGTCGATCATCTCCCGACCTTTTTCTCTGTCGATAGGATTTCCCGGCAGATCAAATCTTTGCGGCAGTCTCATATTTCCCATTCCCAGTCTTGAAAGGGAAATATTTTTAAAGCTTTTAAATTCCATAATTTTTCCTTTCTACAATACCTTTACTATTTCGGCGCTCTGTGGCGCGGCTGTTATGATTCCGTTTTTGGCGGTTATTTCTTCTCCGATACGATAGATCATTTCTCCTATCCACATTTTAAACGGGAACGAGCATTCTTTATCCGACGGATTTATTACCACCAGTATTTTTTCGTTTTCACAGCTTCGGATATAAGCTAAAGGACAACAATTTTCCTTTGCATATACAAATTCTATTTTACCGTTGTTCTGAAGCGGTTTGCAGCTTTGTCTCACCTTGATAAGATTTCTTATTTCATTCAGCAGGGAATCGTCGTTTTTTATATTTTCCTCCGCCGTCGGTCTGTTTTCATCAGGATCAAGCGGGATATAAAGCTTTTCAGGAGAAGCGCTGCTGAACCCTGCGTTTGCCGAATTGTCCCACTGCATTGGTGAGCGTGAGCCTGTTCTTCCGTATCCTCCCTCAACTGAAGTAAGCCCTTCAACATATTTCATACCTATTTCGTCGCCGTAATAGATAAACGGAGCGCCCGGCATTGTGAGCAAAAATGCGAAGCATATTTTCAGTTCGTCTGTATCAAATTTCCTCGCCAGTCTGTCCATATCGTGATTTCCAGACGGTATGCAGATAAGCCCCTTTTTACCGCTTTTGCTGTAATTTTCGCTGTATTTTTTTACGAACTCCGCCGCGTTTCCTTTTCCGCGTTTTGAAAAGAACGGCTCCTCACAGCGGAACAAATCGTTATATCTTGAAGATCCGAAATGAAGCAGAAAGTCCATATGAAACCCTGCTTCGAGAGATTTGTCAGGCTCGCCCCATTCGGATACCAGTACCGCGTTGGGAAACTCTTTGTCCAGAAAAGCTCTTACATTTTTCCACAGCCCTATATTTCCTTTTCCGTCAACGTCGTTTTTCACCAATGAAGCCGCCATATCGACGCGAAATCCGTCGCACCCCATTTTGAGCCAGAATCTCATAACATCCTTCATAGCTTCAAGAGTAGCTTTAGGCGCTTCATCGTCCACGGACATCTGCCACGGTTTTGAAGGCTTGTAGTACCCGTAGTTTAACGCAGGCTGTGTTGAAAAGAAATTTACAGCGCAGCAGCCGTCCCTTTGGGAGATACCTCTTATGCAGTTCATACCGTCAGGCTGTTCCCACACGCTGTCCGTCCACACATACCTGTCTGAAAACTGATTTTTCTCAGGCTTCATCGACTCCTTGAACCACTTATGCTCCACCGACGTATGCCCCGGTACTAGATCTAACAGTATATGCATTTTCTTTTTATGAACTTCATTGAACAGCCGCTTTATATCCTGATTTGTTCCATATCTTGGCGCAACGGTATAATAGTCCTCAACATCATATCCCGCGTCACAGAATGGCGAAACAAAGCAGGGATTGAGCCATATCGCGTTGCAGCCTATGTCCTTGATATAATCCAGTTTTGATATTATTCCGAGAATATCGCCTATTCCGTCTCCGTCAGAGTCGCAGAAGGACTGAGGATATATCTGATAAAAAACAGCATTGTCAAGCCATTTTGCCATATAAAACACTCCTTTTATAAAATAGTGAACTCGGCTGTTCCGCCATTGATGTCCTCGCAGAACACGCCTATAATAACTCCCGTAAATCCCTCGCAGACCTCGCTGCTGAGATATTTTGACTCCATTCCTCCAATCTGTACCCACTGTCCTTTTTCAAATCCGTACAGCTTGTAATACTGCGCCTGCGCCTCAATTTTCAGTTTAAGCTCATTTGTTTCGATCGTATTCGTCGCCAATGCTACGCCGCCGATATTGATGATACCGCTTACAGTACAGCTTTCTCCGTTTTTCTCCGCCACAACGTCATAGTGGTCGTTCTCGTCCATATAAACGGTCAGCCCGCACCTCATACCTTCCGAAACAGAATTTACATTCACCTCAACTTCAGCTGTGCAGTCAAATTCCTTCTGCCTAACGCCCGCAAAGGTGACGTTCCCTCTGCTGTTCAGCTTGCTTTCCGTGCCTCTCAGCTTCAGCACGTTCCCCTCAAAGCTGTAATTGCTGTGATCGGGACGCCTTATATAGCATGCCTCTTTTTCCGAAAAGCTCCACTTATAAGCGGGATATTCCACGTCGGGAATACTCCTGCAAACGCCGTTTTCCAGTTCAAACCCACATCGGCTTGTACCGTCGCTGCCCACTTTAAGCCAGCCGTTTTCGTCAAAGAACACAGGCTCAAGGAACACCTCACGCCCCAGATGATGAAACTGCCGCCACATATTTATCTGCCTGAACGCCAGATTTACCATCCACCATTGACCGCTTCCGTCCTGAACGATGTCTGCGTGACCCGCTCCCTGCACCGTATATCCGCCTAAATGACGGTTTGTAAGTATGGGATTATGCGGGCAGCCCTCATAAGGACCAAACGGCTCTCTGCTCCTGAACATACACTCGGTATGCCCGTATTCGGTTCCGCCCTCCGCCGCTAAGAGATAATAATATTCTCCGATATGATACAGGTGAGGAGCTTCAAGAAATCTTCCTCCGCTCCCTTTGGAAATGCATTTGCAGGGACCAAGCACCTTTCCCGTTTCAATATCTATCTCGCACAGGGAAACTCCGTTCTCTCCATTATCGTCCTCGCCGTTGCTCATAAAGTATACCTTGTCCCCGTCAAACAGCAGAGAAGGGTCAATGCCCCCTCTGTCCACCAAAACAGGCTCCGACCATTCTCCGTTTATGTCGTCCGTATAAACGTAAAAATTCCCGTCGCCGCTGGTATTTGTGACAACAACGTAAAATCTCCCCTTGTTGTATCTTATGGTAGGAGCAAATAAGCCGCCCGACGGATCAACGCCGTTCAGATCAAGCTGTGAAGTTCTTGTTATACAGTGTCCTATCTGTTCCCAATCGACCAGATTTCTGCTTTTAAAAAGCGGGAGACCGGGGAAAAACTGAAAGCTGCTGCAAACCAGATAAAAGTACCCGTCATCCGCCCTGCAAACGCTTGGGTCAGGATAAAATCCTCTTATCACAGGATTTATATATTTCATGTGTTCCTCCTGTTGTAATAAAATGACATAAACAAGGTTGTTTGAATAATTTTATTTTATACTATATATATGTTTTTGTCAATGCGAAAAAGTGACAAAATAAAGTCCTCGGCATATAACCGAGGACTTTGAATTGTGTCGTTTTAAACGGAATTTAATCTTCTGCGGGAGGAGTTGTTGTGATTTCTTCGCCTCTTGCGTCTGCCGCCATTCTGTCGCGGTAGGGCTGGAGATAGCCTTCAACTACACCGTAAATAGATTCCATCTCGTTGGTGTAAGAAATATCGCCGAATACAAGACCGTCAAGCAGATGGTCAGTACCGTCAACAAAGAGGTTCTTGAAGTCAACGCTGAAACCGTAAAGGTTATCATAAAGCAGAGTGTACTTGGTGCCGTCCAGCATATCCTTGTACATATCATACTGTTCGTCAGTCCATACAGCCTTATACTTTTCTTTTCTCGGAGTTCCGCATACAGGGCAGGTGTCTACGCCTAATTCGTTTTCTTCAACTGTGAACATATGTCTGCCCTTGTCGTCGGCGTTTTCGGAAGTATCGCCGCAGTCCGGGTTAGCACACTTAGGATAGTATGAAGGAGAATCGTCAGTCATCTTTGCTCTTTCGTTTGCAATATTTTCAGGATCAGCCTGTTCGGTGCGGAGTAATGTGATCCAGTCAATAGCGCCCTTTACATTGGGAGCACCTGCGGGTACAAGGTAGCCGAAAGAGTCGGTAGCCTGATAATATACATCAGAAGCGTCATCTCTGGGGAAGGGGATAAACTTCATCTCATTGGGTATGCCTGCTCCGTCCAAGGATTCCTTGGCTGCGGGATAAGACCATGTAGGCTCCATTCCCAGGAAGAGAAGCTGACCGTCCTTGAACGCTTCACCGGGATCGATATAGCCGCTTACCTTACCGTTTGCGACCTGTTCGGCGGTAGCGCCCACAAGTCCCTGCTTACGCAGACCTTCCAGCCACTGCATGCAGCGAACTATATCTGCGTCCTTCAGGTTGTTGTAAATATTTCCGTCTTTTACTTCGATTATCTTCTTGCCTGTGGTATAGGAGAACGCAAGCGCTCCTACGCCGTTGTATGCGATATGATTTACAGGGTCGATATTCTGCCACTGCTTGAGCAGCTCCTCAAAGGCAGACCATGTCCATGTTCCGTCCTGAACCATTTTTATAGGATCGGGAATACCGTTTTCTTCAAGCACACGGTTGTTGTAGTTAAGAGCGAAAGATGTCTTATTAAGATAAGGCACATAGAAATGTTTTCCGTTGTATGCGTACTGTTCAGCCGTAGGCTTCATTTCAGACCAAAGGTCGCTGTCAAGATCTATGTAGCTGTCAAGAGGAGTAAACATGTTGAAGCTTGCTCCGTGAGGGAATACCCAGCCTTCATAGCGTATTATATCGGGAGAATCGCCTGTTGCGATCTTTGTGCCGAGCATTTCGGCATAGTTGAGCGATGTAGCGGTAGCTTCTACCTCAACCTCGCCGCCGTATCTTTCTTTGAACAAAGTCAGCATATCAGCGCTTGCTGTTTCAAAGTTGTTTTCATAAGTCAGATACTTGATTATGCCTGTTTCGGCAGATTCATCAATTTGTGGTGCAGTTGCTTCTGCGAAAGATGCTGAAGTGGTAGTAGCGGTGGTTCCGTCGCCGATGTTATTATCAGTACCTCCCCCGCTTGGATTGCTGCTGTTGTTGCATGCTGTCATACTCAGCACCATTGCGGCGGAAAGAACCGCAGCCAGCAGTTTGTTGGTAGTTTTCATTCTTCCGTTCCTTTCATTAGTGGGTTTTATGTCAGCCCTATGCTGACATTTATACACTTATATTATATCATTTTAGCTCTGCATTCGATAGAATAATTCTGACATAATTCAACTAAAATGAGAGTGCTTCGGCCTGAAAACACTCTGTTTTTTATTTCAGTCCTCCACACACGGATCAAAGAGTCAAAAGCCTGAAAATCAGCAAATACCTTATAATAAAAAAGTAAAAACAGTAAAATTGTACATATATTTTTATATGCATGAACAGAGTTGCTATTTTTAAGATTAGTATAATTGTGACATAAATAAAATTGAATATGGGAATAATCGGCTTTTACACCGCAAAAAAGGACAGGCGAACCTGTCCTTTTATTTTCATCTGATAGATCTTAAAGCTGCTGTTCCTCTTCTTCCTCTGCAGCTTCTTCAGCCACATTTTCAACTGCGTCTTCAATTGCGTCGGCTATATCGTCAGCGGCATCTTCAACTGAATCTTCTTCATCATTGAAAAAGTTTTCAAATTCTTCATCATCTACCGCGTCGTCTAAAGGATCAAACTCAGGAAAATCGTCATCTTCCTCCTTTGTCTTTATCAGTTTGTCCTTCAGCAGCATTGTAGCGACAAAAGCGCCGCCGATAACTGCGATTATTCCGATGAGAAATCCGACAAGTCCCTTATTCATTTATAAATCCTCCTAAAAAGCATTTTCTTTTTACCATTATATAACAAAATCCGTTTTTTTTCAAGTCCTATGCAAAATATAGCAAAATAAACAAATATGTTACAAATTTCCTGTTAAATTCATCAACACAGCAAGCGCCGCCACAGGCGCCGTCTCACATCTTAAAATCCTTTTCCCCAGCGTAGCGGCAACTATTCCGTGTTCCGCGGCAAATTTTGCCTCCTCTGCCTCAAAACCGCCCTCACTGCCTATGAAAACGTCGATTTCCTTTGCGTTTTCAAGCGGGAGCTCCGATAATTTCATTCCGCCGCATTCATAAAAAAGTATCCCCGTTTTTTCGACAGAATATTCCGTCACAGCTTTTTTAAAATCTGTCAAATCGCCTATCTGCGGTATTTTTCCTCGTCCGCACTGCTTTGACGCCTCTTCGGCGATTTTCTGCCATCTTTGGATTTTTTTGCCTGCATTTTTTTCATCGGGACGTGAAACGCACCTCTTTGACAAAACGGGAACTATCCTTGAAACTCCAAGCTCCGTTGCCTTCTGAACGATAAAGTCCATTTTGTCCCCTTTGGGAAGACACTGGTACAGCGTAACGAAAACATCAGGCTCCGCCTCGTTTTTCTGCCTGTCCATAACCGCAAATTCCACATAGTCCTTATTCACAGCGGTTATCCTGCAAAGGCTGTCCTCGCCGTTTCCGTCGCACAGCACCGCCAGCTCTCCCGCTTTCATACGCAGGACAGTAGCAATATGCTTTGCGTCCTCTCCCGTTATAATAACGCTTTTGCCGCTGGTATCGGCAAAAAATCTGGGGTATCTCCACCGCTCGATTTTTTCCTCGGTTATCACCTTTTCAAAATCCTCGTTCAATTTCAACTCTCCACCGCCTTAATTAAAGCCGAATTTCTCTCCGATGCTGAACAGCCGCTTTGTAAGCTCTCTCAGCCCCTTATTCTTTTCCTTTGTCAGTTTAGGGTCGTCCTTCAGGATCGCCGCCGAATATCTTTGCACCTGCTTCACCGTTTCCATATTTCCCGTCATACTTGCGATTTTCAGCGGCGGCAGCCCGTGCTGCGCATATCCGAAGAAATCTCCCGGACCTCTTAATTCCAAGTCCTTGTCCGCTATCTCAAATCCGTTGCTTGTAGCGACCATCGTTTCCATTCTCGTCTTTGTGTATTCGGTCTTGCTGTCGCTCACCAGTATGCAGTGCGACTGAACGTTTCCCCGTCCTACACGTCCTCTCAGCTGATGGAGCTGTGATAGCCCGAACTGCTCCGCATTTTCTATTATCATCACCACAGCGTTGGGAACGTCAACTCCCACCTCGATAACTGTTGTTGAAACAAGAACAGAGACCTTGTTCGCCTTAAAGTCCGCCATAACAGCGTCCTTTTCCGCCTGTTTCATTTTTCCGTGGAGCAGTCCCACTGAAATACCTGAAAAATATCCGTTTTTCAGCTTTTCAAAATAAGCCGTTGCGGCAGTCTTTTCGCTTGCTCCCTCCTCGATCAGCGGACACACGATATAAGCCTGATACCCCGTTTTAACATACTTTATCACAAAATTATACAGCCGCTGATGATAGCTTTCGTCCACCCAGTACGTCCTTATGGGTATTCGTCCTTTCGGCATTTCGTCCAGCGCTGAGATATCCAGATCGGCATATATCATCAGCGCCAGCGTTCTGGGAATAGGCGTAGCCGACATTACAAGGCTGTGAGGGCTTGTCCCTTTCGCCTGCAATTCCGACCTTTGCGCCACGCCGAAACGGTGCTGTTCGTCTGTTACCGAAAGCCCCAGCTCCTTGAATTCCACATTTTTTTGTATCAGCGCCTGCGTTCCCACGGCGACCAGCGATTTTCCGCTTTTCAGCCGTTCTTTAACCTCATTTTTTTCCTTTTGTGAAAGAGAACCTGTCAGCAACTCCACCTTTATCCCAAATGGCTCAAGAAACGCCGAAAGGCTGTCCCTATGCTGTTTTGCCAGAATTTCCGTAGGCGCCATCAGGCTTGACTGCACCCCGTTCTTTGCCGCAAAATACATCAGCGCCGCCGCCACCAGCGTTTTGCCGCTGCCCACGTCGCCCTGCAAAAGCCTGTTCATCGGCAGCTCGCCCAGCATATCTGCAATACATTCCTCCACTGCTCTTTTCTGAGCATTTGTGGGAACAAAGGGCAGGGAACCGTAAAACCCACTCATATCCACAGGCTTCAGCCTTACTCCCGCCTTGCTTTTTTTCCTGTTTTTCAACAGCATAAGCCCAAGCTGCAGCACCAGCAGCTCCTCAAATATCAGCCTGTACTTAGCCTTATCCAGCATTTCCGCGCTTTCGGGGAAATGAATATTCCTCAGCGCCTCATCGATAGGGAGCAATCCCGCTTTTTCTCTGATATAATTCGGCAAAAGCTCCTCGCCCTTGTAAATATCCAGCGCCGTCCTCATATTTGCGGCTATCATATTGTTTGACAGCCCTTTTGTGAGAGAATATTTGGGAGTTATTTTATTTTCCGCCCACTCGGGGATAAACAGCGGGGAAGCGATCTCTTTTTTTGCAAAATCAAAGTTTACTTTTCCGTAAAAAAGATAACTCTGCCCAACCACTAACTTGTCAAAGGAAAACTGCGTGTTGAAGAACGTCACCAGCATTTCGTCCGTGTCGTCGCTTATCGCCGCTTGATATACCACTATCCTCCCAAGGTGCGGGCGGAATTTTTTGACGACCCTTCCTTTAAAAGCGCAGCTTTCCCCGTTTTCTATCTCGCAGATATTTTTCGGAGCGCTGAAATCAATATAATCTCTGGGATAAAACTCTACCAATCCCTCAACGGTGGTTATCCCCAGCTTTTCGTACAGCTTGGCTTTTTTCTCGCCCACGCCTTTGAGATACGTTATATCCATAAAACCTCACTCAAGATCCAGCCTGTAAAATTTTGCCTGAAAAACTCTCCCGTCAAAGCAGGTGTAGCTCCCGTCCTTCCAGTAGTGCATACCCGCCTTTTCCATAACTCTCCCGCTTGCGGGATTGTCCACTGCGTGATCGGAATATATCTGCTTTATCCCGATACTTTTCAGATATTCTATTATCCCCCTGACCGCCTCGGTGGTATATCCGTTTCCCCAGTAGTCGTAAGCGATATTGTACCCTATGGAGTACATCTGATATTCAGGTTTAAATATTGCGCCGCCGCTTCCGATAAGCATTCCCGTGCTTTTAAGCTGAAATCCCCATTGAAGAGACCCGCTGTCCTCCTCGTCGTAATGCTTTATCGTTCCCGCCAGCCACTCTTTTGTCACTTCCACGGAATGATGCGTAGTGTAAATCATAAATTTTGTAACTCTCCCATCGCCTGTCCACGTTTTGTAAATGTGTTCCGCATCCTCTATCCTCAGCTTTCTAAGCAAAAGCCTTTCGGTTTCAATCTCTTTGAATTTCATAAATTTCTCCCTGCTGAAAAAGAGAACCGTACGGTTCTCTTTAGAAAATCAGCATTTATTCAGTTTTTCATGATACTGAGCAATTGCTTATCAGCTTACTCCACCGAAACGATATAGTAGTAAATAGGCTGTCCGCCGTTTACCAGCACGATCTCCAGATCGTCGCCCAGCTTTGATTTCAGCAGCTGATATGCCTCCTCTGCGCTTTCATCAGTGACGTCCGCTCCATAAATAACGGTTATATAAGAAGAATCACCCTTTAAAAGCTTTTTGGTAACTTTAAGCAGTGCCTTCTGGACATCTCTTTCCACAAACGCCAGCTTTCCGTTTTCCATAGCTAAAATATCGCCCTGCTTTATCTTCTTGCCGTCAAAATCACTGTCTCTTACCGCAAAGGTGATAGAACCTGTTCCCACGTTATCAAGAGCCGCTGTCATGTTGACACTGTTTTCGCTTACGGAAGCTTCACTATCAAACGCGATCATGGCTGATATACCCTGCGGGATAGTCCTTGACTGCAATACGATAACATTCCTGTCAGTCACAAGCTTTGCCGCTTGTTCAGCCGCCATAATGATATTTTTGTTATTCGGGAGAACAAAAACGTTTTCCGCTGGAGTAGCCAACACAGCCTCTTCAATATCCTCAGTAGAGGGATTAGACGTCTGCCCGCCTCTTACGATACTGTCAACGCCCAGATCGGTAAAGATAGCTTCAAGTCCTGCGCCGTTCACCACTGAAACGAACCCGAACTTCTTTTCAGGCTTTACAGGCTGAGCTTTTTGCTTCTTTGCCATTTCCACCTTTTTCTTCTGGGTCTTATGCTGTTCCTTCATATTTTCGATTTTCATATTCACCAGCGGACCGAATTTTATCCCCTGTTCAAGCGCTTTTCCGGGATGTTCGGTGTGAACGTGTACTTTGATTATATCATCGTCGTCCACTACTACCACGCTGTCGCCTATGCTCTCAAGGTAAGCTCTCAGCGAGCTTGCGTCTTTGCTGCTTGGCGTCTTTTTAACAATGAACTCGGTGCAGTAGGTAAATTCAATATCCGCTTTTACGCTTCCTGCGGCGTTGGTAATAACAGGTTCTTTCTTGGCGTTTTCATTCTCGCCTGCGCTGTCGGAAATTATCTCTCCTCCGTCGATGACCTGCTTCATTCCCTCCAGTATAACAAGGAATCCTTTTCCGCCCGCGTCTACTACTCCCGCCTTTTCAAGCACAGGAAGAAGCTTCGGCGTATTGTCAAGCGACGTTTTTGCAGTTTCGATAAGAGCGGCAAATACCTCGGAAATATCCTCGGTTTCCTCTGCTTTTTTCACAGCGGCTTCGGCGCTTTCTCTCGCAACTGTAAGCACAGTGCCTTCAGTGGGATTCATGACAGATTTATAAGCCGCTTCCACGCCCTTTGTGAGCGCGGCGGCAAAATCCTTTGCGGAAGCCTCGGTCTTGTCCTTCAGCCCCTTTGAAAGCCCTCTGAACAAAAGTGAAAGAATAACACCTGAATTGCCTCTTGCGCCTCTCAGCATAGCTGACGCGGTAGTGCCTGCCACAGCGCCCGCCGTTACGTCGTCGCTCATTTCTTTAAGCTCAGGGAGAGCGTTTTTGATGGTCATAGACATATTCGTACCTGTATCTCCGTCGGGAACAGGGAACACGTTAAGCTCGTCCACCTCCGCCTTATGGATTATGATATTGTAAGCTCCCGATATGATCGCGTCACGGAGCATTTTTCCGCTGATATTCAAAGCAGTTTTCTCCTCTGTTATTATGATTTTATGTTGTCAACAAAAACATTCACTGATTCAACTTCAAGGTCGGTTTCTTCATTTACGGCATAGGAAATTTTATGCTGGATACTTTTCACTACTGAGGATATGTTCACTCCGTACATGACCGTTATATGCAGGTCTATCTGCAATTTCCCGTCTGAGTTTCTCACGGCTACGCCTTTATCTGCGTTTCTCTTTTTGCCGATGAAAGGCAGCGATTCAAGCAGCGACCGCCCAACGCTTGCAGAATTTATGTCCGCAACGCCGAAGCAGTCTTTCAGCGTACTTCCGATAAGCTGTTCAAAATAATTGCGTGATATATTTATATCACCGAGATGGCTTCGTACAACTACCAATACAAACGCCTCCTTTTACATATTACATGCACATAAAATATTTTAACATAAATTTGATATTATTTCAAGCCTTGCACAGGCTTCGCAACAAATTTAAAGGGAAAATCAAAATATTTCGCCGCATTTTCCGCCTTTTCTTCATTTTCAAAAATTCCGAAAACACCGCTTCCGCTTCCTGTAAGAGAAGCAGATATCGCTCCCTTTGCTTTCATATCCGACTTTATTTTTCCTATTCTTTCGTCTTTGTAAAGCTTTTCAAAAACGTTATACGCCTTTTCTCCCTCATATCCTTTTTTCTTTTCAAGCTCTTCGATAAACCCTTCAAAATCTCCTGTACCGCTGACAGGCTGTTTATCGTACAATTTGTACGCTTCTGCGGTATTGCAGGAAAAATTCGGCTTTACTATCAGAATACGCAGACTATCATCAAGCCCGCTTATGCTTTTCATCTCATCTCCGACGCCTTTGCAGACGGCCGCTCCTCCTCTGATACAAAACGGAACGTCTGCGCCGAGATTTGCCCCTGCTTTTTCAAGTGCGGGAAGACTCACGATGTTGCCGCAAAGTCTGTTCATGGCGATAAGCACAGCGGCTCCGTCGGTGCTGCTTCCGCCAAGACCTGCCATGACAGGGATATTCTTCTTTATGTCAATATAAACAGCAGCTTCAATACCGTTTTTTTCAATAAACATTTTTGCCGCCTTAAAAGCTATGTTTTTTTCATCGCATGGTATTGACGGTTCGTCGCAGGAAACGAAGATCCCTTTTCCATCGCAAAGCCTTACATTGACCGTATCGGCAACGGACACCTGCTGCATTACGGTGCTGAGAGAATGATAGCCGTTTTCCAGCTTTCCCGTTATATCAAGAAAAAGATTTATCTTAGCGTATGCGGGAACAGTGATCTCACCCTTAAAGCTCATTCAGAAACTCCCAAATTCTTTGAAGCGCCGTATCAAGGTGCGCCAGCGAATAAGCGTAGCTGACCCTCACAAATCCCTCGCCGCTGTCCCCGAAAGCGTCGCCCGGAACGATAGCCACTTTTTTTGTTTGCAGAAGTCTTTTGCAGAATTCCTGAGAGGAAAGTCCCGTGGACTTTATGCAGGGAAAAGCGTAAAACGCACCCTCAGGCTCAAAGCAGGGAAGTCCCATATCGTTGAAGCCTTTTACCACAAATCTTCTCCTTGAGTCGTACTCGTCCTTCATATTCTGCACGTCCTCTTCACATTCCGTAAGCGCGGTTATCGCCGCATACTGGCTCACGGTGGGACTGCACATTATACCGTACTGATGTATTTTCAGCATTTGCGTTGTTATGGGAGCGGGAGCCATAGAATACCCCATTCTCCACCCCGTCATTGAAAACGCCTTGGAAAATCCGTTTATCAGTATCGTTCTCTCCTTCATTCCCTCAATTTCGGCAATGGAAACGTGTCTTTCCTCCCCATAGGTGAGAACGCCGTATATCTCGTCTGAAATAACGATTATGTTCGTATCTCTCAGGACCTCCGCTATCGCCTCAAGCTCATTTCTTCTCATAACAGCGCCCGTTGGATTGTTGGGATAGGGAAGCACCAGCGCCTTTGTCCTGTCGGTTATTTTTTCTTTCAGTTCCTCAGGCGTCAGCTTGAAGTTATCCTCTAACTTCGTTTCGATAGTTACCGCAACTCCTCCCGCCATATTAACAAGCGGAGCATAGCAAACAAAGCTGGGTTCAGGCACCAGCACCTCGTCGCCCGGGTCGAGCAGCGCCCTGAATGCGCCGTCTATCGCCTCAGACCCGCCCACGGTCACAAGTATTTCGCTTGCAGGGTCGTATCTTATGCCGTTGTTTTTAAAGGTATAGTCGCTTATCGCCTCTCTCAGCTTTATCAGCCCTGCGTTTGCGGTATAGGTGGTCTTGCCCTTTTCAAGAGTCCTCACAGCCTCTTTTCTGATATTCCAAGGCGTTTTGAAATCAGGCTCTCCCACAGACAGCGAAATAACGTTGTCCATAGTTGCGGCAATATCGAAAAATTTTCTTATTCCCGAAAACCTGATCTCCGTGACCCTTTTGGACAGCAGCTTGTCATAATCCATCACGGTGAAACAAGGCTCCTTTCGTCAGCGCTTTCCCCTGCAAAATTAACGCCTTTTTCCTTATATCTCTGCAAGATGAAGTGAGTTGCGGTGGAAAGAACTCCGTCAAGGGGAGCCAGCCTTTCCGACACGAACATAGCCACCTGTCTCAGATTTTTTCCTCTTATGATTACCGCAAGATCAAATCCGCCGCTCATAAGCTGAACCGTATCCACCTCGTCATACTGAGCGATAGTTGCGGCAATATCGTCGTATCCGAACTTTGCCTCAGGGGAAACTTTAAGCTCGATAAACGCCGTAACTGCGTTTGTGTTAGCCTTTTCCTCGTTGATGATGGCGGAATAGCCTATTATTATCCCGTCCTCCTCAAGCTGCTTTATCTGTTTTCCGACCTCTTCGGGGGTCATTCCCGTGAGAGTGGCAAGCTGTTCGTTTGACATTCTTGCATTTTCTCTCAGCAGATCCACCAGATTTTTCATACCTATATCCTTTCTCAGTCAATATTTACCCCAACGGGCTTTCTGTTTTTATAGTAATATATCTTATCAAATCCGCATTTCTTTGCAAGGGCTATGCTTTCCCTTATCCCTTTTCCAAGGTCATTTGTCCTGTGTGCGTCAGAACCCACCGTGATTATCTCTCCGCCGCATTTTTTGTAAAGGCTGACGTAATGCTCATCAGGCATCGTCACCCCTATATTCTGCCGCAGTCCCGAGGAATTTATCTCTATCCCCATTCCGTTTTTTACAAGCGTTCTGAAAATTTCCTCAATGATATTTTCATACCTGCTCATATCTATCTTTATTCCGAAATCGCCTTGTATATATCTCAGCGGATATGTAAGATGTCCCAGCACGTCGAACCGTCCCCATTCCGCCATTTGCAGCACTTCGTCAAAATAAAGTCCCAGCAGATAGTACGGGTCTGTCTTCTGATAATCAAGATAGTAAAAATCGTCCCAGCCCTTTACCATATGGCAGGAGCCGATGATAAATTCATAGTCATAGCTGTCAAGCATACGCTCTGTCAGCTTCATATCGTGGAGCGGCTGTCCCAACTCCACCCCGTAATGCATATCCAGCTTCCCCTCAAATTCCCTTATCACCTGCGGCACCAGTATTGATGATTCCCTGACGGGCTCTTCATAAAGAAATTCCTCGTCATAGAACTTGTTTATCTCCAGATGGTCGGTTATCGTATAATGCTCTATCCCAAGCTCCACCGCCCGCTGTGCCATTTCTTTGACGGTATTTTCCCCGTCGGGGGATTGAATGGAATGATTGTGACAGTCAGCTATCATTCTTATTTCTTTTTCCAATATTCAACACTCCTGTAACATCTGACGCTTTATCAAAATAAAATATACAATTATTTTATCACAAAAATAAAATTTTGTCTATCTAAATCTTTACATTTTCTCAAAAATTAGTTATAATATAAAAAAAGCTTGAAAGGAATATACAGAATGAAAGCCGTAGTAGCCGTTATAGGAAAGGATACGGTAGGTATCCTTGCTAAGATAAGCACTATTTGTGCGAAGTACAACGCCAACGTTATGGATGTTACCCAGACCATAATGCAGGATATGTTCGCTATGACAATGCTCATAGATATTTCAAAATGCAGCTCCGAATATGGGGTACTTGCCGAACAGCTGAAAAAAGCGGGCGAAGAAATGAATTTGCAGGTCCATGTAATGCATGAGGATATTTTTAACTCTATGCATAAGGTCTGAACTTAATTAAAAAAACAGAGGGAAATTTATGACCACAATGTTAAGCTCCAATGATATTCTTGAAACCATAAAGATGATACAGGAGGAAAATCTTGATATCCGCACCATAACCATGGGTATATCTCTCCTTGACTGTATCGATAGTGATATAGACAGATCCTGCACCAAAATTTACGAAAAGATGATGAGGGTAGCTCAGAATCATGTAAAGACAGGCGAAGAAATTGAAAAACGCTACGGCATACCTATTATAAACAAGCGCCTTTCCGTAACGCCCATAGCAATGCTTGCCGCCGCCGCAAAGGGAAGTCCCGTAAAATTTGCCAGAACTCTCCAAAAGGTCGCTGAGGGAACAGGCGTGAATTATATCGGCGGTTATTCCGCCCTTGTTCACAAAGGTTTTTCCGCAGGCGACAGAGAGCTTATCGAGTCAATTCCTGAGGCACTTTCTGAAACCACAAACGTCTGCTCTTCGGTAAACGTAGGCTCCACCCGTGCGGGAATAAATATGGACGCGGTAAAGCTGATGGGTCAAGTGATACTTGACAGTGCAAAAGTCACAGCAGACGACCATTGCTTCGGTGCGGCAAAGATAGTTGTTTTCTGCAACGCCGTTGAGGATAATCCTTTTATGGCAGGCGCATTCCACGGCGTAGGCGAACCCGACGTTGTCCTCAACGTAGGCGTAAGCGGCCCGGGCGTAGTAAGAGCCGCTCTTGCAAAAATGCCCGACGCCGATATAAGTCAAGTGGCGGAAGTAATAAAAAGGACCGCTTTCAAAATAACCCGTATGGGTCAGCTCGTGGGAACGGAAGCAGGGAAAATTTTAGGCGTTCCTTTCGGAATAGTCGATCTCTCCCTCGCCCCAACTCCCGCAGTAGGTGACAGCGTAGCCCATATCCTTGAGGAAATGGGACTTGAAAGCTGCGGCGCGTATGGCACTACCGCCGCCCTCGCTATGCTCAACGACGCAGTGAAAAAAGGCGGCGTAATGGCGTCCTCTCATGTAGGCGGACTTTCGGGAGCGTTTATCCCCGTTTCCGAGGACGCAGGAATGATAGACGCGGTGAATGCAGGTTCTCTGGGGCTTGAAAAGCTGGAGGCGATGACCGCTGTTTGCTCAGTAGGACTTGATATGGTGGTAGTTCCCGGTGATACCCCCGCCGATATAATTTCGGGAATGATAGCCGACGAAGCGGCAATAGGCATGGTAAACAGCAAGACCACCGCTGTAAGAGTTATCCCCGCCATAGGAATGAAGGAGGGCGACACCCTTGAATTCGGCGGACTTTTCGGCAGCGGTCCCGTAATGAAGATAAACCGATTTGACTGCTCAAAATTCATCTCAAGAGGCGGCAGACTTCCCGCACCTCTGCAAAGTCTGAAGAACTGACAGGCAAGCCCGCTCTGTGCGGGCTTTGTTTTTGCCTTTAGATACAAAAATAAGTATTTTACAAGCAGAAAAATAACCAAAAAACAAAATATACATATAATTTTTTTAGATATAATCTCCGAATTTTATGAAAAGGGTATTGAAAAAAAACATCAAGAGGTTTAAAATAATTGCGACGGAAACGATAGTTTCTGTATTTATTTTTTCTTAATACACACTATATTAAATAAAAGCTATAACAGGAACAAAAGAAACGGAGGCGCTGTCATGCCTGATATAACAAGCGTAGGTTCCATACAGTATATTCTTGAGCTGGACAGAAATGCGCGCGAGCGAGTTGAACAAGCCGCTAAAGAGGTTGAAGAAATAAAGGCTGAGGCTGATAAAAAAATTGAAGAAATGCGCGAAAGATACCGCGGGATTTTAAATCAGCGCCTTGAGACCGAAGAAAAAGCGTGCAAAGAAGAAAGTGACAAGAAGATAGCTCTTATAGAAAAAAATAAAAATGAAAAAATTGCCGCTTTTGACAAGGTGTTTGAAGAAAACCGCCGAACGCTTGAGCAGCAGATCTTTGATGCCGTTATCGGCAAACGGGGGAAATAAATCATGGCGGACGCAATAATTGCAAAAGCCAAAGCCATTTACGGACACCTCCTTACACATGAAGATTATAATAACCTGCTTCATAAAACCGAACTGAGTGACGTCGTCGCGTATCTTAAAACAACTTTCAACTATAAGGATACGTTTGCAAATGTAAATGAGGCTCAGATACACCGCGGTCAGGTGGAGCAGCTTATTTCCAAAGATGTATTTGAGTTGTATCTGAAGCTTTGCAGATTTATGGCGGCGGATAAAAACAGCTTTTGCTACTATCTGATAAAGGAACTGGAAATAAAGCAGATAATTACCGCTCTTATGTATATAAACGCAGGTTCTCAGGAAGGTTATCTGCTCGGAATGCCGTCATATCTTATGGGATATGTTTCATTTGATTTGATGAAACTGGCTCAGGCTAAAAGTTATGCCGAGGTCTTGAACGTCCTGTCAGGAACGCCGTATGCAAAGGTTTTGAAACCGATGCTGACAGGAACTGAAAGTATTCTTGAGCTTGATGAATGTGCAGTCGCTATGTTCGCATGGTATGTACATTGGGCATTCAAAACTATCGACCGCAGTTTTAAAGGCGCTGAAGCAAAGAATTTAAAGGAAATATTCCTTCGTCAGTCGGATTTGAACAATATTATGATGTGCTACCGTAAAAAAAGCCTTTTCAATGAGGATAAGGAAAAAATAAAGAGATCGCTTTACAGCACTTATTATCGTCTGACGCCTCAGCTGCTGGACGAAATACTGTCTCAGCCCGACGCGGCTCAGCAGCTTTTAAACCTGCTGAAAAAGATCTATTTGAAAAACAGGGTGGAATATGACCCTGAAAATATCGAAATAGCAATACGAAGATATAATTTCAGCTATTACAAAAAGCAGCTCTGCTTCAGCAAAAACGGGACCATGGCGCTGTATGCGCTTATGGCGCTGTGTGAAGTCGAGAGTTCCAATCTGCGCAAAATAATAGAAAGTGTCAGATACGGAAGACCTCCTGCAGAAACGGAAAAACTTCTTGTAATTTAAATATTTATCGCAGATATCCTTGCAAAAAACTTTCATTAAGAGAAAGGGAAATCGATGGCTATCGAAAAAATGGCCCTTGTCCATATCGAGGGGGCTTTAAAAAGAGTTAATAAAACTCTTTTGAAATGCTGTGAGAGTAAATGCTTTCACATCATAAACCAGAATCGGGCGGGCGATCCCACGAAAGGACTTCGTTCCTTTAAATCAAAAAGCCCGTTTACTCCGCTGCTCAATCGTTCGCGCGCACTTGCGGACACATTGGGGATAGAAGTAAAAACGGTAGATTATGATGATGTGGATATGAATGTAAGCGTGGACTTCGATAATTACCTGAAATCCATTGAGTCAAAAGCGCAGGAGCTGTCCGACAAAAGACACGAGGTCGAAGCTTCCCTGAAAGACCACAGCGAAGCGCTTATACTTGCTGAGCGGCTTACAGGCTTTAATGTCAAATTCTCAGACGCATTTGCATGTAAATTTTTGAAGATACGTTTCGGACGTCTGCCTTTGGACAGCATACCGAAGCTGTCGTATTACAGCGACCGTGATTTTACTTATTATACTTTCGCAACGGACGAAAAATACGCTCAGATCCTTTACCTCGTTCCTATAAACGATGCGGTGGAAGTGGATGAAATTTTTAACTCGCTGTTTTTTGAACGCACAAGGGTCCCCGATTATTTCTACGGCGATGCAGACGAAGCCAAGACCGAAATGCTTAAAGCCGTCCGTGAGGAAAATAACCGCCTTGATATTATAGACGCAGATATAAAAGCGTTGAAGCTGGAAGTTGAGAGCGGTTTCCAAAAGGCGGTAAGCAAGCTTGCGGCTTTGGAACAAAGTTATGATTTAAGACAGAATGTCGCGGTATACAACAAAAAATTCTTTATTGCGGGATACATTCCCAAAAGAAAGCTTAAAGAATTTACGGAATCGCTGGAAAGTATTCCTGATGTAAGCGTGGCGGAAAAGCCTCTTGACAGCGAGCCGAATTCTTCTCCGCCTGTTTTGCTGAGAAACTGCTGGCTGTTCAGACCGTTTGAGATGTTTGTAAAAATGTACGGTCTGCCTAATTATAAGTGCTTTGACCCTACTCCGTATGTTGCAGTAACATTCATGCTGATTTTCGGAATAATGTTCGGAGACGTGGGACAAGGACTGCTTATAACGATCCTCGGAATAATACTTGACAAATGGCGGAAGGTAAAGCTTGCCCCCATAATGCAGCGCATAGGTATTACCAGCGCGTTGTTCGGGCTGCTTTACGGCTCAGTGTTCGGAAACGAAGAAATAATCGAGCCTTTCTTCAAGATACCCTCGGTTTATCAGGCTCTCGGATATTCTACCGCCCCGTCCGATATTTTCCAGGTATCTACGATACTGCTTCTTGCTTCTATTGCGATAGGCGTCGTACTTGTGCTTATATCAATGGCGATGAATGTCGCTGAGAATATACGCACCCCTCAGTGGTTGTCCGAAGCGGTGATAAGTCCGAACGGCATTGTGGGAATGATCTTCTATGCTTCTGTTATGTTAGGCGTTGCATTACAGCTGGGTCTCGGCATACCGATGTTCAGTGCCGCATATGTTATCTGCCTCATTATTCTTCCTTTGGCTCTGATATTTTTTAAAGAACCGATCATATCCTTCTTTGCAAAGAGAGTTAAACGAAGCAAGAACGTGAATATAGTGCGCGCGGTCAAAACATACAGCGCGGCAACGTCGCCTCTTGATTCAATAAACGGTTCTGATGAGATACTTGAGGAACTGATAAATACAAACTTTGTAAGGGCGCAGTACGGCGTCATGGAAGCGGAAGCCTATGAAGCTGTAAAGAGGCGTAACGACAAAGATTATATCTTCTATCCATTTGAAAGCGACGGCAAAAATGTAAGCGGCGTTTATGTGGCTATGGTCAATGATTTTCCCATGACTGAAAAGATATTTTCTTCTTTCGGTTTTAAGAAAATGAAAATGCCCGGTCATATCGAGGATATAAGAAAGGAAGAAAATCTTCGTCTTTCCGAATACACTGATGATGAGGAGAAAAAGGAGCATAAATCCGTCGGAAACTTTATCATCGAAGGAATTATCGAGCTTTTTGAAAGCTGCCTTACCTATATAACGAACACAATGTCCTTCCTTCGTATAGGAGGATTTATACTGAGCCATGCGGGTATGATGCTCGTTGTGTCGGTGCTTGCCGAAAAGGCGGGAGATGCCGCGATAGTGGTTCAGATTTTGGGAAATCTTTTTGTAATAGGTATGGAAGGCTTCCTGGTCGGAATCCAGGTGCTTCGTCTTGAATTTTATGAGGTATTCAGCCGCTTCTACAAAGGAGACGGAAAACCCTTCAGCCCTGTTGTTGCAAATTACAGCGCAGAAGAATAAATAAAACAAAATAATTATTTCGGAGGAAATGAAAAATGGAAAAAATCGTACTTTTACTTTTACCCCTTGTTGCTGTCGCTCTTATAATTATCCCTCTTGTAATATGTCTGGTACGCAAAAAGCAGGGTAAATCCGTTAATATCAAGAGATCCATTATTGTAAACGCAAGCTCGTTCATTGGCTGCATGGCTCTTATGATATGCATTATGCCTGCTCTTGTAGGGGCTGAGCCTGCTGATGCTGAAACGACTGAAGCTGCTGCCGATGGTCTTGCAAAAGGACTTCAGTATCTCGGCGCCGCTCTTTCGACAGGCCTTGCCACAATAGGAACAGGTATTGCAGTCGGCGGAGCTGCTCCTGCGGCTATCGGTGCTACAAGCGAAGATGAAAAGAACTTCACAAAATCCCTTATATTCGTTGCACTGGGCGAAGGCGTTGCAATCTACGGCTTGCTTATTTCCATACTTATCCTGTTCAGCTAAAACCAAAGGAAGGGTTCGGCATGAAATTTTATCTTATAAGTGATAACAATGACACTCTTATGGGAATGCGCCTTGCAGGTATAAACGGCGTGGTCGTGCATGAAAAGCCTGAAGTTATCGAAGTTCTGGATAAAGCTATGAACGATTCGGAAGTTGCCGTTATACTTATGACTGAAAAGTTGATAAACCTTTGCAGAGAAAGAGTGTATGAACTGAAGCTTAATTGTCCGAAGCCGCTTATTGTTGAAATATCCGACCGTCACGGTACAAGCGAGGTTTCCAAAACCATAAGCAGTTATGTCAACGAAGCTATTGGACTTAAGATTTAGCAGAACGAAAGAAAGGAGCATAAAGCTATGGCAGATGATATAGAAAAAATTGCCCGCTTTGAAGATACTATCAATAAAGAAGCAGACGCTGAGATCAATTCTATGCTCTCTGAGGCAAAGAAAAATGCCGACGAAGCTGTAAGAAGCGCTTGCGAACGGTATCAGGAAAAAAGCTCGGATATTATTTCCGATGAAATAAAGAAGATGAAGAGCCGCTATGAGCGTACGGTTTCTCAGAAAAGCTTTGAAGCTTCAAGAGAGGTTATTGCGCACAGAAACGAAGCGGTAGAGCAATTTTTCTCTGAACTTGAAAAAAAGCTTATTGCATACTCCTCTACTGAAGAATATAAAGAATATCTTGCGAAAGAGATCGGTGAGATCAACGCCGAGCGTGCTTTTACTTCGTCTGTAAAGATATATGTTCGTTCAACTGATGCAGAAGGAGTCAGAAAGCTGTATCCTGACGTATGCGTTCAGGCGGACAAAAAGATAAAGCTTGGCGGCGCAAACGTATTTTATCCCGACGAGGGTATTTGCATAGATAAGACCCTTGACAATTTATTTGAACAGCAAAAGGCCGAGTTTGTAAACAATGCCTTTATGCGGCTTTAAGAGGTGATAGCTTGAATACTGTTTATGCTATAAACGGCCCTGTAATCAAGGTGAAGAACACAAAAGACTTTTCAATGCGTGAAATGGTCTATGTAGGTGAAAAAAAGCTGATAGGCGAGGTCATCGGCGTCAGCTCCGACTTCACAATAATACAGGTATATGAAAATACAGACGGCCTTAAAGTAGGCGAACAGGTATTTACAACAGGTTCTCCCATGAGCGCCACATTGGGCCCAGGCATTATATCAAACATATACGACGGTATCCAGCGTCCCCTTGGAGATATGAAAAAGCTTTCGGGAGCGTTTGTATCTGAAGGAAGCAGTATTCCTGCCCTTGACCTTCAGCGTAAATATGATGTAAAAATAACTGTAAAAACAGGCGATAAGGTTACAGCGGGGCAGGTTTATGCCACTTGTCCCGAAACACCGCTCATAACTCACAAGTGCATGATACCCCCTTCAATAAAGGAAGCTGAAGTTACCTATACTGCTCCCGACGGTCAGTATACGGTAAACGATGAAGTGTTGAAAATAAAGATAGACGGCGAGGAGCAGGAGCTTTCATTAACTCTTTGCCAGAAATGGGCAATAAGAGAGCCTCGTCCTTCAAAACGCCGTCTGCCTATCAGCCGCCCTCTTATCACAGGACAGCGTATAGTTGACTCTATCCTGCCGATAGCAAAGGGCGGAGCCGCCGCAATACCCGGAGGCTTCGGCACAGGCAAGACTATGACCCAGCACCAGCTTGCAAAATGGTGCGATGCGGACATAATCGTGTATATCGGCTGCGGCGAGCGCGGCAACGAGATGACTCAGGTGCTTGAGGAATTCAGCGAGCTTATCGACCCGAAATCAGGCAGACCGCTTACCGACAGAACCGTTCTTATAGCCAACACCTCAAATATGCCTGTTGCCGCCCGTGAAGCGTCTATTTACACAGGCATAACCCTTGCGGAATATTACCGCGATATGGGCTATCACATAGCGATAATGGCGGACAGTACCAGCCGATGGGCTGAGGCTCTCCGTGAAATATCGGGACGTCTGGAGGAAATGCCCGCTGAAGAAGGTTTCCCTGCATATCTTCCTTCAAGACTTTCCGAGTTCTATGAACGTGCAGGCTACGTTGACACTTTAGGCGGAGATGAGGGCAGCGTCACCATTATCGGCGCCGTTTCACCACAAGGCTCTGACTTCTCCGAGCCTGTTACCCAGAACACAAAGCGCTTTGTCCGCTGCTTCTGGGCATTGGATAAATCCCTTGCTTATGCCAGACATTACCCCGCTATCAACTGGATGACCAGCTACAGCGAGTATGCCGACGAGCTTTCCGATTATTACGCCGAAAACGTAAGCCCCGACTTTACCTCCGTTCGTCAGGAGATCTCAACGCTTCTTGTTGAGGAAAACAATCTGATGGAAATAGTAAAGCTGATAGGAGCAGACGTTCTCCCCGATGACCAGAAACTGATAATCGAAACCGCAAGGCTCATCAGAGTGGGCTTTTTGCAGCAGAACGCTTTCCACAAGGACGACACCTACGTTCCTCTTGAAAAGCAGCTTCTTATGATGAAAACTATTCTTTTCCTTTATCATAAAGCATATGAAGCTATCGGAAAAGGTGTCCTTATTTCCTCAATAATAAAAACGGGAATTTTTGACAAGCTGATAAAGATGAAATATGACATTCCCAACGACAAGCTTGAAATGTTTGAAGGTTACGACAGAGAAATAGAAAACATTTTTGCGGAATTGAACAGGGAAACAGCATAAGCAGCACAAACAAAAGATAACAAAGGAGACTGGTATAAATGGCGATACAGTATGCCGGACTTAGCTCCGTAAACGGACCGCTTGTCTGCCTTGAAGGCGTTAAAGACGTTGGATTTGACGAAATAGCCACTATATATCTTGATGACGGAACTCAGAGGACAGGTCGTGTTGTTCAGATGGAAGGCGACAAAGTCGTTCTTCAGGTATTTGAGGGAACAGGCGGACTTTCACTGGAAAACACCAAGACCGTTTTTGGCGGTAAGCCGCTGGAGATACCTCTTGCTGAGGAAATGCTGGGCAGAGTATTTAACGGCGTGGGAAAGCCTATCGACGGTTTAGGACCTGTTTTCCCCGAAAAATACGCCGACATCAACGGCAAGCCCCTGAACCCCGTTGCCCGCTCATATCCAAGAAACTATATCCACACGGGAATAAGCTCCATAGACTGCCTTATGACCCTTATAAGGGGACAAAAACTGCCTATCTTTTCAGGCTCAGGTCTGTCCCACAACAAGCTGGCAGTTCAGATAGTCCGTCAGGCTAAAATAGCTGATTCGGAAGGGAAGGACTTTGCGGTGGTATTTGCCGCTATGGGTGTACAAAACGACGTTGCGGATTATTTCCGCCGCAGTTTTGAGGAATCAGGAGCGATAGAACGTGTCGTAATGTTCCTGAATATGTCTAACGACCCTATAATCGAGCGTATCCTGACCCCAAAATGCGCATTGACAGTAGCTGAATATCTTGCCTTTGAGAAGAATATGCATATTCTTGTAATAATGACAGATATTGCGTCCTACGCCGAAGCGCTCCGTGAATTCAGCTCCTCAAAAGGCGAAATCCCCGGAAGAAAGGGCTACCCCGGTTATCTCTATTCCGACCTTGCCTCTCTTTACGAAAGAGCAGGCGTTATTGAGGGCAGTACAGGTTCTGTTACCCAGATACCCATTCTCACAATGCCCAATGATGATATAACTCATCCTATCCCCGACCTTACCGCTTACATCACAGAAGGTCAGATAGTTTTCGACCGCAACCTTGACCAGACGGGCATTTATCCCGGCTTGTCGGTTTTGTTGTCATTGTCTCGTCTGATGAAGGACGGCATAGGCGAAGGATTTACCCGTCCCGACCATCCCGACGTTTCAAACCAGCTTTTCTCCGCTTACGCCAAGGTGCAGGACGCGCGTTCCCTCGCCTCCGTAATCGGTGAAGACGAGCTTTCTGAGATCGACAAAGCCTATATGAAATTCGGCGACGCTTTTGAAAAGCATTTCTTGAGCCAAGGCTTTGAGGAAAACCGCAGTATGGACGAAACTCTGGATCTGGCATGGGATCTTTTATGTATGCTCCCCACAGGCGAACTGGACAGAATGAGCGAAAAGCTCATATCCGAAAATTACGACCCTGCAAGAGCGGAAAAGTTTATGAGATAATTATTAAAACAATTATTACAGAAAGGGCGGTGATACTACGGCACAGCAGATCTTTCCGACCAAAGGGAACCTTATGGCGGCAAAGCGCTCATTAAGTCAGGCTCAGCTCGGCTATGAGCTTATGGACAGGAAAAGAAACATACTTATCCGCGAAATGGTAAATCTGTCGGATAAAGCGAAAGAAATACGCGGAAGCATTGATCAGGTCTTTTCAGACGCTTACCGCTCTTTGCAGGAAGCAAACATAATGCTTGGCGTAGTTACTCCGCTGACCAATCAGATACCTGAAGAAACAGGCGTTAAGGTGACATACAGAAGCGTTATGGGCGTAGAGCTTCCTACCGTTAAGCTTGAAGAAGCTCCCCTTGAAATGACGTACAGCCCAATGCTTACGAACAGTCAGTTTGACAGAGCCTTTATCTGTTTTAATAAAGCGAAAATGATGGCGGCAACATTGGCTGAGATAGAAAACAGTGTTTATCGTTTATCTGTTGCGATAAAAAAAACACAGAAGCGTGCCAATGCTCTGAAAAATATTCTCATTCCCAGATACACCGAGCAGGTCAAATTTATCACCAACGCTCTGGAGGAAAAGGAAAGAGAAGAGTTCTCCCGCCAGAAGATAATCAAAGCCAATAAAGAAAAGCAGGAAACTGCATAAAGCAAAATCCCTCCGCAAGGAGGGATTTTATTATTTAGTTTTCGCTGTTTTGCTTTTTCTTGTTCTGCTGGTTTTGCTGGCTTTTATTCTGCTGCTGGTTTCCGCTCTGCTGATTGCTTTGCTTGTTTTGCTGGTTGTTCTGCTGGTTCTTGTTATTCATAACAGTCCTCCAATGAAGAAAATACGAATAGTTGATCTATTCACATATATTTTTCCCCAAATATACAAGACTATGCAAAAAGAATATAGAGCAGAGCCAGGATAAGTTTTTGATCTGCATTTTCATTCATAAGTACGATAAGGAGTATAAATATAAGCTGTTTATCTTTATCGTACCGTAAATCGAAAGAGTCGTTCATCGCCCTGCTCTTTTTCTCTGACAGTTTGGGCAGTTGCATTGTGCCTGATTGTGTTCCTGAACGTATTTGTTGAAGTTGGGAGGTGAAGAGCTGTTCTTTGGCTGACTCTCTGACTGCTTCTTCCTTATTTCATCTACGTTGATATAATCGTCGCTGCATTTTTCTTTTTCCTGATCAAATTCTTCATCAGTCTTTGTTTCGTTTTTTTCGTCTGATTCTTCATTTGCGTCGCTGCTGCAATTGTCTTTGTCAGCGAGTTCCTCGTCATCTTCTGCCGTATTTGAATATGTAGTAAGTTCTTCGGTATTTTCTGCCTCATTTGATTTATTTTCATCTTCTACAGCTTCTTTTTCTTTTGCTGCTTTCTCTGCCTCTTCTTTTGCGATACGCTTCGCTTCCTCTTGAGCGGCTTTTTCTTTTGCAATTCTCTCTGCTTCTTCCTGAGCAGCTTTTTCTTTTGCAATTCTCTCCGTTTCCTCCTTAGCGGCTTTTTCTTTTGCAATTCTTTCCGCTTCTTCCTTAGCGGCTTTTTCTTTTGCAATTCTCTCTGCTTCTTCCTGAGCAGCTTTTTCTCTTGCAATTCTCTCCGCTTCCTCCTTAGCGGCTTTTTCTCTTGCGATTCTCTCTGCTTCCTCCTTAGCGGCTTTGGCAGCCTTTTCTCTTTCAAGTTTTTGTTCCTCAGCTTTTTCTGCGGCTTTTTTTGCCTCTGCCAGCTGCATTTCCGCTGATTTTTTAGCCATCTCCAGAGCTTCCTTTATGTAAATCTGCTGCTTTTTCTCAAGCTCTGACTGACTGATATTGCTCTTTGTCCATTCCATAAGTATTCCTCCCTGTTCAAAAAAGTCCGTCCAAGACCCCGCTGTCTTTCAGCAGGGGAAGAACATTCATAATTTTTATAAGCTTTATGGCGTTATCTGCTTTTTGCTGATTTTCAGGGCGCAAATGAGGCTTTAACGCAAGCAGCAGCTGTGTGTTCTTGTCAGAACGGTTCATCTGCGACATTATTTCTCCCAGCTTCATTACAGCGTCTAAATCTATCCCGCCCAATAAATCGTTTTCTTCCTCCGACGTCTTATCGTCGGAAGTATTTCCTTTTTTGTCATCAGAATCCAAAAGCTGTTCAAAAAGCTTGGCAAGCAATTCCTCCTGCGACATTGAACCGCTCCTTTCGTATCATTCCTGTAATTTTTTCATTATTTTTTCAGCTTCAGGGGAATTTAGCAGTTTTTCCTTTGCCGAAGGATCCTGAATTATTTTTTTAAGCTTTTCCGAATCCTCTTTTCTCATATTGCTGAGCATATCGTCCACATTACCCTGCTCCAATGAACTTTTCAGTTTTTCAGGGCTTATGCCGAGCTTTTTGCTTGCAAGCTCTATCATTTTTTCCATACTGCTGTTCATAAATGACCTCCTTTTAATGTATGAAGCATGTTTATATATTATTCGCGAATTTGACATTTCAGGTGAAATTTGTTATAATACAATCATGTATTTATCATCATGGTCAATTTTATTTTAAGGAAAGAGATTATATGAAAATAATTGTTGTGTCGGATACACATAAAAATTTTGAAGCATATAACGATGTTGTTAATCGTAATCCCGCTGATTATTACATACATCTTGGAGACGGAGTAAATGAGTTTGCCGATGTTGCTAAGTCCAATCCAGATAAAAACTTTATTTTTGTAAAAGGCGAGGATGATTTTTGCAAGGCTTCTACCAAGCAGCTGCTGAGAATAGGGAAGTGCCGCCTGTTTTGTGCGCATGGAAATGAGCAGAATGTGACAGGCGGTCTGGACACGATCATTTCAGAAGCCAAGAAGGCAGGCTGCAATATACTCCTTTACGGGCACACTCATTTGTACCGCGCGGAAAAGATTGACGGCATATATGTTATGAATCCGGGCTGCCTCGGGTCACCCCGCGGAAAAAGCGCCTTGTCGTACGGAGTGCTTGAAATAAGCGATGACGGTCAGGTGAAGATGAATATCGTGGCTTATTGATCATTATATGCATATACAAAGAAAATGTTAAATGTTTTTGCATTTAACATTTTTTCAACTCAGGAGGATTTTTATGCAAAATCCCAAAATGATAATATTTGATTATGGGCATACGCTTTTGTATGAACCTGGGTGGGATCCTGTCAGAGGAAATGCAGAATTATTGAAATATGCCGTTAAAAATCCGTATAACTATACGCTGGAAGATGTAAGAAAAGCGGCGGAGCTGATTTTCGGAGAACATATCGAAAACATTCGCAAAATCGGATATGACATTGGCGGTCAGATCGGTAATAGAGTGTTATATGAGTATTTGGGAATAGAGTTTTCATTGACTCCGCTTGAAATGGAAACCGTTTTTTGGAACGGCGCGTCTATGGGCGCCATTATGCCGAAAGCAGATATAATGCTTGATCACATAAATAAAAAAGGCATAAGAAGCGCGGTGCTCAGCAATCTTCTATGGTCTGGCGACGCTTTGTCCCAACGGCTCAACAGACTTTTGCCGATGAATAAATTTGAATTTGTTATGACCTCAAGCGACTATATCATGCGCAAACCCAACCGCATTTTGTTCGATATTGCTTTACGGAAAGCAGGTCTTAGGGCTGACGAGATATGGTACTGCGGTGACAGCATAAGAGCAGATATTTACGGAGCGAAAAGCGTCGGGATGTTTCCTGTACTTTACGAGGGAGTAACTCCCGACGAACCGAACAACTTTGCAAAACAGAACGACGGCATTACGATTGACTTTGATTATCTTCATATTCACGATTGGCAGGAGCTGATAGATATTATAAACACCTTGTAATATAAATACTGTAAAATATATTACCGATAAAAAAACAGGTATGATCTCTCATACCTGTTTTTAATATATAACGGAAAATTATCAATACATGCCGTTGCAGAGAAGCAAGCGTTGTATTCCATCAGAATTTTATCAGCGAAAATATGACGGATACCTGTTTCAAATCATCGGCAGTTTAGACAGAAACGAGATCGTAGATTTAGCAATGTCTACAAAAATCATTGATTATCCGAAATAATTAAAAAAAGCTGTAACTTTTTGCCTCCCTGATTTGTTTTCTTTATGTAGGGAAAAATTTGTTGTTTCCCGTGATATGAGGGGAGTGAAGCTATGCGCACATTGACATATCTTATATTCAAATACTGGCGAAAGCATAAGAAAAATGCCCTTGCGCTTATTTTTTCATCTTCTATGATAGTGGCGGTCATATTTTTCACACTGCTGTTGGTGCGGGAGGAATTTAACCGCTCGCTTCAGTCAATGTTTGATTCCCACGGGAATGCGGAATACATTGTGGGAAATTCAAATGACGAGCTTTTAGCTTATATCGTGGGGGATAAGACCGACTTTGATGTCAGCAGTATATATGTCAACGGTGAGATATACGCAGGAATGGATAAAATACCTTACGGAACTGTTGAGGACGAAAGCGGTATTATCCGTATTCCCGTAAAAACAGGCAGGCTTCCCGAAGGGCCTGACGAAGCGGCGATCGAGGAAGGCGCTGCCCAAAAATTGCGCTGGCTTGGCAGAGTGGGGGATACGTTGGAGATAGACGGGAAAAGATACACAGTTACGGGAATTATCGACAAGGCATACGGTGAACGCAAGGGCGCACCCTTTTCCTTCGCTATGCAGAATGATCATACAAAATATCCTCTTCCGCTTATTTTCACAGGACAGACGGACAGCTCTCCGATTTACAGAATAGATCATCTCAGCGGGTTATATGACGCTTCCGCTTATGAAATGAACTACGCCTACGCAAATAAGCTTATGGAAAACGATGAGATAATGAACCGTGTTCTGTCACTTTACTTAGAGCAGTCAGAGCAATATGAGGCAGGAGAAGAGCCTAACTGGTTCGACTGGACAGGCGGCGATTATCGTCAGCTGTCAATAACAGAGCATTTTGAATATCAGCGAAAAATGGAGGGCAACGAAACAGGATTTTTTCTGCGGATATTCACTTTGGGAGCAATAGTGGCTGTCCTGTCCGTATTCTCTGTTTTGCGGAATATATTTATAGAGCGGAGAAGCAGAACGCAGATACTCAGGCGTATCGGAATGTCTGACAGGCGTATCGGCGCTATGTACGCCATAGAATGTTTTCTTATGATAATTTTGCAAACAACGGCAGGACTGCTTTTCGGCTGTGCGATCTACGGAGCAGTATTCGCCTTCAGGGTGAATGTGCTGGGCTATCCTCCATACAGCGGATTTACGGCTAATTCCTATATTTCTGTCTTCAGTCCCGACCCGTTCATCGTTTCCGTAGCTGCTTCCGTCGCCATAATGGCGCTTGCGTACCTTATAACGGTATTGACCACAAAAGCAAAGCGAAAGCCGCCACGCAAAAACGTAAAGCCCCGCTCTCTGTCCCGCTGCTTCAGCGGTATATTCCGTCAGAGAACGGTGAGCATGATACAGACTGCCGCACTTGTGCTTATCTGTTTCAGCACTGTGTTTTCCTATATGTACTATACCGACAGCGGAAAAAGCGCTGAAGAAGGCTATGCTTCCTTTAACGGCGGCTCCTGGGATCATTGGAGCAAAAGCACTGCCGAATATTATGTTGACGGTCTTGATATGGAAGCGGAAGGCATAGAGGATTATTATTTCGCCGACGATATGCCTTTTTTCGGCAGCATTGAAAGCTATGGCAATCTCAAGAACGCTATGTATTTTGCCCCCTCCCGATATGGTTCGGGGATAGACGACAGCTTAGCCGACGCCTTGCCCAACTACGCTGTGGCGGTGGGATATATAGAAAATCCTTTTATTATCTGTGACGAACCAAACAGCCTTTATTCAAACAAAATAGAATTTTTCGAGCAGGACGAAAAGAACCTGATACTTCAGCTTTCCGATCAGGAATATCAGAACTTTTTCGACGAAGGGCAGCTTGGGACGAAATATCTGTATCAGGCTAAAACTAAGCTGACAAGAGCTTCCCTGATACTTTCGCTCCAACAGTATGTGAAGCAGGGAGAAATAAACATAGACAAGCTCAACAGCGGCGAGGAAGTGATAGCTGTTGTAAGCGCGGGAAAATCTCCCTTTGAGGCAGGAGAAACGCTGCATTTAGGTATGGCAACTGACGACAGCGGCTCAGGCTGCGGCATTTCCCGTATAGATCACGCTGATGTGAAAATAGGTGCGGTGGTCCTGATACCGCAAAGCATTGATACTGTGACGGGGCTGGCGCTGAAATCCGACTTCGGGGATAACAGCGGCGCCGAACCTCCTTATAACCTGCTGACTACCGCTACGGGAGCGGGCAATATGGGAATGTCCTGCGCCAGCTACACAAAGATATACTGTATGGGCGATATGGACGGAGGACTTATTCCCGCAAATTCGGGAATGAGCGTGACATACCTTGACGATATGAAGCGGGATAATTTCCTGACGCAGGCTTCAAAGCTGGGAGGCTCCGTTCTTGTGCTGACAGTAATGCTTATGCTCGGTTTTGCGGCATATTTTAACGGAATAGGGATAAAAATACGGCTCAAAGCCTATGACATATCCGTTTTAAGAGCGCTGGGGACGCCGATTAAAAAGATAAAGAACAAACTGATGCTTGCGTGTATGAAAATACCCATAGCAGCGTCGGCAATTTCCTTTGTTCTTCTTTCGGCTTACCGTGCATTGACTGAATATGCCAGTCACATACCTGATCTGCCTTACAGATGACATCTATGGAAGAGGTATATACCTTGCAGCAGATACCGTGGAAAACCGCAGCGGAAGTATTTTTCTGGTACAACAGATGGTGGAGGGCGGACCCGATCTTGCCGACTTTGGCGGTGCTGCTGATAATAGGCTCAATATCCTTGCTTCTTACACACAGAGCATTTAAAAAATTTAACTCAGACATATCCGCAAGCTTGAACGAGGGGAGGACAAGACAATGATAAGAACTGAAGCTCTGACAAAAATATACGGCACGGGCGAGGGTAGCGTTAATGCCTTGAACCATGCCGACATACAGATAGAAAGCGGTGAGCTTACCGCTATAATAGGAAGATCAGGCAGCGGAAAATCTACCTTGCTTAACCTTCTGGGCTGTCTTGATACCGCCACAAGCGGAAGGATATTCTATGACGATACCGAGATAACCTCATTGAATGACACAGGAGCCGCCGACTTTCGCCTTAATCATATAGGCTTTGTGTTTCAGTTTTTCGATCTTCTCCCTGAGCTTACAGCGGCGGAAAATATTCTTCTTCCCGCGAGGCTTGCAGGAAAAACTCCTGAAAATTATCAGAGCATTGTTGAAGCCTTGGGGATTGCCGACCGTATCGACCATTATCCTTCCCAGCTTTCAGGCGGTCAGCAACAGCGCGCCGCCATAGCAAGGGCGCTGATAAACGACCCTGATGTTATTCTGTGCGACGAGCCTACAGGAAACCTTGACGAGAAGTCGGGGGAGGAGGTAATGGAAATGCTCCTGAAAATGAACCGTGAACAGGGAAAGACGATACTTATAGTCACACACGATCCTGAAATAGCCGCGAAATGTCACCGCATTATTGAGATACGCGACGGCGAGGTGAAAATTTAAAAGTGTGTAAGACAATGTCTATACTTGCTGTCAAGCACCCGCGCCTCAGCACCTGAACATTTTTTCATGCTTTGCTGTCATTCTTTATTTTTATACTGTACAAATTTACATTTTCATTTATTTTTATTGTAAGATCATGTATACCGTTTACAGGTTTAACTATATGTGTTTCAAATGTTGCAAAATTTTCAGGCTCTACAAAAGAAGGCAGTTTATAAAACGCTATTTCTTCTTTTTCATTATTGATAAAGAAGGAAATATCTGAAGCGTTTCCTGTGGTAGAGGCTTTGAAACTGATAATATTTCCGCCTTTGAAATCACAGTCATAGAATGTTATGCTTCCGCCGAAAGTGCCTTTGCCTTTGACATATTCGCGTTTGGAGTCGCTTGTATATCGTATTTCAACATTTTTCTTATCATCGTAGGAAATTGCAGGAGTTTTCACAGATAGATCCCTGTATGAGTGCGGTTTACCTGACAATGAGGTTTCCACTCTGCATTTGTTGTCGCTGCTGGAACCGCCCGCGTAAATAACATATTTTCCTTCATCAAACACATACTCATTATCAACAACGTCCCAACGCCCGAATTCTTTTTTATCAATGTTGAATATAAAGTTTACTTTTTCACCTGCTTTTATAAAGCGTCTTTTAAATCTGCAGAGCTGTTTTAGAGGTCGTTTATATCTGCTGTTCAGCTCAGATATGTAAATTTGAACAACTTCATCTCCATCTGTTTCAGAGATGTTTTCAACATCAACACTTACTTTGACAGTATTTTTCTTATCAGTTACATTCAGATTATCATATTTGAATTCAGAATAGCTTAAACCGTATCCGAACGGATAAAGCGGCTTTCCGTCATAATAAAGATATGTGGATCTTGTTTTTATAATATCATAATCGAGTATATCAGGAAGCTCATCAGTCGATTTATACCAAGTTAAAGATGTTCTGCCTGCGGGATTATTTAATCCGATAATTGTCTGAGCAACAGCGTTTCCCATTTCTGCTCCGCCGTGTGCTGTGTATATTATCGCAGGAAGCAATCTATCTAACTTTGTTATTGAGTAAGGATAACTTGATATTATGCAGGTTACGGTATTTTTATTGACTGCAAAAACATTTTTTATAAGATTGGTTTCAAACTGAGGAAGCTCAATACTTTTTCTGTCATATTCCTCACGGGCTACCATCATAGGGTCGTTTCCGACGCATACGATTGCGTGGTCGCATTTTGCAGCTATGTTTTTGGCTCTTTCTATGCCGTTATCCAGTATTTCTTCAATAAAAAGCCGATTGTCTTCTGTCCTGCTTCCTTCATCGGCAGAAAGACAGCTATTCTGGTCAACAAATACAGATTTGTTGTTCCAACTTTTATAAGTTGTATATTTTCCTGTTGATGAAGGCTTAAGAATGCTTCTTACAAACCATTGGAAAAGGGAAGTGTCTGATGCGCTGTAAATACCGTTTTCAGAAATATATTTTTTATTTTTTACAGATAAAAGAACTATTTCATCTCCGCGGTCGCATTTTATAAATTTACAGCTTTCGTCAATAATATCACAGTCGGCCTTGACTGTACCGTCGTCCTTTACGCTGAGATACTTATTGTTATATACCGATTTAACAGCAACTATATCCATTGCATCTTCGCAGTAAATTTCTGCATTCGGGAGCAATTTTTTTAAGCCGTCATATACGGTTACATTATAAGATGTTGTTCCTGTGTACCAGTCACGGAAATTTTCTTTTGCATGAATACCTATAAGTGCAAGTTTTTTTATGTTTTCTTTTTTAATAGGAAGCAAACCGTTGTTTTTAAGCAAGGTTATTGTTTCCTTTGCTGCTTGAAGATTAAGAGATTTAAATTCTGCGCAGTTTACTTTGCTCTTTGAAATATTTCGGTAAGGATCATTTTCAGGAGGATTAAATTCTCCAAGCAAAAAACGGGGATAGAGCGCATTTATAACTGCTTTGTCCAGCTCATGTTCATTCAGCAATCCTTTTTTCAGTGCATATCTTAGAGATTCAACAACGGTTTCTTCATTATCACACATTATGTCTGTGCCGTTTTTTATTGCCATTGATATTGTTTGAGCATGATTTTTTGTGAAATTATGATGAGTTACGGTTTGCGTAAAATCGCCGCCGTCAGTCAATGCGTATTTCATGCCCCATTTCTTTTTGCAAATTTCATTTATTTCCGGGTTCAGCATTGCGGGAAGACCGTTAACGGAATTATATGATGTCATGATTCCGGGGGCATATCCTGCTTCTATTGCAGGTTTAAATGCGCGGTAATAATATTCGTATTTCGTCCTCGGTTCTATATTTGATGATGAAGATGTTCTGTTTGCTTCGTTATTATTGGCGTAAAAATGTTTCAGGGAAGGGACAGCTCTATAATAATCAGGGTCATTTCCTACAATACCCTTTGTATAATGTTTTACCATTTGTCCTGCAAGAAAAGGATCCTCGCCGTAGCATTCTTCGGTCCTGCCCCAGCGCGGATCTCGGCATAAATCCACAGTAGGCCCGAAAAGGACAAGGTGGTTCCATTTTGAGTTTTGGTCATAATATCTAAGTTCTGTTCCGGCTGCTTCTCCTATTTTCTCCATAAGCTCCGTATCAAACATTGACGCCATTCCGATAGGTTGAGGGAAAACAGTAGCAGGTTCGTCATCGTTGTGAGAAACATATCCTCTTGCAATTTCGCCGCCTATTCCGAAATCTTTTATGCCGAGGCGCGGTATTCCCGCCTGATGTGTGGGGATAAGATGGATTTTTTCTTCAGTCGTAAGTAGCGAAACTAAGTTTTTTATGCGTTTCTTTAAAGGAAGAGATGTGTTGAGATAGCCATATTTTTTCATATATCATACCTCAGATAAAAGATAATAATTTGTCATATTTTATTATATTATGACTTAAAGTTTATGTCAATAATTTCACTTGATAAAAAAGTTAAAATATGTTACAATTTGAAAAAACGAGATTTAATTGTAAAGATGGCAAAAATGGAGGATAAATCAGTATGGATCTGCAAACAACAACCGATAAAGATAAGGAAAGAGAAGTATATCCTACAAAAGAAAAATATGATATAAGCGACCTGCTTGCGATAATGAAGATATTGCGAAGTGAAAACGGCTGCGCATGGGATAAGGAGCAGGATCATCATTCAATCAGAATGAATGTCCTCGAAGAAGCCTATGAAGTTATGGAAGCAATCGATTCAAACAACGCTGATCTACTTAAAGAAGAGCTTGGAGATTTGTTGCTTCAGGTGGTATTCCATGCAGAAATGGAGAACGAGGTAGGTTCTTTTGCTTTTGACGATGTGTGTGACGGAATATGCAAAAAACTTATATACAGGCATCCTCATGTTTTCGGAAACATTCACGTTGAAAATTCAGCGGAGGTGTTGAAAAACTGGGATTCTTTAAAGAGCAAGTCAAAGGGCGAAGAAACGTCAACTCAAAGGCTTGAAAGTGTACCTAAACTCCTTCCTGCACTGATGAGAGGCGATAAAGTTTGCAAAAGAGCTGCGAATACAGGCATAGAATGTATAAAACCCGATGAAGCGGTGGAAAATATTAAAAACAGCGTTTCAAAGCTGGAAAAAGCAGTTTCTTTGTCTGATGAAGATGATATAGAAAATAAATTGGGTGAAGTTCTGTTTGCTTGCTGTAATTTGGCATCACTTTTTAAGAAAGATAGTGAAAATGCCTTGACAAACGCTGTAAATCAGTTTATAATGCACTTTAGAGCGATGGAAGAAACTGCTTTGAACAGCGGCTCTACCATTGATAAAACTCCTGCCGAGGAGGTAAAGGCTCTGTATTCTTTCAAATAACAGTAAAGTGCAGTTTAAACGGTTCATTTAGGAGGTAATGATGACAAAGTCGGAACTTATAACATCTGTATCTGAAAAAGCAGGTATAACGAAAAAGGACTCTGAAAAAGCAATTTCCGCTATCATTGAAGCTATAACGGAATCACTTGCAAACGGAGAAAAAGTTCAGCTCGTGGGCTTCGGAACTTTTGAAGTGAGAGAACGCGCGGAAAGAACGGGAGTGAATCCACGCACTCAGCAGAAGATAGTTATTTCTGCCACCAAGGTCCCTGCTTTTAAAGCAGGAGCTTCGTTAAAGGAAGCAGTAGCGGAATAATTATTAAAAATTCATATTTTTTGGGGCAGCCTTCATAATGGAGGCTCCCCCTAATTTATCTTTAATGCAGAAAGGAAAAATAAATGAGACTGGATAAATATTTAAAGGTTTCAAGGCTTATAAAACGTCGTACCGTTGCAAATGAGGCGTGTGACGCCGAGAAGATATTTGTTAACGGAAAACCTGCCAGAGCATCTTATGAGGTTAAAACCAATGATATTATCGAAATACATATAGGCAAAACTCCTCTTAAAGTAAAAGTACTTAAAATTGTCGAGGTCGTAGGAAAAGAAGGAAGCTCAGAGCTTTATGAAGTAGTTTGATGTTCTAAAATAATAAACGCCGCATAGAAATATATCAAACGGTTGTCCGTTTGAAAAGGAGGCGTTTTATTTATGGAACAAAAAAATATTCTCCATAATCTTGTGATGGAAAACAGAAAACGGCTGGTATTATCAGGAGTAAAAGAGGTAGAAGGCTTTACTGAAACAGAGGTGTGCCTTTATACAGATATGGGACAGCTCACCATAAAAGGGAAGAACCTGAAGGTTAATCAGGTAAGCACCGAAACAGGTGAACTTACGATGACAGGGGATATGATAAACGTACTAATTTACTCCGAAAAAACAAGGCGTTCTCCTGATAATTTTATAACAAAGCTTTTCAGGTGAGTTAGCTATGTTTGAAAATATAAGCTCCACAATGAACCAGTGCTTTGTTTTCTTTATCGCAGGAATAGTTATGGGACTATTTTATGAGGCGCTGAGATTTTCCCGCATGCTTATCCGACATAATGCCGTGGCTGTTTGCATAGAGGACGCTGTTTATCTTTCCTTAACTGCTGTAATAGGATTCATTATTGCACTTTCTGTCGGAATAGGTTATTTCAGAATATACTATATAGTTTGTGAGGTAATAGGCGCAATACTTTATTTTTTGACATTAGGCAGGCTTATAAATTACGCGCTGAGGCATTTTTCAAATGCTGTAAAACACATATTAAGAGTGTTTTTTGACAAAATAATTCAATTTTCACGAAAATATATTGTACCAATTGCAAAAAAAGTATCGCCTTTATTTAGCAAATTCGCTGAAATTGCTGAAAATGTAAAAAAATATCGAAAAAAAGGCTTGAAAAGCGAACATAGTATGATGTATAATAAAAAAGAACAATCAGACGGCGGAGGTGAAAACAGAAGTGTCGTCCAAGCCAAAATCAGAAAATAAACACGGCTCTTTGCTGTTTTACCTTGCTTTGGCAACTGTGTTTATATTTGCTCTCGTTGAGATAATATCCATGCAGGTCGAAATTTCTAAAAGAAATGCTGAATTGGATTCCGTTACAAATGAGTTGAATAATGTTCTTGTTGCGAATGAGCAGCTTAAACGTTACAGCAGTGCGGAAAATCAAATTGATTATATTGAGCAGATAGCGCGTGATCAGCTTGATTATTCATATTCAGACGAAACAGTATATTATTTTGTACCCAAATGATTTGTATGTAAATAAAATCCCTTTGACGTTCAATAAGCCGTCAAAGGGATTTTTTATGATTTGATATAATCCTTTAAAATTTCAGGATTGAATATATTTGGCAACGCATTTTCGATTATTTCACTCAGACTTTCACCGATTTCCGGGTCGACGTCGTTGTTTTTGATAAATTGTGACAATGCCTTTGATCTAAAAAAGCTTTTTTCATTTTTTGCTTTTGGACGCTGTTCTATGATATTCTCCACATCGATGTTTTCTATCGGCTTTGCGTCGTTAAACAGTATAGTGTTTATATTATGCAAACAGTTTAAAAAAGCATATTCAGATATTTCACTTAAACATGATGCTGCAGAAAAAAGCCGCGGAGTAACTGAACTTTCGTTCGGCATTCCGAAAAAGACATCAAGATAAGCGATAAACATTTCAAGAGGAGTGAATGTATGCTTTGCCGCAAATGAAAGAGTCATCATCTCAGCGTCAGCACAATATGCGTCAACAGCGCTTATCAATCCGTTCATAGAAGTATTGAGCGGACAAATATCCAAAATAATTCCGCATTTAGCTTTATAGTCGGTTATAAATTGACTAAGACAGTCCTCATCCTGAAAATCCTTTACAATTCGGATAATATCTGCACATTCGGAATTTTGTATTGTTTCAATATCGTCGGATAACTCATCAAGTTTTATATTTTCTGCATTTATTTCAATTATTATTTTTGAAGCAGGAAAATTCTTTGCTAAAGAAATCATGTTTATAGGCAGAACAACATACGCAAAGTCCTTTTGAAGAAGCGTAAGAAGGTCAGTCACATCTTCGACTCTGAATATGAATTTGCTGCTCATATCAATATCATTAGGAAAATATTTCAGAGCGTGACTGTCTGTTTCTATGTAATCAACGCATATGTTAAGCAGTGATACGGCATAATCATATATATTTTTTTCATCTGTATTTTCGGTAAAATCAATATTGCACAGGCTGTTATCGACTATAATCATAAAAATTATTGAACCTTTCTTATATTTCAGTAATTATTTTATCACACTCCGAATATTTTTTCAATACAAGCTTATAGGAAAAAGTAGGTTTTTGTTATAAAAACTGTTTACTTTTAATCCTGATTTTGGTATAATAATATAATGTGGGTAGGTATGGACATGTATATTTCGCCATATTCCGAAAAAAATAACTTAAAAGTTATTTTTGAAAGGTGATAATATGGGAAATAAAAAAAATAAGCATAACGAGCCTTCTAAACCTACTGAACCCATCGAAGGAACCGAGGCTGATACTCAGAACGAGGAAACTCTTGATGAAAATCAAAACCAAAGGATAATTGATACGGGAATAGTGGCTACCAATGCCAAGCATGCGATACATTGTCTTACTGTTATCGGACAGATAGAGGGACATTACATTCTGCCTCCTCAGAATAAGACCACAAAGTATGAACACATTATTCCCGCTCTTGTAGCAATTGAACAGGATCCTGATATTGAAGGACTTTTGATTATTCTTAATACGGTTGGCGGAGATGTCGAAGCGGGGCTTGCGATCTCAGAGTTGATTGCAGGAATGAAAAAGCCGACTGTATCAATTGTTGTGGGAGGCGGTCATTCGATCGGAGTTCCGCTTGCAGTAAGCGCAAAGCAGAGCTTTATCGTCCCTTCCGCTACAATGACAATTCACCCTGTAAGAATGAACGGTTTATTGCTGGGGATACCTCAGACGTTATCTTACTTCGACCGAATGCAGGAAAGAATAATCAATTTTGTAACTAAGAACAGCGGAATGTCTGCTTCAAGGTTTAAAGAGCTTATGATGAAAAAAGATGAACTTGTCATGGATGTCGGCTCAGTAGTTGACGGTGAAACAGCTGTAAAAGAGGGACTTATTGATAATCTTGGCGGGTTATCCGACGCTGTTCAGTGCCTTTATGATATGATAGAAAGTGAAGAAAGCGAAAAGAAGAGTCCTGCGAAAAAAAAGAATGCAAAAAAAAGATCGTATAAAACTTCAGGAACAAAAAAATCCGCATCTTTACCGCTTGATGAACAACGAGCTGTTTCACTGCTCAATATGATTTGCAGCGGCGAGATCGTTTATGAAAACGGACAATTTGTCCCTTCTGGGAGGGACGAATGATGATTTATTCAATAATAAGTGATTTTGATATTTTTTTTGATATTAGTCAGTTAAATGAGCAATATTCATTGTCTGACCCGAATAAAAAGCTGTCAAAAAACGAGCAAAAAAGACCGTCTGACTTTTTTTCAACAGATCCGAAGGATTATCTTAGGAAAAGCGGAAATATGTATATAGGCTGACGGTCAGCCTTACATATCAATAAAAAGAAAGGTACATAATTTTACTGTTTATGGAATATTTTTCTATAATTATTCAGGGAATAATTCAAGGGCTTACTGAATTTCTTCCTGTTTCAAGTTCAGGTCATTTGTCAGTGGCTCAGCATTTTCTGGGAGTTGAAGAATCGACCCTATTGATCTCCATTGTGCTTCACCTCGGAACTCTTGTGGCTGTTTTTATCGCATTTTGGAAAGACATCTGGGAGATCATAAAAGAATTTTTTCTTTCTATTAAGGATATTTTTACAGGCAAATTTTCGTGGCATGATATGAATGACAGCAGACGCATGCTTTTTATGGTGATCATTGCCACGCTTCTCCTTGTGCCTGCATACCTTGTTAAAGACTTCTTCACTTCTATGGAAGGCGACGGAGATATAATATTTGAGGGCTGCGCATTTTTGTTTACAGCGCTTTTACTGTTCTTATCAGACGCTTGTATCAAAGGTTACAAAACAGGCAAGGACATGAGCGTAAAAGATGCAGTTGCAATCGGGCTATTCCAATGCGTTGCGCTTTTCCCTGGAGTTTCACGTTCAGGTTCAACCATAACGGCAGGCTTGTTCAGCGGGCTTTCGAGAGAAACGGCGGTTAAATTTGCCTTTATTTTAGGTATTCCCGCAATTCTCGGCGGAAGCGTATTGGAAATAAAAGACGCATTTGATACAGGTATAGAATTCAATGTCCCTCTTTTGGCAATCGGATTTATTGTTTCGGCAGTAGTAGGTCTTCTTTCAATAAAACTTGTAAGCCTTGTAACAAAAAAGAACAAATTCAAGTTTTTCGGTATTTATCTTGTTGTTCTCGGCTTATTATGCGTTATTGCGGGATTATATGAAAATATTACAGGAACGCATATCGGAATTTGATAATTACATTTATGTTGGGAAAATAAACAGACAGGATGTTTAAAACGGAGGTTTAAATGGCAGCTTCACAGCAAAATAAAGGTTCCAGAACTACATCTTCAAAGTCAAAGGCTTCTTCAGCGGCTGAGGCAAGACGCGCAGAAGCTTTGGAAAAAAATAAAAGAAGACGCAATATATGGTCAGTTGTGCTTTTCGCCATAGGTCTGCTTGTGACAGCGTTCTCTTTTTTTGGAAACGCACATTCGGAAAACTCTAATATGTGGGATCATATTCATGGGTTTTTCTGCGGAGTGTTCGGAGCAACAGCTTTCTTTATAGGTCCGTTTATTATATACGTTGCGATCATGATAAGCCTCGATAAGGTAAAGTCAACGATAACCGCAAGGATAGTTCAGATAATAGCGTTTATATTTCTTTTGAGTGCTGCAATACAAATTATTTTTATAGGACAGACAGCATCGCCTGAAGCCGAAGGATTTGCAGAAATTGTAGGAGAATTATACAACAATGGTACAAACCTTTCAGGAGGCGGAGTTGCTTCGCTTCTGATAGGTTTCCCGCTTCTGTTTCTCGGACGCGTTGGCGCTACGATCGCGATTATCCTTATAATATTTGTAATAATAATGCTTATTGCCAATATCAGTCTGTTGGATTTTCTGCGGCTCGTATCAAAACCGTTTGTAAAATTAGGCAAATACATAAAAAATAAACGTTTGGAATATGAAGAAGAAAGCCGTTATATCAATGAGGAGCGCGAAAGAGCCGCTGCGGAGCTTGCTGAAAAACAGGCGAATGATACTGAAGAAGCTGATATTGATGATAAAATCAAACGCTTTGATGAAATCACAAAGGGACTTACAGGTGAAAAAAAGCTTCATGACAATTCTGTCGATAATGCTGCAAAGGCAATTGTCGAGGAGCAAAAGCAATCTTCTGACGAATATCTGACAAAAATAGGAGCAAAATCGCCTTTGGTTCCTCCGAGGTTAACCGATGAGGATTACAAGAGAAATGAAGAAGTGGCTAAAGAGCTTAATTCCGAGCAGCTCAATTTAGATAGCGCTGTACCTGAAAACGATGAAGCAAACGAGATTGATGAAGCAATAAATGATTATAACAAAGAACTTGAACGTAAGAAAAATAACGGCATTATTGTAGATACTGTTGTTAATACTGATGAAGACGGTCAGCAGGTAATTGATCAGGTAGTTACTTCCATAGATGAGTATACTTTGCCGCCGATCAGCCTTTTGGACGAAATAAAGCGCAGCAATACTGATGAAAATATAAATGCTGAAATAGAAAATAATTCTTCGATACTTGTAAATACTCTTAAAGAATTCGGAGTGGTTACAACGTTCCTTGAAGCGGTACGCGGCCCTTCGGTAACCAGATATGAGCTGAAACCCGCCCCCGGCGTTAAAATATCAAAAATCACAAATCTTGTTGACGACATAACTTTAAGCCTTGCCACTGCGGGAGTTCGTATTGAGGCTCCGATACCGAATAAAGCGGCAGTAGGGATCGAGGTCCCCAACAAGGAAAGAGAAACTGTATTTATTCGTGAGATGATAGAAAGCGAAGCCTTTAAAAATTGCAGCAGCAAATTAGGCTCCGCTCTGGGAAAGAATATTTCAGGCGATGCTGTTATTTGCGATATTTCAGAAATGCCGCATATTCTTATTGCGGGAACTACCGGTTCGGGAAAATCCGTATGTGTAAACTCGATCATAATGAGCATTCTTTACCGTGCAACGCCTGAAGAAGTAAGGCTGGTAATGATCGACCCGAAGGCGGTCGAATTTCTGAAATACAATGAGATCAGCCATTTGCTTTTGCCTGTTGTTACTGATCCCAAAAAAGCGGCAGGTTCACTTGCGTGGGCTTGCACGGAAATGGATAAACGTTATAATATTCTTAGCGAAAATAACGTGCGTGACATAAAGGCTTATAATAAGCTTGCAGCTACGAGAGAAGATTTAAATCCGCTTCCCAATATCGTTATTTTCATTGATGAGCTTGCCGATTTGATGATGTGTGCAAAAAACGACGTTGAATCAAGCATATGCCGCCTTGCTCAGAAGGCAAGAGCAGCGGGAATGTATCTTGTTGTCGCAACGCAAAGACCTTCTGTTGATGTTGTTACAGGTCTTATAAAATCAAATATTCCCTCAAGAATTGCCCTTAAAGTTGCTTCTCAGATTGACAGCCGCACTATTTTAGATGCAGGCGGTGCAGAAATGCTTTTGGGCAACGGAGATATGCTGTATAAATCTGTAAAGATGGCAAAACCGCTTCGTGTTCAGGGATGTTGGGTTTCAGATGATGAAATTGAGCGCGTTACGGAATTTATCAAAAATAAATATGAGCTTGAGTATGATAAAGATGTTATTGAAGAAGTAGAGCATCAGGCTAAATGTATCGGTGCAGATGATAAGAATAAATCTTCATCATTTGACGGAGAACTTGATACAAACGACGAAAAGCTTGATGAGGCAATAGATGTTGTATTTTCAAACGGCGGAGCAAGCACATCTGCACTTCAGCGAGCATTGAAGATCGGATACGGAAGGGCAGCGCGTCTTGTTGATATTATGGAGCAGCTTGGAATAGTCGGTCCGCCTGACGGCAATAAACCGCGTCAGCTTATGATGAGTAAAGAAAGCTGGTATGAAAGAAAGCTAAATAAGCAGGATTAACATTAAATTTACGGAGTAACGGCATGCAAACGAATTATCATTTGGGGAAACATCGAAAAAAAAATAACAAAGTGATAAAAAAAATCGCCGTTGGAAATGCGGACATAAAACCTATAGGTAAATCGGCATACATTACTATCGGAATACTTATAGTTGCATTTCTTCTGTTCTTCTTTCTCAATGACCGCTTTTTCAGGATTGAAGGAATACCTACATGGGCTGACCTTTATAAAGGCGCAGGACTTACGTCAGGTACTGAAGTAGAAGGAGATGTTTCAGTTCACTTTATTGATGTGGGACAGGGCGACTGTGAACTTATCAAAACTGCTACAAAATCAGTCCTTATCGACTGCGGCGAAAAAGAATACTATGCAGATGTAATATCGTACATAAAATCCCAGAACATAGAACGTTTGGATTATGTTATAGTGTCTCATCCTCATTCAGACCATGCAGGAGGAATGAGCTTCATTCTTGATGAATTTGATATAGGAACGGTCATTCTGCCGAAGATACAGGAATCAGTAATTCCTGTCACAAGCACATATATACGTCTCCTTACATCAATAGATAACAAGAATATAAATGTGGAATATGCTGATCCGGGTCGTAAGTACAATATTGATGAAAGCACGTTTACGATCTTATCTCCGGTTGACGATTATGAAGACTTGAATAATTATTCAGTAGCCGTTCGGTTTGCACATGGGGAAAACTCATTTCTTTTTACAGGCGATATCGAAAATGAAGCTGAAACCGATATTCTTGAAAACGGACTGGATATTTCTGCCGATGTATTAAAGGTCGCGCATCACGGAAGCTCTACCTCCAGCAAAAAAAGTTTTCTTAATGCAGTTTCACCTAAGTATGCAGTTATTGAGGTCGGATCTCCCAACAGTTATAATCATCCTAATGAAGACGTATTGCAACGTCTTAACAAAATGGATCTTGCTATATACCGCACTGATAAAAACGGTAATATTGTTTTTGTAAGTGACGGAAAGAATTTGGAAATAATAGCGGAAAGGAATTAAAAATGCTTATTATAGACAGATTTGAAGAGAATATGGCTGTTATTGAAGACACTGAAGCGGAAAATCATTTTGAAGTGAAAAGGGAATTGATTGCAGATGATGCTTCCGAGGGTGATGTTGTTTCGCTGATAAACGGAATATATGAAGCGGAAGAAGACGAAACAAAAAAGCGCAAAGCAGATGTGCTTGCGCTTTTGAAGAAAATAGGACTTGAGTAATTATAGATAGCTGTCTTTTATAAACATATTCATTATTTTTGTAACTATATCTGATGGTTTTTCATAGAACCTTTCACGCATCTTCTTTGCTTGTTCAAAGTTAGGTGCGTATATTTTTAAATTCATAAGCTCTGAACCGTCGATCTCGTTTATGAACTTTACCGTCAGATAGCATGGACCGTCAAAGTCAGTACGCTCGATCCTGCAAATGACTGAACGTTCAAGCTCAGCCATTTGCAGCACATATTTTCCGTAATCTATACTTTTTTCTCTTACCGACATAGGTATCCTGTTATGAAATTCCTTTGACATAAGCTTTCCGTTAGGCATTACCGAATATATTATTTTATTCTGTTCTTTTTTTTGCTCTATCATTTTTTTCTCAACAGCTATACTGAGCGCTTCAAGAAAATCAAAGGAATTTACAGCTTCATGCTCGGAAACGATGTCGCTTAATTGTTCATCGGTGAGATCACCGAGTTTATCGAGCAAAAAGCATATGTATATCTGAATTGTCAGCGGATCGTCTATTGTTATTTTAGGTGATTCGTACAGCATAGTTTCTCCTTAACAAAGAAAAGACATCAAAGCGATATTCATAACTGCTTCTACGCATGGAACCGCTCTTGGAACTACACAAGGGTCGTGCCTGCCTTTTATTTCAATAACTGCATTTTCTTTTTTTATGAAATCAACAGTATTCTGAGGGCGTGCAATAGAAGGAGTAGGCTTAAACGCCGCGCGGAAAATAACAGGCATACCGTTTGAAATACCGCCGAGGATTCCACCTGCGTTATTTGTTCTTGTTTTTATCGTGTCGTTTTCAACATAGAATTCATCATTATTTTCACTGCCTTTAAGAAGAGATGAAGAAAAACCTGTACCGAATTCTATACCTTTAACGGCGGGAATCCCAAAAATAAGCTGTGCAATACGGTTTTCAATGCCGTCAAATATTGGGTCTCCAATTCCACAAGGAAATTCGACAGCACCACATTCAATAATTCCGCCTACTGAATCAAGATTTTCACGCGCATTACTGATTATTCTTCTCATCTTTTCATCTGCCGTTTCATCAACGAGCGGCAAATATCTGCTTTTTACCTTTTTTAGCAGTTCGGCGTTCAGAGTAATGTCATTAAATGGCGTATCTTTTTCACAGCCGATAGAATATATGTGCGCTCCGGTTGTTATACCGCGTTTTTCCAGAATTTGCCCGCATACTGCTCCTGCAAAAACCAAAGGAGCGGTAAGGCGTCCTGAAAAATGACCGCCGCCTCTTTGGTCGTTTGCTCCTTTATATCTTACATATCCTGTATAATCGGCATGCCCGGGCCTTGCAATTCCTGATATATTCTTATAGTCATTTGAGTGCTGGTCGCTATTTTTAATGACCGCACACAATGCCTCTCCTGTTGTTTTGCCATTGTAAAAACCACTTATTATATGAGGTGTATCGGTTTCATTACGCATAGTACTTGTGCCGTCTTTTTTGGGGGCGCGTCGAGCCATAAATTCAAGTATTTTATCTAAATCAAGCTCTTCACCTGACGGAAGATTATCTATCACCACGCCTATTGTAGGACCGTGCGATTCTCCGAATACGGAAATTGACATATTCCCCAGTTTAATCGTAGATGACATATGTTTTTCCTCCGAGAGCTTCAAAATCTTCAAAAAATCTTGGGTAAGATTTGCTTACACATTCAGCGCCGATTATTATAACAGGCTCGGTCGCCCTTGTAGAAGCGATTGCAAGCGACATAGCGATTCTGTGATCCACATGAGCATCGCAAATGCCGCCGTGTAAAGAGGTCACCCCCTCAATTGTAAGACTGTCGCTGTTTTCGGTTATTTTTGCTCCGAGCTTGTTCAGCTCCGAAGCAGTTACAGCGAGCCTGTCACATTCTTTGAGCCTTAGCCTGCCGCAGTTGGTTATATGTGATATGCCTTTTGAGAATGTTGCAAGGACCGCAAGTATCGGAACGATATCGGGGATTTGCGAAGCGTCGACATCAAAAGCGTTTCCTTTTGCCTGAGAGACTATATCAAGTATAGCTTTATCGCCTTGAATACTGTTCGGATTAAGACCCTCTATATCAATATCAGAACCGATTGCATTTGCTACGACATAAAACGCCGCATTTGACATATCGGCTTCAACAAAAGTATCGCATGCTTTATACTGTTGATTGCCTGGAATAAAATAACCATAGTCCGTTTTTTCGGCAATCACGCCGAAGTCGCTGAGAGCTTTTACTGTTATATCGACATACGATTCAGACTGTAAAGGTGTTGTAATAATTATTTTACTGTCGCCGTCAAGAAGAGGAAGAGCAAACAGCAGCCCGCTTATAAACTGTGAAGAAATATCCCCCGCAATTGTATATGTTCCTGATTGAAGCTTTCCTGAAAATTTATACGGCATTTTTTCAGTTTCAAATGTTATTCCTTTTTTTGAGAGTTCAGTAAAATAAGGCGTTATAGGCCTTTCAGGAAGCTTTGCCCTGCCTGTGAACACGGAATTGCAGCCAAGCGCAGCGGCGACAGGAATAAGGAATCTAAGTGTAGAACCGCTTTCAAAACAGTCTGCATAAATGTTTTTTTCTACTTCGGATATTCCTTCAACAACAGTATCTGAACCTTTTTTTGTTATTTTTGTGCCCATAGCGGTTAAAATTCCGATAGTGGCAGACGTATCGTCGCACTCAAGCAGATTTTTTATTACCGAAGTGCCTTTTGCCAATGCTGAACATATCAGCATACGATGGGAAATATTTTTTGCGGACGGAACAAGAACTTTGCCTGACAGCAAAGAGGGCGTTATCCTAATATTTTTCTTCATATAAACTCCAAAAATTTTCTGTATTCGTTAAGCGTCAATGTTTTTATAATGCATTTTCCCACATCAGTGCAAAGAATTATCCTTATAGTATCAGATGTGCGTTTTTTGTCTTCAATTGACAGAGAATATAGCTTATCGGCTGAAATGTCAATAGAACAGGGCAGGGAATTGACATTAAGGCATTTTTTCAGTTTTTCTGCTGTTCCTGAATTTATCAATCCCTGTTTTTCAGCAGAGTTTGTTATAAGATACATTCCTATTGCGACGGCTTTTCCGTGAGATATTTTCCCATATCCGATATATTTTTCAATAGCATGTCCGAATGTGTGACCGAAATTAAGTATCATTCTTTCGCCTGTGTCATGCTCATCTACTTCCACAACATCTCGTTTTATACTTATACATTCGGTTATTATATCTTCCAACATATCGTGTGCATTTTCTTGGCAAAGCTTATTAAATAAGGATTTTGAACGTATCATACCGTATTTGATAACTTCGCCCATTCCGTCGGCAAAAATTTCATCTGATAGCGTGGAAAGGACATCTGTGTCTGCAATTACAAGAACAGGCTGTTTAAAAGCACCTACAAGGTTTTTCCCCGCATCAATGTTTACAGCTGTTTTTCCTCCTACCGAGCTGTCCACCTGAGCAAGGAGCGTAGTGGGAATTTGGACGTAATCGATCCCGCGAAGATAAGACGCAGCGCAAAATCCTGTAAGATCGCCTACAACGCCTCCTCCGAGCGCTATTATAAAGTCCGAACGTGTTATGTCATTTTCTGAAAGAAAATTATAAATTTTAATAAGCTGTTCATGAGATTTTGAAGTTTCACCATTAGGCACCACAAATTTCACAACGTTAAAGCCTGAGCTTTCAAGGCGTTGAACAACATTATAGCCATAAAGATCATTAACGATATCGTCTGTGACAATGGCGCATTTATGTGATTTTACAATCGGCTTTATAAGCTCACCGCACTTATTGAGCAAGCCTTTTCCCACAAGAATGTCATAGCTTGTACTTGCGTTTATGGTTATCTTTTTCATGCCAGAGTACCGACTTTCTTGCCCAGTACGGAAGCAATCTGATTGCACTTGTCCATACAGCTTGAAAAATGTTTTGGTGTAAGTGACTGAGCGCCGTCGCATAGCGCTTTCTGAGGATTATTGTGAACTTCTATGATAAGTCCGTCTGCTCCTGCTGCGACTGCAGCCATAGACATAGGCTCAACAAGCTCATATTTACCTGTAGCATGGCTTGGGTCAACAATTATCGGAAGATGAGTAAGAGATTTAAGTACAGGAATTGCTGAAATGTCCAGAGTATTTCTTGTTTGGGTTTCAAATGTTCTTATGCCTCTTTCACATAGAATTATGTTTGTATTTCCACCTGCAAATATGTATTCGGCAGACATAAGAAGCTCTTCAATTGTATTTGCGAGACCACGTTTAAGTAAAATAGGTTTTTTGCATTTGCCGAGCTCTTTAAGCATTTCAAAATTCTGCATGTTTCTTGCGCCTACCTGAATTATATCGACGTCATCAAAGAGATCAAGATGCGCAAGGGACATAAGCTCAGTAACGATTGGGAGCCCTGTGGCTTTCTTTGCTTTCAGAAACAGTTTAAGCCCCTCATCTCTAAGACCCTGGAAAGAATAGGGAGAAGTTCTGGGCTTGAACGCTCCGCCACGGAGAAAGTTTGCGCCTGCCGCTTTTACCTGCATACATGTATCCACGATCTGTTCCTCATTCTCTATTGAGCAGGGACCAGCAATAACAGCTACATTACCGTCACCTATCAAAGAGCCGCTTGCGTTTATTACAGTGTCTTCAGGGTGAAATTTTCTGTTGACTCCCTTATACGGCTCTTGAACACGCTGTACGGATTCAACTATTTCTTGAGCTTCAATAGCTTCCATGTCTACTTTATGGGTATCGCCGATAAGTCCGAGGATAGTGGTATGAGCGCCTTTTACCTCGTTAATCCTGATATTTTGCGCTTCAAGATTTCTGCAAAGCTCATCAACTTCGTTTTTGGGCGCTCCGTTTTTAAGAATAATAATCATTATTTATAATCCTTTCTTTTTTATTTATTTTATAAACAAAAAACCTGCACCGTTGAGATGCAGGTCATAAGCCCGTGATAAAACACGTCACATTATCCTTTACACCGCAACTTTATTTTTGGCACAGAGAAAATACTTGTAGCTAAAGTAAAAGCCCAAGCTGCTAAACCAAAATATAAAAGAAACGGTAAACAGGTTTAACATAACATACTCCGAAAAACATAACATTAAATTCATATGTTATTATTTTACCTCAGTAAAATGTATTTGTCAAGTACTGAATGATAAAAAATAAAAAAATTAAAAAAGGGGTTGATTTTTCTTTATCGTTATGATATAATATAAAAGCTGTGACAAAACAGCTGAATAAAAATTGCAGGTATGGCGGAATTGGCAGACGCGCTAGCTTCAGGTGCTAGTCCTCGCAAGGGGGTATGGGTTCAAGTCCCTTTACCTGCACCAGCGGCTGAGCCGCTACAGCATGCTCCCAGAACACGGGAGCGTGCTTTTTAAAAATCTATTTTGTCACAACATCACACTAGCATGACGCTGGATCCATTAGAAAGGAAGGTGAATGATATGAATATTTGCATCGGAAAAATCGAGAATATATATCATTCACACTTGCTTTTACTTTAACTTCATTTGTGGATAATAAATTTAAGTGTTCTCTTTTTTTCGAGAACACTTTTTATTTTCAGAAATGAGGTATTTAAATGGAAAAACTAAAATTTATTCAAGTCGAAAAAGGAAAACCGGAGCATTATGAAATGGCAAAAAAGTTATGGCTGCCATTCTGCAGAGAAATCGATGAGCATGAGGGAATATCTGAGACTGAAGAAGAGATACTGCATGATCTTTCAAGGAGAATAAACATTCAAGGCAGCAGAGAAAATATGCATTTTGAACTTGCATTGTCAGACAACAAACCTATCGGCATTGCGATGTTTGCAATAGATACGGGAACAGTCTATGGTCTTCTTGAGAGCGGATATGGTGTTATCACAGGATTTTACATATCGCCCGAATACCGCCGAATGGGTTATGGGAAAGAGTTTTTTAGGCATATTGAGCAGACACTGAAGGCTGACGGTGCGCCAAAAATATATCTACTCCTGACGGTGTAACTGGTAAACCGTTTTGGAAACTAACAGTGATGTACATATTTTTTTAATTATCATTCTTGCCCTCCTTTTCAAGAAGCCACAGAACATTTAGTTCATTCAGTCTATTATAAACATCTTTGATGTCAAAATACATTTCATCATATCCTTCCGCACTTGGATTTCTGAAATCTGTAGAGAATAAAATATAAAATCCTCCAGATTCAGAAGTGTCATCAACGACTTTAATGTAAAAGTCCTTCATATCTCCACTTTTAGCCAAACCGATTGTATTAAATATAGTCATTTCGTCCTCGCTATTCCTTGAAAGTAACATGGTTATTAACAATTGGCTTATTGGTGATAGGATCGATAATTTCTAAGTGAACATGTGGTTTCCCTGGTGAATGATTGCCGCAAATCGAATTATTATCCATTCTAAATTGACGTATTTGACCATCTACTACATTTCTGTAAACACCAGATCCAGGTTTTCCAATCTCACTGTATCCTTCACCCAAAAAATCAATACCTGCTTGTAATTCACTTGGATTTAAAAACAGCGGTAAATTCGACCCTGATGATAAAAAATATATTTATATCAAGGATATTAGCTGAGCAATTGTCAACAAAATAATTACAGTTTATTTACAAGTTCTTTAAAATGTTTTCCTCTTTCTTCAAAGTTTTTGTAAAAACCGTAGCTTGCGGCAGCAGGGGATAGAACACAACAATGTTTTGAAACCTCATACGCTTTTTGAACTGCCTCTTCCATATCCTTTACTTTAAATACATTCGAAGTATCATTAAGCATAGCGGCTATCCGATAGCCGCTGTCAGGCAAGCAAATTATGTTTTTTACATTTCCCTTATTCAAAAATTCTATGAGAATATCATAGTTTATTCCTCTATCCATTCCGCCGATAATTACAGTATCGGCGGAAAATGTTTTTATAGCATTTATAGCAGCAAGCGGGATCGTGCTGATACTGTCATTTACATATTTAACGCCGTTTACAGTTCTGACAACTTCCATTCTGTGTTCTAGTCCGTTAAAGCTCTTGATCGCTTCAGTCGCCATATCAATATTACAGCCTGCATTTACAGCCGCAGCAAGCGCAACTGCTATATTGTATAAATTATGCTTTCCTTCCAGTCTGGGAGAAACTTTTTCATAAGGAATCATAGTGTCAAAAAAGACAATATCGTTTCCGCTTACATAAATATCCGCTTTTTTGTCCATTGAAACGGTTATTTTTTGGGAGGGAATTAAGTTTATCTCTTCAGACAAATTTTCTATATTGAGTATAGTAATATCGTCTTTACGCTGAAATCTGTATATGTTTTCCTTGGCATATTTATATGCGTTGAAATCAACGTAATGGTCCAGATGTTCCTCATAAACATTCAACAAAACTGCAATATTCGGCGATGCCTTAACATACTCAAGCTGATGACAGGACATTTCACATACTATTATTGTATCTTTTTCCAAGCTGTCAATTATCGAAAGAGGCGGAATACCTATATTCCCGATAAGAACGGATTTTTTTTCGCAGTGTTCAAGTATGTGATGAATAAGACTTGAAGTGGTGGATTTACCTTTTGTACCTGTAACACCGATAATTTTATTTTTGCAAAATTTTAAAAGCAAGTCAGTCTGACCCGTTATTTTCTTTTTATTTGTTTCGGAAAGCCTGTCAAATAATGCTATTCCCGGCGTTTTCATAACAATATCATACTCGTCTATTGCATTAAGATAATTTTCTCCTGAAAAAAGCTCATATTGCTCTATTTCAGGCGTAACTGTCAGATTTTGGTCTGCAATTCCTATTTTGCAGTCGATATTTTTCAGTATATCAAGCGTAGAACGTCCTTCACGTCCAAAACCAAGTATTAAAACTTTCTTTCCTTGAAAAAAAGCATTGAGTTTATCTTTCATAGTTAAAGCCTTTCAAAATCAACTTCGGTAAGCAAATTTATAAATTCATCGGGAACAAAATTATTTTCATCAAAGAATTTATCAAGCGTTTCAGATTCCGTAATTGCATCTTGATTTTCAAAATGCTCCTTTAGTAAAATAGGTAAGCTCTCAAATTTTCTCTTTTTTGCCGCTGTATAAAGCGCAAGATTTATTTCCTTTTTCGTGCCTACACATTCAAAAGGTTTGTCGTAATCTTGATATACCAAGCCGTTGAACAAGTCTCGGTATTCTTCACAATTCAGCATATCTTTGCCAAAAATCTTCACAAGCTGTTCATCGGTCAAAAACGCCGACAGCATAATATAAACATAAAGGCATTTTGCGCAATTTGCACACCAGGTATCTGTTTTTGAGCCTAAATTACAGCTTTGAAAAACAGGGAAGTACTTGGGGTACTGAACGAACTTTTTTGTTATCTGCCATTCGCTCCACGGTCTCAGCATACTGAAATATTCAGGATAATTTCCGTAGAATTTTTTTGTATAATAACGAAAATCGCTCTCAAATTCTGTGCTTTTGCTGTACTGATGATTTATTGCTGTCCCCGTTATATTGACTTCATTCGCACTGCTTTCATTGGAAAGGGCAATATATTTTTTCCCGCTGCAATAAGCAAATATCCACGAAGAAAAAGCAATCACGGCAGACAAGGGAGTATGACCGTTCAAATAACCTGCGGCATTAAGCTCTAAAAGTTGCTTGTCGATAGTACGCTTTACACCGATAATTTGATTGTCAGTATATCCTGCTGTATTAGCGCAGTTTAAGGTAGCGCCTCTCGGATTTATTATATAGCAAGAATTTTGATTTTTATATTTGCTCAGCAATTCAAGCGTTACAACGCTGTCTTTTCCTCCGCCCACAGGAATAAGAAAACCTTCTCCCTCATATGATGATGAAAATATTTTTTCATCATTTGAGCAGGGAATTATCGTCATAAAACTGTCAACATCGGTTTTTATACCATTTTTATAAAAAAATTCGCCAAGACCGTTAAAGTACAGCTTTTTCCACCATTTGATCTGTTCGTCAGTCAAGCTTCCGCAGTTGATTTTTACAACAGGCGGACAAGCACATTTCCAATAGCTGACAAGCTCCGCCATACCCAGTGAAAAAACCGCATAATCAAACAGCTGCTTGTCTTTTACATTTCTGATAAGCTCAGGAGCAAAGCTCCAGCAGGGAGCAAATTCATATTCATCTATCTTAAAATGAAATATAAAGCTGTCATCTTTGATCTCATAGCTTTCGTATATAAATTCCTTATGATGTTCTCTGAGCTGTTCAAATTTTCCCATAAAAGAATATCCTTTCTATGGTTTTGGGCGGCTCGAAAGAACCGCCCTGTATGTTAAAGTATATGCCTTTTTACAAATGCGTCAATGCTTTCGGGATCACATCTGTCAAATGTATCGTCACATTCTCTGACTTCCCAGTATTCGTTATATTCGGTATACTCGCCCGCTTTAAGCACTTCAAGCGTACCAAGCGATTCTATCTCCATTATATACTGATTTGTATAGGTTTCATAGTTTACGGAATAATCAGGATATTCGCCCACAGGGTCAAAATCAAAGCGCTTTATGAAAAGCTGGCCGTTGTTAAGATATGCACCCCAGCCGTCCTCGTTGTTGATACCAATTTTAAATGCCTCTTCCTTATCAGTCTGAGCAAGTGTGATATATTTATCGCAAGCGAAAAATCTCGGATCTCTCACATCTGAATATGCCCAGAAAACCATTCTTCTGTTAGAAAGAAGTCCTGTATCCTTCGTACATTGAGGAACTATCTCAACGCCGCCTTTTTCCGCTACGGTAAGGCACCAAGGCGCCAACTTTATTTCATAATCTGCAATATTTTTTATTATATGATTAACAGTAACGTTTGAGCCTGTTTCGTCTAACGTAACGGTCATAATATGACGTTCGCCCACCTTTTCTCTGTCCTCGGGCATTAACTTGATAGAATTGCCCGATATTTCATAGGGAACAGGGTGATTGTCGGGAGTATAGCTTTCGGGATAACTCTCAGGACTGCTCCAAAGGCGGTGACCGCCGTATATGTACCAGTTCTCATCTGTTTCAAAGAAATCGTGGAGCTGCTGCTTATCGTTAAAGCTGTCACGGTTTATGTCCTCACGGAAAATGTTTTGTTTTCCGTTAAGTCCGTAATAAATCATACGAGGACCCACGTCCACCGTAACAATAACGGTAGCTGTCTCATTCTTCATTTGTATGCATTTTCCGAAGTTTTTATAGCTTATTTCCGAAAATTCAACGCTCATTTTTAAATTTCCTTTCTTATCATTTTAAAATTATAGGCTTAGACGTATAGCTCAAGCCGCATTTTTGCTTTTTTTCCAATGCAAGAGCATATTGGTCGTCGCAAAAAACTTCGATCTCCGCTTGCCTTTTTGCGGCAGGACATTTTTTTTCAAGATGAGAAAGGGAAGTGTTTATCGGCAAAATGCATTGTGACTGCGATAAAATTTCCTTTCCCTTACTGTTCATACCTAAAATTTTAACATATGACGGAGTAATTTTCAAGTCATTTTTTGTAATTCCCAAAAAAGCTGATAAAACTATTCTTCTTATTCTGGAAAGGGTATAACGCTTTGTTTTTATCATTTCAAATAATTCATCAAGGCTAGTTGCTTCATGGACAGCGTCATATATTCTGTTTTCAAGTCCAATAAGAACGTTAGGCGTTTTTTCTATCTCTTCTTTTGTCATCGACCGCAGCTTGGATAAGACTGCGACCTCTATATTTGAAAGAGAAGCAGTATTTGAAAAATCGCAATAAGGTACAAACGCTGAAATATCCTTGTTTTCATATATCATATTTCGTATCTGAAGTGCACTTAAAATATCCGATTTTTCAGCTGTTTCGCTGTCGTGCAATACTGCTTTGCGCTGAACAGTAACGGCTTTAATATTGGAATTTATCTTTTCAGCGGCATTTATATACTCTATCGCAAGGATATTATTGGGAAAATTAAGCACATCTGCAATTTCTGCGGAATATTTTTCGGAAATAATTTTTTGAAGTGCCGAAGGATAGGTATACCCGCTGTCCATAAGCTTAGCTACTTCATCGCTCTGCCTATATTGTCTTACAGCTTTTGCGGCGGTCTGCAATAATTCAATATCTCCACATTCGCTACCAAAGCTGATAAAATCAACACAGCCCAGCTTATCAAGCAAATAAACTGCTCCTTGCGCAAATTGTTCGGCGCTTGCCAAAGAATACTGCACAGGAAGCTCTATAACAAGATCGACGCCGTTTTTTAAAGCAGTTTCCGTCCTTTTATATTTATCTATTATTGCTAAATCGCCGCGCTGCACAAAATTACCGCTCATAACGGCAACGATATGGGTAGCTCCGAACAGCTTCCTTGTTTGCTCAATATGAAATTTATGCCCATTGTGAAAAGGATTATATTCGCATATTATACCGCAGACGTTCATTTTTGCCTCCGAAGTATACTAAAGATGTAAAAAAGACTTGATTTTTTTTTCAGTTTGTTATAAAATATTTTATGACAAATGATTCTTAAAGGAAGGATTTATCAATATGAAAATTTTAGTAATCAATGCGGGTAGCTCTTCACTGAAGTATCAGCTTATAGATATGGATGATGAGAGCGTTATCGCAAAAGGAAACTGCGAAAGAATAGGAATGGACGGTCACATTACCCATAAGACATTTGATGGCCGTCAGGTAAGTGAGGATTGTGCCTTCCCCACACATACCGAAGCATTTGAAAAGGTAGTTGAAGTGCTTACTACAGGTGATGCGGCAGTTATCAAGAGCATGGACGAAATTGCTGCCGTCGGACACAGAATAGTGCAGGGAGCAGAAATATTCAACAAGGCAACAATGGTCACCGATGAGGTAATCGATCAGATAGATGCGCTTGCCGAACTTGCACCTGTTCACAATCACCCTCATGCACTGGCTCTCAGAGCCTGTAAGAAGGTCATTCCTGCAAATGTGCCTCAGGTGGTAGTATTTGACACCGCATTCCATCAGACAATGCCAGAAAAAGCATTTATGTTCGGTCTTCCATATGAATGTTATGAGAAATTCCATGTAAGAAAGTACGGTTTCCACGGAACATCTCACCGTTTTGTTTCAAGAGCGCTTGCTGAAGCTATGGGCAAGAATGTTGAAGAATTGAAGATAGTTTCCTGCCACCTTGGAAACGGTTCTTCCATAACCGCTATCGACGGCGGAAAATCCGTTGATACTTCAATGGGATTCACCCCTCTGGACGGCGTTATAATGGGAACAAGAAGCGGTGCAGTTGACCCTTCCGCCGTAACATTCATACAGAAAAAACTTGGTCTTGACGCTTCTGAAATGAGCGATTATCTCAATAAGAAGTCAGGTTTCCTCGGAGTAAGCGGAATATCAAGTGATAATCGTGATATTGAAGCCGCAGCAACTGAAGGGAACAAGCGTGCTCAGCTTGCAGGCGATATACTCAGATATGGTATAAAGAAATATATTGGTTCTTATGCCGCAATTATGAACGGTCTTGACGCGGTTATTTTCACAGGCGGAATCGGTGAAAATGCTCCTTTGGTCCGCGCTGATGTATGTCATAATATGGAGTATCTTGGTATAAAGATTGACGATGGTGTCAATGCAGGAGTCAGAGGCACTCTTACAAAAATTTCTGCTCCCGACAGCAAAGTAGAAGTTTGGGTTGTTCCTACCAATGAAGAGCTTCTTATAGCAAGAGATACCAAGGAACTCTGCGGTTTTTGATAAAAAATCGGTAAAATAATGAAAAAGCAGGCAGTGGCGCTTGTGCTTTCGCATTGCCTGCTTTTTGATTTATTCTCCGTATATATCTGCTCCGACTGCATCACGGAAAATATTATATATTTCGGGAGCTGCGTTTTTTATTCTGATAGGCTTTAACTTGCTGTCAACGAAAAAATGTGATGTTTCTGCAAGCAGTCTTATTTCGCCGCTGTTTTTGTCAGTAACTGTATAAGATATTCTGAATTTTAATCCGTTAAATTCTTCCATATGCATTTTTATGCAGACGGTTTCATTAAATCTGACAGCGTATTTGTACTGACAAAATGAAGATAAAACAGGTATCATTATTCCGTTTTCTTCCATTTTATCATAAGGGATCCCAACTTGCTCCAAGAAATCAAGACGCGCTTCTTCAAGCCATCTTAAATAATTGGAGTGATGAACTATTCCCATTTTATCTGTTTCATAATATAAAACTCGTCTGTAAAACGGTTTGAGTTTCATTTGCAGCCCCCTGAAAATAATTATAAAATATTTACAATTTATTTTATCACAATTACAAGCGCTTTTCAATAACTATCCGAAAGGTTTTTGCCAAAAATGATATTATTATTGAAAATATTGTAATTTTATGTTATACTTTTATAAGAGAAAAAGTGAGGTGTAGAAAAATGAATGCTGCTGAATATTTTGTAAATAATGAAAGAATTGCTGATTATGCACAATTGTGTCAAAATAATTATACAATTGATCCTACACTGTATGATAAGTATCAGGTAAAAAGAGGTCTCCGTGATAATAATGGGCGCGGCGTTCTTACGGGTCTCACCAAGATAGCCGAAGTAAAATCTTATACCATTGATGACGGTGATATTATACCCTGCGCAGGAAAATTGTATTATCACGGTATAGATATGGAACAGATAGTAAACGGTTTTGTAAAAGATAACCGTTTCGGATTTGAGGAAGTCACCTATCTTTTGCTGTTCGGAGAGCTTCCTAACAAGCAGCAGCTTGACGATTTCAACAACGATTTGGTGCTTTGTCGTGATCTGCCGACCAGTTTTACGCGCGATGTTATACTGAGAGCTGCGAGCAAAAATATAATGAATTCCCTTGCAAGAAGCATTCTTACTTTATATACATATGATGAAAATGCTGATTCCACAGATATAGAAACCGTAATGAGACAATCGCTTCAAATGATCGCACGTTTTCCAAGACTTGCTGTATACAGCTATCAGGCGTTAAGACATTACTATGAAGGAGACAGCTTGTTCATACATGCTCCTTCGCCTGAACTTTATACTGCCGAAAATATACTGTATATGCTTCGCCCAGACCATTCGTTTACACCTCTGGAAGCTCAGGTGCTTGATATAGCTCTGGTAATACACGCCGATCACGGCGGCGGAAACAACTCTACTTTTACAACAAGAGTAGTTACTTCTTCAGGAACTGATACATATTCAACTATTGCTTCGGCGCTTGGTTCGTTAAAAGGTCCTCGTCATGGCGGAGCAAATATCAAAGCTGCCGAAATGTTTGAAGACATGATGGAAAACATTAAGGATTGGTCAAGCGACAGCGAAATATCGCAGTATCTTTCAGATATTCTTGATAAAAAAGCTTTTGATAATTCAGGCCTTATTTATGGAATGGGACATGCTGTTTACTCAATTTCAGATCCGAGAACCGAGATATTCAAAAAATATGTTACGCTTCTTGCAAAAGAGAAGGGAAAAGAGCATGAGTTAGAGCTTTATACAAACGTGGAAAGGCTTGCTCCTGAAGTTATAAATTCAAAGAGAAAGACTTATAAGCCTATAAGTGCAAATATAGACTTTTACAGTGGTTTTGTATATAAAATGTTAGGGCTTCCGAAGGAACTCTTTACGCCTATATTTGCTATTTCAAGAGTAAGCGGCTGGTGCGCTCACAGAATTGAAGAGCTTATAAACAACAGCAAAATCATAAGACCTGCGTATAAAAACGTAATTAAACATTCTGAATATGTTGAATTAGACAAAAGATAAGCAGGTTATTTTATGTGCTGTTCAAATTTTGATATAAATGTCATACGCAATATTATTTTGGAAAGTCAGCATTTGCTTCATAAAAGCACTGACAGTATAGAAAGTATCATATCAGATATATGCGGTCTGCAATATGACCCGAATCCTACTATACAATTGAATCAATATATTATGCTTTGGAACAGAAAGAGGGATTTCAAAGCAGATCAATTAGATACTGCGGCATATAAAGAATTCAAAGTCGTGGAAACATGGACTTTTAAACGGAATATGTATTTTGTCCCAAGCGAAGAATATTCTCTGTACAGACATGCGACAAAAGGGATCATACGATGGGGCGAATCTGATGAGAGTTGGCTTAAAAAAGGAGATTGTCCTGATGTCAAAGCCGCAGAAAAAAAGTTAAGAGAAAGATTATCGAAATTTGATGGATTAACACTTAATCAGATTTGGGGCAAACTAAATCTGTCTTATGAATGGCATAAATATCGACAAGAACACGATCAAAGCTTCAATTTACCCATATTTCAAGCTTTTTACAGAATGTGCCGCAGAGGAGATATTTTAACCTGTGGAAGAAATCCGGGAACCTTCAGAGAGCCGCTCTACATTTTGAAAGAAAAAGTAGTCTTAACGATCTGATAAAAGACTCAGTTGACGAAAAACAAGCGATAAAACAGGTAGTTGAAAAACTGATAGCTTCCTTTGGGATAACTGATCCGATTCATATTTCTCATATTTCAGGTTTTAAGACCGTTGATATTATGCCTGTCTTTGAGAAATTGGAAAAAGAAAGTAAGATATTTAAACTTCCGTATAAAATCGGTCGTAAATATTATTATATTCATTCATCTAAAACGAAATTTCTTGGCGGAAAAGCATTAAAGCAATCCGATGAGGTCAAGCTTATTTCGCCGATGGACACAATGGTCAGAGATAAAGCATGGCTTGAAACATTTTTCGATTATTCTTTTAATTTTGAGTATTTTAAGAAAAAAGGAATGAAATGGCCTCTTTCAATTCTTGTGGGGAACCAATTTGTCGGATACCTCGATTGCAAGATGGACTGGAAGAGCAAGAAATTTATTGTAAAAAAAAGAAATATTCTCCATCCTGATTTTAATGAAAATAAAGGCATTGAACTTGCAATACAAGATTTAGCTGCATTTCACAATGCCGAAGAAATTGTTGAAAAGAGATAGCAATAGGCAGTTTTTTCGTTGACATAACAATTTTTGTAACTAAATACAAAAAAATAAAGACCTCCCGTTTATTACAGGAGGTCTTTTGGAGGAATACGCCTGAACACTTTTAAATACTCTTCAGACAACAAGCGGTATCACACGCTGTACTACTATAATATGCAGAAATTCGGAAAACGTGTATACAAAGCTCCGATAAACGCGGGATTTACTTGCCCTAATATTGACGGGACAAAGGGAACAGGCGGATGTATATATTGTGACGGAGGAAGCGGCTATTTTACCGACAGTCCAGTATTATCAGTCAAAGAACAGCTTGAACATCAGATCTCCTTGATACATTTAAAACACCCTGATGCAAAAATAAATGCGTATTTTCAATCTTATTCAAACACCTATGCTCCGCTAAGCATATTGAAAAGCCGATATGAACCGATATTGGAATTTCCTGATGTTATCGCAATGTCCATAGCTACCAGAGCAGATTGTCTGCCTGATGAAGTTATGGATTATCTGGCGGATCTGTCCGAAAAAATTGACCTTACTGTTGAACTCGGATTGCAGACTATACATGATAAAACCGCAGAAATAATTGGAAGAGGTCATACTTTTGAAGAATTTGTACAAGCATTTAATCGTTTAAAATCACGCGGCATAAGAACAACAGTTCATATAATAAACGGATTGCCTGACGAAAATTATAATATGATGCTTGAAACGGCATATACGCTTGGAAAAATGAAACCTGACGGATTAAAAATTCACCTTCTTCATGTGATAAAGGGAACAAAACTTGAAAAAATATACCTCGAAGGCAAATATACTCCTATGGAAATGGAAAGCTATGTCGATATTGTTGTAAAACAGCTTGAATATATTCCTACTGAAACAGTGATCGAGCGTATAACAGGCGACGGTGATAAATCTAAGCTGACGGCGCCTTTATGGAGCGCGGATAAAATAGCGGTCCTTGGGGCAATAGATAAGCTTCAGACGACACTTGATTCATTTCAGGGAAAAAGGTTTTTAAAGGAATAAGTTAAAAAGCACCTGTTTTTCGATAAACAGGTGCTTTTTTTATTTTGTTTTTCTGTAAACCTTTACCTTACCTTTTTTATTAACATACATATTTTCATCGGCCTTATCCAGCCAATCCTGAAGTACGGAACTTTCTGAGACCTTATTGCAGTACATTCCTATACTTATTCCGATAATATAAGGTTTGCTGCTGTTTTGATTGTAATGGTCAAGATATTCTTTGATCCTCACAGGATATTTTTTCAGTTTTTCCGAATCAAATTGACCTGTTCCAAACATTATGAATTCGTCGCCGCCGATTCGGGCGCAGACTTCATCTTCAGTAAATGAGTTCTGGAAAGCTTTTGCAATAATTCTTATGGCATTATCTCCTTCAGTATGACCATAATTATCGTTTATCATTTTAAGGCAGTCAAGATCTCCCATTATAACAAGAAAATCTTTAGATTCAGATTTGGCTGTTTCAAACATATGATGAATTCTGTTTTCATAGCCGTATCTGTTATACACACCTGTAAGGGAGTCCATTTCGGAAACTCGTTCAAGGCGTTTCAACGCCCAGTGCAAATGCTGCTTGGAACGCAAATATCCCAGCGCATTGGAAAGGTATTTAAGCCAGTTCCTGAATATAGCGTCAGGCGTGTACGATTCGCCTTGACAAGAGCAGACAGCATATCCCATTGTAGTATCCTGAAAATTTATAGGGAAGAAAAAGTATACATCAGGAGGCATAGAATTGTCAAACAAAGGAGGGAACATCTGTGAACTCTGGAACATTTCGGGACAATCTATTGAAACATGAGCTGCTTTGAATTTGTTGATAACAGTATCAGAATATCCTGAAAGGTGAGAAGCAGGGGTATGTACCTTGTTGTCATGAAGTACATCCCAGCCTTCACAAAGGAAAATATGCAGCGTCTGTATGTCTTTAAGCAGGAACATATATCCGCTGAGATTCATAAATATTTCGTCTACATTTTGGCTTTCCTGAAGATTTTCAGACATATATATTGAATTTATAAGGTGTTGTGTAAGCTCTGTATAATGCGACAAACGTGTAATTTCAGCGGCTTTTTCTTCTTCATAATCCAATTTTTGGCAGCCGCAGCTTTGAGAAGGGAACAGTTTTCCTGGAACATAGTTGGTTTTATCAACTTTTTCACCGTTCAAAATTTTTAGGATAAGCTCAACGGATTTTGTACCGATCTCTGCCATTGCAGGAGCTACCGATGCGATCTGAGGGACATTGAGTTTTCCTTCGATTATTCTGTCAAAACCGTAAACAGCTATATCTTCAGGTACTCTTATACCCCTTGCTTTTAGTTCGTCGCACACAGTGATAGCCATTGTGTCATTGGCACAAACAACGGCTTGCGGCAATTCAAGACCGCAGGTGAACATATGTTCAACAAATTTTACCGGAGCTTCTCTCCAGAAGTCGCCGTAATCATACCTTTGATCTTCAACTTCTATATTATTTTCTATGAGGGCGTCTTTGTATCCCTGAAGACGGTTTTCCGAAAGATTAAGGCCTTTATAACCTGTAAGACAATTTATCCTTGTAAGCCCGTGATCTTTTATCAGATGATTGGTGACCATTCTGATTGTTTCGCGGTCATCAGAACATACGCTGTAAAAATCATCACTTTCTTTGTCAATAAAAACGACAGGCTTTTTTGTCTTTTTAAGAGACTCCATAATCGAGTCATATACTTCCTGATTATTTATCGCATTTGGAAGTACGATAAAACCGTCAAACATATCATAATTGATAAGCGCGAATATGTTATTCTCGCCTATCTCATTTAAAGGAGAATCAAATCTTTTTGAAAAAAATGAAGCAAAAACTGCAACATTATAATTTGACTGCGCAGCTCTTTTTTTGATACCTTCGATTAACTGAGTCTGATATACTTCGCATACTTCGGAAAGTATTACAGCGATACAGTGACGTTTATTATCCATTGTTATACCTCTGTTGATCTAATTTTTACGTTACTGAATTTTGTTTTGTAATTGCTTGTTTTCAGAGAAAATAGAACCATACAGGCTGAATAATACAATGTAAAATATTTATCTTTTATATTATAGCACTTTAAAATAAAAAAATCAAGTTTCAAATAAAAAATATAAAAATTAAATTTATTTGTTTTTTGATTTATCTGTAACATTTCCATATTTTTTTATAATAATATATGTCATTAAAATTATACATAAAGAGCATATGGGGTTAACTGACGATAAAGACGGAACATTTTCAGAGGTTACAGATGACTGAACGGTTATTCCTGAAAATGAAACAAAAAAATAACAGAATATTGAACTTAGTAATGCGGCAGGAACGCGCGATAAAATAAACTTTTTTAATTTTATTTTTCCCTCGGACAAAGCAGCAGTCTGTACTATTATGCATATTCCTCCAAAGGATGTTATCGCCGCAAATAATGGCAGTAAATCAAAATTTGAACCTATATACAGCGATATATTAGATATTTCAAAAGTTGCGAAGAAAAGTTTGTCTAATTGTAATATTTTAAGTATATTTGTTATCCCGGAAAAATTTATTACTTCAAGGAATATATTGAACGTGACGATGGTTCCACATATGATACCAAGCGCTTTTACAGAACTGTTTATGCTTGAAGTTATATCGTTCAATGTGAGTTTTACTTTAATTTTACTGCTGTTTGAACTTATTTTGTTCTTTTCAGAAATATTTAATATAAATGCAATCACGATACAGGCACAAATATTTGATAAATATACCAATAATCCTGCCTGACTGCTGTTGAATACAGTAAGCCCCGCAATTTGTATAATAAATGCAGGACTCCCGCAATAACAAAAGCAAAGCATTTTTTCAGCAATTGCGGAATAATTCGGATTATACGCAATATATTCCTTTAAAAGCTTTATTCCCACAGGGTATCCTCCGATGAGACTGAGCATAAAAATGGAGAATAATTTTCTGTCGCCCTTGAACCATATTGAAGAAATTTTGTAAATCGGGTAAAACAATATGTCAGCAGCACCGGTATTCACCATTACCTGAGATAGCACCATAAATGCGAACAGGGAAGGGATAATAACAGATAAACAGGTGTTTACAGATTTTTCACAAGCGGAGATAATGTTTTCCGAATCAATTATAAAAATCGTACATAATACTGCCGATGCTATGGCAATAAAGAGAGAAAATATTGTTCTGTTTTTCAAATCAATGCTCCTTTTTGAATTATATTTAAACTTGTCTCATATAGATTATATTAAAAAGGCGGTGATATGATGAACATTAGTGAAATGGCTGTAAGATATGAAAATTTCAAAAAAACAAGGCAAAAACATTCGGATATACAAATATCGGATAATAATGAAATTGTATTGGACGGGTGCAGAAGGGTCATCGAATATGATGAAAATTTAATCAAGCTTGAGCTATCTGCTGTCGGTATATCTATAATCGGAATGAATCTTACAATGAAAAATTTCAGCATTGGCGGTGTGATAATAAGAGGGGATATTCATTCCCTCACGTTTATTTCAAAGGAGGAATTATGAAAAGACCTGATTACGGATATGTAAAATTCAGTCTTATAGGTACTGATTGTGAAGAGTTTATCTCCTCTGCCATGGAAGATGAGATAAAAATATACGATATTGAAAATATAGATAAAATTATCTACTGCAAGGTTTCTCCTTCGGATTACATACGTCTTTTTAAAAAACGAAGAAAATATACTGTTCGTATGCGTATTGAAGAAAAAAGGGGGATCCGCTTCAAACTGTACAAATACAGAAACAGATACGGTATTCTGATCGGAATGCTTTCTTACGGAATCATTCTGCTTTTGTGTTCAGGTATAGTATGGGATATAACAATTACAGGAAACAACAATATATCAGATGAGTCGATCATTGATTTTCTTGCAGAAAACGGCATTTATGCAGGGGCGTCTAGAAAAGACCTTCAGCTTACTGTCGCAGAGCTTAAAGCTATGCTGTACTTTGATGATTTATCATGGATAAGTATTGAAAACGAAGGTTCAAGAGTAAATGTAAAAATTAGTGAACGAATAATAAACTCAGACACAGGTTTGCCTGCGGGTACTCCGTGTAATATTGTAGCTTCAAGAGGCGGTATTATAAAAGAAGCCGAAGTATATCGCGGGACAATGCTGTATGAGATAGGAAGCGGTGTTGCCGCAGGAGATGTTATAGTAAGCGGCATAGTCAACGACGGAGCAGGACATATAAGCGTAAACCACGCCGATGCGAAAATAGTCGCAGAATTTGAAGAAGAAGTAAGTTTTTATCAGGAATTTAAAACCTATGAGCAAAAAAATACAGATGAGACATATACAAAAGAGTATATAAAATTATTCGGATTTACTTTTCCGCATAATATAAACGAATATCTTGACGGATACACATATACTTCAGAAAACTATGAAGTGAAATTTTTCGGAATAAAAATGCCTTGGACAAGAACTGTCGTTACAGGTACAAAAAATGAAACTATCGAAGTCACGAGAACGGTCAACGATGTAAAAAGGCTTTTGGAACAGAAGCTTGAACTTTACGAGATGAATTTGCTCAAAGACCTTACAGTAGTTGATCGTGATATTGAGTACCAACGTGATGAAAAAGGAATAAAATTAATATGCAAATATACTCTTCAAGGAAATATTGCCAAGCAAAGTGAAATTTTTTATCGTAATGAAGAATAAATTTGGAAAATCTCTTTAAATTTGAAAAATAATATGATATAATAATCGAAAAGCGACTTATAATATCAATTTAAAGAGTTTTTAAAGGAACAGTAAAACAAATGTCTGAAAAATGTATTACGGTAAACGGAATGGATTGTACTCACACAATATTTGGCAATTTTGACGAGTATATAAATATTATCCAAAAAGAATATAATGTGTCCATATACAGCCGTGACGGGGATATAAAGGTAAACGGCACTGAACCTAATGCTGACGCGGCATGTGCTGTTATAAAAACATTGGAAAAAATGTACAATAACGGTGAAACAATTACCGAGCAAAGCGTAAGATATGCGATAAGCGCTGTAAACGACGGAACACAGCAGCAGCTTGAAAATCTATCGTCCGACTGTATTTGCGTTACTTTTACGGGGAAACCGATCAAACCAAAGACCTTAGGTCAGAAAAAATATGTGGATTTGATCAGAAACAACACTATCGTTTTCGGGATCGGACCTGCGGGAACAGGAAAGACATACCTTGCAGTTGCTCAGGCTGTCCGTGCGTTTAAACAGCATGAGATACAAAGGATAATACTTACACGTCCCGCCGTGGAAGCAGGTGAAAAACTCGGATTCCTTCCAGGTGATCTCCAGAATAAAGTTGACCCTTATCTCAGACCTCTTTACGACGCATTGTTTGATATGATGGGAGCAGAAGCGTTTCAGCGCAATCAGGAGAGGGGATATATTGAAGTTGCGCCCCTTGCATACATGAGGGGACGCACTCTGGACGACAGCTTTATTATCCTTGACGAAGCGCAGAACACAACTACCGAGCAAATGAAAATGTTCCTCACCCGCCTTGGATTTAACAGTAAAATGGTAATAACAGGAGATATTACTCAGATAGACCTTTCAGACAATAAAAAATCAGGGTTGGTCGAAGCTTCAAAGGTGTTGAAAAATATAGACGGAATCGCACAGGTAAAATTTTCAGATAAAGATGTTGTTCGTCATAAGTTGGTTCAGGATATTGTAAAAGCTTATGAAAAATATGCCAATGAACAAATCAGAAGGATAAAATAAAATCGGACAAGCGGTAATTACTTGAAAGGGAACTGCGTATGCCTAAAGTGAAAGTGTTTTTTTCCAATCGTCAGAAAGAAGTGAAGCTTCCTGACGGTTTACGTACAAATATCAGAAAATGCTGTGAAGCGGCGCTTGAAGAAGAAAATATAGAAGATAACGCCGAGGTTTCAGTTACAATAGTCAATAATGACGCTATCCAAAAAATGAACATGGAATACCGCAATAAAAATTCCGTTACAGATGTCTTGTCATTTCCTCTTTGTGATGACGGAAATTTTGATGTAAATCCTGATACAGGCTGTATTATGCTGGGAGACATAGTGATCTCAGCACAGCGTGCGGAAGAACAGGCTGAAAAATACGGTCATTCTTTAATGAGAGAGCTTTGTTTCCTCGCGTCACATTCTGTATTCCATCTATTGGGATATGACCATGAACTTGGTAAAAAAGAAGAAAAAATAATGTTTGAAAAACAGGAAAAGGTTTTGGACAAGCTTGGCATAAAAAGATAGGTAAGACGGAGTCGGCATGAATAAGTTATATAGTCTCAAAAACAGTTTTAAATGCGCATTCAAAGGAATTTATTTCGTAATCGGACATGAAAGAAATATGCGCATACACATTGTTGCGGCAATTTATGTAGCCTTTTTTTCCGCTTTCTATGATTTCTCAAAAGCAGAAGCGGCTGTTTTGGTAATAACCTGCGCTCTTGTTATGATATTTGAAGCTTTGAATACGTCCATCGAGGTGTTGGTCGACAAGGTATCACCACAATACAGTCCACTTGCGAAAGTTGCAAAGGATGTAGCAGCCGGCGCTGTACTTCTTTCATCAATTATGGCTGTTATAGTGGGAATAATTTTGTTTTTTGATATTGAACGCTTAAAACATATTCTTTTGTTTTTTACCGACTGGTATAACATTTTGATGTTTTTGGGATTTTCAACAATAGCCCTTGTTTTTATCACCACAGGAAAAAAGAGAAAACTTAAAGGAAAAGAAAAAAATGACTAAATCAGTATTTGCTGCAATTACAGGACGTCCAAATGCGGGAAAATCGTCGCTTACAAATTTTCTTGTAGGTGAAAAAGTGGCTATTGTGAGCGAAAAGCCACAGACGACCAGAACTAAGATAAACGGTATTCTTACCAAAGGGGAAACGCAATATGTTTTTATTGACACCCCCGGTATGCATAAAGCTCAGAACAGACTTTCAGAGGAAATGGTAAAATCTATCAGAAACAGCATGGAAGATGTTGATGTTGTTGTATTTATGGTAGATGCTACAAAAAAAATATCAAAAATCGAAGAAGAACTTCTGAAGGATTATAAAAACAGGCAGCTTGATGTTATTCTGCTTATCAATAAAGTTGATCTTATATCTGATAAATCAAGGCTTCTTCAGATTATAGATGAACTTTCAAAGAAGTACGCTTTTACAGAAGTAATTCCGATAAGCATAAAAAAGCAGATAAATACCGAATTGATTTTGCCTGCTATTGACAAATTTGCGAAGGAATCACCGCATTTCTTTCCTGATGACCTGCCCACAGACCAACCTGAAAAAATATGGCTGGCTGAAATAGTGCGCGAAAAAATACTCAGGACCATGCATGAAGAAATACCTCACGGTGTAGCGGTAGAAATAGAAACAATCGAAGAAACAAAAACAAATAAAGGCGAAGATATAGTAGATATCGGAATAGTTATAATATGTGAAAAAGCTTCACATAAGGGTATGCTTATTGGAAAACAAGGCGCCATGCTGAAAAAAATAGGCTCTGTTGCGCGTGAGGATCTTGAGGATTATTTCGGAACAAAAGTAAATATGACCTTATGGGTAAAGGTAAACGAAAATTGGCGCAATAACGAAGCGTTCATACTGGAAATGGGTTTGGGAGCGAACGACTGATATGCTGGTCACTGTTGAAGGAATAGTTTTAGGCAAAAGAGATACAGGAGAGAATAACTGTTTTCTTGATATTCTTACAAATGAATACGGTGTAATTGAAGTAATGGCACACGGAATAAGAAAAGCGAACAGTAAAAATGCCGCTGCTTCAGGGCTGTTTTCCTATTCAACTTTCTGCCTTAATAAATCAAATCTGCATTATACTTTAAACAGCACAGAGCCTAAATTCAGTTTTTACGGACTTTCTTCTGATCTGCAAAAATATAGCCTTGCAGTTTATTTTGCAGATATTATCAAATATACTTCCACCGCCGAACAAAGCGGTGATGATTTTTTGCGTTTTTTTGCCATTACATTGTTTGAACTTGAGAAAGAAAATTCGGACCGCACATTGATAAAAGCTGTATTTGAGTTACGAGCAGCATCCATGCTGGGCTTTATGCCCGACCTCAGAGCTTGTCGGAGCTGTGGGGAATATATAAAAGAAAAGATGTTTTTTTCTTCGGATGAAAATGACCTTATTTGCGGAGATTGTGCTGAATTATCCGTAAATTCAACCGAAAACATTATGGAACTTTCCGATGTGCTGCTTCATACCTTGAGATTTACCATATATACTCCTATTGAAAAAGTGTATGGATTTAAGCTCAATGGTTCTGTAAAAGAGCAGTTTTCAGCTTTTACAGAGGAATATCTGCTCAAACATCTTGGAAGGACATTTAAAACGCTGGATTATTACAAAAAAACAGAGGAAAATTTTTATGAATAAAGAATATAAAAAACTGGAGCTGGATAAAGTTCTGAAGCTTTTATCTGAAGAGGCACATAGTGATGAATGTCGTGAAATGTGTTTAAAAATAGAGCCTGTTTTTGATTATGAACGGTGCAGGGAGCTGCTTAAAAAAACAGACGATGCCTTCGTACTTTCAGGGAAATTCGGGACACCGCGATTCAGCAAAATAAAAAACATATGTTCAAGCGTTTCCAAAGCGGCAGGCGGAGCTGTTCTTTCACTAAGGGAGCTTTTAGACACAGCGGCTGTTTTAAGAGAGATATCTGCTTTAAGCAGTTGGTACGCACAATGCTCAGGCATAGAAAATGTTCTTGCCGATTACTTTGAGGTGCTTGAACCTGACAGACAGCTTGAGGAAGCAATCAGCAACGCTATAATTTCAGAGGAAGAAATATCTGACAGCGCTAGTCCAGAACTTTTAAGGATACGACGCGCAATTGTCCGTCAAAGTCAAAATATAAGAGATCATCTAAATAAACTTATAAAAAGTCAGGAAACAAAGAAATATCTTCAGGAATCGCTTATAACGCAAAGAGACGGCCGTTTTGTGGTGCCTGTAAAAACAGAACATAAAAATGAAATCAACGGGCTTGTTCATGATGTTTCTTCCAGCGGGGCAACTCTTTTTATTGAACCTATCAGTGTAGTTGAGGCAAATAACGAGATCCGTGTTCTGGAGGCCCAAGAGCAGGCTGAAATAGAGAGAATAATAAAAAATCTTTCTCAGCGTGTAGGGGAGAAAGCAGAAGATATTTCAGCAGGATATAACACCTCTATACAGCTTGAGCTTATTTTTGCCAAGGCTAATCTTGCCGCAAAAATGAAAGCTGTCACGCCTGAAATAACAAATGAACCCTTACTATATCTTAACAAAGCGCGCCATCCCTTGCTCGACAAGAGCACTGCTGTTCCTATTACAATTGAATTAGGAACAAATTACACTTGCCTTATCATCACAGGGCCTAACACAGGCGGAAAAACCGTATCTATAAAAACAGCTGGTCTTTTAGTGCTTATGACAATGTGCGGCCTTATGATACCCGCTGTTGATGGCAGCAAAGTGGGGATTTTTTCAGATGTTAGGGTTGACATAGGTGATGAGCAGAGCATAGAGCAAAGCCTATCCACATTTTCATCGCATATGAATAACATTATCAATATTCTTGATAAATGCGATTCAAAATCACTTATCCTGCTTGATGAACTGGGTTCAGGGACTGATCCTGCCGAAGGTGCAGCTCTTGCCGTATCTGTTTTAAAGACATTAAAGGACAATGGTTGTTTTATAATTGCTACAACACATTATCAGGAAGTAAAAATATTTGCTCTTGAAGAAAAAGGAGTAGAAAACGCAAGCTGTGAATTTGATGTAGCAACATTGAAACCTACTTACAGGCTTATAACAGGTGTTCCGGGCAAATCGAACGCATTTGCCATAGTGAGACGGCTTGGAATGAAAGAGGATATTATCAGCTCTGCTTCAGCACTGGTCGGTGAAGAAAACAAACGCTTTGAACAAGTTGTTGAAAACCTGGAGAAAACAAGGCAAGAGCTTGAACTGCTGAAAAACGACATAGCCACAGAACAGCGTAAAACTCGTCAGCTTACTGAACAAATAGAAAAAGAGAGAGAAGAAACAAAAAAGGCTAAGGAGTTTGAAATTTCAAAAGCCCGCCAGAAGGCTATGAGTATTGCAGAAGAAGCCAGATTCAGGGCAGATAAGCTTCTTGAGGAGCTTGAACAGTTGAGAAAAGAGAAAGAAGCTGCAGATTTTTCCGAAAAAGTAAGGTCATCTCGCTCGAAGGTAAATTCGACTCTTAATCAAATATATGATACCGCCAATCCCGTTACCGAGCAAAGATCCAATGGGGATTACAAGCTTCCTCGTCCTTTGAAGCTGAATGATAAGGTCCATCTGGTAGATATTGACAAAACAGGTACGCTTGTAGCGCTTCCTGACAGCTCAGGAAATTGTTTTGTAATGATCGGTATAATCAGGACAAAAACAAATGTTGAAAATCTTCGTCTTGAAGATGAAAATAAGAATAAAAATCAAAATAATTCAGGAAAAGGAAGCGTCAAAAAATCGATTCAGTCCAATGCAACAAGAAAATCAAGCATGGAGCTTGATATACGCGGCATGACAGCGGATGAAGGAATAATGGAAGTGGATAGCTTTATTGACGGCTGCCTTATAAGCGGGTTAAAAATCATCACAATAATACACGGAAAGGGAACAGGTGTACTTCGGGAAGCTGTACATCGCTATTTGAAACAAAATAAATTTGTGAAATCTTTCCGCCTTGGAGTTTATGGCGAAGGCGAATCAGGGGTTACGGTAGTGGAACTTAAATAAAAAATAACCGCTCAAGCGAGCGGTTATTTTTTTACATTATTTAAAATCAGCTATTCTTCTTTTTCTTTACAACAACTATTACAACGATAACTACGATGATTACTACAACAGCAATTATTGCAATAATAATCGGGAGCATATTGTTGCTGCTGGAAGAAGCTGCGGGAGCAGCAGTGGTTTCAGCAGGAGCAGCAGTTGTGTTATCACTTGCTTCTTCAGTGCCTGCGGGCTCATCAGTATCTTCAGCGGCAGAAGTATCTTCTTCAGAAGCTTCAGTTTCTTCGGGCTCATCAGCCTTAGGAGTTTCATATTCAGTTATGAGTGCTTCAGCAGCGTCATTTTCAAGCTTGTTTCCGAGACCGTCAAAAGCGATCATGATGTTATCGTCTGCATCTCTTATGACCAGCAGATTAACCTTGAGGTTAAATGCCATGTCGTTGCCCCATTCCTGGAGACCTACCTGATAGCAAGTACCGCCGGCAGGCCAAACGTAATCAGGATCGTCAGCATGAACGTCGGAAATATCAAATACCATCTTATAGGAGAACTTGTTCAGGTATTCCATATGAAGAGTCTTGCTATAATCAACAGTACCCTGATTGGTCTGAGCTTCCTGACCTTCAGGAGAGTCGCCTGCTTCGGGAAGACCCCACCATTCATTGTTGTTAGGCCAGTTGTACTTGCCATACAATGTAATACCGTTTTCTTCATCATAAAAATCGGATTCAGTAGCGGTTCCTATATCACCGCCGTTAGCGGAATAGATAAAGTTGCCGCCAAAGCCGTCGATTGCTACGTCATAATCTTCAAGAGGAAAACCAAGTGCAGGATCGGGGTTGCTTACAAGTTCAGTATAAATAGTGAAAGAATCAATAGCCTGAAGATCCAAGCCGTAATCAACAGCGGGCTTGTTTTCTTCTTCATTACCGGTGTTGTAAAGCTGAATGAGCCAGTTTGCATCGATTGAGCAGCCGGGTGCAGGCTGTTCTTCTCCCTCAGGCGGAATATAAATACTTGCGCTGGCGGAAATCGCCATAGTGCTTACTGCCAAAACAGAAGCAACTGTTCCGGCAAACATTTTCTTAAGATTCATTTTTCATCCTCCATAGTTATGTTTTTATAACAATCCATTGATAATTTTTAATTATCAATGGATTGTGGGATTCATTCGGATACGCTTTTAAAGTATCTGCTGTCTCTTACCGCTATTATACATTAAAAAATAGGCAAAAACAATTGGTATTTTAACTAAGACTTTTTTTTCAATATTGTAAATATCTGACAAGAAAAACAATATATTTTAGCTAATTTAACTAAACATAAATTACCTTAATCTTTATCTTTTTTAGGCGCTTTTACTTCTGATAGGGGATTATTGTCCATTGCTTTTTTTATCTGATTATTTGATACATGAGTGTATATTTGAGTTGTATCAAGGTTTTCATGCCCGAGGACTTCTTTTAAAACTCTTACATCTACGCCGTTCTGATACATTAAAGTTGCTGCAGTATGCCGAAGCTTATGTACGGAAAAGCCATAGCCTGAAAGTCCCGATTTGGTAAGCTTTTCGTCAATTATCTGTTCAACACGGCGATTGGATATACGTTTAAGTCTTTTGCTTAAAAAGAGAGCTTTCTCTCCTTTAGCCTGAGGTCTTACAAGAATATATGCTTCATATGCTGAAACGCATGCATTGTTTAAGTAAATTGTACGTTCTTTATTACCTTTTCCTATAACTTTCAAATAAGAATATTTTTCTCCCGTCTGTGGGTCGGTCGATACAGTGTAATCGTTTACAGATATTCCTACAAGCTCTGAAAGGCGCATTCCGCAATTAAGAAAAAAAGTGATCATGCAATAATCTCTTGAATCTGTCCAGTCCTTTATGTCCGAACATTCTTCGAGAAGCTGATTTGCCTGTTCAATAGTAAGATGCTTAGGCAAGGCACGCTTAGGAGAGGGAAGCTCCAATTTTGCAGCAGGACTTACTTCAAACCATTGTTTATTATCAGTTAAAAATTTAAAAAATTGCCTTATTGAGACAGCTTTTCTTGCACGGGCTTTTTGCTGATTTTGACGCTCGTCCATGGTGAAGTGAAGAAATTCCATTATATCGGATAATGTAACAGATTTAACATACTTTTCGGGAACGTCAAAAATTTTTATTCCTGAGAAATTTTTTTTAGAAAATTCAGGTTCGTTTTTTACTTTTAAATATCGCAAAAACAATTTTAAATCACTGTAATAATTTTTTATGGTAAGCGTTGAACGACCTTTTATAACAGCCATATAATCAAGAAATTCCGTAAGATATTTAGGAGAATCGTCTTTGTAGTTCATTGAGATCTCACCTCGTTTTTGTATGAAAAAGGGAATAATCAAATATATATGTAATTGCGTAAAATCAAAATTTTACGCAATTAAGGGAAGCGATTATCGAACATAGGTTACTATTTCATAACTGCCGTCTGCTTGTCTCTCAAGGCACTGATCGTCATTCATTTCAACAACGCCTGTTTTTGAAATAATATTTCCTGAAGAATCAGACAAGTATAATGTTTCTCCGACCTTCAGATTAAAATTAGTTATAAGTTTATGCAGCGATGATGAGTCATTATTATTTTTGCATACTATTTCCAATTCGCTTTTAGCAGGCATGATAACTTCAGGAATGCTCCATCTCTCTAACTCAGAAAGCTTGTCGGACAGATATAAACCTTTTGTACTTACATCAACTGAATTTGGATTATAAAGAACCATTAAGTCATTATCTCCGGCTGTATAAAGGCGTAATATGCATATATTCTCGCCTGTTACATCAACTGGTTCATAAAACGCTTTTATGCTTATATTTCCTTCGTTTGCCATTTGACAAGAAACAGTTGTTTCTGATTCTTTAATAATTTCTCCGTTTATTTCCCAGTGTGAAAATTTATATCCGGTATATGCTTTCGCTTTGATTGGAACAGAACATTCTTTAAAATAGCTTATCGCTTCTTTTTCATTTTCTTTTACATCTACAGTATTTAAATATGAAGTGCCGCCTGTTCCGCCGGACATTTCTATTCTATACATTTCATTTTCATATTCAAATACCTTTACAATATCCCTGAGCATTACCGTAGGACGGTTTATAAAAAAGTCGCGTATTTGCTGACGACTGTCCGCAAAGGTCCATTCATTTGCCCAAGTCGATGTATATCCGTTATTAAGAGCATACATGCACTCTTTATCACATTCTTTTATTTTTTCTTCTATAACATTCAAAGCATTTTCACTGCTGAACTCACCATACATCAAGTCACATATTGTATCGGCAAACTTTACTTTCATATCGTCACGTTCCAAAACTGCTTTCAAAAGTTCCGAAGCACCCTGCATATGCCTTCCGTTCAGCACATATGACAGTGTAGGTTCATTACAGCCATTTCCGTAAAGACCCATTCCGTATTCCATATCAAACATCATAAAGCGCCATTTGCCATCTAAATAAGGACTTGTAACTTCTTCGCTGTCAGAAGGATAATAACGCCATGCTTTAAAGTTATTTCCGGGCCAGTCTTCATTATTTATATATATCTGCGTTGCATAATAAAGCATGAAATTATCTATATCAACCAAACTACAAAATTCTTCAAATTTTTTATCGTCAGTAAGTCCGCTTGTGGCAAGCTCGTAAACATAATAATAATCATTGACGCTTTGTTCGTCATCGCCTTCGATTTCACTTTCTTTTCCGTCAATTATTCTGAAATTTTCTTTGTTTCCGCCATATGTACTTTCAAGGTAATCGTTGCAGTAAGCTTCGTGAAGCCATGCAAAACCGTAATATTCGCCATTTAGAAAAACTGCGGCAGGAACAGTTTCCTGTGTATCCGGAAAACCTGCATTTTTTGCAAGCTGCATAGCGACTTCATCGCGTATACCGGCAAATTCTCTGTCATTTGCATTATCCCTGAGCGTTATTCGGTCAAATCTTGTAAGGAGTTGTCCGTATGCATCAGTAGCGCCGTTGAAAAAAGCGTATTTAAATTTACCGTTTCCTTCGCTGTATTCGTTTCTTGCGATGAGCCGCCATGATTTCTGAGAATTAGCGCGTGAATATCCGCCGACAACTCTTCCACCTGCAGCTTGGTCTATAAGCTTATGTCCTTCATTGTCATATACTTCAACATACATATCCCGTTCGCTTTCGCGGCCGCTCATATACCAGTTGGCGGGAGCATTAAAGGGAATTTCACCGCCTGTATACTCATTTTCCAGCCATTGATCGCGGAGATAACCCTCAACAGCAACGCCGTAGTAATAATCATACAGGTTATAAGGATCAGTTGAAAGTACAAAAACATATGTAGAATCATCAAAACGTTCAAAGACGTTTTTCCCTGTTACATAGCTTTTCGTTTGTATCTGTGAGCTTTCATCGCCTTTAATAGCAACAGCCTTTATTGTTGTGGCTGTAACAGTATTGGAAGCCCGTACAGGAATTGCTCCGATATATTTTGTAGACGATGAATCAGGAACAGCTCCGTCTAAAGTGTAGTAAATATCAGCATCTGCATCCTGACAAGTTATTTCAACATCTATATTTTCGTTATAGAATGTATCATTATGCGAAAACGTCATATACAGAGGGTCATCTGAAATAATTTCATCGACTACAGCCGTATTTTCTTCTGCATAAACAACAGAAGGATCAGGCTGCTCTTTCTGAAAGTCAGGGTAACAAACCAGCCCTATACCGGCGCCTATGCCGCATAAAACTATTAAAATCAAAACTATTGTTCTTTTCATAGCGGTCAGTTCCCTTTTACTTTATTTTATCATTTCCAATAGCTGTGCTTCGTCAATTATTTTAACGCCGAGACTTTCTGCTTTAGTTAGTTTGCTTCCTGCCGCCTCTCCTGCAAGTACATAATCGGTTTTTGCAGAAACAGAACCGGAGCATTTTCCGCCGTTTCTTTCTATAAGCGATTTTGCTTCATCTCGCGTCATACTCGGAAGAGTACCTGTAAGAACGAATTTAAGACCGTTCAGTTTTCCCGTAGTTTTTTTTCTTGTATAGGACATATTGAGACCATATTCTTTAAGACGGTTTATCAGCATTATTCTGTGAGGTTCACGCATAGCAGTGTAAACATTATCTGCAAGAATATCACCGAAGTTTTCTATATCTGCTATTGAATCTTTTTCAGCGTTCATTATTTCGTCCATTGACGGAAAACGTTCACATAAAAGCGTAGCAGAACGCTGCCCTATACCCTTTATTCCAAGAGCAAAAATAAGCCTGTCCAATTCGTTTGATTTTGATTTTTCAATTGCTGATATAAGATTACCCGCTGATTTTTCTTTAAATCCCGGAAGAGTCAGTATATCTGCCATTGTAAGCTCATATAGATCCGCCACTGTCTTTACAAGTCCGTTATTGAGCAGAAGCTCAACATTTGCTGTTCCAAGACCTTCTATATCCATTGCGTTTCTTGAAGCAAAATGAACTATATTGCGAAGAAGCTGTGCAGGGCAGTCGATATTAGGGCATCTTATAACAGCTTCATCTTCATCTCGAACTGCTAAGGTTCCACATGCAGGGCAAATCATGGGGATATGGTACGGTTCGGAATTTTTACCGTGCTCGCATACTCTGACAACTTCAGGGATTATCTCCCCTGCTTTGCGGACGATTATTTTATCGCCAAGCCTTGCATCCAGTGATGAGATAATATCCTGATTATGGAGAGTGGCACGGGAAACGGTAGTTCCCGCAAGTGTAATTGCATCAAAGATTGCAACGGGAGTTAAAGCTCCGGTTCGTCCGACATTTATTTCGATATTATTCAGTGTTGTTTCTTTTTCTTCGGGCGGATATTTAAAAGCAACTGCCCATTTAGGCACTTTAGAAGTAGCTCCGAGAATATTTCTGTCAGCAAAATCATCTATTTTGACTACTGCTCCGTCAATGTCATAGGACAGTTTTCCCCTGCTGTTCCCTATTTTGTTTATCTTTTCAACGACTGATTCGATATCGGAAAATACTTCATACCCGTCTATCACTTTAAATCCAAGCTCATGCATAAACTGAAGCGATTGTTTATGTGAATTTATTACGTATCCTTCGATCTGCTGAACGTTAAATACAAAAATATCAAGTTCCCTTTGAGCGGTTATACTGCTGTCTTTTTGGCGAAGAGAACCCGCCGCAGCATTTCTCGGATTCTTGGCTATCGGTTCGCCGTCTATTTCCTGCCTTGCTATAAGCTTTTCAAAGCTTTTTTTTGGCATATACACCTCTCCGCGCACTTCAATAAAGGGAAGCTTATGCTTTAATCTCAAAGGTATACTTTTTATTGTTTTAAGATTGGCTGTTATGTCCTCACCGATAAAGCCGTCGCCTCTTGTGGAACCGCGCACAAAAAGTCCGTCACGATATTCCAGTGAAACGGAAAGTCCGTCTATTTTCGGCTCTACAACATATAAAGGAGTTCTTCCCAAGGATTGCCTTACTTTTACGTCAAAATCCTTTACTTCGGAAATACTGAATACATCCTGAAGTGAACCCATCTGAACATTATGAGCGACCTTTTCAAATGTACTTAGCGCGAGACCGCCTACTCTTTGAGAGGGAGACTGAGGCGTAATAAGCTCAGGAAAGCTTTTTTCCAATGAATAAAGTTCCTGCATGAGCATATCGTATTCGTAATCCTCAATGGACGGATCGTCTAAAACATAGTAAGCATAATTATGACCTTCTATCTCTTCAGACAGCTGTTCATGTCGTGCTTTTGCAGATTCAAAATCCATTTTATTATCCTTCCGCCCCATAATCATTTATACGGCTTATTAAATCTTCATTACCCGTTATAACATGGGTATATGTATTGGGAACATTTCCGACAATTACTGTTTCAGCAACTACAAAGCATGTGTCTATCTGTGCCGAAGATGTATATCCAGGTATTATTGCAGAAATATCAACTTTTATCTCTATAAGTATCCTGTGAAGCGTCTGATTTATTCCTGCGCTTTCAAAACTGCTTATAAGTTCGGTTTCAACATATCCTTCAGGCTCAACTTTTACAGGTATGAGCGGACCTTGATTATAAAACATTTGAAACCCGGAAACAGTTCCCAAAGAAATATTCAGGTCATTTTCATCAATTTCGGAAAGACTGTCGTTGACGCTTTTAGTAATATCAGCTTTTATACGGTTTATACTGACCATATTGCTTTCTATTGATGAAATTGAGTTATTTTCATTATAAGATATTGTTATAAGACTGCTGTAATCTGTTTCTTCTCTCGAAAGCTGCTCACAAACCGTATCGTTTATGATCCTGGTGGCAAGTATTTTGCTTTCGTAAGAAGTGGTTTTTTCTATAATTGGTCTTACTCTTATATCCACAAGCAAAATAATTCCCGCCAAAATCAGGCTTATTCCCAATAACTTGATACCGATACGGTGTCCTAACGACTTTTGACTTTTTATCATATAATCACCGCCCTGACTGCCATTATATGTTTATGACAGTCAGGGTGTGATTAGACAAGTTGTTTAAAATTACTTTATAAATGCAGAAAAAGCCTTGTAAGTCATATATACATCATTTTTAGATGTAATTTCAAAAGGCGCGTGCATTGAAAGGACAGGAACACCAAGATCAATTGTGTCTACATCAAGGTTCGCAATATACTTTGCTACTGTTCCGCCGCCGCCAAGGTCAACTTTTCCAAGTTCGCCCGTCTGCCAGATGACCTTATTTTTATCAAAAATTTGTCTCACATATCCTACAAATTCAGCAGAAGAGTCATTGGTACCGCTTTTGCCGCCTGCACCCGTAAATTTGGTAAGAACAGTTCCCTTTCCTACAAAAGCGCTGTTTTTCTTTTCAAGGACATCGCCGAAAGTGGGGTCAAATCCTGCGTTTACATCTGCGGAAAGGCATTTTGAAGCAGAAAGCACTTCCCTTCCGTTTTTGCCGAAGCTTTCAGCAAGGTTATAGATGAAATACTCAAGATAAGAAGACTGAAGACCTGTATTGCCGTCACTTCCTGTTTCTTCTTTATCAGTAAGGACAGTGACAACTGTTTTAGGCGGGGCATTTTTCAGATCGGCAGTTGCCATCATAGCTGTATAAGCGCAAACTCTGTCGTCCTGACCGTAAGCGCCGATGAGGCTTCTGTCAAATCCAACATCCTTTGCCTTGAATGCAGGGACCGTTTCAAGCTCTGCCGAAATGAAATCTTCTTCTGTAATTCCGTACTTATCAAAGAGGATGTTCATTATGTTGAGCTTTACAAGTTCACTTTCTTCATCATCTTTAAAAGGACGGGAACCTATGAGCACATTAAGTTCTTCACCTGTTATGATCTTGTTTGCAGGACGTTTCATCTGCTCCTGAGCAAGGTGAGGCAAAAGATCGGTAACTACGAATACAGGATCATTCTCGTCTTCACCAATATTTACTTCAACGGTTTTTCCGTCATTTCTTATAATAACACCGTGGAGTGAAAGAGGAATAGCAGTCCACTGATATTTTTTTATTCCGCCGTAATAGTGCGTCTTGAAGTAAGCCATTTCAGCGTCTTCATAAAGAGGATTCTGCTTCAGGTCAAGTCTTGGCGAGTCTATATGGGCAGCAAGGATATTTACGCCTTTTTCAATTCCCTCTTTGCCTATAACTGCGAGAATGATTGCTTTACCGCGGTTTACAAAGTAAATCTTATCGCCGGCTTTATATTTTTTCTTGTTGTCATAAGCAGTGAAGCCGCATTTCTTTAAAATTTCAACTGAAGCCTTGACTGCTTCTCTTTCGGTTTTTGCATCGTTCAGAAATTTTTTGTAGTTTTCACAGAACTTATCTGCTGTTTTCATTTCCGCTTCAGTCATTATAAGTCCTGAATTTTTTTTCTTCATAAACAGTTGTTTCTGAAGCTCCTTAGCATTTTTTTGTGTTTTTGATGCCATTTTAATTTTCCTCCGTATAAAGTTTATTGTAAATATTTAGAGCGTTTTTTATTTTTTTCAGATAGTACTCTGTATCTGAAATAGGTATAATATTAAGTTTTTTTCCGTCGTCACTGTATTCACTGTTCTGAAGCCAACTGTCAACTTTTCCTATTCCTGCGTGATATGCGCATATAGCAGCGTCGTTCGATTCAAAATGTTTGATGAGATACCCCACAAGATAGCAGCCATAGCGTATATTCTGCTCAGGATCAAACATTAAATCATATGTCTTATCTTCGTTGTCACCAAGGCGATACCTTATCCATTCAAACGTATCGCTCATTATCTGCATAAGACCTCTCGCGCCCACACTTGAAACGGCATTTGGGTCAAAATTACTTTCTGTCTTTATTATAGCATAAATTAAAAATTTATCAACACTGTTTTCCACTGCATATTTTTCAATATATTCCTCATATTTAACAGGATAATTGAAATATAGAAATCTTTCTTTTATAATGCTGTACAACGTGCTTCCTACAACAGCGATGATAAGTGCAATTAAAATTAAAACTGTCGCAGAAAACAAAACCTTCTTTTTGCTTCTTTGTTGTTTTGAGATCATTTTCCTTCCTTTATCAAATTTATTGTTATCATAACTTTTCGTAATAATTCATCTATGTTTCCGTTGTTTTCTATAACGTAGTCGGATCTTTTATAAAAAAAATCTGTATCATGCTGAGCCGAAAGTCTTTTTTCAGCCTGTTCCTCATTTATCAGATCCCTATCCTGAATACGTTTAAGCAGGATTTCGCGATCAGCCACCACGCTTACTATAAAATCACAAAGAGAATATATTCCGCTTTCAAAAAGAGTGGGGGCATCAATCATAATGAAGCTGTTTTCAGTGTCTGTAATGCTCCTTATAACAATGTATGAAACATACGGATACATTATCTCGTTCAGTCGTAGTCTCTTTGATTCATCAGAAAAAATAATATTTCCTGTTTTTGTACGGTCAAGTGAACCGTCAGCACAAATTACTTGTTGACCAAACGTTTCCGCTATTTCTGCAAGACATGGCCGACCTTTTTCAACTATTTTGCGGCAAATCATATCGCAGTCAACGATATCAAATCCTTCTGAGCGAAAGATATTGCATACCGTGGATTTTCCTGCTCCTGACATACCGGTAAGACCTATGACTTTTGCTTTTTCATTTACAGTCATATTTACAGTTTTATCACCTTAAAGGCGGCGGCTCTAATAAGTCGGTTGTAGACCGCCAATCCTATCCCTTTTTTTGATGGCGCTTTTACATATATTTTTTTTGCTCCCATATCGTCAGCCTTTCTGAGGCTTGAAAACAGCTCTGTCGCTTCTTTATTGGGCGTTTCACCATATGGAAGGATATGAGCTTTTATTTTTTCTGTGAAATCAGAGAGTATATAAGTATTATCATCACTGTTTTCATTTACAAAATCAACAAACTTATCTTTACTGTCACATTCTATAAGATATACTTCGGCTTTGGGAGAATAGTGTTTATACTTCATTCCCGGAGAAGCGGCTTTACATTTGTCCGAAAGTCCTTCCGTCACCGATTTGTCTACCGTTACTTCACAAAACTCACTGAGCATCTCAGGAGTTACTGCTCCTGGGCGAAGAATTTTAACTCCATTATCAATAAATGTTATTACAGTGCTTTCAAGACCGCATTTACACTGGCCTCCGTCTATTATAAGCGGTATTTTTTCATTCATATCCCTGAAAACATGCTCTGCGCAGGTAGGGCTTGGAAGACCTGATAAATTGGCTGAAGGAGCTGCGAGAGGAAAACCGCATTTTTTTATAAGCTGAAGCGTCCAAATGTTATTTGGCATTCTGAACGCAACTGTATCAAGTCCTCCGCTTGTTTCTAAAGGTACTGTATCCTTTTTTTTCATTATCATTGTAAGAGAACCTGCCCAGAATTTTTCAGCAAGCTTTAACGCAAGTTCAGGTACATTTTCCGCATATTCATATAAAGAACCGATATCAGCGATATGAAGTATCAACGGATTATCAGCAGGTCTACCCTTTGCTTCAAAAATTTTCTTTACAGAAGACGCTGATAAACCGTTCCCTGCAAGACCGTAGACCGTTTCGGTCGGTATAGCTACGATTTCTCCGTTTTTTAGGTACCATGCGGCTTTGTCAAGGCTCTCAGGTACAGCTTTTAATATTTCGGTTTTCATTTTAGTAGTCATTCTTCTCTGAATTAGCAAGCTTTGCGGTCTGATCCGCTATGGCAAGTGCTTGAAAAACTTCATCGCAATCACCGTCTAAAAAAGCGTCAAGCTTGTATAATGTCAAACCTATTCTGTGATCGGTAACACGGCTTTGAGGGAAATTATACGTTCTTATGCGTTCTGAGCGATCGCCTGTACCGACCTGTATTTTGCGTTCTGCTGCTATTTTATTCGTCTGCTCACTCAGTTTAGCTTCATAAAGTTTACTGTACAGCATTTTCATAGCTTTTTCTTTATTCTTTATCTGGCTTCTTTCTTCCTGACATTCTACGATTATACCTGACGGATGATGAATAATGCGTATTGCAGATTCTGTTTTGTTGATATGCTGACCGCCCGCGCCGCTGGAGCGGAAGGTCTGAATTTCTATATCGGTCGGATTTATCTCTACGTCTACTTCTTCCATTTCAGGAAGAACAGCTACTGTTATCGTAGATGTATGGATCCTTCCCTGTGCTTCGGTTTCAGGAACACGCTGAACACGATGAACTCCACTTTCGTATTTCATCTTGGCATACGCTCCTTCGCCTTCTATTAAAAAACTTATTTCCTTATATCCTCCAAGCTCAGTAGGGTTTGCGCTTATTACTTCGGTTTTCCATCTTTTTTCCTGAGCATAAAGCGAATACATTCTGAAAAGTGAGTTAGCGAACAAAGCCGCTTCATCTCCGCCTGCCCCGCCTCTTATCTCAATGATCACATTTCTGTCGTCATCGGGGTCCTTAGGAAGAAGCAATATTTTAAGCTCCTCCTCATATTTTTCCATATTTAAACGGCTTTCATCATGCTGAAGCTGAGCCATCTCCTTAAACTCTTTTTCAACTCCGCTTTCATTCAGTATCTGACAAGCCTCATCATATTCTTCACAAGCTTTTTTATACTCTCTGTATTTTTCTACTATCGGTAAAAGCTGTTTATATTCTTTCATAAGCGCCTTATATTTTGACTGATCATTTATCACCTCAATATCAGCGAGGCTTTCATTGATCTTTTCCAGTCTTTGTTCGGCGCTTTTCAGCTTATCGAGCATATTTGCTCCTTTCTTAATATATTATTCTGAAATTACTTTCTTTATTTTTTTCTCGCATTTACTTCTCGGCACCATAAAATCATGCCCGCATTTTTCACATTTCAATCTGAAATCGGCTCCTACACGCATAACGAGCATACGATTTCCGCCACATGGATGCGCTTTTTTCATTTCAAGTACATCACCGATTTTTATATCCATAACTTCACCTGTAAATCATATATAGCTCTACAATATTTATATAATTATATCACAACATTTTATAAAAAGCAATAAGAACGAGCAAACAATGTGCTTGTTCTCATAAATTTTATTTCGTTGTTTACATCGGAAAAACAGCAATCAATTATTTTATAATTTGTATTCAACAAATTTAAAAGGAATAATAATCACTTATTTTTCATAAGCATTACCAAAACAAAAATGTGGAGGTAAAAAATGTCTCAATTTTACCCTGAGGGAGAGTTGATAAACAACGAGGACAACCGCCGAGCAGTTTCAAGCGAAGAGTCTCTTAAAGAGTGTATACTTAGCGGGAAAATAGTTGAAGCTCCCTGTATAGTTTGTGACAGCGGTCACAATCTTATAGTTGACTTTGGTTTTACAAAAGGGATCATTCCACGCACAGAAGGCGCAATTGGGATAGATAACGGAACTACGCGGGATATAGCGCTTATATCCCGCGTGAATAAAGCTGTCTGCTTTAAGGTGACTGCTTTTGCCAACAATGAACACGGCGGAAGAATAGCGATTTTAAGCCGAAAAATGGCTCAGCAGGAATGTTTTAACAAGTATATTTCGATTTTAAAGCCGGGAGATATAATAAATGCTAAGGTAACACATCTTGAACAGTTCGGCTGTTTTGTGGATATTGGCTGCGGTATACCTTCCCTTATTCCCATTGACGCAATATCGGTTTCCAGAATAAATCATCCTTCAAACAGAATGAGCGTAGGTCAAAACATAAAAGTAATAATAAAGAGTATTGAAAACGGAAAAATTTCCCTCTCTCACAAAGAGCTTCTCGGAACATGGGAAGAAAATGCGTCTTTTTTCAAAGCCGGAGAAACAGTCACAGGATACATAAGGAGTATAGAAAATTACGGTATATTTGTAGAGCTTACACCAAATCTTGCAGGACTTGCAGAGCTGAAAGAAAATGTTCATGTAAATCAACATGCAAGTGTATTCATTAAAGCGATAATACCTGAAAAAATGAAGGTAAAGCTGATAATCGTCGATACATTCGATAATGGATATGTGCCGAGCGGCTTCAAATATTTTATAGACAAAGGACATATTGACAGCTGGGTATATTCAACACCTGAATCAGATAAGATCATCAAGACTGTTTTTTGATTTTATCCCTGTATTCTTTTGCAGCACGCTCAAGTTTGTTGTCTCCGAATTTATAATATACCCTGTCTTTTAATTCATCAGGGAGATATTGTTGTTCAACATAATGATTGGGAAAATCATGAGGATAAAGATAATGCTGACCTTTTACAGCAGCTCCCTCGCCATCGTAATGCTTGTTTTGAAGATGTCTTGGAAAATCGCCTGATATTCCCTTTTGCACATCAGCAACAGCGGCGTCTTTTGCCATTACGGCACTGTTGGATTTCGGGCTTGTTGCCAGCAGTATAACAGCCTCTGCCAATGGAATAGACGCTTCAGGAAGTCCGAGCTGCAAAGCCGCGTCTACACAAGCTTTTGCAACGACTATCCCGTTTGGATAAGCAAGCCCTATATCCTCCGCCGCTATTACGAGCAGTCTGCGGCATACGGACGGAAGGTCGCCCGCTTCAAGCAGTCTTGCCATGTAATGCAGCGCGGCATTTTCATCTGAACCGCGGATCGATTTCTGAAATGCGGATAAAAGATCATAATGCTGGTCGCCGTCACGGTCATATCGCATATTACTGCGCTGTGTAAGCTCCTTTGCAAGTTCAAGCGTTATATTTCCGTCATTTGCGGAAAAAATGCAAAGTTCGACTGTATTTAACGATTTTCTTACATCCCCACCGCAGCCTCTTGCAATATGTTCACATACACCTTTCTCTATGTTCAATTTGCTTCCTGCTTCCTCAGCTGCAAGTGCAAAACCGCGTTTTACAGCAGGAATGATCTCTTCAGGCGTTAGAGGCTGAAACTCAAAAACCGTACAGCGTGATAAAATCGCGTTATAGATATAGAAATACGGATTTTCCGTTGTCGAAGCAATCAACGTAATATCCCCGTTTTCAATATATTCAAGAAGGCTTTGCTGTTGTTTTTTATTAAGGTACTGTATCTCATCAAGATAAAGCAAAATACCATTCGCAGCGGAAAGCGTAAAACGAGAAGCAATTATGTCCTTTATTTCAGCGGTTGAAGCAGATGTTCCGTTGAGCTTGTACAGATCCATATTGCTTTTCTTTGCAATTATATTCGCTACTGTTGTTTTGCCTACTCCTGAAGGTCCGTAAAATATCATATTCGGTATTTTTCCGCGTTCAATGATATTTCTGAGAGGCTTACCTTCTCCGAGTATATGCGATTGACCATAAACCTGATCCAATTCTGTAGGTCTTATTTTGTCTGCCAACGGCATAAATTTTCACCTCTTTGTAATAGACCCGCCACGTTTAAAGTGACGGGTCGATGTTTATTAAAGCTTTTCTGCACCTTTGATATTATATTTATCAAGCAGCGACCTTATCTTCTGATGAGGGTCGATCACCTTGCTGGTTGATATATCGTGATTTATCGCAAGTATGAGATATGCGATATATTTTGAAACATCAACTTCCTTGAACCATTCTCTCGAAAGCAGCTCAGGCGTTCTGTATGTAAGGTTTGTTCCGAAAACATAATCGATCATTCCGTCAGAATATGCTTGATCAAATTTTGAAAGACCGTTTGTGAAAATAGGATATGTAGCATATGCTATTATGCGTCTGGCTTTACGCTTTTTAAGTTCATATGCAATATCAAGCATTGATTCGCCTGAAGAAATTATATCGTCAGATATAAAAACATCTTTTCCTTCAACGGAATTGCCAAGGTATTCATGAGCTACTATCGGATTTCTGCCGTTTACTATCGTAGAATAATCACGTCTCTTATAGAACATTCCCATTTCTACGCCAAGAACCGAAGCATAGTACATATTGCGGTTCAAAGCGCCTTCATCGGGACTTACTACCATAAAATTCTCTTTTGAAACATCAAAGTCTGAAACTTCATGGAACATTGCCTTTAAGACCTGATAAGATGGCATTACATTGTCAAAGCCCATAAGCGGAACAGCGTTGCATACTCTTGCGTCATGAGCGTCAAATGTGATTATATTTGAAACACCCATAGCCTGAAGTTCCTGGAGCATTACTGCGCAGTCAAGAGACTCACGGTAATTTCTTCTGTGCTGTCTGCCGCCATAAAGGAGCGGCATTACAACGCTTATTCTGTGAGCTTTACCGCCCATAGCCTGAATTATTCTTTTAAGATCCTGAAAATGATCGTCAGGCGACATAAAGTTTTCTCTGCCGAACATTTTATAAGTACAGCTGTAATTTCCCACATCAACAATGATAAATATATCATCGCCTCTTATTGATGTCTTAATAAGTCCTTTACCATCGCCTGAAGAAAATCTAGGACATTCTGTATCAACAAGATAAGAATCCTGAGCATATTGAGTGTCCTGTGACCACTGTACAAGATAATCATTGATCTTGTTTCCTAAGTCTTTTGCTCCGTCTGTTGCAATTATACCGAGAGGCGCTACCTGATCTTTTGAATTGAAAACAATAGTGCTGGCTTTTTGCTGTGCCATTTTAACGTCCCTTTCTTTTGTTGTTTATTTCTATTATTCATAAAGAGGATATTTAGCGCAGATGCTCTCTACTATCTCTCTCGCCTTTTCTTTATTTGCCTCAAAATCAGAGGCGACAAGATAAATGCTTTCGCCTATCTTGACCATATCATCTTCATTAAGTCCTCTTGTTGTAACGGCGGCGGTTCCTACTCTGATTCCGCTTGTTACAAATGGCTTTTCGGGATCGTTCGGTATAGCGTTTTTGTTTACGGTGATATATACATCGTCAAGATGATGTTCAAGGTCTTTTCCCGTAATATGGAAAGGACGAAGGTCAACAAGCATAAGATGATTGTCTGTTCCGCCTGAAACAAGTCTGAAACCTCTGTTTACCAGTTCCTTTGCCAACGTCTGAGCATTGCTGATTATCTGCTTGCCATATTCTTTGAACGAGGGCTCTAATGCCTCTTTTAAGCAGACGGCTTTTGCTGCGATAACATGCATAAGAGGACCACCCTGAGTTCCCGGGAATATCGCTTTGTTTATTTTCTTTGCGATTTCTTCATCGTTGCAAAGTATCATACCGCCTCTCGGACCTCTCAATGTCTTATGAGTAGTTGTGGTAACAACATCGGCATAAGGAATAGGTGACATATGAACGCCTGCTGCAACAAGTCCTGCAATATGCGCCATATCAACCATAAAATATGCGCCGACCGATTTGGCTATCTGAGATATTCTTTCAAAATCTATTGCTCTGGGATATGCACTTGCGCCTGCAACTATGAGCTTAGGCTTGTTCTCTTCTGCAAGACGCTTCAACTCGTCATAGTCTATCATCTCGGTCTCATCATTAAGACCATATGCGATAAAATTAAAATATTTGCCTGACATATTTACAGGAGAACCATGTGTAAGATGTCCGCCATGTGCAAGGTTCATGCCGAGGACTGTATCGCCTGGTTCAAGCAAGGCAAAGTATACCGCCAGATTAGCTTGTGCGCCTGAGTGCGGCTGAACATTTGCAAAATTGCAGCCAAACAGTTTTTTTGCTCTTTCGATAGCGATATTTTCGACCACGTCTACGCACTGGCATCCGCCGTAATAACGCTTTGCAGGATAACCTTCAGCATACTTGTTTGTCAAAACGCTTCCCATTGCAGCCATCACGGCAGGCGAAACGATATTTTCGCTCGCAATAAGCTCCAGATTGCGCCTTTGACGTTTAAGCTCATCATTCATCGCTTCTGCAACTTCATTGTCGAAGTTCTCAAGAAAGCCTATCGTGTTTACCAAATCGTTGTACATAGCTTCTCCTCTCAAATACAGCGTATTTAAACATACATTTGATAATCAGGTAATATTTCCCGATTGACCCAATATACATTATACTTTTTTTTCACTGTAATTTCAAGACTTTTGTAAAAATAATTATAAATTTGACACCTTGTACTAAAAAGGGCTGATAAACTCAGCCCTTTCAGCATTATCAAAAAATTATTTGTTGATAAAGCCTTCCCAATCCTTCAGGAAACGCTCGATACCGTTATCCGTCATAGGATGTTTGAGCATTTGGAGAAGTACATTCATAGGAACGGTAGCTATATGGCAGCCCATTCTTGCGGCAGCAGTAACGTGAATAGGATTGCGAATAGATGCGGCGATTATTTCAGTATCTATCGCAGAAGCATTGAAAATATCAACGATCTCTTCGATAAGATTGAGTCCTTCCATACCTATATCGTCAAGCCTGCCAAGGAAAGGACTTACAAAAGTAGCGCCCGCTCTTGCTGCCAAAAGCGCCTGTGCTGCGGAAAAAACAAGCGTTACATTGGTCTTTATTCCTTTTGCAGTGAGCTGTTTGCAGGCTTTAAGACCTTCTTCGCACATAGGAAGTTTAATAACTATGTTCTTGTTAATCGCTGCAAGAGGAAGAGCCTCTTCTACCATTTTGTCAGCCTCAAGGGAAATTACTTCTGCTGAAATAGGACCGTCAACAATGCTTGCTATTTCAGTCACTACTTCTTTGAAGTCGCGTCCTTCCTTTGCAATAAGGGATGGATTGGTCGTAACGCCGCAAATAATACCCATATCATTTGCTCTCTTGATGTCCGCAACATTGGCGGTGTCAATGAAAAGTTTCATTTTTTATCTCCTTTAAATTAAATATTTGCCAGTTCGTTAAAGCATGATTTCATAGCAGGATACAGCTTTTTGTATACCGCATAGACTTTTTCATACTCTTTTGTATTTTCATCTATGGGGGTTTGCACTTTATCAGGAAGGATAACGGCTTTGCAAGCCTCAGGAACGCTTGAATATATTCCTGCTCCAACTGCTGCCAACAAAGCTACACCCAAGGCGGGACCTTCTTTATTCTGAGTTGTTTTTACAGGGCAGGCGTACAAGTCTGCAAGCATTTGTCTCCACAGCGGTGAGCTTCCGCCGCCTCCGCAAGCCATCATATCTGTAACGTTTATCTGCATTTCCCTCATCACTTCAACGCAATCTCTTAATGAATAGGAAACGCCTTCCATTACCGCTCTTATCATATCCTTTTTCTTGTGCATTGTAGACAAGCCCACGAATGCGCCTCGACAGTTAGGGTCAAGGTGAGGAGTTCTTTCACCGTTGAGATAAGGCAGATAAATCAGTCTATTTGCGCCGATAGGTACTTCCATTGCCTCTTTATCGGTCAGATAGTATGGATCAACTCCCATATTCAATGCGGTTTCCATTTCACTCCAACAAAGATTATCTCTAAACCATTTGAGCGATAAGCCTGCACTTTGAGTTACGCCCATAACATGCCAGCAATTCGGTACCGCACAGCAGAATGTGTGAACTCTTCCCTTTTTATCAATGGAAATATCACTTGTATGAGCAAATACCACGCCGCTGGAACCGATAGTGGTAAACGCCTTTCCGTCCTCTACAACGCCTGTTCCCACAGCGGCGGCGGCATTATCCCCCGCTCCGCCTACAACGATCGTGCCTTCCGCAAGTCCTGTAAGCTCTGCAACGCGTTTTGTTATTCTACCCGTAATTTCAGGACTTTCATATACTTTTGCAAGCAGTGACTTATCAATTCCAAGCTTATCAAGCACTTCATCAGACCAGCAGCGGTTAGGTATATCAAGGAGCTGCATTCCTGACGCATCAGAAACCTCAGTTGCATATTCGCCTGTCAGCATAAATCTGATATAGTCCTTAGGGAGCAAAATATGACGGCATTTTTCATAATTCTCAGGCTCGTTGTTTTTCACCCACATTATTTTTGCGGCGGTAAATCCCGTGATAGCAGGATTTGCGGTAATATCTATAAGCCTGTCTGCTCCCACCTTTTCGGTTATTTCAACAACTTCCTTTGCTGTTCTCTGGTCGCACCAGATTATACTGCGCCTTATTACATTGTTGTCTTTGTCAAGCATTACCAAGCCGTGCATTTGACCTGAAAGTCCAACGCCTTTGATCTCAGATGAAATAATGCCACTCTCATGTATTACCTGCTTTATCCCGTTTACAACAGCATTCCACCAGTCAAGCGGCTCCTGCTCTGCATAACCATTTTGCGGAGTGTAAAGGGGATATTCGTAAGTAGCGGATGAAACAGGAACTCCATCCTCGGAAAAAAGGACGGTTTTTGTTCCCGATGTTCCTATATCAACGCCTAAAATATAAGCCATAATGTATTTCCCTTTCTTTATCAGTCAGAAAACAGAACGTTGTTGAGTATGCTTTCCAGCATTTCCTGTCTGCCGCTGGATACGGAAGAAATAACGTCTCCCTTTTCAAGAACATATTTTTCAAGCTCAGGCATTTTTGCTTTTCCTGCAATTATGTCAGCGCCTATGCCTGTATTCCAGCTTGCATATCTTTCTTCAACAAACTTGTCTATTCTGCCGTCTTTTATAAGCTTGTCAGCGGCACGCAGACCCAGAGCAAATGTGTCCATACCTGCGATGTAGCTGTGGAAAATATCTTCGGGAGTAAATGAGCCGCGGCGAGCCTTTGAGTCAAAGTTAAGTCCGCCGTTGGTAAAGCCGCCTGCTTTAAGCACTTCATACATACACAGTACAGCGTCGTAAATATTTGTCGGGAACTGGTCGGTGTCCCAGCCGAGGAGCATATCACCCTGGTTAGCGTCAATTGAGCCAAAGACGCCGTTCTCACGGGCAACTCTAAGCTCATGCTGGAAAGTATGACCTGCAAGCGTTGCGTGGTTTGCCTCGATATTCATCTTGAAATCACCAAGCAGGTCGTATTTGCGCAGGAATCCCAGAACAGTAGCTGTATCAAAATCATACTGATGCTTTGTAGGCTCCTTGGGCTTGGGCTCAATGTAGAAATCACCCTTAAATCCTATTGAGCGAGCATATTCAACCGCCATTTTCATAAGTCTTGCCATATTGTCCTGTTCAAGACCGAGGTTTGTGTTAAGCAGAGTTTCATAGCCTTCACGTCCGCCCCAGAAAACATAACCGTTTCCTCCCAGCTTGACGGTAAGCTCAAGCGCTTTCTTTATCTGAGCCGCTGCAAAAGCAAATACGTCCGCATTGGGAGCGGTGCCTGCACCGTGCATATATCTGGGGTTGTTAAAGCAGTTAGCGGTTCCCCAAAGCAATTTCTTGCCTGATTTATCCATAAGCTCTTTCAGTATATCGGATATTTCATCAAGGCGCTTATTCGTTTCGGAAAGAGTGTCTGCTTCGGGAGCAATATCTCTGTCATGGAAGCAGTAATAATCTATCGACAGCTTATCCATTATTTCAAAAGCGGCATATGCTTTATTTCTTGCAATATCCATAGGGTCCTTGCCGCCCCACTTTTTGTCGGCAGTGCCCACACCAAACATATCTGTTCCGTCGCCGCCCATAGTGTGCCACCAAGAAAGAGCAAACTTGAGCTGCTCACGCATTTTCTTGCCGCCTATAACTTCGTCGGGATTGTAATACTTAAACGCAAGGGGATTTGTAGAATTTTTACCCTCATACTGAATTTTTGGAATGTTGAAAAACTCGCTCATAATTATTACTTCCTCCTGAAATATAACATTGTCATAAGTATGATACAGTTCATACCATATAAGAATATTTTAATATATTTAGCAACTTTTGTCAATAGAATTTTATGCGTTTTATACAAAAAAATCGTAATTTTATATTGACGTTTACAACTGATTGCTGTATAATATTTAAAAAGGAAATGCAAAAGAAAGGATGACAAATATGGCAAAACGCAGGATAGGAATACTTACAAGCGGAGGCGACTGCCCGGGTCTTAACGCTACGATAAGAGGCGTTGCAAAGGCGTGCTATAACTTTATCGGTGAAGATAAAGTCGAAATAATAGGTATTTCCGACGGTTTTCACGGACTTATTCATAATGAATGTAAGGAAATGAAACCCTCTGACTTTTCAGGTATTTTGACGCAGGGCGGAACAATTCTCGGCACAAGAAGAACACCTTACAAGATGATGCAAATCATTGAAGATGACAATATAGATAAAGTAGCCGAGATGAAACAGACATATAAAACCCGTAAATTGGACTGCCTGCTGACGCTTGGCGGAAACGGAACGCATAAAACAGCCAATTTGCTATCTGAAGAAGGTTTGAACGTTATCGGTCTTCCAAAGACTATTGATAACGATATATGGGGCACATCAGTAACGTTTGGTTTTCATACTGCGGTGGATATAGGAACAGAAGTTGTTGACCGTATACACACAACGGCAAATTCACATAGCAGAGTCATGGTAATCGAGATAATGGGCAACAAAGCAGGCTGGCTGACGCTTTACACAGGCGTTGCAGGCGGTGCGGACATTATACTTATTCCCGAAATTCCCTATGACATTGATAAAGTAGCCAAAGCTGTCGAATCACGAGCAAAGGCAGGAAAATCCTTCTCTATTCTTGCCGTAGCTGAAGGCTGCATGGATATTGACGAAGCAAAAATGAAGAAAAAAGACCGTATGCGTATAAGAAATGAAAACGGTTATAATACAGCAACTGTAAGAATAGCCAAGGATATCGAGAGAATCACAGGTTACGAAACAAGAACGGTGGTTCCCGGACATATGCTTAGAGGAGGAAGTCCTTCCGCTTATGACCGTGTACTTGCTACAAAGTTCGGTGCAAGAGCCGCAGAGCTTATTGTTGAAGAAAAATACGGATACACAGTTGCAAAAATCGGAACGGAAATAGGTGAAAACAAGCTGTCTGATGTTACTATGAAAACAAAATTTGTTCCGTTAGATGATAAGGTTGTAAAAGCCGCACGCGATATAGGTATATCATTCGGCGACTGATATTCAAATTTATAAAAGGTGTTTTCCTTTTAGTCCGCCCCCAATAAAGAAGTTTATCTCAAACCGAAAAGCTGCATAGCCGAAACTATGCAGCATTTCTCTTTTTGCCGTAAACAGCGCGGTCAGCCTTGACCGTTGCTGTCAAAACGTTAAAGCGGAAGCAGATGTCGATCTGCTGCGTTCGGTGCCCGCTTGACTTGTCAGGCGCATGAACAACAATTTTCTCAATAAACTCGTGCATAATTTCGGGAGTTAGCTTCGGAATATCCGAATACTTGCGGACTATTCCGATAAATTGCGCCGTATCAGCGTTCTTGCGTTCGCCGTCTTTGATGAATCTCGATAATTCGGGAATAATTTGCTTTAGCTCTTTCTGCTCTGCTTCATAATTTTTCGACATCATCTCGAATATCTCATCAGATATCTTACCGCTGATGTTATCCTCATAAAGCCTCGCAAACAGCTTGTTAAGCTCCGAGACCCGCTTTTCTGATCTGTCGAGCCTTTTCTTTGCAGCTTTCAGCTCAGCTGACTGCTTCTGCTTAGAGTTTTGTATTGCCAGCTCAACAAATTCTTCCTCGTGTTCCCTGACATATGCAGTTACCTTCCGCAGTTCCGCAAGCACGAGCTGTTCAAGAACAGAAGTACGGATAAAATGCGCTGAACAGTCTTCTCTGCGCTTGGCATAGGTGGAGCATTTCATATGCTCCTGTTCTGCTGTAAGAGAGTACGACCTGCAAAGGTACAGCTTCTGCCCGCAATCGGCGCAGCAGACGATCCCCGAAAAAGGATTTACTTCTTGGTGCTTCTGCAAGCGCCGCTTGTTTTTCCGAAGCTCCTGCACTAAATCAAAATCATGCTGTGAAATGATGGCGGGATGAGTGTTCTCAAATATCTGCCATTCCCATCTTGGGTTGTCGACTTTCTTCTTGTTTTTGTAGGATTTTTTGCTTGTCTTGAAATTTACGGTGTGTCCTGCATATTCCATTCTTTCAAGAATGTGTACAACAGTTGAGTCGCACCAAAAGGTCGTATCCTTCGGGGCTTTTACGTTCGCATAGCCTTTTATACTGCTGTACGCTGTGGGGATAAGTATCTTGTCTGCGGTCAGCTTCTTTGCGATTTGCTGAGGACCGTACCCGTCGATACAAAGCTGAAAGATTCTGCGGACTACTTTTGCGGCTTCCTCGTCTATTTCCCACACATTCTTGTCGGTCTCGCTTTTCCTGTAACCGTAAGGCGGATTTCCCGATTGACCTTTAGCCTTGAAAACTGCTTTGATCTTTTTGAAGCAATCCCGCGCATACCAATCATTAGTCACCCTTTCATAAAGAATGACGGCTTATAATTCTACAAATCCCACGAAATTGTAATAAATATTGATGTCGCGCTCAACATGCCCATCGACCTCGCGTTTTTCACCAATCTCAATTTTCTGGATAATCCGAACAAGCGTCGCACGGTCAAGTTCTTCAAGTTGAGCATAGTCTTGAATCAAGTCGAGCCAGTCATCGACAGACTTTTCGTTCTCCTCACTTGCCGCTAACTTCGTGGAAATCTCTTTTTTATGCTCCAACTTTTCAGCACGCTCAGCTTCATACTTGTTAAGCAAGTTAATACAAACGCCTTCGGGTATACGTCCAATGACCTTGTCCTCATAAGCCGACTGCACAAGTTTTTCTAACTCGGCAAGCCGCTTTTCAAGCGCTGTCAGCTCGGTTTTCAGCAGGCTCGTTCTTTCTGCGCTTGCGTTTCTTTTCCTGACGAGGATCTGCTCTTTAAGCGCTTCACGGTTGCCTTGAGCGAGGATAGCTTTGCTGCGAATATCAGCCAAAACGACCGCCACAAGCGCTTTCTGGTTGATATAGTGTGATGAGCAAGCGTCTTTTCCGCCGATAGCGTAGCGGTTACATACATACGATTTGAATTCAGGCTCTTTTCCCGACGTCGTTTTGCGGTAATCGCGCATGTATCGCAGCGACGAGCCGCAGTCCATGCACCGCAAAAGCCCGCCAAACAAGGCAATCATTCCGCTCTTGCCAGTCCTTCCGCGCCCGGGGTGGTTGTCCATTCGTTGAACTGCTTCCCAGATGTCTTGAGATATAATCGGCTCGTGGGTGTTCTCGACCTTGATCCACTCGTCTTTGGGCTTGTCCACCTGCTTATGATTTTTGTAGGACACCGTCCCCGTTTTATTCTGAACCGTATGACCGATATAGACCTCGTTGCGGAGAATTGTCTTTACGGTAACATCGTTCCAATACGGAGTTTCATTTCGAGGATTTTCTCTGCCCTCCGCCATATAGTAGAATGTTCTCGGTGCAGGAACGCCCTCAGCGTTAAGCTGCACCGCAATTTTTCGGAAACCGTTTCCTTGCAGGCGCATATCGAAAATATGTTTTACTACGGGAGACGTTATCGGGTCTATCTCCAAAATGTGCTTATCGGCTGAGCTTTTTCGGTAGCCGAGAGGCGCATAACAGCCTACATACTTGCCAGACTTAAACGTGGATTGCTTAACCGCCTTGATTTTGTTGCTTGTATCCCGCGCATAAAGGTCGTTCATTACATTTTTCATTATGACAAGCATTTCGTTGTTTTTTGCTGAGTGTCTACTCCGTCATTAAGAGCGATAAAGCGACAACCGAGAGACGGAACGACGAAATCTGTGTAATTCAGTTAAGGATATAAATACCTATAATCAGTCGATTTTGCCGATGAAGCGGTAGTAAATCTCGATTTCCTGTTCCTTGCAGCCGTCTTCGTCTTCCGTCGCCTCATGCACCAGAATCTTGTCAATCAGAGCGTTCAGCAGCTCGGCGGTCAGCTCCGTGGGGTGCGCGTACTGCCGGATCAGTGCCAGCCACTTCTCAGCGTCGCTCTCTGTTTGGCGCACCGCCTCGACCTCTGCGGTCAACGCTTCAATCTTCTCCGCCAGCTCGCCCTGCTCCGTCTGGTATTTTGCGGTCAGCATATTGAA
>CANRFO010000006.1 GCA_947629925.1 uncultured Ruminiclostridium sp.
TTTTAGTGATTAATTTATTTATTATGTCTTGCAACACCGCTTATTTACTGCGTTTGTACGGTTTTGCTCAAGGCTATGGGTGTTTGAAAAAGGAGGTTACAAATGACACCCGGCAATGCAAAATATTCAACTGCGTTATATATGCGTCTATCAAGAGATGACGAAAATTTCGGCGACAGCGTTTCGATCGAAACGCAAAGAGTGTTATTGCGCAAATACGTTGCTGATAATGATCTGGTCGTTTATGACGAATACGTTGACGACGGCTGGAGCGGGACTAACTTTGAGCGACCCGCCTTTCGGCGAATGATGGAAGATGTTGAGGCAGGAAAGATAAACTGTATAATTACCAAAGATTTAAGCCGCTTCGGTCGTGAACACGTTATGATGGATTATTATCCGGAATTTATGTTCCCTGAGAAGCAGATCCGCTACATCGCCGTGGCGGGAAATGAGGATACCGAGAAAGGTTTAAGCGATTTCGTTCCTTTTAAAAATTTGTTCAACGAATGGCTGGCCAAGGATACCGGCAGGAAAGTCAAAATTGCTCTTCACGCCAAATTTGCGGCGGGAGAAAGGACCTTTGCTTACGCTCCGCTCGGCTATATCCGTCACCCTGAAATCAAAAATTCGCTTGCCGTTGATGATGAAACAAAATGGATCGTTGAACGGATTTTCGACCTTGCCGTACACGGCGCGGGAGCAGCTAAAATCACAAAAATCCTGACTGCTGAAAAAGTCCCCACTCCCGATTGGCTGAACTTCAAACGGTATGGAACGTTCGCCCACATTTATGAGGGGAAATCGGAGGAAAAAGCCTGTGCGTGGACGATAGCGCAGGTCAGATCAATTCTCAAGGATGAAACCTACATCGGCAACAGCGTCCACGGCAAGCAGACCAATATCTCCTACAAGAACAAGAAGCGGATACGCAAGCCGCAGGAGGAGTGGTTCAGGGTAGAGAATACACATGAGGCGATAATCAGCCGTGATGTTTTTGAACAGGTGCAGGGGCAGATCGCTGAACGGCGCAGGCAGATGAAAAACGCTGCTGATACTCAGATTTTCGCAGGACTTTTAAAGTGCGCGGACTGCGGTTGGTCGATGAGTTTCGGAACAAACAAATCGAATAAAACGGCATTCAGTTATTTTAACTGTACAAATTACCGTCAGCTCGGCAAAAACGGCGGTCGCTGCACTGCTCATTACGTCCGCTACGACACTCTTTATGCTTATGTTCTTGCAAGGGTTCAATACTGGTCGAAGCAAGCGGAGATCAGCGAGGAAAAGCTGCTCCGGAAGCTGCTGAAAAGCGGAAATTCCGAGCGTGACAACGCGGCAAAAAAGCAGGCTTCCGAGCTTGCCAGAGCCGAGAAGCGCAAAGCGGAAGCAGACAAGCTGTTTACAAAGCTTTATGAGGATTGGTCAAGTGGGCGTATCGCCGAGTTTAATTTCACAATGCTTTCTAAGAAATATCAGACCGAGCAGCAGGAGCTGATTGAGAAGATTGACAGGCTCAAAGCTGATCTTGCGGCTGAAAAGCAGACGAAAGCTGACGCAGAAAAGTGGATCATGCTCATCAGGCAGTACACCGATCCCGCAGAACTTACAGCCGAGCTGCTCAACACGCTGATCGATAAAATCGTTATCCACGAAGCTGTCAAGGAACCTGACGGAACCAGAAATCAGGAAATTGAAATATTTTACCGTTTTGTAGGTAAAATTGATTGAAAAACTAAATTGTATCTTTAATTGGGGGAAACAGATGCTTCCTGCCCCGACATAAGCCTTTTGCCTCAGCTTGCGAAAATTCTGGGCGTTACGGTGGACGAGCTGCTGACAGGCAAGGCGGAGATAGTCCCCGTGGTGACGGCGCTCCCTGAGGAACAGCAGAAGGATATGTCCGATACGATACTCAGGATAATGGTGGAAAGCGCCAACGGGGACACCGTCAAAGTGAACCTGCCTATATCCCTCATACAGGCGGTGCTTGAGTCGGGAATGGAACTGCCTCAGGTGGACGGCAGTGATATGCTGAAAAGCATTGATATTTCAAAAATATTGGAGATTGCCGCCAAGGGCGTTGTGGGAAATCTTGTAGAGGTGGACAGCGCCCACGGCGACAAGGTCCGCATTTTCGTGGAGTAAGCTATGGATATTATCGTCAGGGACAGCGACGAAGGGAAAAACTTTCGGCTTATGATACCCTCCGCCCTGATCTTAAACAGCTTTGCCGCTTCATTCCTCCCCCGCTTTCTTAAAAGCGAGGGTGTAAACATCACCTCACGTCAGGCAAGGCATATGGTAAAGTCGCTGAAAAAATTCAAGCGCCGCCATAAGGACTGGACGCTGGTAGAGGTGCAGGAAAAGGACGGGGACAGGATAAAAATAAAACTGTAAATCAGAGCGCTGTCTTATAGGTAAAATTGCACAAAAATTTTCAAATCACCTTGCTATTTATCATATTATCTTGACAAATCGCCGTGTTTAGTTTATTATTAAGGTAACTACATACCGAAAGGACTAAAATGATGAAAACGGCATATCTTGACAGGCTTCCCGCCGCCCTGAACCGTTTCAAGGTGCATCTTGACAACGATGAAAAGGTGATTTTTACCGCTATCCCGCAGATATTCGGCACCGAGACCGACCAATCGTTAGGTGTGGAACCGTTTTTTACCCTCACGAACCGCCGTATAATAACCGATAATCATACGGAAATTTTTTCCGCACATATTTCCGACGATATGGTGAGCTGTGAGAAAAAACAACTGGGAAAGCTGTTCAAGACCGTTTACTTTGAGATACTTCTAAACAAGGAGCTTCCCTACGGCGAAAAGGGCGATTCTATGCTGAAGGGCTTCCGCTTTTACTTCGAGAAAAAGGATTCCGCCGAATTTGAGCGCCTTATGAGCAGCTTGTGAGGTGCATAGATGAACGAATATAATATAAAGAACTATCCTGTTTTATATGCATCGTATCGGAAAGAAACAAGAAAAACACGGATCCTTTTAATCGTATTCGCAGCTGTCGCTCTGGTCTTTCTTGCAGCGGGACTGCTTGTAAATAACCCGTCCAAGGGCTTATGGTTCACCTTTTCCGTTATGTTTCTGTTTATCGTCCTGATTTTCTTAATTACCTTTGCGATAAATAAAAACAGCTCATCAAAGTCTCTTGTAAAGCTTCCCCCCGAAGCGCTGAAGCGGGTAAACGATTCGCTTCTCACCTCTCCTTCCTTTGAGGGATTGACTGTAACCGCCGACGCAGTTGTGTACACGTTCAACTCGCTTATCCTCTTTCCCGTAGAGGATATACTCTGGATATACCGCCATGAGCTTACCACTTACTATGCAGGATTTATCCCTTTGGGAAAGACGGCTTACGCAGTTATCTGCACAAGAAACGGGAAACGTCAGAGTATCAGGCTGAAAAACAACAAGATCGACGTGGTGGGATTTTTGCAGAGTCAGCTCTCTCGGATACGCAGAGGCATTTTCTACGGCTATGACGCCGATCTGGATAAAATGTTCAGAAAAAATATCGGACAGATGATCGCCATGAGCGACCAATACGCAAGCCAAACGCCTCAGAATATGTGAACAGTATAAAATAAAACCGCCTGCTTTTGAAAAGCCGGGCGGTTTTTGTATATTCGGTTTTTATCAGAGCATTACCTGCTCCTCGCCGATATTGTCCACTTTTTTGGCGGAAATGACAAATATCGTCACGAAGTAGCAGAGCAGGATGAGCAGGACGGTCACTCCGATGCTGCCCCAAAGGTTCAGCATATCCCCTTCCCCGTAAAGGATAAATTCCTGCGCCTGCACGGTAAGGGTAAATGGATGGAACTTATCCGCGCCGAAGGCGTTGAAAAGCGCTGTTAAAAGAATGTTGCCGCCGTACATTATGACCACGCCGAGCCCCGCCTTGGCGGTGCAAAGCCCGATAGTGAAGTAAAGGCTGACCATGAACATAGCGAATACCCCGTCAGCCAGCGCGCCGAGAAGCAGTCCGCCTATCTCAACGTTCACCTCGCTGTACAGGACGAAGCTGAAAAGATAGCTCCCCATTATCGCGGCAAAGGCGATCGCTCCCGCTGCAACGGGATAAAGCAGAAATTTCGGCGTCACATATAATCCCGGAGTAAGTCCTGCGTTCAGGGGGATTATCATGGAGCGCTTTTTAAGCTCGCCTCCTGCCGCAAACATGGTCACCAACATAAAGATGAGCATTCCCGCGTTGTTTATATCTCCCGCCGTTCCCGCTATTCCGTAGGCGGGAGTCAGAGCCTCTTCCATAAGCTCGTTCAGGTCGCCGTAGGGGTTTTCCGTGTTCATCATGGCGGTCTGCTCCATGTCGGAAGCGCTTTCCGCAGACGCAAGGCTGTTCATAAGCGAACCCGACAGCTTTATAAGCGCAGGGTCAAGTATCATGAACGCAACTGCCGCGATGATAACTCCCCATAATCTGAAGGAGCGGGTAAAAAACATAAGCTCCTTTTTTAATCCTGTTTTAAGCATTTCCGTTCACCACCTTCAGATAGACCTGTTCAAGACTTTCCGTCACCGTTTTCATCTCATAGGGCGTTTTTCCGTTTTGAGCAAGGACCTTTACAAGCTCTCTCGCGGCGGCTTCGGTATCCTCGGAGCGGATAACGAAAACTCCCGTCTTCTGATAAAAGTCCACCTTCTCTATAAAGGGAAGCTGTTCCATGGCAAGAACGGCGGAAATGCCGCTTTCGTCGGTATCGTAAAGGCGAAGCTCCACTTCGCTTTTGGACCATTGTTTCAGTATATCGCTTATTTTTCCCTCTACCGCCATTTTTCCGCCGCACATTATTCCTATGCTCCCCGCGCATTTTTCAACGTCGGGCAGTATATGGGTGCAGAGGATTATCGTGCAGCCGCTGTCGGAAAGACGGGTTATAACGTTCATCACATCGGCTCTTCCCTCAGGGTCAAGGGCAGATGTAGGCTCGTCCAGCACAAGGAGCTGTGGGTGGTCGAATATCACCGCCGCTATGCCCAGACGCTGGTTCATGCCTCTTGAATAGCCCTTTATGCGGCGGCGGGCGCCCTCTCTCATGCCCACTATATCAAGCACTTCTTCAACTCTTGATTCCACGCTGCCCTGATACTTGCAGCAGGCGCCGATGTACCTGAGATACTCATAGCCGTTCATGTAGCTGAAAAGCGACGGGGTCTCGGGGAGATAGCCTATCTTTATCCTTTCCCCTTCCGCTCCCTCAAGGATAACGTCGCCGCCGTCCTTGGGGATAACGTTGCAGAGAATGTTCATCGTGGTGGTCTTGCCGCAGCCGTTCTTTCCCAGAAAGCCGTATACCTCTCCGCGGGGAACGTACATATCCAGTCCGTTCAGCACTTTAAAAGCGCCGTAGCTTTTTTGCAGATTTCTTATGTTTACCATAGAAGCCCCCTGTGAATAGCCTTTTTGTCAAAAAAAGTATATCACATATAAACAGCCTTGTCAATGGGAAAACCGCAAAAAAGTAAATTTTATTTACTTTTAGGATAAAACGGCGGCGATACAGGAAAACTCAGCTGCCTAAGCAAAAAAATCTGACGGGCGGCAGGAAACGCCGACAAACAGCTATTGCTGTTTGTCCTGCGGAAGGGCGGCTTTGCGCGCCGTTTTACCGTCATTTTATCTTTCCGTTGACTCCCGCAACTCCGCCGACCACTCCTGCCGCAAGGCAGACGAAAAGCCTTGTCAGAAAGCCGAAAAAGGTGGCTCCGCCGAAGAAAAAGCTGCCGATAAAGCAGAGGAGAAAAAGCGCCGCCCCGCACAGGATCCCCTGCTTTATGCCGCTTCTGCGCTTTTTCCTGCCCAGCACATAACCCGCCGTCAGACAGCCCGCTCCAAGGGACAAAAGCCCGAATGCTCCGCCTGCTTCGGCGGGAAGTCCGAGAACGTACATGATGAGCGAGGTCAGCAGAAGCACTGCCCCGCAGGCTGCCGCCCCCGCCGCGACCGATATGGCAAAGGGGCGGTAAATATGGGGATTAAGTGATCTCATGGCTGTTTCCTTTCACTGAAAACCGATAGATGTTAAATAATATTGTCCTGCGGACAAAAAAATGACAGACAAAAGCCGCCCTGCCATAAGAAAACCTGTGTTTTCCATGTCAGTGCGGCAAAAAGCTGTCTGTCATTTTTCTTTTCAGCTCACGTCGTCATGTACCGTTCTGTTTTCGGCGATAGAGGAGCGGAGAACGCGGAGCCTTGTGCGGTCGCTTCCCGTTTCGATAAGTACGGTGTCCTCCTTCACGGAGAGAACGCGCCCGATAATGCCGCCCGTGGTCACTACCTCATCGGCGACCTGAAGATTATCCAGCATTTCCTTCATCTTCTTGGAACGCTTTTTTTCGGGACGGATAAGCAGAAAATAGAATATTACCACCATCAGCACGATAGGGAGGATAGTGGTAAGAAGAGTTACGACCATGTTTCCCTGTCCGTTTGAAGCTGCGGCGTTAGATGTATCTACCAGAAGTTTAAACATATTTTTGTTCCTTTCATGTCGTTCTTTGCTGTCTTTTCGGAAGCAGGGGCAAAAACTGCCTTTCCGCTGACATCTTATTCCTAATTATACATGGTTCGACGGAAAATTGCAAGTGAAATTTTTGTGTTTTTATGAAATAACAATAAATTGCTTGACGTAAAAGCAAAAATGCAGTAAAATAAGTATGTACTGTACAGTTTTTCCGCAGATGTTCCTGCGGAGAACAAAGGAAGGAAATATGAGGGATATAAAAATAAGCGCTTCCCTGCTGGGCAGCGACCTTTCAAAAGCGGGAAGCGAGGCGCAGCGCGCTCTTCAGGCGGGAGCGGACTGGATACACATTGACGTGATGGACGGAAACTTCGTGGAGAATATCTCTTTCGGCGCGCCGTTCCAAAAGGCGCTGAAGGGGGATATGTTCAAGGATACGCACCTTATGGTGTCCCATCCCGACCATCAGATAGAGTTCTTTGCCGAAAGCGGCTCGGATCTGATAACCTTTCATGTGGAGAGCCAAAGCGACGTTGAGCATACGATAAACAAAATACACCGCGCGGGACTTATGGCGGGTCTTTCCATAAAGCCCGACACTCCCGCAGAAGCGGTGTTCCCATATCTTGAAAAGCTTGAGCTTGTGCTGGTCATGACGGTGGAGCCCGGCTACGGCGGGCAGGGGTTCCTTACCTACACCGTGCCGAAGATAACCGATATAAGGCAGAAGGCCTTGCAGCTCAACCGCGATATATACATACAGGTGGACGGCGGCATAAACCCCGAAACCGCGCCTGTGGTGATAAACGCGGGAGCCGATGTGATCGTAAGCGGGACCTGTCTGTTCAAATCGGAAAATATGGCAAGGACCGTAAAGCTGCTTAAAGGACAAGCCGCGCTTTGAGCGTCAGAAGACCTTTGCGCCTGTTTCCGCCGCGTTTTCACCTATAAGGATCGTGAAATGCTCCTCGGTGAAAGCGGCGAAAAGCTCGCTGCAAACTGCCGCGCCGAACTCGCCGAAAAGCCTCAGTATCACGCCGCGGCAAATGTTTTCAGGCACTACGGCAAGACGGAACACGCCTTTGCTCATAAAAAGGCGGGAGGAAAATTCCGCGCCCTGCTCCTTTTCGCGGAGAAGGCAGCGGCAAAGCTGACCCAGCTCCCGCTGTGAGGAAAGCTCCAGCATTATGGGAGCGGCTTCCCTGCTTTCGTCAAGAACGGACTTCTTTCGCTGAGCCGATATGGCGCTGACATAGAGCATACAGCCCCCGTCCATCCGTCGGAACGCTTCCACAAAAAGACGGTCTTCAGAGAGCCTTGCCGCCATTGCCGCGCCCTCAGGTCCGTTTGTGTCGCGCAGGAGCCTTCCCAGCGCCTTGCGGCAGCCTGAGCCTTTTCCTGTCAGCTCCTCGTAGCAAAGCTTGTATTCGTTCATGTCCGCCGCTGTAAGCGTTACTTTAAGAGTGGATTTTGAGATTATATCTATTTTCATATGCAAACCCCGAAATTTCATCAGAATATAAAATATATCACAGGTCTTTCCCTTATACGGGAAAGCTCCCGTCAGAACGATACTATAAGGCGATAACGCGCCTTTGTCTTATAAAAACGGTCCGCCCTTTGCGGGCGCCGTCGGAGGAATTATGTCAGAGCCTGAAAGAGAAAACGAAACCCTGACTGCCGAAAAGCCTAAAAGAAGCTTTTTCGGCAGAAAATACAAAAGCGTCTACGGCGACCAGCTTATTTGTCTGTGCGCTCTTCTCGTCATGGGCATTTGGCGGTGGGGAGCGCGCGCGGCGGTCATCTGTGCGCTCAGCGTGCTGGTGAGCATGCTGGCGGACTATGTCTGCTGCCGCCTTACCAAAAAGACCTATAATTTCAAGGACCTTTCCACCGTTGTGAGCGGAATGTGTCTCGGACTTCTCATGCCCGCCTCGGTGGGATACGGCTTCGTTGTGTTCGGCGCCGCCCTCGCCATGGGAATAAAGCATATTTTCGGCGGAAAGGACAATTATATTTTTAACCCTGCCTGCCTCAGCTATGCTTTTCTGGCGGCAAGCTGGCCGTCTCAGGTGCTGATGTATCCCCGCCCGGGAGAGATCATCCCTGTTTTCGGCGATTACAGCGGCTCGCTTTATTCGGGACTGGAGAGCTATCTGGTGCGCCTCGGAACGGCTCATGAGCTTTCCGTCGCCGATATTTTCCTGGGCAATTTTCTCGGCCCTATCGGCACGACGCACGTTCTTATCCTTGTGGTGTGCGGGATCTGCCTTATCTTCCGCCGCGCCCTTTCCCCGACGGTCACGCTGGTGACGTTCGCCGCCTTTACTGCGGGGTCGTTTCTCTTCCCCGCTTATGACAACATAAATTCCGCTATGATAATCGAGCTTATCTGCGGGAACCTGCTGTTCGGTCTGCTGTTCCTTGCCAACGACCCTCAGACTATACCGAAATCTTTTCTGGGAAAGATCTATTACGGTATCGTCATCGGCGTAATGCTGGTCATCTTCCGTCACCTTGCCCATACGGAAGCGAGTTTCGTTTTCGTGCTGCTTCTGGCTAACGCGGTCTCCCTGCATATCGACCGCTTTGCCGAAGGAACGATAAAGGTGATAAAAAATACCTTCACATGGCTCAGAAAAAGCGCGGGAAGCTTCGAGCGCGTCAAAAACGAAGCGCAGAACGACGAGGAAAAGACCCGTTATATCGGCGATACGCAGGAAATTATTGTTCCTCTTATGAATTATAATATGCCCGCCGTGGACAATAAGGTTATAAAAGCCGCAAAAAAACCGCCCAGAATAGTCAAGGGCAAGGACAACGTCCCCGTGCGTAAGAAAAGCGTTTTTGAAAAGCTTATAAAAGAAAATAAAACGGAAAAAGAAAACAAGGAAAAAAATAAAAAAGAAAAGAAAAACGAAAAAGAGTAAAATATTATGGAAACTTCATCAGTCAGAAAAGTCCGCCTTTCCGACGGGATAATAAGACAAAACGCAGTGCTTATGAGCGGCCTGTTCGCAGGTCCTGTCATAGGCGCCGCTTCAAATCTTCAGAACGCCGTGGTGCTGTGCTGGGTGTTCAGCCTTGTCACGCTTATTTCTATCTGCTTTTGCCGCCTTTTGCCGAAAAAGATCGCCTTTGCAGTAAGGATCGTGCTTTACGCCCTTATCGCGGCGGCGGTATACGTCCCTGTGATAATGACGGCAAGGCTTCTGTTCGCCGTTGAAACGGTGAACGGGATAGGGCTTTATCTTACCGTGACGGTGGCTAATCCTCTTATACTGTCAAAAACCGAAAGCCGCTTTTTCCTGCGCTCGCCGCTTCAGATGCTGAAGGACGCCTTCGGTTTTGTGCTGGGCTTTGACCTGTCATGCCTGCTGGTGGGGACTTTAAGGGATATCCTCACTGACAATATGCTCTGGAACATGAGGGTGCAGCTTCCCTTCCAGATACCCTCGATGGGACGGGTATACGGCGGGTTTATCCTTGTGGGGGTACTGGCGGGGCTTTGCCGCGCCGTGTATAACCGCCGCAGAAGCTCAGGCTCCGAAAAAAAGGAGGCGAAGCAGTAAATGGCAACGGTATTCACAAGAATGCTCACAGCGGCGCTGCTGGGCATATTCATCGAAAACGCCGCCTTTGAACACGCGCTGGGCGTAAACGTCCTGCTTTACACCGCCCGCAAGAAAGAAAACCTTATCGGTATCTTCATCGGCGTCATATACGTCACCACCCTTTCCTCCATGCTCACCTGCCTTACGGACAGGTATTTTTCCGCGTGGGAATATTATAATATACTGATACCCTTTATCTATATTTTCATTATGGCGGCAGTATACCTGCTGACCCTTCTGGCAGTGTATAAGTTTCTGCCCTCGCTGTTCCGCCGCGTGAAAAAATACGTTCATCTGTCCGTGTTCAACTGCGCCGTTCTGGGCGCGCTGTTCGTTCAGAGCAACATAGGCGGCACATTCGCAAGCTATGTGGGCTACGGTCTGGGAACAGGGCTGGGCTTCCTGCTGGCAGGGTATCTGCTGGGCGCCGCTTCCTCGCGGCTGAATTCGGAATCGGTCCCCGCCGCCTTTCGAGGAATGCCCATAATGCTCATTTATGTGGGCGTTATCTCTCTGGCGTTAAGTTCGTTCTGGACATGATCTTAACATATCGCGCAAAACCGCGCGAAAGGCGTTCCGCTTAAAAAATCATCAGACACTTCTTTTTATCCGCAAGAAAATTTCAGGAGACTATCATGGCATCAAAGAGCTACAAAAGAAAACGAAACACAAAAATAAAACGAAGCAGAGGAAGCCTGTACAAAAAGCGCAAATCCACAGGGAGAAAGGTGGCGGAGGTCCTGCTGCTGGTCATAGTCGCAGGGGCGCTTATATTTGTGGGATATTCTGCGGCGGGACCGATAATAAGCTATTTCAAAGGGGAAACTTCCGCCTCGGACGAGGATCTTTCATGGACTCCACCTGAAAGCTCCGCGCCTGAAGAAAGCACTTCGGATACCGAAGAGGACACGGACACAGGGCCCACTCCTTCGGAAACTCAGCCGCAGGCGTCATCGGCGGGAAATTACGTTCTGAGCGAAGCCGCCATGAAGGACACCGCTTCTCTTGCAAAGGCGCTGGCTGCCGCCAAAAACGCTGGATTTTCCCGCGTGGTTCTTCCCGTGAAAAATCAGCCGGGGAACCTGCTGTATAAAACCACCGTTCCCTCAGTAAAGGACTCCGAACTTATAACGGGGACAATGACCGCACCGCAGATAATTTCCATCGTGAAAAGTCAGGGGCTTGAAGCCGCCGCGCTTTTCCCCGCTCTGCATGACCATCTTACTCCCGCTTATGTTGAAGATACGGGCTACTGGTTCGCAGACGAAAGCTCCGCATGGCTCGATAACTCGCCCGACCGCGGCGGTAAACGCTGGATAGACCCGTTCAGGAGCGGAACGGCGCAGTTCTTCTCCTCCCTGTGCGCTGAGCTTAAAAGCGCGGGATTTTCGGAGATACTGCTGTCGGATATGCGTTTCCCCGCTTTCACCGAATATGACCGCACTATCCTGAACGGAAAATATTTCACCGCCGACAGATATACCGCGCTTACCTCCCTTTACGGAAAGATAAATACCGCCGTTTCAGGCAAAGCCGCCGTCGTTATAACCATGTCCGACCTCGCCGCAGGGGGCGGTTCCGCCGAGATACTTTCGGACAGCGGCTTCAGCGGCACTGTATACCTTATGTTCGACCCGTCCTCGTTCGGCAATTCCCTGAAGATAGGGGATAAGACCGTGGGACTTCCCTCCGACCCTGCCGCCAGATCAGAAGCTCTTCTGGAAGCGGCTTCGGAGCTTATAAGCACCAACCTTACCGTTATTCCTCTGATAAGCAGCGAAAAGCTTCCCCCGAATACGCTGGCGGATTGCTATGAGGCTGTTTCAGCCGAATGATATTTACCTCTTGCAAAAAAAGGAAGAATATGCTATAATCGTAAATGTAACATTCCCGCCTTTTGTCAGGCGGACTTAAAAGCTGAAAAATAACCGCTGAAAGGAAAATATTATGAAACATCTCAAAACCGTAAACAAGGCTAACCTGAAGGAAACCGCCGCAAAGGGCGGCTGCGGCAAGTGCCAGACCTCCTGCCAGTCCGCCTGCAAGACCTCCTGCACCGTTGCAAATCAGCAGTGCGAGGCAAATAAGTAAATTTGAACGCAGCAAAAGCAGGGAGGACTTTCCTCCCTCTTTTGATGTTGAGAAAAAATAAAAAGGATTTGAGAAAATGGATTCAAGAATACATAAGTACAAGCAGGGGGATATGTATATCGTCCTTGACATAAACAGCGGCGGCGTTCACGTTGTAGATCGCCTTATCTTCGATATGCTGGATTATATCTGTCCCGACCACGAGGGCGGCGGGCTTGGCGTTGACGCAGAGCAGCTTGCCGCTTCCCTGCCTCAGTATGACAAGGGGGAGATAGCCGAGGCTTTGTCCGAGCTGGAGGAGCTTTACAACGGCAAAATGCTTTTCTCTGAGGACGAATACAAGCAGTATGCGGAAATGACGCTTAACTCTCCCATAAAGGCGATGTGCCTGCACGTTTCCCACGACTGCAATTTAAGGTGCAAATACTGCTTTGCGGAAACAGGGGATTTCGGCGGGGGAAGAATGTTGATGCCTCCCGAGGTTGGCAGAAAAGCCATAGATTTCCTTATTGAAAAGTCCGCGGGACGGGAAAATCTTGAGGTGGACTTTTTCGGCGGCGAGCCGCTTATGGCGTGGGACACCGTCAAAGCCACCGTTGATTACGCAAGGAGCATTGAAAAACAGCACGGAAAAAATTTCCGTTTCACGATAACCACCAACGGCGTGCTGCTGGACGATGAAAAGACGGAATACATAAACCGCGAGATGAGCAACTGCGTTCTCTCCCTTGACGGCAGAAAGGAAGTAAACGACCGTATCCGCATAACTCCCAACGAAAAAGGCAGCTATGACCTTATCGTTCCCAAATTCCAGAAGCTTGTCAAAGAACGTGTAAACGAGGGCAGAACCGACCATTATATAAGAGGGACGTTCACAAAGTACAACCTTGATTTCACAAATGATATTCTCCATATGGCGGAGCTGGGCTTCAAGCAGCTTTCGGTGGAGCCTGTTGTCACCGACCCCACAATGCCCTACGCGATAGCCGAAAACGACCTGCCCACGATTTTTGACGAATACGACAGACTTTGCGAAATTATGAAAAACGACCCGAAAAAGTTCAACTTTTTCCATTTCAAAATCGACCTTAATCAAGGACCTTGCGCTGTCAAGCGCCTGCGCGGCTGCGGCTGCGGGAACGAGTACGTCGCCATAACTCCCGACGGCGATATTTTCCCCTGTCATCAGTTTGTGGGAATGGACGAGTGGAAAATGGGCAACATATTTGACGGAAACGTTAATAAAGATATAAAGGATTATTTTGCAAAGACCCATATTTACAGCAAAGAGGGCTGCGCCGACTGCTGGGCAAGGTTCTACTGCTCAGGTGGCTGCAACGCAAATTCGTTCAAATATGAGGGCGACGCAAGAAAGCCTCACAGGATCGCCTGCGAAATGCAGAAAAAGAGGATAGAATGCGGGATAGCGCTGGCGGCGGAGCAAGGCTGAAAGGCCCTGAAGTTTTTCTTCACCTGCCCAAAATACGGACTATAAACTTTCAAACGACATCAACCTTTCCCCGATTTATAAATCCTTCTTCACGTCTTTGTCACAATCAGGGGTTATAATCCAAAATGCAAAAGGAAGAAAACCCGAAAAGGCGACCTGAAGATCACCTTCTTTCAGAAAGGAAGTCGATACTTATGTATGACTATCAGCAGCAATATAATTTTTCCACCGACCCTAACATGAACGGCTACGGCGGTTATCAGCCCGCTCCTCAGCCTCCGAAAAAGAAAAAAGTGGGCGGCGGTATCATCGCGGCGGTTATCGCGGCGGCTGTCGCAGTGGGAAGCCTGAGCGGCTTCGGCGGCGCTTATCTGGCAAGCAGAATGGACAGCAATAACTCCGAACAAACGACACAAGGCGAGGAAACCGATCCCCCGTTGGAGACAACTGCCGAATCGGGCGAGGAAGCTCCCGCTGCAACAACGACTGAGTATGTAAAGCCCGACACCGAAGTGAGCAACGACCTTGCCACGCTTGAAAATACGGTGAACATAAATACCACCGACGAATACGATTACGAAGAGCTTTTCGACAAGGTGAACGAGAGCATAGTCATAGTAAATAACTATGTTTCCTCTTCAAGCTACGGCAGAGGTGATGATGACAGCTACACACTTTACGGAACGGGAAGCGGCGTTATTTTCACCACCGACGGATATATCCTCACAAATCACCATGTAGTTCAAGGCTCCAAAAAGGTTTCCGTCGTAATATCCGACAGATACAGCGACGCTGAGGAGATAGAGGCGGTTCTGGTAGGCTCCGACAGCGCCACCGACCTTGCGATACTGAAAATATCCCGTGACGAACCCTTTACCGCCGCCGCTCTCGGCGACAGCGACAGCCTGAAGATAGGTCAGGAGGTCTGCGCGATAGGTAATCCCGCAGGACTTAGCAAGACGCTTACAAACGGGATCATTTCAGGGCTGAACCGTTACTCCTCAGAGGGCGGCTATGAACTCAGCTCTATCCAGACAAACGCCGCGATAAACCCTGGCAACTCAGGCGGCGGACTGTTCGATATGTACGGGAACGTAGTCGGTATAGTAAACTCGAAGCTGGTTTCACAAAGCCTTGAGACTACTCTTGAAAATCTGGGTTTCGCCATCACGATAAATGAAGCAAAGCCTGTTATAAGCGACCTTATAAACTACGGCTACGTTACAGGCAGACCCACTATCGGCATCACCACCGTTCAGGTCAATGAATACACCGCTCAGCTTTACGGTCTTGCCGCTACGGGACTGCTCGTCACCGAGATAGAACCTGACGCTCCCGTTGCAAAGAGCGGGCTCAGGATCGGCGATGTCATAACTCAGGTGAACGACAAGGATATAAGCTCCGTTACCGACGTTCAGACGATAACAAAGGGAATGCACGCAGGTGATAAAATAACTCTCACTGTTTCCCGCATGTCGGGCGAAAGCGATATGTTCGGCTTCAACACCGCAAGAGAAGAAGTGCTGAAGATAGAAGTCCAGCTCACCGAAAACAACAGCTGAAAAAGCAGATACCGAAATTTACCTTTCGAGAAATAAAATGTCCGCCCCCTGTTTTAAGGCAGAGGGCGGGCGTTTTCTTTTATATTACGGCGAGACCTTTGTCACAGTCAGCGCGCCGTCACGGACGAAAAAGCTTATTTCATGACCTGCAAAGCTCATTGTGTAGATCCTGTCAGGGTCGTCCTGATAAGCGGGGCGCGGATCCTGAGAAAGTATCTGTATAAGCGCTTCCCGCTTTTCCTCGGAAATAATTTCAAGAAGCTCCGAGGGAAAGTTCACTTCAAGCGATTCCCTTTCGCTTACCGAAAAGCCGCCTTTTGCCTCGGGATAAGCGTCGGCGTAGGGGATATAGGGCTTTATGTCAAGAACAGGAGTTTTGTCCATCATGTCCCCGCCTGAAATGTAAAGGACGGGACCTTCCCCGCCGTACTCTATCCTTTCCAGCCTGACCGCCGACAGACCCACGGGATTGGGACGAAAAGGAGAACGGCTTGCAAAAACACCGACTCTCCTGTTCCCGCCCAGCCTCGGCGGGCGGACGGTAGGCGACCAGCCTTCCCTCTTCGCCTCGGAAAATTCCCATATGACCCAGATGTGAGAATAGCCCTCAAGCCCTCTGAACGCCTCTTTAACGCGATATTCAGGCTCAAAGACCACGCGGCTCACAAGCTTGTCGGCAAGCCCGCTTTGCCTCGGTATACCGAATTTTTCGGGAAAATCGCTTTCAATATGTCCGATTACCTGCATTTTCTTTTCCTCTATCCGCCGTTGTAGCTGTTCATCGCCTCGTTCAGCTTTCCGCCCGCGATGAGCTTTGCCGCTTCAGCGGCGTTTGCAAACGCTGTCTCCAGCTTTTCACCCTCCGCTTTGGTGAAGCGGGACAAGACCCAGTCCGCAAGGTCGTAATCAGGGTGCGGCTTTTTTCCCACTCCGATGCGTATGCGGGGAAACTCATCGCTGTTCAGGCGCAGGATAATGCTTTTCATACCGTTATGCCCGCCGTCGCTCCCCTTGCCGCGGATACGGATACGCCCTACGTCAAGGGAAATGTCGTCGTATATGATAAGAACATTTTTCGGCTCTATTTTGTAAAATCCCGCCGCTTCTCCAACGGCGTCGCCGCTGTTGTTCATGAACGTGGTGGGCTTCATCAGCAGGCAGCGCCGCCCGCCCACCTCCGCCTCGGCGGTAAGGGATTTGAAGCGCAGCTTTTTTATCTCAACGCCCAGCTCCTCCGCCAGCGTTTCCACCGCCATAAAACCGCAGTTGTGGCGGGTATCCTCATACTGCGTCCCGGGATTGCCCAGTCCCGCTATGATAAAATCTATGGGAGCGGGCGGGGCTTTCTCCGTTTCAAGCTTTTTGAATATATCAAATATCGACATTTTTTTCACGTCCTTTTCGGTGACTGTTTATCTTATTTTAACCTACCGCCGCCAAAAAGTCAACGTCCCTTGACAAAAGCGGAAAACTATGTTAAACTACAATAAAATATTTATTTGAAAGAAATGATTAAATGAATATTAAATCTGCCGCAAGGATCGTTTTTGCTGTTACAGCTTTTATTCTTGCTGTGATGATTTTAATTCTTATCATTCAGCCGCTCCCGTGGTCTAAGCTTGACGAAAGCCCGTACTGCGAAAATCTGTCTCAAGGGCAGGTAGACAGCATACGGCTTATTCGCACGCCCGACAACGGAATGTATGTGGAATTTGAGGACAGCGACCTTATCGCCGAATGGACGGACTATTTTAAAGCTCTTGAAGTGAAGCGGCTGATAACCGTTCCGAATCCCTTTGCTCCTCAAAGGGAGGGCGGCGAATGTCCCACCGTTCAGGTTAATACAGGGGGCAAAAGCTATTATTTCCACTTTGAAAACGAGGGAGAAATAGAGTTTGGCAACGCCCGCTACAAAATAAACAACAATGAAAACGGTCTGTTCGACCGCTCCTACGCTGAAGCGGAGGAACGTTACGGCATACAGACCATATGATAAAATAAAACGATGACGGAAAGAAGTAACCGCTGTACGTCTTCAGAGAGCCTCCGTTTGGTGCGAGGGGGCGGCTAAGGCGGCGAAATACATTCCTGAGCGGCCCTGTGAACGGCTTACGCAAATAGTAGCAGGGTACGGGTAAGCCCGTTACAGCTTTCGAGGCGGCTTTTGCCGTAAATTGAGGTGGTACAGCGTTCACTCGCCCTCTGCGTTTCGTAGAGGGCGTTTTGTTTATTCTTTCTGAAAGAGGTGAAAATATGCTGAGAAAAGCCGTTGCTAACGATTTAGAGCAGATAGCGCAGATAGCTTTTGAGCTGCACGAGATACACGTCAAGGGCGACCCGCAGAGCAACCGCTCTATGCCCGCAGAGTATTTCCAAGGTGAGCTTGAGGAGTTTTTGCAGGGGGAAAACAACGTTATACTTGTAAGCGACGAGGACGGGATAAACGCTTACGCCGCCGTTAAAATAACGGAAAGCGACAGTCCGCCTCACTATCCCCGCAGGATATGCTTTATCGACTGCTTTGCGGTAAAGGAAGGCTGCCGCCGTCAGGGCGTGGGGACAAGGCTTATGGAGTACGTCAGGAGTTACGGCGAGGAACAGGGCTGCACCGACTTACAGCTCGGCGTCAAGGCGTTCAACAAAACCGCCTGTGAATTTTACAAAGCCGTGGGATTTACAGAGCGCAATATAATAATGAATATGAAAATAAAAAAAGATAAGGAGCAATAAAAATGACTATTTACGAAGAACTTCAGCGCAGAGGGCTTTTAGCTCAGCTTACCGACGAGGAGGAGATAAAGGAGCTGATAAACGCGGGAAAGGCTACGTTCTACATCGGCTTTGACCCTACCGCCGACAGCCTGCACGTGGGGCATTTTATGGCGCTTTGCCTTATGAAAAGGCTTCAGCAGGCGGGAAACCGTCCTATTGCCCTTCTGGGCGGAGGAACGGGTATGATAGGCGACCCGTCGGGCAAAACTGATATGAGGAAAATGCTCACGAAGGAGGACATCGACCACAACATTGAATGCTTTAAAAAGCAGATGTCCCGCTTTATTGACTTTTCCGACGGAAAGGCGCTTATGGTGAACAACGCCGACTGGATACTGGACTTGAATTACATCGACGTTCTCCGTGAGATAGGACCTCATTTCAGCGTGAACAGAATGCTGGCGGCGGAGTGCTACAAGCAGAGAATGGAGAGGGGACTTTCCTTCCTTGAGTTCAACTATATGATAATGCAGAGCTACGACTTTCTTATGCTGTATGAAAAGTACGGGTGCAATATGCAGTTCGGCGGGGACGATCAATGGTCGAATATGCTGGGCGGCACCGAGCTTATCCGCCGCAAGCTGGGCAAGGACGCTTACGCTATGACCATAACCCTGCTCTTAAACAGCGAGGGGAAGAAAATGGGCAAGACGGAAAAGGGCGCAGTATGGCTTGACGCTGAAAAGACCAGTCCTTACGAGTTTTTCCAATACTGGCGCAACGTGGCGGACGCTGATGTTATGAAGTGTCTGAAAATGCTCACGTTCATTCCCATAGAGGAAATTGAGGAAATGGAGCGCACTATGAGCGGCTCCCAGCTGAACAAGGCAAAGGAGATACTGGCGCACGAGCTTACCGCTCTGGTTCACGGCAAGGAGGAGGCGGACAAGGCTCTCGAAGCGGCAAAGTCTTTGTTCGGCGGCTCGGGCGTCAGCGACAATATGCCTGAGGTGAAGCTGTCCCCTGAGGATCTGACAGACGGGAAGATAAATATTGTGGACCTGTTGGTAAAGACGGGGCTTTGTCCCTCAAAGCGTGACGCGCGCACGGTGATACAGCAGGGCGGAGCGGCTGTTGACGACAGGAAGATAACTTCCTTGGACGAGATGATAGAAATAAAGGATTTCGTAGTGGTCAAAAAAGGCAAAAAGAGCCTTATAAAAGCGGTAGTGTGATAAGGCTGACCGCCGCAGATCGGATTTAAAGGTGAAGATATGAGCAACAGACCCGATTATAAAAATAATTTTGAGAAGCTGCCGACCACTGCCGCCGAACAGCTGAGCAAGCTGAAAGAGCGGGGCTGCACTGTGGAGGACGAGGCTTTTGCCGTTCAGGTGCTGACGGATATAAACTACTTTCGTCTGGCTTATTACTTTTCGCTGTTCCTTGAGGAAAAAGGAAAGTACCGCGACGGAACGAGCTTCAACAAGGTGCTGAAGGTGTACGACTTTGACCGCAGGCTGCGAAATCTGCTGCTGGAGGTGCTGGAGGAGATAGAAATATCCATGAGGGCGCACTGCTCCAACTTTCACGCGATAAAATACGGCGCGCTGGGATACCTGAACGGGGACAACTTCGCCAGAGTACACAAGCACTCGTCTTTTCTCAACCGCATAGAAAGGCTCATTGAGTCCAACGACGACAGCGACCTTGTAAAGCACTACAAGGGAAAACACGGCGGAAAATTCCCGCTGTGGGTCATTATGGAACTGTTCAGCTTCGGTTCGCTCAATATGTTTTTCAAGGACCTGAAGCCGCAGGATAAGACCGAGATCGCCAATCGGCACTACAATATGTCGTCGGGTGCGCTGGAAAACCGCATGGACAGACTTTCCGACCTGCGCAACCACTGCGCTCACTATCACCGTCTTTACGACTCGTCTATCGGCGATACTGCGGGACGAAGCGACACGGTCTTCTCCTGCCTTATGATAATGAAAGAGATATACTGCCGCCCCGAAAGCTGGGAAAAGGGCTTTCTGCCCCGATTAAAACAGCTTTTCCTCGATTACGCCGACGAGGTGGAGCCTGAAAGGCTGGGCTTCCCGCAGGACTGGCAGGAGCAGCTCAGCCGCGCAGGTGACGGACAATGAACGAAAACCGATACGATATAGCGATAATCGGCGGGGGACCCGCAGGCTGCACGCTTGCGCGCCTTATCTGCCATAAGTACAGAACGATACTCATCGACCCCAAGACCGACGAAGAAAGCAGCTTTAAAAAGCCCTGCGGCGGGCTTTTGTCGGAGGACGCGCAGAAAGCTCTGGCAAGGTTCGACCTTACGCTGCCCAAGTCGGTGATGGTCGACCCGCAGATATTCGCCGTAAGGACCATTGACCTTGAAAGCGGGCTGATACGGCATTATCAGCGGTTTTACATAAATCTTGACCGACACCGCTTTGATTTGTGGCTGAAGGGGCTTATCCCCGAAAAGGCGGATATTCTCACCGCAAAAGCCGAAAAAATAACCCGTGACAAGGACGGGTTCGTTATAGACTGCGGCGAAAAGAAGATCTCAGCCGAATTTATCGTGGGCGCGGACGGCGCAAATTCTGTGGTGCGACGGACTTTTTTCCCGAAAAAACACCTGCGCTCTTATGTGGCGATACAGCAGAAGTTCCGCGAAAACAATCCCAATCCCTTTTATTCCTGCATTTTCGACAGGGCGACCACCGACTGCTGCTCATGGTCTATCTCCAAGGACAACGTTTTTATCTTCGGCGGCGCATTTCCCAAGGACAACTGCCGCGGGCGCTTTGAGGAGCAGAAGAAAAAGCTTGAGGAAAAGCAGGGCTTTTGCTTCGGCGAGCCGCTCAAGACCGAGGCCTGCACGGTGCTTCGTCCGAGAGGGTTCAAGGACTTTGTATGCGGCGGCGGGAACGTTTTGCTGATAGGCGAGGCTGCGGGATTTATAAGCCCCAGCTCTCTTGAAGGGTTCTCCTACGCCTTTGACAGCGCCATTCTGCTGGCGGAATGTTTTCTCAAAGGCGCGCAGAACGTTGAAAAAAGGTACAGACGGGCTTCTCTGGGGCTGAGGTTCAAGCTGTTCGGAAAGGTATTGAAATGCCCGTTCATGTATCAGCCTTTTCTGAGGAAAACCGTGATGAAAAGCGGACTTATGTCGATAAAGGAAATAAAAAGCGGCTAATGCGTGAAGTTTTCCGAAGAGAGGTTTGGAGGGAAAACTTTTTACAAAAAGTTTTCCCTCCAATAAAAAGGAGCAGCGTCTGATTTCAGCGCTGCTCCTTTCGCATATCTTTGCTATTGGAGAGGAACCCTTTTGTAAAAGGGTTCCTCTCCAAACCTCTCTTCGGAAAACTTTATATCTTCTCCTTGCCGCCCATATACATTCTCAGCGGTTCAGGTATTCTTACACTTCCGTCCGCCTGAAGATTGTTCTCCAGGAACGCGATCAACATTCTGGGCGGCGCAACAACGGTATTGTTAAGGGTATGGGGGAAGTAATTCCCTTTCTCCTTATTCTTGACTCTGATGCCTAAACGCCTTGCCTGCGCGTCTCCAAGGTTGGAGCAGCTTCCCACTTCAAAATATTTCTGCTGTCTGGGCGACCACGCCTCAACGTCTATGCTCTTTACTTTAAGGTCAGCCAAGTCACCCGAGCAGCACTCCAAGGTGCGCACAGGAATGTCCATGCTCCTGAAAAGCTCGACTGTGTAGCTGTACAGCTTACGGAACCAATCCATACTTTCCTCAGGCTTGCAGATAACAACCATCTCCTGCTTTTCAAACTGGTGGATACGGTAAACGCCGCGCTCCTCTATGCCGTGAGCGCCCACCTCCTTGCGGAAGCAGGGGGAATAGCTGGTGAGGGTCTGAGGCAGCTCCTTTTCGTCAAGGAAACTGTCGATAAAGCGGCCTATCATACTGTGTTCGCTGGTGCCTATCAGGTACAGGTCCTCGCCCTCTATCTTGTACATCATATTTTCCATTTCAGCAAAGCTCATAACGCCTGTCACAACGTTCCCTCTTATCATAAAGGGGGGAATGCAGTAGGTGAATCCCTTGTCTATCATAAAATCACGGGCGTAGCTGAGTATTGCGGAATGAAGGCGGGCTATGTCCCCTTTCAGGTAGTAAAAGCCGTTGCCGCTGGTCTTGCGGGCGCTGTCAAGGTCAATGCCGTTTCTCGCCTCCATTATGTCAACGTGGTAAGGCACTTCAAATTCAGGCACAACAGGCTCGCCGAACCGCTCTACTTCAACGTTTTCGCTGTCGTCCTTTCCTATGGGAACGCTGTCGTCGATGATGTTGGGTATAACCATCATACGCTTGCGCACTTCCTCGGTGAGCTGAGCCATTTTAGCGTCAAGCTGAGCCATTTCCTCCGCCATATCGCTGACCTTTTTCTTTTCGGCCTCCGCCTCTTCTTTCTTTCCCTGCGCCATAAGCGCACCTATCCCCTTGGAAATGGAGTTGCGCTGACTGCGGAGGAAGTCGGAGCGCTGCTGGCACTCTCTCTGCTGTTTGTCAAGCTCGATCACCTCGTCCACCATAGGGAGCTTTTCGTCCTGAAATTTCTTTTTGATGTTTTCCTTTACTATCTCAGGGTTCTGACGTAAAAATTTGATGTCTATCATTTTTCTTTGTTCCTTTCTTTATGTCAAATCAGCCGTTAAGCTGTTTCATAAGCTCTCTCAGCTCGTCCTCGTTCTTGCAGGTTATTTCCAGCGTTATCTTATTCTTTTTGGGAGTAATTTTGACTGCCCGTCCCGTAAGCTGTTTCAGGCTCATCTCCGCCTCGGTGATGAACGTTGATACCTGCTTTATCTTTTTGGGAGCAGGTTTGGCATTGACTGCGCCGCACAGCTTTTCAAGCTGTCTTACAGACATCTGCTCCCCCGCCGCCTTATGGGCAAGCTCAAGCTGTTTCACCTCGTCGCTTACCGACAAAAGCGCTTTACAATGCCCCGCAGAGAGCTTGCCCTGCTTGGCAAGCTCCTTTACTTCCTCGGGGAGGTCAAGGATTCTCAGGGAGTTTGCGATTGAGGAACGGGCTTTTCCCACTCCCGCCGCGATCTCCTCCTGCTTCAGACCGTAGCGCTCTATAAGCTGTTTATAGCCGCTCGCTTCCTCAACGGGGTTAAGGTCCTCGCGCTGTAAATTCTCTATCAGCGCTATCTGCGCCGTTTCAGCGTCGGAAAGCTCCATTATCCTCACGGGGACCTCGGACAGTCCCGCTATCTTTGCGGCTCTCCAGCGGCGTTCCCCTGCAACTATCTGGTATGTCCCGCCATGCTCCCGCACCGTAAGCGGCTGGATTATGCCGTGGTCGGCTATGGACTTTGCAAGGTTTTCAAGCTGTTCGGGGTCGAAGTCACGGCGGGGCTGGTCACGGTTTGGCTCAATGTCGCCTATCTTCAAAACCGTCAGCTTGTCCTCGCCGCCGTCGCCGAACAGACCTGCGTTGTCGTCGAATATGTTGTCGAATTTACTGCCTAAGGCAGGGCGTTTTTCTTTCTTCATAAAGCCTCCTTACAACACGTTTATCAATAGCTGCCGCTAAGATATTTCGCTTTAGCAGCGTCAAAATCTTCCTGCGTTATAACGCCTTCTTCAAGAAGCTGTTTAAGCTCCCTGAGCTTGTTTACACCGTCGTTTTCACTGTTTTGCGAGGATTCAGGCTGTTGAGAGTCAGGAGACGCCAACAAAGACAAGTTACATATTTCTGCAATATTTATCTTTTCTTTCTGATCGCAAGCCCGAATTTATTTTTCCCACTCGTCTCTCCACATTCTGATAAGCTTTACAGCATTTTCCCCGCTTTTTCCGCCCGCTTAAGGACCTCCGCGGCAAGCTTTCTGTACGCTTCCGCGCCCTTTGACGCAGGATCGTAATAGGTTATGGGCTTTCCGTGGCTGGGGGCTTCGGAAATGCGCACGTTGCGGGGGATCTCAGTCTTGAATATCGCGTCAGGCGGGAAGCTCCGCTTTATGCTCTCCATAACCTCCCTATTCACCGTAAGCCGCTTATCCACCATCGTAAACACTATCCCCATGAGCTGAAGCCCTTTATTGGTGCTGTTTTTCACTCTTTTCACCGTGGCGAGGAGCTCCGCCGCTCCCTCTAAGCTGTACGGCTCGCACTGCATAGGAATTATTATCCTGTCGCAGGCGGAGATCCCGTTCAATGCCAGAACGCCAAGGGAAGGGAGGCAGTCCACGATAATGATGTGATAATCGTCTTTTATCTGTAAAAGCGCCTTTTTAAGCTGCAAGGTCTTATTTTCAAAAGCGGCGAGACGAAGCTCTCCCTGTGCCAGCGTCTGCGTTGCGGGCATTACCCAGACGTTTTTATAATCGCTTTTTATCACCGCTTCCGCAGGTCTTGCCTCGCCCATTATCACGTTATATGTAGTGCAGGTAAGCTCCTTTTTGTTTATGCCGATACCTGAAGTGGCGTTGCCCTGCGGGTCCATGTCCACAAGAAGCACCTTTTTCCCACGCTGACCTATGGCGGCGGCGAGGTTTACGGCGGTAGTGGTCTTGGCAACGCCGCCCTTCTGGTTCACCACCGAGATTATTATGCCCAAAAGCCTTTCTCCTTTCGCTTTATGAGTGCGGATACTGGCGGCGTCGCATAAACAGCGCTGCCGCCTTTGCTTTTTTACAGTTATAGTATAGCATATTTTCAGAAAAAAATAAAGCCCTCTTTTAAAAAAGAGGGAAATTTTTTGTATATTGCACAAAACCGTTTAAACAGCGGTTTTACAAAGATGTTCCACGTGGAACAACACCCTTGGCAAGGCAAAAAGCAGTAATTTTGCCGTCGTGCGGAACAATAAATTTATCACATCTTTGTGTTTTTCTTTTTAAAAATCAGGCAAAACGCCGCAGACCTGCGCAAAAACGGCAGATACAAAGTGGTTTTACGCCAGCTTTATCCGCACTCTATACTCAATTTCGCCGTCGGTGCGGGTCTTCTCAGCGTCGCAGCTTATTCCCGCCTGCTTCATTTCTTCAACTGTTTTGTTAAAGCTGTTTATGTAAAGTCCGATGGTGTTCAGCGGGTCGGATCTGTTGATTATTTTCGGGTGGGGCTTATCTAAGCGCTCTAAAACCATATCCGCGTATCTGTCAGCCTGCGCGCTGTTCATCTGCTTTGCATACATCTCGTGTATCGCGTCCTCGCGAAGCTCTTCGGGAAGCCGCAGCACCGCGCGGGCGTGCCTTTCGGTAAGCCCGTATTTGAGTATGAGCGACTTGTCCTCATTCCTGAGTTTAAGCAGCCTCAGCTTGTTCGCGATCGTTGACTGAGCCACGCCGAGCCTTGCCGCCGCTTCGTCCTGCGTCAGACCGAAATGCTCTATAAGGCGCTTTATTGCTCCCGCTTCCTCAAGAAAATTAAGATCGGCGCGCTGTATATTTTCAAGTATAGCAAGGACGGCGGAATCCTTGTCCTCGCTTTCGGTTATTATGCACGGGACATACTCCATATTTACAAGCTTCGCGGCGCGCAGGCGGCGTTCCCCCGCAATAAGCATATAGCCATTGTCTGCCTTGCGGACGATAAGCGGCTGCAAAATGCCGTTCTGTCGTATACTCACGGCAAGCTGCGTCAGCGCGTAATTGTCAAAATAAGCTCGGGGCTGGTCGGGATTGGGCTGTATGGCGGAAACGGGAAGTTCAACGACATTATTTATGATTTTTTCCGCTTGTTTTTGAAAAAGCATAGTATATTCCTCCTTTTCTACAATTATACATGAGATAAGATGCGAATTTTAGCGAATCGGGTAGAAAAGAAAAAATAAAGGGAGCGGCTTTTTAAAGGGGTAGGAAGAATGTGAATTAAAAATTGCAATTAAATAATAATGTGTAACGCTGTGGTTTTTTGTTTTTGGGATTCCCGTTAATTGCCCTTGCGGGCAAGGCACTCCCGCCCTCTGAAAGGATTTCTTTTTTAAAAGAAATCCTTTCAGGCTCTTCTTAGAAAATTTTATGTCCAATATTGCGGTTTTTGCAAAAAAATGAATTGCCTTAAGGGCAATTCAAGCAATATTGGATCGTGTCTGCGCAAGCAAACACTGAGCACAAGCGCTCCCTTTTCTATTTCCTCTTATAAATGATCAGCTTTCTCCCGTCGCCGCAAGGCAGCTGATACCGCATTTCCTCCGCCTTTTTCAGCTTCAGCCTCCCTTCCTCTTCCTCCGCCGAGCCGCGCATAGCCAGAAACCGCCCGTCCTCCTTCAGAAACGGCTCCGCATAACCGCAAAGCAAGCTCAAATTCCCCACTGCCCTGGCAGTCACCATATCGTAAGCCCGCTTGCAGCCGTCCTTTCGGCACAACTCCTCCGCCCTGCCGTGAATTATCTCCGCCGTCAGATCAAGCCGCTCTAAAAGCTGTGCCAAATACACGGTGCGCTTCTGTTGAGCGTCCAACAGCGTGAACCGCAGGTCCTCACGGAATATCATCATCGGCACAGCGGGAAATCCCGCTCCCGTCCCGATGTCAAGACACTTCGCCCCCTGCCCGACCCTAGTCATAGTCAGCGGCAGAACACTATCTATCAGGTGCTTTTCAATTATTCCCTCTCGGTCACGAATGGCGGTCAGATTGACCTTCTTGCAGTATTCCTGCAAAAACCCCGTCATCACGTCCAGCCGCTCAAGCTGCTCTGCGGTAAGCTCTATCCCCGCCCGCAGAAATTTTTCCTTTATATCACTTGTCATTGGTTGTCCTCTCAAATCCGCTCTACAAAGCGGTTTACAAACAATGTTCCCCGTGGAACATTGTTAGCTCTTATCCCCCGTCAGCAACAGCAGCACCGTTATATCAGCGGGATTCACCCCGCTTATCCTGCTTGCCTGACCGATATTCAGCGGCTTGTACTTGTTCAGCTTTTCCTGCGCCTCCAAGCGCAAGCCCTTTATCTCCCGATAGTCGATATCCGTGGGCAGAGGGCGCTGTTCCAGCTTTCTCATCTGCTCCACCTTGACGGTCTGCGCCTGAATGTACCCCTCGTATTTAACCCGTATCTCCAGCTTGTCCGTCAGCTTTCGGGGGAGCTTGGGGGCGTTCTCGTCAAATTTTATCAGCGTTTTGTAGTCCGTCTGAGGGCGTTTCAGCAGCTCGGTGAACCTTACTCCTGTGGAAACAGGCGTCGTGCCGCAGCTTTCAAGCGCGGCGTTAAGCTCGTCGGTGGGCTTCAGTGTGGTCTTGCTTATCCGCCGGAGCTCCTCGGTTATTTCCCTGTCCATTTGCAGGAAGTAGGCATAGCGCTTTTCGGGGAGAAGCCCCACGTCATGACCTATCCCCGCAAGGCGTTCGGGAGCGTTGTCCTGCCTGAGCAGGAGCCTGTATTCGCTCCTCCCCGTCATCATACGGTACGGCTCGATACAGCCCTTTGTCACAAGGTCGTCGATAAGCGTCCCGATGTAGCTGCTGTCACGGGAGAGAACGAACATTTCCTTATTCTGGCAGTATTTAGCGGCGTTTATCCCTGCGATAAGCCCCTGCGCCGCCGCCTCCTCATAGCCGCTTGTGCCGTTGAACTGCCCCGCTCCGAAAAGCCCGTGTATCTTCTTGAATTCCAGCGTGGCGTAAAGCTCCAGCGGGTCAACGCAGTCGTACTCGATAGCGTAAGCGGGGCGCATTATCTCCACCTGCTCCAGCCCTTTTATGGTGCGGAGGAATTGGAGCTGTACCTCTTCGGGCAGACTTGAGGACATTCCCTGCAAATAAAACTCGTCGGTATCAAGTCCCATAGGCTCCACAAAAAGCTGATGCCGCTCCTTGTCCTTAAAGCGGACTATCTTGTCCTCGATACTGGGGCAGTAGCGGGGTCCCACCCCCTCGATACGCCCTGCGTAAAGGGGCGAACGGTGCAGGTTTGACAGTATCACCTCGTGCGTGGCGGCATTAGTGTAGGTAACGTAGCAGACCGCTTTGTTTTCCAGCTTTTCGTCGTTGTCAAAGGCAAAGGGCGTTATCGGCTCGTCGCCATGCTGTACCTCCATAGCCGCAAAATCAATGCTTTTGCGGTGAACGCGGGCGGGCGTCCCCGTCTTGAAACGGCGGAGGGATACCCCCTTTTCCTCCAGACACTTTGTAAGCAGCAGAGCGGGCATAACGTTGTCGGGACCGCTCTGATAGTTCAGCTCGCCGATATGGATACGCCCGCCGAGATACGTTCCCGTGGCGATTATAACGGCGTTCACGGCGTACACTATGCCCGTGCGGGTCTTTACGGCGGTGACCTTGTTGTTGTCGGTGATAATTTCGGTTATCTCCCCCTGCTTCACGTCAAGGTTTTCCTGGGATTCAAGGGCGGATTTCATATAAGTATGGTACTTCACACGGTCGCTTTGCACACGCAGGGCGTGCACGGCGGGACCTTTTCCCTTGTTCAGCATTCGCGACTGAATGAAGGTGGAATCCGCCGCTCTGCCCATTTCACCGCCCAAGGCGTCGATCTCGCTGACAAGCTGACCTTTTGCGGAACCGCCTATACAGGGGTTGCAGGGCATATTTGCGATGGTGTCCAGGGAGAGACAGAATAAAACGGTTTTAATGCCGAGACGGGCGGCGGCGAGGGCGGCCTCAACGCCTGCGTGACCGCCGCCGATAACAGCGAGTTGGTAGTTCATAGTTGGCTCCTAAATAAAATAAATAAAAATAAAAGCGAGCGAATGCGAGCAGTGTTTGCTTGCGCAAACACGATCCAACATTGCTTGAATTGCCCTTAAGGCAATTCATTTTGCTTCGCAAAACCGCAATATTGGACATAAAATTTTCTAAGGAGAGCCTGAGAGGATTTCTTTTTTCAAAAGAAATCCTTTCAGAGGGCGTGAGCGATTGCGCAGCAGAGCGGGGGTGCGAGAAAGTCAGGTTAAAAGGTAAACTTTGAAAATGTATTGAGAGGAAGTGTTTGGGGGCGGGAGGGTGGGCGCAGCCGTGAAACTGGTATGCACAACACAAAAGTGAAAAGCTGTGCTACCCGTTTGCCAAAAGTAACACATACAAACCAAGACAGTGAAAGCACAACAGTAAACACAATAATTCAATTTACTGCTCACTCTTCACTGTACCATTGAAGGGAAAACTTTTTGTAAAAAGTTTTCCCTTCAAGCTTCCCTTTTAAAAACTTTTATGGCGCCGCTTCGCGGCTTTTTTATTCTTCGGTTTCCTCTTCGGGTTCTTCTTCAGGCTCTTCCTCAACAACGACCTCGCTTTGCTCCTCCAGCTCGGCAGCCTTTATCTCCTCCTCGCTGGCCTGCTCCACCTGCTCGGTCTCGGCGCTGTCGTCATGCTCGGTGCGGGTGAACGCCACTACCTTGCTGTCGCCTGAAAGGCGCATTACACGCACGCCCGTGGCGTACCTGCTCATAACTCTTATATCGTTGGCACGAATACGGATTATCACACCGTCAGTGTTTATCAGTATAACGTCGTCGTCAGGACCAAGCGCCCTGATACCGCAGACGTAACCCTTTTCCTCGCTCACCTTGTAGTTGAGTATGCCGTAACCGCCGCGCTTCTGTACACGGTAACCCGTCACGCCGCAGCGCCGTCCCATACCCTTGTCGGTGACGGTGAGCAGAGTCATATTCTCGTCGTATGCCTTGCAGGAACCCACGATATAGTCGTTATCACGCAGCTTTATCGCCCTGACGCCGTGAGCAGTCCTGCCCATCTTGCGTATGTCGGATTCAAGGAAGCAGATTATAGCGCCGTTTCTGGTGGCGACCATTATGTGAGCGTCACCCTCGGTGAGGAATGCGGCGGCAATCTCGTCCCCCTCGTCAAGCCCTACGGCGCGAAGTCCGCCCTTGCGCAGGTTCTTGTATTCGGAAAGCTGTGTGCGCTTTATCTTGCCCTGCTTGGTGACGCAGATGAAATACTTGTTCTCGCTGAAATCGGAGGTCTTCATCATTGCGGCAACACGCTCGCCCTCGGACAACTGGAGCAGATTTACAATGTTAGTTCCCCTGCTTTGCCTGCCACCCTCGGGAATTTCGTAGCAGCGCAGCTTGTACATATTCCCCATATTTGTGACAAAGAGGATATCGTCGTGGCTGGAGGCGACGAACAGATCCTCCACAAAGTCCTCTTCACGCTGCTTCATACCCGTAACGCCCTTGCCGCCACGCTTTTGCAGGTTGTATACCTCCATTGACTGACGCTTGATGTAGCCGATGTTGGTAAAGGTGATGACGCTTTCCTCCACGGGGATAAGGTCCTCGATGTCCACCTCGCCGCTTACGTCCTCGATAGAGGTGCGGCGCTCGTCGCCGTATTTCTTCTTGATAACTTCAAGCTCGGAGGAGATGACCTCAAGAACACGCTTTTCATCGGAGAGAATGAACATATAGTCCTTTATCCTGTTCATCAGCTCCGCAAGCTCGTCCTCTATCTTCTCACGCTCCAAGCCTGTCAGCTGTCCTAAACGCATTTTTACGATAGCGTCCGCCTGCGCCGAGGACAAGCCTATGGTATGTTCAAACTGAATATCGGCATACTGCTCGCCCATCGCCCTGTGGAGCAGGTCGGAAAGGTCAGCCTCCTTGAAGCGCTCCATCAGGCGCTCCTTGCCCTCCTGCTCGGTCTTGCTGGAGCGGAGTATGGCTATCACCTCGTCAATGTTGTCGATAGCCAGCATAAAGCCTTGCAGCAGGTGCGCCCTGTCCTTGGCTTTTTCAAGGTCAAAGGCTGTCCTGCGGCGGACTACGTCCTTCTGGAAGTCGATGTAATTGGTGATAAGCTCTTTCAGGTTGAGTATCTTAGGCTCGCCGTTCACAAGCGCCAGCATGATAACTCCCACCGTGTCCTGAAGCTGGGTGTAATTATACAGCTTGTTCAGTACCACGTTGGCGTTGGCGTCGCGCTTCAGCTCTATAACTATCTTCATGCCGCTGCGGTCGCTCTCGTCACGCAGGGCGGAGATACCTTCGATACGCTTTTCGTTCATCAGTGCGCCGATATTCTCTATAAGGCGCTTTCTTATCACCATATAAGGTATCTCGGTGATAACTATGCGGGTGTGGGTCTTTTCCTCCACTATCTCCGCCCTGCCGCGGAGAGTGAGCTTGCCGCGCCCTGTCAGATACGCGCTCCTTATCCCCGCTCTGCCCATGATTATTCCCCCTGTGGGGAAGTCGGGACCCTTTATAACAGACATTATATCCTGAATGGGAATATCAGGGTCGTTTATCACTAAATTTATCGCGTCAATGACCTCGCGGAGATTGTGAGGCGGGATATTTGTCGCCATTCCCACCGCGATACCCACGCTGCCGTTCACCAGAAGGTTGGGGAAACGGCTGGGCAGGACCTTTGGCTCAGGTATCTTGTCGTCGTAGTTAGTGCCGAAATCAACGGTATTCTTATTTATATCCGCTACCATTTCTCCCGCAAGCTTACTCATTCGCGCTTCGGTGTAACGATAAGCGGCAGGAGGGTCGCCGTCCACGGAGCCGAAGTTTCCGTGACCGTCCACAAGAGGGTATCTCAGGCTGAAATCCTGCGCCAGACGCACCATAGCGTCATAAACGGAGGAGTCGCCGTGAGGGTGATACTTACTAAGCACCTCGCCTACGGTGTAGGCGCATTTGCGGTAGGGGTGCTCGTAGGTATTATTTGATTCGTTCATTGTGTAGATTATACGGCGGTGAACGGGTTTAAACCCGTCGCGCACGTCGGGAAGGGCGCGCTGCACGATAACGGACATGGAATATTCCAGAAAGGACTTTCGCATTTCGCTGTCTATGTCCACTTGTATGAGCTTTTCGGTGGAAACATTTTCGGTGGTTTCGTCGGGCATGAGGGTACTCCTTTGTATTACAGATTATAATTTATAAGTAAAAAATAAAAACGAGCGAAGCGAGCAGTGTTTGCTTGCGCAAACACGATCCAATATTGCTTGAATTGCCCTTAAGGCAATTCATTTTGCTGCGCAAAACCGCAATATTGGACATTAAAGTTTTTGAAAGAGAGCCTGAGAGGATTTCTTTTTTCAAAAGAAATCCTTTCAGAGGTTACAGCGCCTTGCCCGCAAGGGCAACAGCGGGGATACGGTAAAGTCAGGATTAAACGGTAATGACTGAAAATGTATTGAAGGGCAGTTGTCGGGGGCGGGAGGGTGGGCGCAGGCGTGAAACTGATGTGCAGCACACAAAAGTGACGAAAGGTGAACCGACCCCGTCAAAATCACCGCCTTTCAGCCGTGACCGTGAAAGAACTCCCCATAAACACCGCGGTAAAATCAGCTCGCAGCCGCCTATATGTTCTTATCGTCAAAATACGACCTCAATGCGCCTGCCTGCTCATCTGTCAGACAGCGCTTGGGAAATATATAAATAAGCGAACGATTGAGAAACAGAAGGAACATGTCCTCGGTCTCCATAGAATCAAGAGTGTTTGAAACAAGCTCGATCTTCGTCTTGTCGTGCTTTATCTCCTGCTGGGAGGGGACCTCCGCACCTTCCCCGACAGGCACGACGCCGCTGCTCGTGATAGCAACGGTCTCAGTCTCTTCGTCGGGAAGAAGCAGAGTGTCAATAACTATCTGCGATTCGGAAAACTCCGCGGTATAGGTCTCTCCGCCAAGCTCCCCCAAGGTCTTCATCAGCTTTTTGCGGGCGATATAAGGTCTTGCCCAGACGGAGACTGCCATGCCGAGACCGAGAACGAACAGGATATAGCCCGCTATGCCGCTGCTGTTGGCGATCATGAAGTCAAGCCCGATAGCCGCAGCTATAAGGTAAACGACGGTGAAGATGATATTGCGCCTGAGCATATACTTTTTCTGAAAAAGCTTAAACGCAGTCTCTATCTCCACATCGGTGTTGTCGTATTTTATCTCGAATTTTTCCATAAGTATCCTTTAAATGTTATTTTAACGGGCGTTGCCCACAAAAAGCATTCCCAAAGCAAACAAAATGCAGGCGGCGCAGGCGATTATCGCCACGACCACGTCGAATATCTTTCCCTTTTTCCAGAAGTCGGGAATGTTCAGCCCGCACACTGCCCCCAGAGCAAAAAGCATAAAGGGCAGCAGCACTCCCAGATCGCCGAAGCCGAATATCAGCGCCACGAGAGAAAAGCCCCACAGCGCCACGCAGATAACGCCTGCGACCTTTTTCGGAAAGGCGAGCACAGATTCCTCCTCGGCGTTTTTTACGGCTTCCTCCGCCATTTTAAGGCGCTTTTCCTTATCCTCCTCGGTCTCGCCCTTTATAGGCTCCATCTCGGAAAGCACCTGAATTATCTTTTCGTTATTTCTATGTGAGTTCATACGACCCTCCTGAAACATATAACGGTCTTACCGCGCGTTTATGCTGAAAGAAAGCGCTGTTTATGCGCTTTGAGTTTCGGGAAATTTCCCGTTTACGGCATACAGCCGAATTATTTTTTTCCGCTGAACAGATTTTTTGCTGCGTCGATAATGCCGCCTGCATTGTCGCCCAGCTTGTCTTTAAGCTGTTCGAGAGTTTCCTTGTCTGCGAATTTCTTCAGAAATTCCTTTACCTGATCTTCGTCAAGCTTGTCGATAACGCTCTTTGCGATCGCTTTGATGTCAAAATCCATTTTTGTATCTTCCTTTCGGTAAATAAAATTTTTTTCAGCGCTTTCTTTCAGCATAAACGCCTTGGGTAAAAATACGGGTCAATGCTCAGATGTCCAGATTTTCAACATACTGAGCGTTGGTTTCGATAAAATTGCGCCTCGGCTCCACCTTGTCCCCCATAAGGATAGAGAAGGTAAGGTCGGCTTTTGCCGCGTCCTCAAGTGTCACCTGAAGCATTGTGCGGGAAGCGGGGTCCATAGTGGTCTCCCACAGCTGGTCGGGATCCATCTCGCCAAGACCTTTGTACCGCTGTACCTCGACCTTGGCGTTAGTCTCGCCCTGAAGCTCTTTTATGAAATCATCGCGCTCCTCGTCGGAGAAAGCGTATCTCACCTGTTTTCCTTTGCTGACTTTAAACAAAGGCGGCTGAGCAAGATAAACGTGGCCCTCCTCGATAAGCGGGCGCATAAAGCGGAAGAAGAAGGTGAGCAGCAGCGTTCTGATATGCGCGCCGTCCACGTCGGCATCAGCCATTATAACAACTCTTCCATAGCGCAGCTTGGTTATGTCGAACTCGTCGCCCAGTCCCGTTCCCAGCGCCTTTACCACAGGGGTAAGCTTTTCGTTGTTATATACCTTGTCAACGCGGGCTTTTTCCACGTTCAGCATTTTTCCCCAGAGAGGAAGGATAGCCTGATACTTGCTGTCCCTGCCCTGCTTTGCGGAGCCGCCTGCGGAATCTCCCTCCACGATATATATCTCGGTCTTGGTAACGTCCTTCTCGTAGCAGTCGGACAGCTTGCCCGGCAGTCCCGCGCCGTCGGAGGCGGACTTTCTCTTTGCCTCCATAGCCTTCTTGGCGGCGTCGCGGGCGGCCTGACCGTTTATTGACTTTATGACTATCGCCTGAGCGGTGTCGGGGTGTTCCTCAAAGTAATAGGTGAGCTTTTCGCTTACCACCTTGTACACGGCGGGTCCTACTTCGGGATTTCCCAGCTTGCCCTTGGTCTGTCCCTCAAATTCACATTCGGGGAGCTTGACGGAGATGACTGCGTTTATCGCCTCTCTTATGGCTTCGCCGCTGAGAGCGACAAATTCCTCTTTCTTGTCGTCGTCCTTTTTCTTGGCAGTTTTCTTGCGGGAATTAGCCGCCTCTTTTTCCTTATACGCCTTTACAAAGTCGTTTACCACCTTATTCAGCCCGCGCTTGAAGGCAAGCTCATGAGTACCGCCGTCAACGGTGTGGATATTGTTTGCGAATGAGCGGAACGCTTCGCTGTTGAAGTCGGTGTTGTACTGGAACGCCACCTCCACCATTATGTCGTCAACGGTGTCTTTAAGGTAGATTATATCGGGGTGCAGGCGCTCTGCTCCCCTTTTCTCCTGGAGCCAGTCAACGTACTCCACGATCCCGCCGTCATATTTCAGCGTTTCTCCCTTTATGTCGTCAGGGTCGCGCAGGTCGGTAAGGTCTATCTCTATACCGCCGTTCAGGAACGCCTGTTCCCTCATACGGTCGAGGAGAATGTTATAGTCATAATTCAGGTCGTGGAATATCTGACCGTCCGCCTTGAATTTTACGGTAGTGCCTGTTTTGTCGGTCTTGCCGATAACTTTCAAAGGTTCGGAGTAGTTTCCTCTGTCGAAATGCTGGAAATGCACGTCCTTTCCGTCATAAACGGTAAGCTCCAGCCACTCGGACAATGCGTTTACAACGCTGGCGCCAACGCCGTGAAGTCCGCCTGATACCTTATATCCGCCGCCGCCGAACTTTCCTCCTGCGTGAAGGATAGTATAAACCACTGTGGCGGCGCTTATACCTTCCTTGGGGTGAATGCCCGTGGGAATACCTCTGCCGTTGTCGCTGACCTCGATTATATTATCAGGCAATATCCTTACATCAATATGGGTACAGAAACCTGCCAGCGCTTCGTCAATGGCGTTATCCACGATCTCATACACAAGATGGTGCAGACCGCTTGGTCCTGTGGAGCCGATGTACATACCGGGGCGCTTGCGGACAGCTTCCAGCCCTTCAAGTATCTGTATATCCTCGGCGTCATAGCCGTGTTCGACCTTTGTTGCTTCGTCAATCATTATCGGGTATTCCTTTCAGAAAAACTTCATCTGCGTATATATTATATATAGTATACTAAATTATAGCATATTTTAAGAAATTTATCAAGGGTTTTTCCCGATATTTGCGGTATTTTGCACAATTTTTAAAGGCAAAAAAGGTCAAAAAAAGCTCCTTTTTCAGGAGCTTTTCATATATACGAACATTCGCTTTTATTATGCGTTTTTGAAACAGGACAATATATTTTCCAACGAAGCTTCATCCATGGCTGAAACCGTGAAGAGCGCGATATAATGGTCTATCTTCATGACTATGACTTTATTTTTAACGGAAAGATCGTCTCCGTAGTGACCCACAAGGTCGATACAGGGACATTCTTTTCCCGCCAGAGTGACTGTTCCCGCATTTGCCTCGGCGGAATCAAAGCCTGCGGTCACAAGGGATTCCTCGGCGGTGTCAAGAACGCTGTTTACATATTCCTCGGCGGTCATGCCCGCATTTCCGCTTACCTTAAGATTTTCATAGTTAAGGGCCAGATACGCCCCGTCCTTTTCATTGGTCGCGACAGTATCGGTTATAACGCCCTCGCTTTCAAGAGTAAGGTAAAGCGCGCTGTCAGACCATTCCGAAACATTATTGGTGCTTTTAAGCGTTTCCTCGTCGTCAAATACCCAATTTTCGGGAAATTCGGCGGTAAGACCCAGATATTCGTTAGTCCAGCTGTTCCCGTCGGTCTTGCTCAGCTTAAAGTTTACGGCTGAGCCTGAGCAGGCGGAGAGGCAGGTCACTATCACCGCAGAAACTGCGGCGGCAGCTGCAAGAAATTTTTTCATCACTGTTTCTTCTTTCTTTTTTGTTGTGATACATTCTATCAGAGCATCTGCCCGCTGTCAAGAGAGAGAAAGAGATTTTCGTCAGGTGCTATAAATTTATCATTTTATCATGAAAATTTTTATATATTTTTCAGCGGCTGCGCTTTTTCAGCGTATTTGTCCCCACATTGGTTATATAGGTGCATTCCTCGCATACCACGAAGCTTTTGGGCATATCAAGGCTGACATAATATATTTGTCCGCTTTTCTGACAGCGGCTCAGATATTCGTTGACGCTTTTCTGCACCGAAGTGCGCTCTATGTCAAAAACTCCTATAACGTCGCCGCTGTGGACTGAAACGTCGCTTCCCAGATAAAGATATTTTTTCAATATTTGTTCCTACCTTATCTATTTTATGAACAGAAAGCTGTCGTTATCTGTCGATTTGGGTAAAAACTCCGTTTTCAGCTTCCCAGCGCCTTGCTTCCGCTATTTTTGCAAAATCATTTTTATTACAGCCTGTAATAAATACCTGTGATTCTACTATATGACTAAGAATAAAGCTGCGTCTTGTTTCATCAAGCTCGCTTAAAACGTCGTCAAGAATTATGATGGGAGCTTCACCCCACCGCTCTCTGAACATCTTTGCCTGAGCAAGTCTGAGAGCGACCGCGGCGCTTCTTATCTGCCCCTGACTGGCGTAATCCCTTGCGGGACGGCCGTCTATGAAAAATTCTATATCGTCGCGGTGGACCCCAACCAAAGTATGGCAGACGGCAAGCTCCCGCTCTGTTTTTTCCTCAAGCTTACGGGAATATATCTCGTACATTTCTTCAGGCTGTGCGTTTTCATATTCCTCTTCGCTGAACACCGAGCTGTGATATTTCAGCGTCAGTTTTTCCTTATTATTATTCAACTGCGAGTAAAATTCTGAAGTATAATTACTCAAAGTAGAAAAATATTTCTTTCTTCCGCAGGTAACATTGACCCCTGCTTTGGCAAGCTCCTCATTCCAGACAGAAAGCTGTATCTGATCCGTTTCGCTTATGCCGCGTTTTTCGGAATTAACAAGAAAAGTATTTTTCTGACGGAGTATACGAAGGTAGTTTGAAGAAACAACATGGTGCTTTTTATTCATCATATCGGCTGTCTCGTCTATAAGCTCCCTTCTCATGTCAGGACTTCCCTTTACGATATATAAATCTTCGGGTATAAAAACTATGACTTTTAACTGCGGGTATAATTTTACTGCTTCCTTATAGTTTATCCCGTTTATTTTTCTTTTGATATACGAGCCGTCTATCCTGCAGGAAAGAATATTTATCTTTTCGGGGTAAGCGTCCACGCGAAAATCAACGCTCATTTCAGGCGAAAGCCTGCTCCCGTCGGGAACAAGCTCAGAGGCTCTCAGCGTTCTGAAGCTTTTTTCAAGAGCGCAGGCAAGGGCTTCCATAAGATTGGTCTTTCCCTGAGCGTTATTTCCGCCGAAAATATTTATTTTGTCAGAAAAGAAAAATTCCCCAAAGGGAATATTTCTGAAATTTTTTAAAGTAAGATGTTCAACTATCATTTTCAAGCACTTTACACAAATAAGAATTTCCTTCAAGCTCCACCGTTTCGCCGCCGTGAAGCTTTTTTCCCCGAAGAAGGCAGACGTCGCCGTTGACCCTGACCCTTCCCGACAATATCATATTCTTTGCTTCCCCGCCTGTGGAAACGGCTGAAGCAAGCTTTAAAAACTGTTCAAGCTTTATATAAGGCGGCAAAAATGTTACAGTCTGCATTTTTTTCCTTTCGTCGGACAAAAGATCATTCCTTTACTTTTACAGGCATTACAAGATAAGTAAAATCCTCGCCGCTCAAAGGAACTATTTTTATCGGTGAAAGCGGATTGGTGAACTGAAGCTTCACCTCGTCGCATTCCGAATTTCTCATAGCGTCCATCATATATCTTGCGTTAAAGGCTATTTCCATTTTTGGATAAGGATAATCCGTCTTTATCTCCTCATGGATAGAACCTAAATTCGTGTTGCAGGTGACGATAAGCTTATCCTTTTCAAATATGCAGTGAACAGGGCTTTTAAAACGCTCGGTCAAAAGCAGCACACGATCGAGGGCAGAGGCGAAAGCCCTTGAATTTACCACGGCTTCGCTGGTAGGATTGAACGAAGTAAATCTTCTGTAATCTATAAAGTTTCCGTCAATTATCCTTGTGAAGGTTATATAGTCGTCGCGGTTAAATCCCACCTGAGTCTTATCCAGCAGCACGGTTATATCCTTTCCCGTATCCTCGTCGGAAAGAATGTGCAAAAGCTCGTTGAGCACCTTTGTGGGAACAACAAAGCCGATGTCCTTATAATCCACCTTTTCGCTTCTCATGGCTATCCTTACGCCGTCAACGCACACCATGCTGAAGATACCGTCTTTTACTTCAAAATAAACGCCTGTAAGAACAGGTTTAAGATCATTCGTCGCAACGGCAAAAATAGATTGCCTTATCATGCTTTTAAGGACGTTTTCCTTAACCGTGAAGCTCGTTTCAAGGCTCATTTCGGGAATATTCGGATAATTCTGACCCGAAACGCCCACAAGCTTGAATTCTACGGGACCGCACTTTATCGTGACATATTTCTCATTTTCGCAGGTAAATTCAACAGGACAGCCCGCAGGCATCCTTTTCAGCATTTCGGATATAAGCTTTGCATTAAGGACGACCTCGCCGTCCTCCTCGGCGGAGATGACGGGGATCATGTTTTTTATTCCGCTGTCAAGGTCATAACCCGTCACGGTTATGGTCTCTCCTTTAAGATTCACAAGTATTCCTTCAAGGGCAGGGATCGACGAATGATACGCCGTTACTTTGGAAGCGTTTATAATGGCTTCGGTCAGACGGTTTCTGTCGGCGGTAAATTTCATAAAGGCAGATTTCCTTTCATAAAGTTTTCAGCTTTTATTTTTGTCACAAACAAAAAATTTTTTCAAATAAACAAAACAATAAATATATTTTCTTTTTTTATTATAGAAACGCGGAAAGTGTTAAAAGAAGGACAAGATGTTTTTAGGTAAAGACTTTGTCCGCTGTTGAAAAATTGTTGAATAAAAGTTAAAAAGTTGAAAGTTTCAGGTTTTCAACTTTTCAACAGCCGTTGTTGAAATGAAAGTGAAAAACATCGGGAAAAATTCAGACTATGTTTGATATGTTTTTTACAAGATCGTCGATAGTGGCTCTGTAACTGGGATCCTTTTTAAGGATAGCTTTTACCTTATTTATTGCGTAAGCCACAGTTGCGTGATCTCTTCCGCTGAATTCCCTGCCGATGGCGGTATAGGAAAGACCTGTTATCTGATTTATCATGTACATCGCGACCTGACGGGCGGAGGATATCTGGTTGCTCCTCCTCGGACCTATCATTTCGGCGGGAGTTACATTATATATATGTCCCACTTCGCTGATTATTTTCTCTACGGTTATGGGGATCGGCTGCTGCTCGGTGAGCACGTCTTTTATAACGTTCTGCGCCATTGATATAGTGGGAGGTCCGTCTGTAACAAGACTTAACGCGCTCATTTTTATTATAGCGCCTTCGATCTGACGAATGTTGCGCTTCAGCTTATCCGCCATGTATTCGGTGACGTTCTGAGGGATATGCATATTTAAAAGCTCGGCTTTTCTCTTTATTATAGCAAGCCTCGTTTCAAATTCGGGAATGTCTATATCCGTGATAAGTCCCCATTCAAAGCGGCTGAGAAGTCTTTGCTCGATATCGTTTATCTCCTTTGGAGGGCGGTCGGAGGTAAGGATTATCTGTTTATTTTTCTGATGAAGCTCGTTAAAGGTATGGAAAAGCTCGGTCTGGCTCTCTTTTTTGCCGCTGAAGAACTGAACGTCATCCACAAGGAGCATATCGCAGTTTCTGTATTTATTTTTAAATTCGTCGTTAGTGTTGTATTTAAGCGAATTTACAAATTCAGTTACGAAATTTTCAGCAGAGACGTAAAGCACCTTATAAGAAGGATACTGCTGCTCCACCTGATTTTTTACGGCGCAGAGAAGGTGCGTTTTTCCAAGCCCCGGGTCGCTGTATATGAAAAGTGGATTATACTGACCCGTTTGTCCCTGCGCTATCGCTTTGCAGGCGGAATAAGCAAGGCGGTTGCTGTCTCCGACTATAAAAGTATCAAAGGTATGGTTATAGTTGCTGTTGGCAAGGGAGGTCTCGATCTTTGAGGTCATGTCTATATCGTCGGCAAGCTCAGGTATAGGATCGCTCAGGCGCACGCGCTGCTCGGCGGTGACGTCGCGGCTCGTAAGTATCTCCAGCTCCACGTCAAAGCCGAGAACTTCCTTGAAGGTATTGACTATCATGATCGAGAACTGAGAATTTATTATTTCTTTTTCATACGGGTCGTTGACATAAAGCACCACGCGGTTCCCGCTGAGTTTTATCGGTTTTATGGGGTCGATAAAAAGGCGCCTGGACGTATCCGTTACAGGCAGATTTTTTTTCACCACATCAAATATTTCCGCGAAAGAATTCATAGAACCATTTCCTTTTTTAAAATACTGCTCTTTAGTATAACAGTGTAGAAATCACTTTTAATTTTATCATATCGGGAGTTTTTTTTCAAGGACTGTACAATAAAAATTCGCCGTTTTTCGTGTTAATTTTTTGTATAAAACAGAAAAATTTTTTTATCATTCTTAATTAAAATAGGTAAATTATACATATAAAGGCGTGAAAAAACCGATTTTTACGGAAATTTGCATTGACGAAAGGAAAATAAGAAATTGTAAAAACTGCACAATGACAGCAGAGTTAGTTAAGGCTGACTCGTGAAAACTGACAAAAAAGGTATAAATTTTAAAAAATCCGTTGACAAACTTAAAAAGAACGGGTATAATGTATATCAGTTAGCAAAAGCTAACTTTTATTTGCGGGTGTAGTTAGTATGAACTAATTTAAGTAAATATTACTGCAGTAAAGGTTTATTGACCCGCAGACAGGAAAGGAAGAAAAATGATGCCGTTAGCGCTTGCAAACATCGGAGAAGAAAACATCATAAAGAAAATAGGCGGTAAGCCCGAGGTAAAACAGCACCTTGAGAATTTAGGCTTTGTTGTGGGCGGGACCGTAAAGATAGTCAATACCCTCGGCGGGAACGTTATAGTAAACGTCAAGGAAGCAAGGATAGCCATAAGCAAGGAAATGGCGCAGAAAATAATGATCTGAAAATGTTCATACATTACATAGAAAAGAGGAAAAAACATGAGTACACTGAAGGAAGCGAAGATCGGCTCCACCGTCAGGGTGGTGAAGCTCCACGGCGAGGGAGCGGTAAAGCGCCGCATTATGGATATGGGCATAACCAAGGGCGTTGAGATACACGTCCGCAAGGTCGCGCCTTTAGGCGATCCCATTGAAGTGACCGTGAGAGGGTACGAGCTGAGTATCAGAAAAGCGGACGCGGAAATGATAGAAACTGCCGATATCTGACTTTGAAAGACAGGTCACAGCTTCAGCCGAAAATTTGACCGCTCTCTGTCGGTCACCATTTTTTGCCGTAAAGACTGCCCTGCGGTTAGTTATGGCTAATTAAAAGAAAGAGAGGACAACAATATGTCTATTCGTGTTGCTCTTGCCGGGAACCCCAACTGCGGCAAGACCACGCTGTTCAACGCTCTGACAGGCTCCAACCAGTTCGTGGGCAACTGGCCGGGCGTCACCGTTGAGAAAAAAGAGGGAAAGCTGAAAAAGCACGACGATGTGATAATCACCGACCTGCCGGGTATCTATTCCCTTTCCCCCTACACACTTGAAGAGGTAGTTGCGAGAAATTACCTGATAGGCGAACGCCCTGACGCTATATTGAATATAGTTGACGGCACCAACCTTGAAAGAAATCTGTACCTCACCACGCAGCTCACCGAGCTTGGTATTCCCGTTGTCATCGCAATAAATATGACGGACGTGGTGGAAAAGAACGGGGACAAGATAAATATAGAGGAGCTTTCCCGAGAGCTTGGCTGCAAGGTGATAAACATTTCCGCCCTGAAAGGAAACGGTATCTTTGACGCGGCGGAGGCGGCGATAGAGGCGGCAAAGGGAACAAAGACCGTTCCTATGCACAACTTTTCGGGAGCGGTGGAACACGCCATCGCTCATATCGAGGAGGCGGCCGTTCACGATATGCCCGCCGAGCAGCAGCGCTGGTATGCGATAAAAATATTCGAGCGGGACGAAAAGGTTCTGGAAAAGCTGAACATTCCCAAGGAGACCCTTGACCATATCGAGCAGGACATAGCTGCAGCCGAGGAAGAGCTGGACGACGACGCGGAAAGCATAATCACCAACGAGCGTTACATATACATAGCATCGATAATGAAGGGCTGTTACAAGAAAAGGACGGCAGGACAGCTCACCCTTTCCGACAAAATAGACAGGGTAGTTACCAACCGTTTCGCCGCCCTCCCAATTTTTGCGGTGATAATGTTTCTTGTTTACTACATATCAGTTACCACGGTGGGAACGATAGTCACCGACTGGGCGAACGACGGAGTTTTCGGTGACGGCTGGCATTTGTTCGGTATAGGGACTTCCGACTACGACGACGCAATGAACCAATACGCCGCAGAAAACATCTGGACAGACGAGCTGAAAGCAACAGTTCAGAACGCTGTAAATGCGGGCGTTGTAGGCGCTGACGAGATTATGGGCGCAATAGAGGACGAGGATTTCGGCGGATTTGACGAGGCAGTGGGCAGCTACGGCGACGCTTTAGCGGCAGAGGGCTTTGACATTTCCGAGATGACCGAGCTTGGCGAGGACGCTCCTGACCCGTCGGAATACGGCGTGTGGGTGCCGGGAATACCAGTGCTTTTAGAAAGCGGACTTGACAGCATAAACTGCGCGGATTGGCTGAAAAGCCTTATAATCGACGGTATCGTGGGCGGCGTGGGCGCCGTTCTGGGCTTCGTTCCTCAGATGATAGTGCTGTTCATTTTGCTTGCAATTCTGGAATCCTGCGGCTATATGGCGAGAATAGCATTCGTTATGGACAGGATATTCAGAAAGTTCGGTCTGTCGGGCAAGTCCTTCATACCAATGCTTATAGGTTCAGGCTGCGGCGTTCCCGGAATTATGGCGTCAAGGACCATTGAAAACGACCGCGACCGCAAAATGACCATAATGACCACAACTTTCATTCCCTGCGGCGCAAAGCTGCCTATAATCGCGCTTATAGCTTCGGCTTTGTTCGGAGGAGCGTGGTGGGTAGCTCCCAGCGCATACTTCCTTGGCGTAGCGGCAATTGTTGTTTCGGGAATAATCCTGAAAAAGACGAAAATGTTCGCAGGCGACCCCGCTCCTTTTGTAATGGAGCTTCCCGCCTACCACCTTCCCACCGTAAGCAACGTACTGCGCTCAATGTGGGAGAGAGCGTGGAGCTTTATCAAGAAAGCGGGAACGATAATCCTCCTTTCTTCAGTAGTGATCTGGCTCGGCTCCAGCTTCGGCACTTATCTTGCTGAAAACGGCTCAACAGTTTTCGGTTTCCTCACCGAAGAAGCGGAAGAAGCTGTCAGCGTGCTTGATTACATCGGCGGCGCTATCTGCCCGATATTTGCTCCGCTGGGATTTGGCGAGGCTACCGCCGCAGTCGCAACCATTATGGGACTTGTGGCAAAGGAAGAGGTAGTGGGCGTGTTCGGCGTTCTGGACTTTGCGGGACTTACACCCCTTGCGGGTTATGCGTTCCTCATCTTCAACCTGCTGTGCGCTCCCTGCTTTGCGGCGATAGGCGCAATAAGGCGTGAGATGAACAGTGCAAAGTGGACCTGGTTCGCAATCGGCTACCAGACGGTTTTCGCCTACATAATCGCGCTTATCGTTTACCAGCTTGGCAGTTTGTTCACGGGAAACGGGAACGTTATCGGCTCAATAGCCGCATTCCTCCTTGCGGCGGGAATATTGTTCCTGCTGTTCAGACCCTATAAGGAGTCCAACAAGCTGACGGTAAAATAACTTCGGGAGAATAATTATGGAACAGTACATCTCTACCGCCGTTGTCCTGCTTATCTTAGCGGTGATAATCGGTCTGATAATCGTATCAATGGTAAAAGGCAAAAAACAGGGAAAAACCATTTGCGGCGGCGATTGCGCCCATTGTCACGGGTGCAGTCACGCTGAGGATATAAGCGGCGGCAAAAAGTAGAAAGCGCCGCAGAAGCTTGCGGCGGGAATGTTTTTCCGCAGTCAATGACAAAAAAATACCGCTTGTTTTGTTCCAAGCGGTATTTTTATATTTCAGCAAAGGTTAAGCTTTATCCCTGAAATAAGTTTTGCTGAGGACGCTGAGCTTTCCCGAAAGCTTTGGCGTGAGCGATTTTTCTTTCATGCGCCACATCCAGTTCCCGCCGAGAGTGGAGGGAGTGTTCATTCTGGCTTCGGAGCCGAGCCCCAGCACGTCCTGCATAGGGACGATGACCAGCGCCGAGGGGGAGGAATAGACCGTCTTTATCATAGCTTTATAAAGCGGCTGAAAAAGTCCCGCCCTGCAATAACGCCTTGCGTTGGCGCCTGCGGCGCGGTCGGAGCGGCTCCAGCCCATCACCGTGTCGTTGTCGTGAGTTCCCGTGTATGCGACGGAATTTACAGGATAGTGATGAGGCAGGTGTTCGTTATCCTCATATTTACTGCTGAAGCCGAACTGAAGCACCTTCATGCCGGGGAAGCCAGTCTGAGCCAGAAGCGTTTTTACGCTGTCAAAGACCTCGCCCAGATCCTCGGCGATTATGTTGGCTTCGCCAAGCTGTTTTTTCACTTCCTTAAAGAAGTCGTAGCCGGGACCCTGCATCCACTGTCCGTTTACGGCGGTCTTATCTCCTGCGGGGATCGAGCAGTAGGTATCGAAGGCACGGAAGTGGTCTATTCTAAGGTAATCGTACATTGTGAGGGCTTTTTTAAGCCGCAGTATCCACCAGCTGTAATCCTCTTTTTTCATTCTCTGCCAGTCGTACAGCGGATTTCCCCAAAGCTGACCCGTGGCGGAGAAATAATCGGGGGGAACTCCCGCAACGGCGGTGGGATTTCCCGCGCTGTCAAGCTGAAACAGGTCGGGGTGCGCCCAGACGTCGGCGCTGTCGGGCGCCACATAAAAAGGCATATCCCCTATTATCCGTATGCCGTTTCGGTTGGCATAGCGGCGAAGCTGCGACCACTGCTTATAAAACTGATACTGCACGAATTTATAAAAGGAAATACGGTCGGCGTGCTCCTCGGCGGCTTTTTTCAGCGCCTCGGCATTACGGTACCGCAGATCGCGCTCCCAAGTGCGGAGAGGCTCCATGCCCGCCGCTTCCTTTATCGCCATGAACAGGGCGTAGTCCTCAAGCCACCGGCTTTCCTCCTGCAAAAAGGCGAGATAGCCCACGTCCTCGCTGAAATGTCTGTGTGCCTCCTCCAGCAGGACCATTTTCGTCCTTGTGACCTTTTCGTAGTCCACAAAGGTGGGGTCGGCGCCGTAGTCCGCTTCGGCGCAGCTTTCCTTCGTGATGAGCCCCTGCTGCACAAGATCGTCAAGGTCGATAAGCAGAGGATTTCCCGCAAAGGCGGAAAACGACTGATACGGGCTGTCCCCGTAGCCTGTGGGACCCAGCGGCAGGACCTGCCAGAAACTTTGACCCGCGCTTTTCAGCCAGTCCACAAAGTTTTCGGCGGCAGCTCCGAAGGTCCCTATCCCGTAGGGGGACGGGAGGGAGGTTATGTGCATTAAAATTCCGCAGCTTCTCATTTCTTTCTCCAAAATTCAGTGATTTTGTTGTATATGGTATATTATATCATATTTTGTCGATAAGGTCAATCTTATAAGAAAGAACAGAGCGCGCGGCTGATCACGGGGAAATTTTTTCAGACAGGCTTTTTGTCCCCCTGACCGCGGTTCCGATACTTATTATCAGTATCAGCCCGTATATCCCTCCGCTTGTAACTGAGGAAAGGGTCAGCATTTTTTCATTTTCGCCCATCGCCGTTATCAGCGTGTTCTGGAGCATAAGCACCGACACCAGCGCGTCGGTGAGATTTATCCCGCCGAGCAGCAGGGAAAGCGGTTCTTTCTCCGCCCGCTTCTGCTTTTTCAGCCTTACGCATACAGACGTGACCTTGTAAGTTGTATACGCCGCCATGGCGATAGCGGGGGTAAGGCCTATATCAACAGGTCTTTTCATTATCACCGCAAGCGAAACAGGCAATGCTAACGACAGGCTCAGTATCACCATTATCACCGAGCCTGCAACAAAGGCTTTCCGCCTGATTTTTTCCTTTTCGGCTTTTGTTTGGAGCTTATGCTCCGTCAGCAGGACTGTCCCCCTTACTGCGGCAAGAAGAAGATAAAACACGCAAAAGCTCCCGTACCACACGGATAGACGGCTTATCCCCAGAAATCCGTTATACAAAGCAAAAACCACGGTAATCCCCAAAGAAAAGACAGCCTTATGCTTTAAAAAATTCTTTATCTCATTTTTCATCAGGCTTCCCGTTTCTCCTGTCAAATGGTCGCACGCACGCCTCTATCACGTCGGCTATCGTTTCCACAGGCTCTTTACAGCCGCCATTCAGCCATTCCTTTATCACTGCAACGGTGCCTTCTATGTAGTAGGCGGTGTAATATTTACCGACTTCTTCGGGTATGCGGAATTTTTCAAAAACAGGACGGATAACATACTGCTTAAGATAGCCGTACTTCACCCTCGCCTGCATACTTTCGGGATTTCTGAAGGTGGCGCGGTAAATGCTTTTGTTTTCCCTGATGAAATTAAGATACGGGCAGAGATAATCCTTTTTGATAAAAATAAGCTCCTCCGCGCTTTTGCTGTTTATTTTTTCCGCAAAGCCCGCCTTATCTGCGGAGAAATAGGACAAAAACCGCTTGTTCACCATCTCCGCCGTTTCGTTCACCAGGTCCGCTATCGTCTCATAGTGGAGGTAAAAGGTGGAGCGATTAACTCCCGCCTTTTCGCATATCTCCTTGACGGTGATGTATTCAATGTCCTTTTTCTCCAGCAGTGTTATCAGCGCCTCGTCCATACAAAGGGCGGTGTTGAAATACTTACTTTCGGCTCGGTTCATTACCGCTCTCCTTTTTATTCCGCTTCCTCGCTTATTTCTCCCGCAAGCTGCATGATTTCAAAGGCGTATTTGCTCTTCCCCTTTTCCAGCAGCTTTTTGTAAATGGGATAATTCACGCATATCCCCGCGATTCCAACTATGCCTATAACTATCCCCGCAGGCACCGAGCTGCCGATAACTCCCATGGCAAGGCACATTCCCGCGCCGAACACCAAAGCCATTATTATGCCGAAGGTGTAGGCGAAGATGTTCGCCGTGCTTTTCGCTTTCCTGTCCAGCTTTCTCAGTGCGACCACCTTTGAGCTGCGCTTTGGGGCATATTCCTCAGCTATCGACTGGGCGTAAATTTTGTCAGTATTCATATTTTTTTCTCCTTTTCGTTTTGATACTTTGATAATACCCGCTTTCTGCACAAAAGTAAACAACATATATTTAAATTTTTGTTGATTTGCAGGAATATGAATATACCACTTGCAAAACTCTTTATTTTGTGTTACAATAAACTATAAATATGCTTTAGTATACAAAAGAGAAACGAACAAAAGCGAGGTGACCCCCTTGGCAAAAATGGAAAAAGCCGCACTTCTCCACATAGCTGAGCTGTCAAAACTGTCCTTTACCGACGAAGAGGCAGAAAAAATGATGGAGCAGATGGGCGACATAATCGACCTTATGGACACCATAAGGGACGTAGAGCTGGAGTACGACGACACGGCGGACAAAAACGAAGTCCCGTACAATTCATTGCGTGAAGACGAAGCTATGCCCTCTGCCGACACAGAAAAGCTGCTTCAAAACGCTGTCACCGACAGCACGGGAAATTGCTACACCATTCCCAAAATGATGGAATAAAGCACTCAGGAGATAACTTATGGATATAAAAAGCACCTCTCTGCGCACCCTCCGTGAAATGCTGGACAGCAAAGAGATAAGCGTTTCGGAGCTTTGCGGGGAATGTTACAAAAATATCGGCGCCGCCGAAAATGAGATAGGGGCGTTCATCACGCTGACAAAGGATATTGCGGAGGAAAATGCCGCCTCGGCGCAAAAGCGCATAGACGAGGGAAAAGCGGCGTTCCTCACAGGTATCCCCTTGGCGGTCAAGGACAATATCTGCACCGACGGGATAAAGACCACCTGTGCATCAAAAATGCTGGCGGATTTCGTTCCACCCTACGACGCGACCGTCGTTGAAAAGCTGAAAGGGCAGGACTACGTTCTGCTGGGAAAAGCCAATATGGACGAATTTGCCATGGGCGGCTCAACACAGACCTCCGCCTTTAAGGTGACCAAAAATCCTGTTGATACAAGCCGTGTTCCGGGCGGGTCGTCAGGCGGCTCTGCGGCGGCGGTGGCGGCAGGCTTTGCGCCCGCTGCGCTTGGGTCGGACACAGGCGGCTCTATCCGTCAGCCTGCCGCTTTCTGCGGCGTTACGGGGCTGAAGCCCACCTACGGCAGAGTGAGCCGTTACGGTCTGGTGGCTTTCGGCAGCTCGCTGGATCAGATAGGACCTATCGCAAATTCCGCCCTTGACTGCGGTGAGATTTTGAACGTCATCGCAGGGGCAGACCCACGGGACGCAACCTGCGCCAATAAGACCGAGGCGAACTTCAACCGTCTGGCGGGAAGATCCGTTCAGGGGATAAGGATAGCCATTCCCGAAGAATATTACGGGGAGGCGGTGGACGGCGAAGTGAAGACCGCCGTTATGAACGCCGCCAAGGAGCTTGAAAGTCAGGGCGCGGTACTGGTAAACTGCAAAATGCCGTCCTTGAAATACGGTATCCCCGCATATTATCTGATAGCCTGCGCCGAGGCCGCATCAAACCTGTCCCGCTACGACGGCATAAAGTACGGACTGAGAGGCGAGGGCAAAAATTACAAGGAAATGATACTTGACAGCCGCAACAAGGGCTTTGGAAACGAAGTTAAGCGGCGTATTCTCCTTGGGAACTACGCCCTGTCCAGCGGATATTTCGACGCTTATTACAGAAAAGCCTGCGCCTTGCGGCAGAGGATAATCGGGGAATATGAGGATATGTTCGGTTCTGCGGACGTGGTTTTAACTCCCACAACTCCCACCGCCGCATTCAAGCTGGGCTCCACTGAAACCGACCCTGTAAAAATGTACACGGCGGACATTATGACCGTCCCTGTAAATATTGCGGGACTGCCTGCCGTTTCCGTTCCCTGCGGAAGGACCGCCGAGGGACTTCCCATAGGAATGAGCATTGTGGGCAGGAAATTTGACGAATATACAATAATACAGATAGCGGACGCTTATCAGAGAACGTGTAAGGAGGGTCTGTAAAATGCTTTATCCTACTATCGGACTTGAAATGCACGCTGAGCTGCTTACGCAGTCAAAGGTATTTTGCACCTGCTCCGCCGCTTTCGGCGGAGAGCCCAACACCCGCTGCTGCCCCGTGTGCAGCGGTATGCCGGGGACGCTCCCTGTGCTGAACCGCCGCGCGGTGGAATACATTGTAAAGGCGGGGTATGTTCTCAACTGCGACATCAGCCGCTTTACAAAATGGGACAGAAAGAACTATTTCTACCCCGACCTTCCCAAAGCCTATCAGATAAGCCAGATGCCCCGCCCTGTCTGCCTGGGCGGATATGTGGACATCGTTTCCGAGGGGGAGGAAAAACGGATAAGGATAAACCGAATCCACCTTGAAGAGGACGCGGGAAAGCTGATACACGACGACGCAAGCGGGGAGACATTGGCGGACTACAACCGCTGCGGTATTCCCCTTATAGAGATAGTGACCGAGCCTGATTTTCACTCCGCCGCTGACGTTACAGCCTTTGTGGAGAAGATGAGGTTATTGCTCCAGTATGCGGGGATTTGCGACGGCAGAATGGAACAGGGCAGCCTGCGCTGCGACGTGAACATCTCCCTTGCGGAAAAAGGCGCAAAGGAGCTTGGCACAAGGGCGGAGATAAAGAACATCAACTCCGTTCGTGCAATCGGCAGGGCTATCGAATACGAAATTTACCGCCAGACCGAGCTTATTGAGAACGGCGAAAGGGTGATACAGGAAACAAGGCGTTTTTCCGACAGCACAGGGGAAACTTCCGCTATGCGCTCCAAGGAGGACGCTCAGGACTACCGCTATTTCCCCGACCCTGACATTCCCCCCGTTATATTCACGGAGGAGGAGCTGGAGGAGATAAGACTCTCCATTCCCGAAATGCCTGAAAAGCGCAAGGAGCGCTATGTAAATGAATACGGCATTTCCCCCGCCGACGCCGACACGCTTATAAACAACCGACCTGTCTGCCTTTTCTTTGAGGAGGCGGCAAAGGCGTATGATAATCCCAGAAACGTGGCAAACTTCATTTTAGTTGAGCTTATGCGCCGCATAAACACAGGGGAGGCGGATATGGAAAATCTTCCCTTTACTGCGGCGGATCTGGCAAGGCTGGTGGAGCTTGGCGACACTGACAAGATAAACAAAAGCTGCTGCAAGGACGTTCTGCGCACTATGCTTGAAACGGGGAAAAAGCCCGACGTTATCTGCGAGGAGGAAAACCTTTGGATAAAGGAGGACCTTGGCGCGGCGGAGGCTGTTATCGACAAGATACTTGCCGACAATCCCAAGGTGGTGGAGCAGTACCGAAACGGCGAGCAGAAGGTGTTCGGGTTCCTTATGGGGCAGGCGAACAAACAGCTCAAAGGGGCGGCGACGCCGAAGGCGGTCAAGGAACTGCTGGAAAAGAAGCTGAAAGGATAACGAATATAACAAGATCATAAATACTGACGTATTTTTCATTTAAACAAAAGAAAAAGGAGCAGACCCAATGCTTAAACCAAACCAATACCGCACACATACCACCGCTATGATAAGCGAGGATACGCTTGATTCCACCGTCCGTGTGGCGGGCTGGGTGGAAAATATCCGCGACCACGGCGGGATAAAGTTCATCGACCTGCGGGACCATTACGGCGTAGTGCAGGTGACTTTCCAGCAGAACGAGGCTTTGCTGGAGGGTATTCACCGCGAGTTCGTCATTTCCCTTGAGGGAAAGGTCATCAACCGCGACCCCTCCACCTACAACGACAAAATCTCCACAGGCAAAGTGGAGATAGTGGCGGAAAAGCTGAATGTTCTGGGAAAAGTGACGGAACAGCTTCCCTTCGAGGTGTCAACTTCAAAGGACAGCGGCGAGGACGTGCGCCTGCGCTACCGTTTCCTTGACCTGCGCAGCAAAAAAATGCACGACAATATCGTAAAGCGCAGTGAAATAATGCAGTTTATGCGGGAAAAGATGATGGAAGAGGGATTTCTGGAATTGCAGACCCCCATACTTTCCACCTCATCTCCCGAGGGAGCAAGGGATTTCCTTATCCCAAGCCGCCGTCATCACGGGAAGTTCTACGCTCTGCCCCAAGCGCCGCAGATATTCAAGCAGCTGTATATGGCGAGCGGATTTGACAGGTACTTTCAGCTTGCGCCCTGCTTCCGCGACGAGGATGCAAGGGCGGATAGAACGGCGGGCGAGTTCTATCAGCTTGACCTTGAAATGGCGTTTGCAACGCAGGAGGACGTGTTTGAGGTGGCGGAAAGAGTTTTCCCCGCAATACTGGAAAGGTTCGGAAGCAAGGAATTCACCAAAGCTCCGTTCCCACGCATAAGCTATGAGGAGGCTATGCTGAAATACGGCACGGATAAGCCCGACCTGCGCAATCCTCTGGAGATAATCGACATTTCAGATCTTTTTGAGGAGACTGATTTCAAGCCCTTCAGGGGCAAGACGGTGAGAGCGATAAACGTTCCCGGGATGGGCTCCCGCAGTAAGACCTTCTTTGCGAAAATGGAGGAATACGCCCTTTCTATCGGAATGAAAGGGCTGGGATATATCAAGGTAGACGAAAACTTCAACTATCTGGGACCTATCGACAAATTCCTCAAGGACAGCGACAGGAAAGAGCTTAAAGAGCGCGCAGGGCTGAACGTGGGCGACGTGCTTTACTTCATCGCCGACAACAAGAAAAATGCCGCAAAGTTTGCAGGGCAGATACGCGCAGAGCTGGGACAGCGGCTTGATATTATCGACAAGAGCAGTTATAAGCCCTGCTGGATAGTGGATTTCCCCATGTACGAGGAGGACGAGGACACGGGTCTGCCTGCGTTCACACACAATCCTTTCTCAATGCCCCAAGGCGAGCTTGAGGCGCTGAACACCAAGGCTCCCGAGGAGATCCTGGCGTATCAGTACGACCTTGTGTGCGACGGGATAGAGCTTGTGTCAGGCGCAGTGAGAAACCACGACATCGACGTTATGGTAAGGGCGTTTGAGATAGCGGGCTACACCGAGGAGGACGTAAAGACCAAGTTCGGCGCGCTTTACACCGCTTTCAAGTACGGCGCTCCCCCTCATGCGGGAATGGCGCTGGGAATAGACAGGCTTATTATGATGCTGTTGGAGGAGGAGAGCATAAGGGAAGTTATCGCGTTCCCGCTGAACTCCAATGCGCAGGACCTGCTGCTGGGTGCGCCCACCGAGGTGACGGAGCAGCAGCTCAGAGAAGTGCATATCAAAGTAAGACAGAAGATGAACTGAAAATAAAAAGCAGAACGCAAAGCCGTGCCGCATGACGGAAGAATGAGACCGTCATCGGCGCGGCTTTTACCGTTCTGTTTCTTTTTTCTGCATATTTTTCAGCAAATTACAAATAATTATCCCAAGAAGCGGCAAAGACGTCGATCCGCCGCAGGAAAGGATAATTAAAATGAATACATTTTTTAAAATAACGGCAGCGGCGCTTATAATCAGCGTTGTGCTTGCGGGAATTTCAAGGGAAGCGTCGCTTCCCGTCTATTCGCAGCAGGGTTCTCAGGGGACAGAGGTGGAGGAGATACAGCGTGTTCTTCAGGAATGGGGACTGTTCAAAGGGGAGATAACGGGATATTTCGGCACTGCCACCGAATCAGCCCTTAAACAGTATCAGAAAGCCAACGGACTTCCCCAGACAGGCATAGCGGACGAGGCGACGCTGAAGAAAATGGGTATAACCATAGGTTCCGCCCCCGACGCTACGCAGGCGAACATCAACCTGCTTGCGAGAATAATCTCCGCCGAGGGCAGAGGTGAGAGCTATGTGGGACAGGTCGCCATAGGCGCGGTGATCTGCAACAGGATAGAACACCCATCCTTCCCCGATACGCTTCAGGGCGTTATCTACCAGAACGGCGCCTTCACCGCCGTGACCGACGGGCAGTTCAACGAGCCTGTTGCGGAGTCGGCGTACTACGCCGCGCGGGACGCCCTTGCGGGCTGGGACCCCACAGGCGGCTGCATTTACTACTACAACCCGCAGAAAACCAATGACAGCTATATGACAAGTCGTGAAGTGGTAAAGGTGATAGGAGACCATTATTTCTGTCTGTAAGCAAAAAGCAAAAAGCCCTTTCGGCGGGAAAACTGCCGTAAAGGGCTTTTTCTATGGAAGTGATTTGTGTAAAATCGGAGCGTCGGTCGCGGCAGGATACCGCACTTGAAAAAATATCGTCAGATGACCTTAAACGCCTCGTCCAGCGCCGCTATAAGGTCGTCGATATTCTCAATGCCTATGGACAGGCGGATAGTGTTGGGCTTTATGCCCTGCTCCTCAAGCTCCTGTTCATTGCACTGGGAGTGGGTGGTAGTGGCAGGGTGTATCACAAGCGATTTTGCGTCGGCAACGTTGGCAAGCAGGGAGAATATCTCCAGATTATCTATAAATTTATGCGCTTCCTGAACTCCGCCCTTTATCTCAAAGGTAAAGATAGAGCCGCCGCCGTTGGGGAAATATTTCTTGTACAATGCGTTGCTGGGTTCGGTGGGGAGAGAGGGGTGATGTACCGCCTCTACTTTCGGGTGGTTGTTCAGATACTCCACTATCTTCAAAGCGTTCTGAACGTGGCGTTCCACACGGAGGGAAAGGGTCTCAAGTCCCTGCAGGAACAGGAACGCGTGGAACGGGGACAGGGTCGCTCCCGTATCGCGGAGCAGTATCGCCCTTATGTAGGTGACGAGCGCCGCCGCGCCCACCGCCTTTGTGAAGCTTACGCCGTGGTAGGAGGGGTTTGGCTCGGTGAACTGAGGGAATTTTCCGCTTTCCTCCCAGTTGAATTTACCGCTGTCTACGATAACGCCGCCTATCGCCGTGCCGTGGCCGCCGATGAACTTGGTGGCGCTGTGTACCACGATGTCCGCCCCGTACTCAATAGGTCTTACAAGATAAGGAGTTGCGAAGGTGGAGTCAACCACCAGCGGTATCTTGTGAGCGTGAGCGAGCTTTGCAATTTCTTCAATGTCGATTATGTTGGAGTTGGGATTTCCCAGAGTTTCAATAAAAATTGCCTTTGTATTGGGCTGTATCGCCTTTTCAAAAGCTCCCTCCTCGTAAGGGTCCACGAAGGTCGTGGTTATACCGTAAGCGGGGAGAGTGTGTGCGAACAGGTTGTAGGTCCCGCCGTAAATGGTCTTGGAGGCGACTATGTGTTCCCCCGCCTTGGCAAGCGCCTGAACCGTGTAGGTTATCGCCGCCGCGCCCGATGCTGTCGCCAGCGCCGCAACGCCGCCCTCCAGCGCCGCTATCCTCTGCTCGAAAATATCCTGAGTGGGATTTGTGAGCCTGCCGTAGATGTTGCCTGCGTCACGCAGTCCGAAACGGTCTGCGGCGTGCTGTGAGTTGTGGAACACATATGATGTTGTGGCGTAAATAGGCACCGCACGGGCGTCGGTAACGGCGTCCGCCTGCTCCTGCCCTATATGAAGCTGTTTGGTCTCAAATTTCCATTCTTTATTTGACATTTTAGTTTACCTCGATTTCTTTTGTTTTTTGATTTTTTGTTGAAAATATGGCGGAAAATCAAGGTCACATTCGGTCGTTAAGCTGCTTGCGCAGCAGTAAGCTGTTGATTTTCATAGGATCCCTCCTAAATTTCTATATTACCTATCTGATTAGTATGTTTTGTAGTATACCACATTTTCAGGATTTGTCAAGGGGTTTTGGGAAAAAATTTCAAAAAAATTTGCCTGCCGTGGGGCAGGCGGGGTCTTTTATTCAAGTTTGCTCGCTTCAATGCGGTTTATAGCGCGTTTCAGCTTGTATTCCGCAACAAGGTAATCCTTATCTTCCTTTTGCAGGGACTGCATACGCTGCTCAGCCTCGGTTCTGGCGGCGTTGGCGCGCTCTACGTCGATCTCGTCCGCCCATTCGCAGCTTTGGACAAGGATAACAGTCTTGTCCTTGCTCACCTTGACCACGCCCTCGGAGACGGCGGCGGTACGGAACTCGCCGTTAAGCTTGATCTTCAGCTTACCGATAGGCAGGGCGGCAACGTAGGGTTCATGGCGGGCGAGGATACCTTTATCGCCGACGGTGGTGCGGACTATGAGGTTTTCGGTTTCGCCGTCGAAGAATAGACGGTCGGGGGTATAGATTTGGAGGTGGAAAGTTGTCATAGCAAATCCTTTATAATAAAAATAAAAAGCGAGCGAATGCGAGCAGTGTTTGCTTGCGCAAACACGATCCAATATTGCTTGAATTGCCCTTAAGGCAATTCATTTTGCTGCGCAAAACCGCAATATTGGACATTAAAGTTTTTGAAAGAGAGTCTGAGAGGAAAATTTTTTCCAAAAATTTTCCTTTCAGAGGATACAGCGCCTTGCCCGCAGGGCAACAGCGGGGAGTCAGAAAAGTTAAGGCTTAAGAATAAAGGTTGGAAATGTATTGAGAAGAAGAGGTCGGGGGGTGGGAGGGTGGGGCGCTGGCGTGAAACTGGTGTGCAGCACACAAAAGTGAGAAAAGGTGCCGCAACTGCTCCAATCCTGCTGCCTTCAAGCCGAGATAGTGAAAGCACAACAATAAACCTTATAATTCAGTTATGCACTGTCAACCCTTCTCCACCGTTTTCGCCTTCTCCACTGCCTCTTCTATCGTCCCCACAAACAGGAACGCAGACTCAGGCAGGTCGTCGTGCTTGCCCTCGATTATCTCTTTGAACCCGCGGATAGTTTCCTTTAGCGGCACATACTTGCCCTGCATACCCGTGAACTGCTCCGCCACGGAGAAGGGCTGTGACAGGAAACGCTGTATCTTTCTTGCTCTGGCGACAGTGAGCTTATCCTCGTCGTCCAGCTCGTCCATACCCAGGATCGCTATAATATCCTGAAGCTCATTATATCTCTGCAAAATGCCCTGAACTGCTCTTGCTACCTGATAATGCTCCTGCCCCACGATCTCGGGCGTGAGTATCCTCGAAGTGCTTTCCAGAGGGTCAACGGCGGGGTAAATGCCCATTGACGCAATTGAACGTGAAAGAACTGTCGTTGCGTCAAGGTGCGCAAACGTAGTAGCAGGGGCGGGGTCGGTAAGGTCGTCGGCAGGAACATAAACCGCCTGCACCGACGTGATAGAGCCTTTTCCCGTAGAGGTTATCCTCTCCTGCAGCGCGCCCATTTCGGTGGCAAGAGTAGGCTGATAGCCCACCGCCGAGGGCATACGCCCAAGCAAAGCCGATACCTCAGAGCCTGCCTGAGTAAATCTGAATATATTGTCTATGAACAGGAGAACGTCCTGTCCCTCTCTGTCACGGAAGTATTCCGCCATGGTAAGTCCCGAAAGCGCAACTCGCATTCTGGCTCCCGGCGGCTCGTTCATCTGACCGTATACCAGCGCCGTCTTGTTGATAACGCCCGACTCCATCATCTCACGGTAAAGGTCGTTGCCCTCACGGGTACGCTCGCCTACGCCTGAGAAAACGGAAATGCCGCCGTGCTGCTTGGCAACGTTGTTGATAAGCTCCATTATAAGCACGGTCTTGCCAACGCCTGCGCCGCCGAAAAGCCCTATCTTTCCGCCTTTCAGGTACGGCGCGATAAGGTCAACTACCTTTATTCCCGTTTCAAGGACTTCCGTGGTGGCGGCAAGCTCCTCGTACTGGGGCGGCTTGCGGTGTATCTCCCACCGTTCTGCGGTCTGAGGGTCAGGCTTGTTGTCCACCGCCTCACCCAGCAGGTTGAAAATCCTGCCAAGGGTTTCGGGACCTACGGGTACGGTTATGGATTTTCCCGTATCAACCGCCTTGGTCCCTCTTACAAGTCCGTCGGTGCTGCCCATGGCGATACAGCGGGCGAGGTCGTCGCCTATATGCTGCGCCACCTCCACCACCAGCTTTTTGCCGTCGGCTTTGGGTATCTCAACGGCGTTAAGCAGGGCGGGGAGCTGTCCTGCGGGGAAACGAATGTCCAGCACCGCGCCGATTATCTGCACTACGGTGCCGATGTTTTGTGAAGTCACGCTCATAATTTAAGCTCCTGAAAAATTTATTGGAAATCAGCTTTGCTGTTTTGAAAAACGTCAGCCCGGAATATAAATGCCTCCTGACAAATTCCATTCCACAACAAAGACTATAAAAAAGCCAAGCAGATAAAGAAGAGGGTCGCTAAGGCTGAGAATAAGTATTTTTACTGCGCCCTTTGCCTTATATATGTAATATCCCACGGGCAAAGCAAGGCCAAAAATAATAAGGAGAAACAAAATAAACATATTTAAAAACATATAAAAAAACATATAAACACCCACCACAAATACCGCAGGGTGAATAAACCATATCACAAACTTTTCTTTGGCAAAGCTGCTTATGTCGGTTTTAGTGAGGAGGATAAGCAGTATGGGAAGTGCCCCGCCCACGAATGAGCTTATAAGACACAACAACGGATAAGCTGACGAATAATTCCCCGAAGCGATCAAAACAATTCCCAAAGCTCCAAGGGACAGTAGGATAATAGCGGGGAATATCAGGGAAAGGATAAGGCTTTTGGCAGTCCACTTTTTCTCCAATTTTTAATCTCCTTTAAACACTACAACTGTACACTGTAAACTATATCGCATTCGCCCCCGACACGATCTCATTTATCTCATTTGTTATCTTCTCCTGCCTTGCCCTGTTGTACTTCAGGGTCAGCTCGTCGGTCATTTTCTCCGCATTGTCGGTGGCGTTTTCCATAGCGTTGCGCCTTGCCGCCTGCTCTGAGGCAAAGGATTCGTTCAGCGCGCAGTAGATAAGGCTCATTGCAAACTTCGGCACAAGCCTGTCAAACACCGCCTCGGGGGACGGGTCGTAGTTTATCAGCGTGGGATATTCCTCGCCGTCGTCGCTGTCAATTGGCAGGATAGGCATTGACATAGGGTCCTGCACCAGCGGTGACACAAAGGCAGTAAAGAATATCTTCACCTCGTCCGCCTCGCCGTTTTTGTACATATTTATCGCTATGTTGGCAATATCGCCGCAGTCGGCGGTCTTGGCGCTTTCCGCAAGCAAGGGGTACCTTCCCGCTATGGGAAAATCCCGCTTTTCAAAAAACTCCACCGCCTTGCGCCCTATCGCTATGATATGGGGCTTGTTCTCGTCGCCCTCGCAGTCGGCAAGGACGGATTTCAGCAGGTTGCCGTTATAGCCGCCCGCAAGTCCCCTGTCCCCCGCAATAACGATGAAAAGGCGGTTCTTTATCTCCCGCTTTTCCGTAAAGTCGGAGGAAAAGTCCTTTCTGGTGTGAGCTATCTCCGTCATCATCTCATACAGCTTTTCAAAGTATGGCGCGCCAGTTTCCGCCTTTTCACGAGCGCGGCGCAGCTTGCTGGACGCGACCAGCTCCATAGCCTTGGTTATCTGCATAGTGGAGGCGACGCTTTTTATACGGCGCTTTATCGCCTTCATATTTCCCGACGCCATAGTTAAACCTCAGATAATATCAATAGTATTTTTTGGGAGGGAATATCTCTTCCTTGTTGAGTATGAGCAGAATGTTGAACGCAAGGTTCAGCGCAGCAATCGCCAGCGCAACGATACTTATTGCAAGAGCAGCCTTTTTCATAACATACCGTCCTTTCAAAACAGTTTATGCTTGTTATTTGCTGAATTTATATACCTTTCCCGGATTTTCCTCCGCAAAGGCGGCGACCTTTTCAAGCTCGGCTGCCGCCCTGTCCTCCTCCGCAAAAAATGCGCAGGAAACCCCTACAAGAGTAGCGGAGGCAGTGCTTTCGGAATAGGCGGTTATCACCCACTTCTTATCCTTTCCGCCGCCGATGTTTTTATTTATACTGAAAAATTTTGCGTCCACAAGATTCTTCTTTTCACAGTCCATTATCCACATAGCGATTTCCCCCTTAATTATTCCCCGCAAATTCTGCGGCGAACTCGGTAAGAGCGGCTTTCAGCTTTTCCTCGTTTTCAGGGGAAAGAACCTTTTCCTTTGCTATCCCCTCAGGAATTTCGCTGTAACGGCTGTGCATACGCTCAAGAAGCTCACGCTGATATTCCGCCGTCTTTTCCTTGGGGATATCCTTGAGATAATTGTTGATAACGGCGTAGATGACTATTACCTGGTCCTCCACCGCCATAGGCGTGTTCTGGGGCTGCTTCAGCACCTCAACGATACGTTCGCCCTTTGCAAGTCTCGCCTTGGTATCGGCGTCAAGGTCGGAGCCGAACTGGGAGAACGCCTGCAGCTCCCTGTACTGTGAATATTCCAGCTTTAACGTACCCGACACCTTTTTCATCGCCTTTATCTGGGCGTTGCCGCCTACACGGGAAACGGAAATGCCGGGGTTCACGGCAGGTCTTATGCCGCTGTTGAAAAGCTCGGTTTCAAGGAATATCTGTCCGTCGGTAATTGAAATTACGTTCGTAGGAATATACGCTGAAACGTCACCCGCCTGTGTTTCGATTATGGGAAGAGCGGTTAATGACCCTCCCCCGTACTCCTCCGTCAGGTTGGCAGCACGCTCCAAAAGTCTTGAATGGAGATAGAACACGTCGCCGGGGTACGCCTCACGTCCGGGCGGTCTTTTAAGGAGCAGGGAGAGCGTTCTGTACGCCACGGCGTGCTTTGACAGGTCGTCGTAAACGATAAGCACGTCTTTTCCCTTTTCCATAAAGTATTCACCCATAGCGCAGCCCGAATAGGGCGCGATATATTGCAGCGGCGCAAGGTCGGAGGCGGCGGCTGAGACCACGATAGTATAATCCATCGCTCTCGCCGATTTAAGCTGTTCCACAACGGTGGCGACAGTCGACGCCTTTTGACCTATTGCAACGTAAATACAGTATACGCCTGTGTTCTTCTGATTTATGATAGTATCAATTGCAATAGACGTCTTGCCCGTCTGCCTGTCGCCTATGATAAGCTCACGCTGACCTCTGCCTATGGGTATCATACTGTCTATCGCCTTGATACCTGTTTGCAGGGGCACGCTTACAGGTTCTCTGGTGATTATTCCGGGAGCTATCCTTTCAATAGGGCGGCGCTCCTGAGTAAGTATCGCTCCGCCGCCGTCTATGGGCTGACCCAGCGGGTTCAGGACTCTGCCTAAAAGCTCTTCACCCACGGGGACGGAGATGATATTTCCCGTTCTTTTGACGACTGAGCCTTCCTTTATATCATCGTCGGGACCCAGCATTACTGCGCCCACGGAGCCTTGCTCCAGGTTCAGCGCCATACACTGCACGCCGTTTTCAAACTGCAAAAGCTCGTTGAGCATACAGTTTTCGAGACCGTGTATATTCACGATACCGTCGCCTGCGGTGATGACTGTTCCCGTATCGGTGAGGGAGATTTTGCTGTCAAATTCTTTTATTCGGTTTTTAAGTATTGCGGTTATTTCGTCAGGACGAAGATTCATAGTAAAACTCCGTTTAGTTGTTAGTTTTTGTTTTTGGTAAAATAAAAATGAGCATTAAGCAATATCAGACATAAAAGTTTTTGAAAGAGAGTCTGAGAGGAAAATTTTTTTCAAAAATTTTCCTTTCAGAAGTTACAGTGCCTTGCCCGCAGGGCAACAGCGGTGAAACAAGCCGCAAAAAGCCCCACAGTAAACCTTATAAATATTTATCGTGTACTCTTAACTTTCCACCGCCAGCAGGCTGTCCCTCAGATTCTCCAGCTTAGTCTTTACGCTGCCGTCAAGCCTCGTATCGCCATAGTCGGCAATTATGCCGCCCATAATGCTCTTGTCGGTCTTTTCCGTCATAATTATCTCTTTTCCGATAATTTCCGACATTTTCCCCCTTATTTTTTCCCGCTGCTCGGCGGTCAGGGGAAACGCAGAGGTAACGGTTATCTCCGCGACGCCCAGCTTTTCGTTGCAAAGGGAGCAAAACCGCCTGCATATCCGATCAAATTCGCTCCACCTTTTCCCCTCGGTGAGAACGCAGAGGAAGTTGAACATCGTCCGTGATACCTTGCCCTCAAAGGCGTCCCGTATCACCGACAGCTTTTCCTCAAAGGAAACGGTGGGAGCGTTCATCAGCTTTACAAAGCCGTCTGCCTCGGATACAGCCGTCTGCACAGCTCGTATCTCCTCCTTCGCCTGCTGTAAGGGCTCGCCGTTTTCTTCAAGTGCGGCTAAAAGAGCGTCGGAATAATTTCTCTCAACTGAATCCATAGGTCATTCCTCGCTTTTTCCCACGTTGACGATAAAGCTGTCTATCAGGCGGGCGTTGTCCTCTTCGCTTATCTCTTTTTCGCAGACCTTTGAGGCGGCAAGCACCACTACCTCGGATATCTGGTCCTTCACCTCGTTAAGCGCGCGGCGCTTTTCCAGCTCAATGCTCTCCTGCGCCTGCTGCTTCATACGGGCGGCGGCTTGGTTTGCCTCGGCGATTATCTCCGCCTCACGGTCGGACGCCTTCTTTACGGCGGCGGCAACTATCTGCTCCGCCTGAGCGTTGGACTGCTCCAGCTTTTCGGTATATTCCGCCTTCACCTGCTCCGCCTCCTGCTTTGCCGCCTCGGCGGCGTCCATTTCGGCGTTTATCGTCTCTCTGCGCTTGTCCATCACCGCCATTACCTTGTTATGCAGTAAAAAGCGGTACAGCAGAAAGATTATCAGCGTGTTTATCAGGGTGAAGACTATGGTGCTTGGATTTATGTCCACAAAGGGGAGATAGGTCTGCGTGCTTTCCGCAAGCAAATTAAACATATCAAGACTCCTCAAGTTAAACGTTAAGCTGACCTATAAAGGGGTTTGCGAACATAAGCAGTATTGCTATCAGCAGGGAGTAAAGACCTGTTGTTTCCGCAAGAGCGTCGCCGATTATCATCGTTCTTGTGATAATGCCAGACGCTTCGGGCTGTCTGCCCACTGCTTCAACTGCCTTGCTGCCGCAGATGCCTTCGCCGATACCGGGGCCCAGACCCGCTATCATTGCCAGTCCCGCTCCTATTGCAGATGCGCCAAGTACGATTGCTTGTTCCATAAGATGTAACCTCCGAATAGTTGTTAGTTTAATAGATTGTAGTTGTTGGTCGTTTATCAGAAATCAGCAGAAAGTATATTACTAACTGCTAATAACTATTAACTGTTATCTACCTCCGCCATAGCAACATAGCTCATTGTCAGCGTCACGAAGATGTACGCCTGAACTACTGAGGAGAAAAGGTCGAAGTAAAGGGAAAGTATGGCGGGAACGCCTATGCTGGGAAGTCCGTAGGCAAAGCTGCCCAGTGCGAAATAAACAAGTCCGCCGATGACCATTCCCGAAACGATATTTCCGAAATGACGGAGAGCCTGCGACATAGGGTTCGCTATCTCTCCGATGATGTTAAAGGGGAGCATAAAGGGCAAAGGCTCGATAAAGCTCTTGAAATAGCCCTTTACACCGCCTGTCTTCCCGCGGTTGAACTGCACGAGGATAAAGGTGATTATCGCCCAGGCTCCCACCACGGAGATGTCGGCGGTGGGCGCCCGCAGTCCTAAAAGTCCCATAAGGCTGGACACCATTGAAAAGCAGAAGAGCGCTCCGATATAAGGGGTGTATTTTTTGTAGCTTATGCCCATGGAATCGTTCACCATACCGCTGAAGGTGGTAACGATATATTCAGCTATCACCTGCCGCCTTGAGGTGGGACGGACCTTCAGGTTCCTTCCCAGAACGAAGAACAGCACGCCCAGTATGAGCATGACTATCCACTCAACCACAACGGATTCGGACAAAACGACGGTGAAACCGAAAAGCTGAAATTCCGCCGATTTAAGCGCGCCGCTGACGGAAAAGCTCTCTGCCAGCAGCATATTTCCCGTTATATTCACAGCCGTCACTTCCTTTCGCTGTAATTTTTATCGGGATCTTTCATAAATACATACGTCAGTGTGTAGTAAATTTTCGGTATAAACAAGGGGAGAAAGGTGGGGATAATGTCTATCAGCTTGAAATAAAGCCCCGCTATGATTACCGCCGCCAGCCCCAGATACCTTGCCCCGTAGGACAGATTGGCGGAAAAGCGTCCCTGCTTTGCGCTTGCCTTTGCCACAACGCTTGCCGCCGACGCTCCCGCAAGGATAAAGTTGGCGATACAAAGGGCGTTTCCCAGAAAAAGCCCCGTGAACGCTCTCCACGTCAGTCCCTGAAACGCGCCGTAAAGGGCAAGCCCCATAAGGATAAGTCCGTTTATTATCAGGAATGCGGGGAGCATATTTTTAAGTTCCCCGTAAGCGGGGTTTTCAGGTTTTCGTTTCATTGGTAATAATCATGGTCTTTAACGTCGTGTTTCAGCTTGGAGTTGGGGTCGTCCTCGTCTTTTCCGTATTTTTTCATCAGCTTTGAAAGATAAGTTCCCACCGAGGATATCATCGTGCCTATCCCCAGCAGAACAAAAATTATCATCAGCCACTGAGGCAGGGAAAATTGTCGGATAAGCCACGAGCCGCCCCAGATGAACAGCAGGAGAGGCGCTATCACCATAAATCCCACCTGACTCACCACGGCGTAGACGGAAAAGGGATTTTCTTTCATCGGCAGCTCAGTATACCAGCTCGGCAAGCTTCCAGCTCCCGTTTTCCAGTATCATAGTCATATCCTTTTCCACCTCTTTGCCGCTGTCGTCGTAAAGAGTTATCTCAAGACTGCACTCGGTCTCGGAAAGGGGAGTGCATACATAATTCAGCTCGCCTTCCCAGATGGAGTCGGGTTCGGAGCGGACAAAATCTGCCGACAGACCAAGCTCGCCGTTATCGTCGCCGTAGACTGCGCCTTTTCCCATAGGGTCGCTGATAAGCTCCTCGGCAGTCTTTTCAACATAGGTGGAGCGGATAAATTCGCACCAGTCGTCAAAGGTTTTGAACTCGTCATTCACACAGGTATAGTAGCCGTCCTCGGGCTTATTCCCGTAAGGCTCCTCCTTAACGCTCATGCCCGACGTGAGGTAGCAGTAAATACGATAGTTGGCGGGAACAAGGGCGTAAGCCGCCTGCTCCGTCTCGGTAACCAGCTCCTGCGTGGGAACGAACTCGGTGGCGCTTGTTTCGGCGGGCTCGTTCGTTCCGCCGTTGCTGGAGAAGGTCCATATAAGAAATATCACCGCCGCGACTGCAAGCACCGCAGCGACAACAGTTATTACAATAACGGAAGTATCCTGTTTTTTCTTTTTAGCAGCCATAAAAGCCTCCTTGAATTTATCCGTATCGTCTTTCAAAGAAGAAAGTATACGCATGATAGTATTATACAATAGTTGCGGAAAAATTTCAAGTGTTTGCGGCAGGTTTTTTGCTTCGCGGCAGAGAAGGGCGGGAATACTCGTTCGCACCGTATTTTTTGCCTTTTGCGGGGAAATAATACTCAAAGCGATACTGCGCGGAGAGCGGCATACGTCTTTTCAGGCGCTTTTTGCGCAGTATCTTCTTAAAAAACGCGGGGCGGTACGTCACGACATTGAGGCAGGTGCGGAAAATGACTCCACAAAAGCTGACAAACGGCGGAGTGCTGATACATGAACTGAAAAAGATGGGAAAGGCGCTGGAGCGGGATAAAAGGCTCGGGGAAAACAGGCTTTTCGAGGCGGAGCTTCAGGAGCTTATAAAGACCATGCGGGGGACTTTTTTCCCCGCAGAGGGAAAGGAGCCGCTTCTCGGCAGCAAGCTGGCGGCGCTTCCCGTAATAGACGACGAGACGGTGAAGGAGCTGATAAATACCGAAAAGCTCAGCCGCTATGTAAGCGAAGAGGAGCTGGACAGCCTTGTGCGGCAGGGAAAATACTGCCTTATAAGAGACGCGCTGAAAAGCCCCGATTCGGAGGTTTCCGCATTTATCGGGAAAATGTATGCGCTGAACGACCTTGACGCAGAGGAGATAGAAGCGTTGAGCCCGCTTCACGCCGCTTTTATGCAGGACGAGATATATCGTCTGTCCGACGCTCCCACAAAAAAGATGTACCGCAGCGAGGCGGCGGCGGTGGCGAGAGCGGCGGGGATAGAGCCTGAACGATACACCCGCGAGCTTATGAAAAGGGCGGGCGAGGAAGGTCATCTGGGACAGGCGATACGCTCGGATTTTCGTCGGGTGTTCCCCTTTGCAAGGGTAAGCGGCTATCTTATACGGCTTTTCGGGCTGACGCTGCTGCTTTCTCTGGCGGTGGGATTTTTTACCGAGCTTTGGCTCGTGCCGATAGCATTCCTGCCGATAATGGGCGCCGTCAAGCCGATAACCGACCTGCTCACCGCAAGGCTCGTCCGCGGGGAAAGACTTGCGCGATTAGACATCGGCGACCTTCCCGAAAATTGCGGGACCCTCTGCGTCCTGTCGGCGCTTGTAACGGACGAAAAAAGTCTGCGTGAAGCGCTGAGCAATTTAAAGACGGCAAAGCTGAAAAATCCTCAGTCTCTGATATATTTCGCGCTTTTGTGCGACCTTCCTGCGGCGGATAAGGCGGAGCTGCCCTCGGACAGCGGGCTTTTCGCGGAAGCGGAGAGGCTGAGAGAGGAGATATTTCCCGAATGCGCCGTGATATTCCGCCGCCGAAGTTACAGCAAGACTATGCGCAAATATCAGGGCTTCGACCGCAAGCGCGGAGCGGTGGAGGAGCTTTTGCGGTACATGAACGGAGAAAAGGCGGACTTTTACTTTGTTTCGGGAAATACTGAGCCGCTTGGGAAATGCGGTTTTATCGCCGCGCTTGACTTTGACACGGTGCCGCTTATGGACAGCATAAAGCAGCTTACCGCGGCGGCTCTTCACCCGCTGAACAAGGACTACGGCATAATCGCGCCCCGCTGCGGCTCGACCCTCAGCTCAACGCTTAAAACTCCGTTTTCCCGCGTCATGGCGGGGAACGGCGGAGTAAGCGGAGTTTCCTCTTACGACAGCTTCTGCGGGGAATTTTACTTCGACTGCTTCGGGGAAGGCATTTTCTGCGGCAAGGGACTGATAAGAAAGGACGCTTTTCTGAAAAAGGTGAAGGGAGCTTTTCCTGCGGAAAGCGTTCTTTCCCACGACATTCTTGAAGGCGGGCTTTGCGGGGTGGCTTACGACGGGGAGACGGAGTTTTCCGACAGCTTCCCCGCTTCCTCAAAAGCCTTTTTCAAGCGCTCTCACCGCTGGATAAGAGGGGATCTTCAAAATCTTCGTTTTATTTTTAAAAAGGGCTTTTCCCCGCTTACCCGCTTTAAGCTTTTCGATAACTTCAGGAGAGGCATATCCCCTCTTCTTATAATGGTAATGTTTTTCTTGTCCTGTTTTGCGGAGAACGGTCGGATATTGTCGCTCGCCGCGTATCTGTGCGTGCTGCTGCCGTTTTTGCCGCCAATCGCAGGCTCGCTTATGAGAAGCTTTGCCTTCGGAGTGACAAGGCGGTTCTACTCCCCGATAGTCAGCGAAACGGCTCAGCTCGCGCTCAGGGCGCTCACCGAGCTTATGACGCTTCCCAAGGCGGCGCTGGTATCCCTTGACGCGGGAGCAAAGACCCTCTGGCGCACCCTTGTGACAAAGAGGAACCTTCTTCAGTGGACCACCAGCGGGGTTTTTGAAAGAACGGCGTTCAAGGGCGGTTTTCTTCACCTGCTCCCCTCTTTTGCGCTGTCATTGGCGCTGCTCGCCTGCTGTGTGATGACCGAGAGCCCCGCCGTGTTCGCGGCGCTTCTTATGTGCGCGGGATTTCCCGTGCTGACCTATTGCGACAAGCCGAGAAAGCCGTGGCGGCGCAGTCTGAGCGGCGGCGTAAGGGCGGAGCTTTTGTCCCAGACGGAAAAAATGTGGCGTTTTTACACCTCCTACACCACCGCCGAAACAAATTTTCTGCCTCCTGACAACGTCCAGTATTACCCCGTCTATCGCGTCTGTCCCCGCACTTCCCCCACGAATATAGGAATGTACCTGCTGTCGGCGGTATGCGTAAGGGAGCTTGACATAATAACGGGGGAAACGCTGGCACAGCTGGCGGAAAAAACGCTTGAAGCTGTGGAAAAGCTGAAAAAATGGAAAGGGAACCTTTTCAACTGGTACGACGTAAGGAGCCTTGAAACGGTTTCGGGCTTTGTGTCCTCCGTTGACAGCGGGAACTTTGTCTGCTGTCTTGTGACGCTGAGGCAGGAGCTTTTGAAGCTTGGATATTTTCAGCTTGCCGCGCGGGTCGGACTGCTTATCGAGGGGACGGACATATCGGCGTTTTACTGCAAACGCAGAAAGCTTTTCAGCATCGGCTTCGACACCGTGAGCGGAAAGCTCTCCCCTCACCGTTACGATATGCTGATGTCGGAGGCAAGGCTCACGAGCTATTTTGCGGTTGCCACGGGGCAGGCGCCCAAGGAACACTGGCGGGCTTTGTCCCGCACCATGTCAAGGAGCGGCAGATATGCGGGAGCGATGGCGTGGACAGGGACTATGTTCGAGTTTTTCATGCCTGAGCTCCTGCTGACGTCAAAGGAGGGGAGCATGAGCTACGAGGCGCTTGAATTTGCTTTCCGCTGTCAGAAGCACAGACATGACCCTTTCGGCATTTCGGAAAGCGGCTACTATGCTTTTGACAGGGAGCTGAACTATCAGTACAAGGCTCACGGAGTGCAGAAGACCGCGTTAAAGAGCGGCATGGACAGGGAATGTGTGGTAAGCCCCTATTCAAGCTATTTGACGCTTTCAAGAGCGCCTTGGGAAAGCTGGAACAACCTTGTGAAGCTGGAAAAGGAGGGGGCGTTCGACCCTGAATTCGGGTTTTTTGAGGCGGTGGACTACACCCGCCGCCGTGTGGGGGAAAAAGCGGTGGTAAAAAGCCATATGGCGCATCATGTGGGAATGAGCATAGCGGGCGCCGCAAACGCCCTTGAGGACAACATCTGCTCAAGGCTTTTTCTCAGCGACGATAAGATGAAACGAGCGGAGGAGCTTCTGGAGGAACGTGTTATGGCGGGAGAAAAGATACTGAAAACGGTGCAGCGCCGCGAGGGAGCGGAAAAATTGCCCTCCCCCGCAGAGGAAACGGTAAAGCAGAGCGTCACCTGCTCCCCTGTTAATATACTGAAGTCGGGGGCGCTCACCCTTTACACCTCGGCAAACGGCCGCTTTACCGCAAACTTCAAGGGACTGACCGTCTGCGGCGGGGGCGGAGACTATATATACCGCCCGTCGGGAGCCTTTTACGGGATATGCTCGGAGAAGAAGATATATCCCTTCTTTTTCCACGGGCAGGAAAACCTTCAGCTCGCCGCGGCGTTTTCCGAAAGCTCCACCTCCTATTCCTTCAGCGAAAAGGAGCTTGAAGCGGAAATGACCGTGACAGCCGACCCGATCTGCGCCGAGGTAAGGCGTTTCAGGATAAAAAACAAAAGCAGGAGCCGCGCCCAGCTCACTCTCTGCGCTTACAGCGAGCCTGTTTTGGCGGGAGAGGCGGACTACCGCGCTCATCCCATGTTCATGGATCTTTTCCTGAACATAAGCTTCGACAGGGAAAACAGGCTTTTCGTCCTTTACCGCAGCGACAGAAAGGGCGGGATAACCGCCGCCTGCGCCGCAGGCTTCATGAAAGAGGAGGACTTTACCTACTGCCTTTCAAGAGAGGAATGCACCGATTACCGTCCTTTTTCCTTTTTCAAAAAGGCAAGACTGCGTGAAAACAGCGACAACAGCCTTCCCTCTCCCTGCCTTTTCATAAAGGCGGACATGACCCTTGACGCAGGGGAGAGCCGTGAAGCCCAGCTTTTCTTCTGCTTCGGGGACAGCGTGGAAACGGCGGTTGAAAAAGCAAAGGAACTCCGCAGAAAAGGAGCTTCCGCCGCCGAGCCGAACGCGCCTTCGCCCCTTTCGCCCTCCACACTTCACGGAGCGGCGGCAGCAAGGGCGATCCCCTCGATACTTTACGGCGAAACGTTCCAACAGAAGATACTTGAAAGCAGAGCGAAAAACGTTCTTGACCGCCATGCTCTTTGGAAATACGGCATATCGGGCGATCAGCCGCTGCTTGTGTGCGGCTATGACGGCGACGACCTGTATACCGCCGCTCTGACCGCACGGGGACTTGAGCAGGGCGGGATAAACGCACGGCTTGTGATACTCTGTGAAAACGCGCTGGAGAAAAAGGCGGCACAGGAAGCGGGCGCTGCGGCGCTGGTGAAAGCGGAGCTTTCAAACGAGGAGCTTGACCTTATCTACGCCCTGTCGGCAAGGATACTCGATCTGCCCGACGGACGGGAGAAGCCGAGGCTCACAAAGCTCCTGCCGATACTTCCCTCCTCTCATGTCAGGGAAAAAAGCCGTTTTGACGGGGACAGCTATATCGTGAGCGAAAACGGCGGCTCCACATGGTGCAACGTTCTTGCGAACCCGCGCTTCGGCACCTTGGTGTCGCAGAACAGCCTCGGCTTCACATGGGCGAAAAACAGCCGCGAAAACAAACTTACCCCATGGTGCAACGACCTTGTGCGGGACGGGACGGGCGAAATGCTCCTTTTAAAGAGCGGGAACGTATTCTTTGACCTTATTCGCGGCAGCAAAGCCGTTTTCAGCCCCTCCCTATGCCGCTGGGAGGGAAAGGCGGCGGGGCTCTGCGCTTCGGTCAGCCTTCAGGTCTACGCCGAAGAAATGGGCAAGGAGATAAGCGTCACCATTGAAAACCCCTCCGAAAAAACGGCGGTCGTTCAGCTCGCCTACCGCCTTGAACCTGTGCTTGGCGGGGACAAGAGAAATTCCGCCCCTGTCGCGGAGGCGGAAAACGGCGTTCTTACAATAAACAACCCTCTTGACCCTTATTTTCACGGAGCTATGGCGCTTTGCTGCAGCAAGCCCGCGAAATTTATGTTTTCCCGCGAGGCTTTTGCGGCGGGAGATCTTTCGGGGGCGGTTCAGGCGTGCGGAAAGACGAGCTGCGGCATGGCGGCGGCGATAGTGCCTTTGAAGCTTCCTCCAAGATCCAAGGAGCGGATAAGGTTCATTCTTGGCTACTGCGATAAAAAGGAAAAGGCGGCGGGATATGTAAACGGACTTGACGGTCTGCCCTGCGGCCGCAAGGCGGAAAATCCGATCACGATCCAAACTCCCGACGACAGTCTGAACTGCCTTTTCAACACATGGCTCCCCCATCAGGCGCTTACCTGCCGCCTTTGGGCAAGGACGGGATTTTTCCAGAACGGCGGAGCTTACGGCTTCAGGGATCAGCTTCAGGACTGCCTCGCCGTGATGTTCACTTCTCCCGATATTGCCCTTGAGCATATTTACCGCTGCTCGGAAAGTCAGTTTTTTGAGGGAGACGTTCTCCACTGGTGGCATATTCTGGGAGAAAAGCGGGCGGGCGTGCGCACAAGATACAGCGACGACCTTCTGTGGCTCCCCTATACAGCCTGCGAATATTATGAAGCTTTCGGCGGAGCGGGCTTCTGGGAAAAGGAGACCGCCTATTGCAGCGCGCCGCTTCTTGAGGAGGGACAGCAGGAATCCTTCACGGAAATAGCCGTATCGGACAAAAGCGAGAGCCTTTATCTCCACTGCAAAAGAGCGATGGAAAAGGGCTTTTCCGTCGGCGACAACGGGCTTCTGAAAATAGGCTGCGGCGACTGGAACGACGGGTATAACAACGTGGGCGCAAAAGGAAAGGGCGAAAGCGTATGGCTAACCATGTTCTATATCATCTGCGGAAAAAAGTTTTCCGCCGCCGCAAAGGAGATGAAGGACGCGGCTTACGCTTCGGAGCTTGAAAAGCGCGTCGCGCAGCTCATCACGGCGGTGGAGGAGAACTGCTGGGACGGAGACAGGTATATAAGAGCCTTTTACGATGACGGCAGCAAGATGGGCTCCGCCGACAGCGGCTCCTGCCGTATAGATCTTCTGCCGCAGGCTTTTGCGGCGCTTTGTGGTCTGCCCGACACGGACAGGACGGTAATCGCCTCAAATACCGCCTACAACGAGCTTGTTGACGAGAAAAACGGAATAATAAAGCTGTTTTCTCCCGCCTTTTCCCCCGAAAGGACAGACAAGCGGCCGGGATACGTTCTGTACTACCCTGAAGGCATACGGGAAAACGGCGGACAATACACCCACGGGGCGGTATGGTACTGCCTTTCCTGCTTCAAATTGGGACAGGACAAACGGGCGTTCAGGCTCCTGCAAATGCTTGACCCGTCGAAAAAAGGAGAAAAGTTCGGCAGAGAGCCTTACTTCATGACGGCGGACATTTACACCAACCCGCACTGCTACGGCAGAGGCGGCTGGTCGATGTACACGGGGGCGGCGGCGTGGTATTGGCGCTGTATATTTGAGGGGCTTTTCGGCGCGGAGATAAAGAGGGGGAAGCTTCACCTTTCCCCGCGGCTCCCCGCCGAATTTGACGGAAGCGTCCTGAAGATCGAAGCGGGAGGCTCTAAGCTCACCCTGCGGTTCGTATACGACGAAAAGAAAAAGCCTGAAACCGTCGAGATCGACCTTGACGGACAGGAAAGGGAGATAGAGGTAAAATACTGAGGATAAAAAAGCAGGTCTGACATTTTTCAGACCTGCTTGTTTTATGATAAATTCACACCAGCTTATGCCTGCCTGCGGCACGTTCTTCCTCAGGCTCTTCGTCGGGACGGACGGGTCTCACGGCATATTCGGCTATTTTTTCCAGATTTGCACCGAAATACTCAAAGGTCCTTGCCCGCCATACTCTTACAAAAAGCCAGCAGAAGGTAACGCACACCGCCTTCGCCTTGCGGAAGCGGAGGTGATTTACATAAAAAACCGCTTCGGGGGTATTCATGTAAAACGCTTTCACCGCTTCGTCGGCGGTAAGATAGTCGCCTATGCAGCGTTCCGAGGTCAGCCCCGTAATGCTGTTGTTGCGGCAGGTGTAGATATAAGTGCGGTCGTGTATCACCGCGACGGTTTCCGAGTGGTAGAAAAGCACGGGTATGACGCAGCTGTCCTCAAAATTGCGGCGCGGGAAAAAGACGCGGTTTTCGGTAAACAGACGCTTCCGCCACAGCTTGCTCCACAGATAGCTCCTTATGGAAATATCCCTTAAAACTGCGCCTAAAAGCTGATGAGAGCAGTAAACGCCCTGACGGTGGTTCACAAGGCTGGGGCGCATATGCTTCCCCTCCTCGTCGCAGCAGCAGTAACCGCAGCAGACTATGTCCGCGTCGGCGCTTTTTGCGGCGGAGCAAAGCTTTTCCAGATGTTCAGGCGTAAAAGCGTCGTCGCTGTCGAGGAAAGCGAGATACTCGCCCTGAGCCAGAGCGATAGCGCGGTTCCTCACGGCGCCGACTCCCGAATTATTCTGATGATACAGTCTGAAGCGCGGGTCGGCGGTGTATTTTTCGGCAATTGCCGCCGAGCGGTCGGGAGTTCCGTCGTCTATCATTATAACTTCAAAATCCGAAAAGGTCTGCGCCTTAACGGAGTCGAGACAGCGTTCTATATACTTTTCAGCCTTGTATATCGGGACGATAACGCTTACCATTGGAGTATTCACGGCATTTCTCCTTTAAATATGTTTTTCGGTGCAGGACAAAAGAAGTCCTTTTATATATAACACCGAAAAACGGGAAAAAGGTTTCATGATTCCTTAAATTTTTTTATTTTTTCAGCATTTTTTCAAGTCTTGCCATAGCTTCGACGGTATTTTCGCGGGAACCGAAGGCGGTCATTCTGAACCAGCCGTCGCCGTTCCTGCCGAAGCCTGCGCCGGGAGTTCCAACAACCTCCGCCTCTTCAAGCAGCTTGCGGAAAAACGCCCAGCTGTCCATATTGTCGGGACAGCGGAACCAGATGTAAGGGCTGTTAAGTCCGCCTGTGAACTCTATCCCCAGCTTTGTGAAGGTCTCCGCCATAATTGCGGCGTTGTCAAGATAGCCCTTTATGGTCTGCCTGCACTGGGCAAGTCCCTCCTCGGTGAATACCGCTTCAGCCGCCCTCTGAACGGGGTAGGAAACGCCGTTGAACTTACTGCCCTGACGCCTTGCCCATATCTTGCGAACGCTGTGAGCAGTGCCGTCGGGAGCGGTAAACATGAGCTGCGAGGGGATAACGGTATAGCCGCAGCGGGTGCCTGTAAAGCCCGCAGTCTTGGACAGGGAGCTTATCTCAATGGCACAGTCCTTTGCGCCCTCTATCTCAAAAATGCTGTGAGGCAGGGCGGGGTCGGTGATGAACGCCTCGTAAGCGGCGTCGAAGATGATGACCGCCTTGTTTTTCAGAGCATACTCCACCCACTTTTCAAGCTGTTCCTTTGTATATACAGAGCCTGTGGGATTGTTGGGGGAGCAGAGATATATAAGGTCCGCGGGAAATTCGGGGGGCATAGCCGCAAAGCCGTTTTCAGGCGTGCTGTCGGCGTAAAGTATCTTCTTCCCGCCCATTGTGTTGGAGTCAACGTAAACGGGGTAAGCGGGGTCGGTGACAAGGACGGTGTTCTCCTCGGAGAAAATGTCGTTTATGTTCCCGCTGTCGGACTTTGCGCCGTCGCTGATGAAAATCTCCTCGCAGTCAAGCTCCACGCCCCGCTTGGCGTAATATCCCTTTACCGCCTCGCGGAGAAAATCATAGCCCTGACCGCTGTCCTCGTAGCCTCTGAATGTTTCTTTCTTCCCCATTTCCGCGGCGGCTTTTTCCATAGCCGTCACTACTGCGGGAGCAAGAGGCTGCGTAACGTCGCCTATGCCCATTTTTATCAGCTTACAGTCGGGGTGAGCGGAAACGTATTCGTTTACCTGACGGCTTATCTCCTTGAAAAGATAGTTTTCCTTGAGGTCAAGGAAATGCGCGTTCATTTTTGACATGATCTTTCTCCTTTTATTTATTTCTTGTCGTACATCTTCAGAATGTCGTCCGCCACAGCCCGCTGGGTCATGCGCATATCCATCGCCTGCTTTTGTATATGGCGGTGAGCCTGTTCCTCGGTGAGCTTCAGATATTCCATAAGGCAGGCTTTTGCTCTTGATATGACCTTTACGTCCTCAAGCTGTTTGTTCAGCTTGTCTTTTTCCTCCTCAAGGCGCTTTATGCTCTCACCTGCCACGTCGGCAAAGCGCAGAGCCTGTATCAGCGCGCTTTTCCCGCAGGGTCTTCCTATCACGAATGCGCCTGTGAAACGTATTTTTTTCTGCACCTCGTCGGCGATCTCGTTTTTCGTGAGGACAATAAAAGCGGCGGCGGTCTTATCCCTCAGCTCCGCCAGCAGGTCCAGCCCGAACTCGTCGGATAAAGGGGTTGAAAGGATTATGACGTCGAAAATATCCATATCCATGCAGCGGGCATGAACGCCGTCGGTGACGTTCACCGTCCTGCATTCCTGTTCGGTGAGGAGAGCGGCTATATTTTCGCATACCTGCCCGTTTTTTCCTGCAATAAGTATATTCTGCAAGCCGACTCCTCCCTTTTCTCAACTGTGGACAGAATACTGTTTTAATTGTTACACAAAGTATATCACTAATAAAATAAATAGTCAATATTCTGCAAGAACAAATGTTCTCACTTTCAGGCGCAGTTTTTTAACATTCTGCATAATTTTACACCTTCTGAGAAAAACTATCAGAAATATAAACAGTCGTCACCGCGCTGAAAGGAGAATAAGATGAGAGAACTGAAGACCAGCATACAGGAAGTCACCGCACGGCAGATATTTGATTCCAGAGGAAACCCCACCGTTGAGGCGGAGGTCATTCTCGCCGACGGGACAAGGGGAACGGGGACCGCGCCCAGCGGCGCTTCCACGGGAAAATACGAAGCTCACGAGCTGAGGGACAACGACAACCAGTACGGCGGCAAGGGCGTCTACAAAGCTGTGGGGAATATAAGGACGATAATTTCCGAAGGGCTTAGAGGGCAGAACGCCGCCGACCTTTATCAGGTGGACAGCGTGATGAGGGAGCTGGACGGCACTGCCGAGAAGAAAAAGCTGGGCGCGAACGCGATACTTGCGGTCTCCTGCGCCTGCGCAAGAGCGGCGGCTCTGTCGGCAAGAATGCCTCTTTACCGTTTTCTTGGGGGAATAAGCGCCTGCACCCTTCCCCTCCCCATGATGAATATTTTAAACGGCGGCGCTCACGCCGACAATGCTCTTGACGTTCAGGAGTTCATGCTTGTCCCCATAGGCGCGCCTACATTCAAAGAGTGCATGAGAATGTGTACCGAGATATATCATTCCCTTGCGAAGCTGCTGAGAGCGGAGGGACTTTCCACCGCCGTGGGGGACGAGGGCGGCTTTGCGCCTCAGCTCACCACCGACGCGGAAACTCTGGAGCTTATCATGGCGGCGGGGCTTAAAGCGGGATATGAGCCGAGAAAGCATTTTGCCCTTGCCATGGACGCCGCCGCCTCGGAGTGGAAGTCGGGAGAAACGGGAAAATACACTCTTCCCAAAAGCAAGAAGGAATACACCTCCGCAGAGCTTATAGCCCACTGGGAGGAGCTGGCGGCAAGGTACCCGCTTATTTCCCTTGAGGACGGGCTGGACGAGGAGGACTTCGACGGGTGGAAAATGCTGACGGAACGGCTCGGAGATAAAATCCAGCTTGTGGGGGACGACCTGTTCGTCACCAATGTAAAGCGCCTTAAAGACGGCATAAAGGGCGGCTATGCCAACGCAATACTGATAAAGCCAAATCAGATAGGGACCGTTTCGGAGGCGCTTGAAGCGATAAAGACCGCAAAGCGGGCGGGCTACAACGCCATAGTTTCCCACCGCAGCGGAGAGACTGAGGACAGCTTTATCGCAGACCTTGCGGTGGCGGCGAACTGCGGTCAGATAAAGACCGGCGCGCCCTGCCGAAGCGAAAGGGTGGCGAAATACAACCGCCTTCTGCGCATAGAGGGACAGCTTGGCGGCGGCGCGGAATTCATGGGTACGGATTATTTCCTCACGGCAAGGGGAGGTAAGGCGGAATGAAGGACGACCCTAACCTTGACCACCGCAAGGCGGCGGTGATAGGCTGCGGCTATGTTGGCTCGGCTATCGCCTTTACCCTTATGCAAAGGGGAATTTTCTCCGAAATGGTCCTTATCGACGTGAATGTGAAAAAGGCGGAGGGGGAGGCTCTGGACATCAGCCACGGTCTGCCTTACAGCGCGCCTATGGAAATTTATGCGGGGAATTACGACGATATTGCGGACGCCGCGTTTATAGTGATAGCCGCGGGAGCAAACCAGAAAGCGGGTGAAACGCGGCTCCAGCTTATCGAAAAAAATCTTGAGATATTCTCAAAGATAATCCCCGAAATAAAAAAGCGGGACTGTCAGGGGATAATCCTTGTGGTGTCAAATCCCGTGGATATCCTGACCTACGCCGCGCTGAAGATGTCGGGCTTTCCTCCTCACAGGGTGATAGGCTCAGGGACGGTGCTTGATACCGCGAGGCTGAAATATCTGCTGGGGCGGCGGCTTGACGTGGACGCAAGGAGCGTTCACGCCGTGATAATCGGCGAGCACGGCGACAGCGAGCTTGCGGTATGGAGCGGCGCAAACGTTTCGGGGGTGGATCTGAACCACTTCTGCGAGCTGAGAGGCTTTTCTCAGCACAGGGAAGCTATGGACAAGATCTACCGTGAGGTGCGGGACAGCGCTTACGAGATAATCGAGAGAAAAGGCGCTTCCTACTACGGGATAGCGATGGCGGTAGCGAGGATAGCGGAGTGTATCGACAGAGACGAACATTCCGTCCTGCCCATCTCAGTGCTGCTGAGCGGAGAATACGGCATAGGCGGGCTGTGCCTGAGCATTCCCACCGTTGTGGGAGCGGGCGGAGCGGAAAAGGTGCTGGAAATACCGCTGAGCGGTGCTGAACAGCGAATGCTCACCGCCTCGGCGAACGCTCTTCTGGAGGCGGTAAAGTTAGCGGACTCGGCGGTAAAAAAGCTGAAGGAATAAAAAAGCAAGACCCTGTGAAAAAACAGGGTCTTGCTTTTTATCGGAAGGAATCAGAGAAGTGAAAGGCGGTCAGTGATCATTCACTAAAAATTGAACTGTATATATCTCTTGCCGTATATATCCCTTGCGCTGTAAAGCTCGCTGTCGATCGTACGGTCGATCACGCTCTGAACAGAAGCTTTCAAGGTATATGCCGCTTCATATGTTTCCGCCTTGCCTGTGCAGCCCGCATAGCCTATCATCTGTCCCTTAGTGACCTTGTCGCCTTCCCGCACCAAAATCTCGTTGCAGTGCAGATAACCGATGTATTTGCCGTCCTCGGCGCGTATATAGGCGTAAATACCGTCCATGTACGAATATCCCGCAAGTTCCACCACGCCGTCGGCAAGGGCGTATATTTCGGTGTCAAGCTCGGTATCAAAGCTTACTGTCTCATCATCAGAAAGAGCTTCGTATATTTTATCTATATCTGAGGTGGTAGTTCCGTCAGTAAGGGCATAGGGGGTGTTGGTATTTTCGGGATAATCATTATCAAGAACGGGGCTGTTTATTGTGACCTTAACATCGCAGGTTTCGGGTTCAAAGTCGAAGGTCAAGGCATAACCGTCTTTATCCTTAGAGGTAAGAGTGTTGCCCTTGACAACCAGATCGTCATAGGTCGCCGTCTGATAGTTGGCAGAGCCGTTTTCGGCAACGGCGTCAACGTTAGTGTCGGTATTTATAGTCAGCTTATACTGCTCTAACTTTCCTGTCTCAAAGCTCTTTTCGTTAAGGGCAAAGAACAGGGTAGTATAAACGGTTTCGTAATCGTTATAATCATCTATGTTATGGTTAACGGAAGCGTTTCTCAGCATCAGAACGTACTCGCCCTCGGACCGCTCTAACTTTACGACCTTTAAGCAGTAATCGAAAGACCGGTTTTCGTCACAGTTGAGGGGATTGCAGAATACGTCGGCTAAATCTCCGCATTCGCTTATATTTGCCTTGGCGGTTCTTCCGTCGGGAGCGGTTACGGTTATAACGCCGTCCTTTGCTGAATAGTAAGCATCAGGATTTCCTTCGCCGCCGTAGGCAGGGTAATGGTCAACATATTTTAAATCAAGTCCGACTGTATATCCATATTCATTTATTTCATTTACATTATGACAGGTTACAAAACCGCTTGTTACGGTTCCCGCGGCGGGGTGTATCTCATAGAACCAATCATCTTCGCCGCCTAAATACATATTCTCTCCCACAAGCTCTAAGGGTTTGTTGTCGGGATTGGCATAAGAATAAACGAACTGTAGGTTTGTCGCTGCGTCACGATAAGGAAAGAGGGTTCCGCTTTCAAAGGTCTCGTCCCCGCAGGAGTATAAGGCGAATGCCGTATGAGGCACAACAAGCATCAGCGCACACTCCTGCTTTCCGTCGTTGGTCACGGGAAGGAGCCTTACTCCGCCCAGTACGGGAACGCCTGAGCCTGCCGGCCATTCTCTGTCTATGATATTTTCCTTTATGTTTTCGGAGGTGTTGGCGGAGCCGATGACCGTGCGACCCTGCGGGTCGGTGAGCTTTATCACCACGTCGTCTGTTTGGTAGTAATTTTCTTCCTCGGTGGGAGCATGGGTTATGCCGCTGAAATACATCTCGGCGGTATATCCCCCTGCCGAATCGGAGCTTATCAAGGTCATATCCTCAAGATCAATGTTGTTTTCCGTTTCCTGCTGAACGGCAGTCTCGGATCCCGCCTCCTGCTGAACAGCGGTCTCAGAGCCGTCGGTAAGCACGATGTCTCCGCTTTCCGAAGCTGTCGCGGCGGGAGCAAGCTCGTTTCTTGACATTCCTCCGCCGAATATCGCCATTCCCGCCACGGCTATGCCGAGCGCCGTTACAGGCACCGCCGCCGCTGCCGCAGTCCTTATCCTGTGCATTTTCAGATTATATTCATCGCGTTTGCGAAGCACGTTTCTTGTTATTTCTTCATTGGTTTTCATAGGAAAAGCCCTCCTTTTCAAGCTGTTTTTTCAGCGCTTTTCGTCCTCGTGAAAGCAGGTTTTCAACCTGCCGTCTGTTTTTGTTCATCGCCTGCTGTATCTCGGCGCTGCTGCGGTTTTCAAAGTAGGAAAGATAAAGCGCTCGGCGGTAATCCTCGTTAAGGCTCTGCAGCGCCTTTTCCACCGCCGCCTTGTTTTCCTCCTTTAAAATAACGCTCTCCACGTCGCCGCTGACAAGCTCCGCCGCTTCAAGGCCGGTCTCCCGACTGCGGCGCTTGTTCAGGCGTTTGAGCCTGTCCATGGCTATATTCCGCCCGATGGCGAAAAACCATGTTTTAAAGGAGCTTTTGCCGTTAAAGCGGGGCTTTTTCACCGCCAGCTTTACAAAAGCGTCCTCCATAAGCTCCTCGGAAAGAGTCATATCCTTTGTGAAGCTGTTTATGTAGAGCGTCAGCTCATATGCGTACAGGCGGACAAGCTCCGCCATTCCCTCGTCGTCGCCTTTTACATAGCGCTCGTATGCGTTTCCGCCTTCGTCCACGGATATTCCTCCTTTCCTTTTTTCACTTGTTAGACTGCTTTCGGAAGAAAAACGCTCAGCTTGGGAAAACTTTTTCAAAAATTTTACAAAATAAAAAGAGGAACGTTTCGTTCCTCTTTTTCATCACTTTTCAGTTTCCTTCTTCAGACCGAACTTCTTGTTGAACTTGTCAACGCGTCCGCCGCTGTCTACCAGCTTCTGCTTACCGGTGAAGAAAGGGTGGCACTTGGAGCAGATCTCCACTCTTATATCCTGCTTGGTGGAGCGTGTTTCGATCACGTTGCCGCAGGCGCACTTGATAGTGGTGGGCTTGTAATCGGGATGGATACCCTCTTTCATGTTATCACCGCCTTTTCCTTTATACTCAGCCTCATGGGGAGCAACCCATAAGTGGTTGATTCGCAGGAAAAATTATAACACATAGCGAAACGTTTGTCAAGAGGAAATTTTTATATTATATTTTTTATATTATATATTGACATCATAATATAATGATTATATAATTATAGTGTATAAATGGCGATACATAAGTTGTAACCCGCCGTTTTATCTATATTTTGATAAGGAAACGATGACAAAAAATTCACAAGAATAATTACCGCTTTGCTTATTGCTTCATTAACAGCAGCGTTCATGTGTAACAGTGTGTTTGCTTTTGATGAAGCCGAAGAAAACGCTCTCGTCCAAATTGGACAATATGAGTGCTATGAAAAGTATGGTCAATACTATACTGAAATTGACGGCGAAACCTATCTTGTCGTTAGTCTTGGTAATGATGCAGCGGAAGAAGACGATCATGGCATAAGTCCTTATTCTGACGATTGGCAAAACGGACCGGTTGTAGATATTTCCGACGGCTCATCTTATAGCAGTACCATTAATGCTTCGAAAGCAAATGCTTTTACGCCTATTATACAAGGAAGCCCTACTAAAGGCTACAGATTTGCCGCAGTAAACCTTTGGGGCGTTAATACATACTCAATAACAGTTCATTATTACAACTCTGCTTTAGGTAAGTGGTATGATGAAAATAAAACAATTACTTTTATTATGGAGATTCAAACATCACATGTTTTATTCACCGGAAGCACTTCACAACTCGTACCAAAAATTTGTGTTGAGTTTCTTAAAGAAGGTTCTACAGGGACTTTTCCTTTTACATACAGAATAAATCAATCTTGATGTTACAGTATAGGAGGTATTTTGTCATGAACAGCGAAGCCGTGCTGAAAAACGAAAACAGTTCAAAAGGAGCTGACGCGAAAAAGATTGCGAACAGGACATGGGATGTGGTAAAGGGACTGGTGATCTCTGTCGCCGCCGTTGTCCTCATCATAGACAGCGTAATGGTATACTGGCTTTACAGCTGGATGAAGGCGGAGCATACCAATATTGAATTGGATATGCCTTATTACACTCAGACCCAGGATTATCTCGACCTTGCCGCAATGTATGAAAAGGCTCCCGACAGCGCCGAATACAAGGCTATGCTGAAGGCGTTCAACACCAAGTACAGCGTTCCTTATACAGACAGTCAGGTCTATATAGATCTGGCTAAGGCGCACAAGGAAAATCCCAACAGCGAGGAATATAAACAACTGCTTGAAAAATTCCTTGAACAATTTGATATACCGGTTGAAAATATTTCCTTCGATGAATGAAACAACTGAAAACCGACACGCTGAAACGTGTCGGTTTTTTCTATTGCAGTATCTTCAGCTGTTTTCCCTCCATAGCCGCTTTTATTGCCTCGGGAATAAGCTCGAAATGTCCCACGATGGAATTGGGCTTTTTCTCCCAGTCGTCCTGCCGCAGGGGAACGAAGAAATAATGCTTTAAATTCATCAGCGCGCCGATATTCTTTGCCGAGCCCGCAAGCGCGTCGTTGGTGGCGACGTTTATCAGCACAGGCCTGCCTATGCGCAGGTGGCTTTTCACCGCCATGGTCACGGGGGTGTCGGTGATGGAATTTGCCAGCTTTGCCAGAGTGTTCCCCGTGCAGTTGGGCAAAAGGAGAATGTCCAGCATTTTTTTCGGTCCTATCGGCTCCGCGTCCTCGATAGTGATTATCGCTTTTCTCCCCGCAATTTCCTCAAAGCGCAGCAGATTGTCCTCGGATTTTCCGAAGCGGGTGGAAAGAAAAGCGGCGTTGAAGCTCATTATGGGAATTATCTCCCCGCCCAGCGCTTTAAGCTCTGCGGCGGCTTCAAAGGCTTTATCAAAGGTACAGAACGAGCCGCAGACCGCCACGCCTATTTTAAGTTCACGCAGCTCCATCACGTTCCTCCTCCTTCAGCATATTGAGAAGCGTCTGTCCGATTATCCTCCCCGCAGTGACGGGAGCGGTCTTCCCCGGCAGGGAAAGCGCCCAGATGACCCTCACGCCTTCAGCGGCGGCGGGGTCTTTTATGCAGGAGGAAGACGCAAGGTCGATGAGCAGCGTTTCCTTTTTCAGCAAACCCAGCCGCTTTTCATCGAAGATGACCGCAGGAACGGTGTTTATCACGGCGCCGCAGCTTTTCAGCGCTTCGTCGAAGCCTTCCTCAAAGGCAACGGTCCGACAGGAAAGATTTTTTGCCTTGGCAAGCTGTTCGGGTCTTCTTGCACAGACGGTCACCTTTGCGCCGAGGGCGGAAAGCATTCCCGCCACCGCCTCGCCCACTCTTCCGAAGCCTGTTATAAGTACGTCGAGGTCTCTAACCGTCACCGCCAGCTCTCTCAGCAGTATCTCCAGCGTTCCCTCCGCCGTGGGGACGGCGTTCATTATGAGAAGCTCCTCTCTTTTCATGTAGTTTTTCAGCTTCAGTCCTTTTTCAAGGCACTTTTCCGCCAGAGCGGGAAAGCTTCCTCCCGCATAGACGGCGCCGCCCTTTTTCACGCGGTCCAGCACCTCAAGGGAAAGCTTTTCCTTTTCATATGGCGCATTTATGTTCGTTCCGTCACTGCTGACGGGCATGGGGAGGACGAGAGCGTCAAAATCGTTTTCCCCCTCTTCGGCTGTTTTTACGGGAAGCGCGGACAGCTCCGAAAAGCCTGCCGCTTTACAGTCCCGCACTTTATTTAAATATTCGGCGGCATACAGCATTCGCATATCTCCGCCTGCAAACAGAAACTTTTCCATAGGTTTACCTTCCTTTCAGAAATAGGTCTTTATGTAAGTTTATGTTTAACGGGCGGAAAGGGTGATTTCATCTTTTCATTGTTTTGCACGGGAAAAAGGTGGTATCATATCCGCAGGAAAGGAGAAAGGTATCTGTCCGATAAAACGGCTTGACAAGAAAGAAGAAAAGAGGCATAATAAGTACAAGGCTCCGACACGGATAGACGGGGTACGCCACTGCCCCTTTATTCACAGGACTACGGAGGAGGTTATGACGGTAAAGGAATTTTTGAGTCAGGCGGAGTATCTTGACCGCCTGATAGATTCGGAACTGGAGCAGCTTGAGCAGCTTAGAAGCGTTTCCTGCTCATCAAAAAGCATCGCTGCCGCGTCAAAGAACGGCAGCACTGTCAGCGTTATTGAAAAAACAGTGGAAAAAATATGTCTTGCCGAGGAGGAGATAAACCGTCACATCGACGGCTACGCGGACACGAAGCGGGAGATAGCCCGAATGGTGAACTCCCTTTCCGACCTTCAGCAGAGATATGTTCTGGAGCAGCATTACCTGCTGTTCAAGCCGTGGGAGAGGATAGCGGAGGAAAGCTATATGAGCCTGCGGAACGTTCAGTATATCCATAAGAAAGCCATAAGCACGCTTGAGGAACGGTACGGGGAAAAGCTGTCCCTTGTCTGCGCGCCCTGCCTTGCGGCTTATGCATGAAAGCAAAGGAAAGAAAAATGACCGAGATATTTTACGGCGAAGCGGGAACGGGAAAGACCGCCGCCATGTTTGAAAGGATAAAGGAGCTTGCCTCAAAGGGAGAGCAGTGCATGCTGTTCGTTCCCGAGCAGTTCTCCTTCGATACCGAAAGAGCGGCGTATTTCGCGGTAGGAGCGGAAAACGCCCGCTTTGTGAAGGTGACGGGTTTTTCAAAGCTTGCCCGCAAAATACTTGAAAAGTACAAAAAGGCAAGACCCTGCGCCGACGACGCCGTAAAGCTGATAACCATGTGGAAAGCGGTGGAAAAGTCAAGAGCGGATTTTCTTTTTCTTAATAAGGAAAAAAATTCGTCGGGACTTTGCCGCCTTATGCTCAAAACCGTGGCGGCGTTCAGAAACGGCGGCGTTTCTCCCGCGCAGCTCCGCCGATCCCTTGAGGAGCAGGAGGGAATGGACGAGGGGACCGCGGATAAAAGCGAGGATTTTCTGCGTATCTACGAGGAATATGACAAAAGCCTTACCCAAAGCCTTGACGACAAGCTGGACGACCTTTCAAGGGCGGCGGCGCTGGCGGAGGAATACGGGTACTTCAAAGGGCTGCACCTTTTCTTCGACGATTTTGACAGCTTTTCGGCGGTACAGCGGAGGCTTCTTTCCGCCGCCGTCCCACAGGCGGAAAGCGCGTTGTTCTGCCTGACCTGCGACAGCCCGAAAAGCCGCAGAGCCGAGTTCATCTGCGTTTCAAAGACTGCGGCTGAGATAGCTATGCTGTCCCCTGAGGTAAATTATCGGCGCTTTTCCGTCCCTTACCGTGAAAAGGGGCGGGATAACACGCCTGTACGGCTTTTTTCCGCAAAAACTCCCTATGAGGAGGCGGAGCTTATCGCCGCGATGATACATCACGCCGTAAGGGAGGAAAAGCTGCGCTACCGCGACATTCTCATTCTTGCGTCAAGACAGGAGTACGAGCCTATACTTTTGTCGCGCCTGAAAAAAAGCGGTATTCCCGTATTCTGCGACCTTCCCCACCCGATGACGGACAAGCCCGTGATAGGCTTCGTGCTTCAGCTCCTTTCCGCGCTGAGCTTTGAGGGGGAGGAGCTGCTCAGCCTTGCGGAGAGCGGGTTTAAACGCGTAGACGGAAAGCTGCTTCCGCTTAACAAGGCGTATATGCTGAGGAACGCGGCGTCGGCTTACGAGCTTACGCCAAGCCGCTGGCAAAGCGGCTGGAGCAGCGACCCGTGCGCGGAGCTGCGCCCGCTGGAGCCGATAAGGAAAGGCGTGGTAGAGCCGCTTGTGAAGCTGAAGGAGAAGCTTCTCGCGGCGAAGGACGGAGCGGAATTTTCCGCCGTCTTTATGGAGTATCTTCTGGACACCGAGGACATACGCTCAACCTTTCTGGGACGTTCAAAGGCGGGCGAGGGCGGTGAGACCGACTTTTTAGCCACCGACGCACAGGCGGGGGAGGAATATTCCCGCATATGGGACGCGCTGAGCGAGGCGGTGTCCTCCATCGCCTACTGCCTTGAGGGAACAAAGACGAGCGTTGAGCAGTACCGTTCTATCCTTGAGGAGATACTTTCGGGAGTAAACCTTGCCAACCCGCCCGCAGTGCTGGACAGCGTCACCGTGGGCGACATCGAGCGCACCCGAAAAGCGTCTGCGAAGATAGTTTTCATCGCGGGCTTCAACGAGGGGGACGTTCCCCGTGCAACATCTCTTCAAAGCGTTTTTACAAGAGGAGAAAGAGAGGCGCTCGTCTGTGCGGGGCTTCCCGTTTATGACAGCGACCTTGTGCGCTGGTCAAAGGAGCGCTATTTTGCATACAGAGCCATGAATCTGCACGGTAAGCGGCTTATACTTACATTCTGCCGTCAGGACGGCGGCGGAAACGGGAAAAGCATAGCAAAGCTGCCGCAGACGGAAAACATAGAGCCTGTAAGGGCGGAGGATATCCCCACGGAATATTTCCTAAACACCAGGGACGACCTAAAAACGCTTCTGGCGCGGGTCAGCGGGAAGGACAAGGAGCTTGCCCTTGAGATAGAGCAGATATTACAGGAGCAGTATTTCAGCGACGGGATAAAAAACGCCGCCGAGCTGCTTTCGGGAAAGCGTGAGATGAGAATATCAAAGGCTTCGGCGGAGAAGCTGTTCGGCGGCGCGGTGTATTCGCCCACCCGCCTTGAAGCCGCCTTCAGCTGTCCTTTTCTTTATTTCTGCCGCTACGGGCTGAAGCTGAGAGAACCTTCCGACAACGACCCCGCTTCTCCCGCCAACATAGGAAGCGCAGTCCACCTTATTATGCGGCTGGCGCTAGAAAAGGGCGTAAACGTGGGAGAAATGCGGGACGAGGAGCTTGGTCTGCTCGCTTCGGAAGCCGCGGGCGAAGCGGCGGAGCAGATGATACATAACGACCCGTCCTGCCCCGAAAGAACGCGGGCGATATATCTTTCACTTGTGCCTGCGGTATATCGTATGCTGAGGCAGGCGAGACCTTCGGTGAAAGCGGGAGGATTTGTTCCCTCTGCGTTTGAAAAACAGGTGAGCTACGTTATAAAAAGCGATGAGCTTCCCGACGGAGAGCTAAAAATAGCGGGGACCGCCGACAGGATAGACCGCCTTTCCGCCGACGAGGGCGACTATGTGATGATATACGACTACAAGACGGGAAAGACCGTCTTTTCCCCCAACGGCGCGGAAAACGGCTTTAACCTGCAAATGCTCCTTTATCTTTTTGCGGAGTGTGAAAACGCTTTTCCCGCAGGAGTGGGATATATAAGGGCGGGAGAGGGAACGCCCATAAGGACCGACAGCACCGTTCCCGTTTCCTTACAGGAGCAGACCGCCAACGAATACGAAAAGCAGTACATTTCAGGCGCAATATTCAACAGCCCCCGCGTGCTTGAAGCCTTTGACGGGACGCAGGAGGCGATAAGAAAGGAAACAGGCGCCGACAGCAGAAAAAAATACGGCAGCATATACACTCTTGACGCGGGAAAGTTCCTGAAATTCCGCAGTCATATCGAGCAGAACATAATCGTTCCCAAGGTCAGATCCCTTCTTGATGGGGATATAAGGGCGCTGCCGCTTCCCAACGAGAAAAAGCTTCCCTGCGAATACTGTCCGTTCAAGGCGCAGTGCGGCAACGGCGGAAAGAATGCGGCGGAGCTTTCACGGGAAGAGCTTGAGGAATTTGTCGTATGAAACGGCAGAAAATTACGGAAAGGAGCTGATGATATGCCGTCACCCACTGTTGAACAAAAAAAGGCGGTGGAATACCGCGGGGAAAGATCGGCGGTGGTTTCCGCCTCTGCGGGGAGCGGAAAGACCTACGTTCTTGTAGAGCATATAGTGCGCCTTATTACCGACAGGGAAAATATCGTACCCGCCGACCGCATAGCGGCGGTCACTTTTACCGAAAAGGCGGCGGCTGAGCTTAAACAGCGCCTTGACAGGAGAATAAGCGAGCTTCTGGAGCAAAGCCCCGACGACGAGTTCCTGCGGGATCAGCTTATCCGTCTTTCAGGCGCCCGCATCTCCACCATAAGCAGCTTCTGTCTTTCGCTCATACAGGATAATCTCCGCCTTCTGCCGCTGGAGGAAGGCTTTTCCATCGGCGAGGAAACGCAGATGAAAATGCTTTCGGACACGGCGCTGAAAAAGATGTTCAGGCGGTTTTACAGGGATTTTTCCGAGGAGGAAAAGGCTTATGCGGCGGTAAGGCTGGGAAGGGAGAAAAACATATCCGACGCGGTTTTACAGCTTTATGAGTTCCTGACCAACATTCCTTCGGGAGACGAATGGGCGGAGGAGCAGCTTGAAATATTCCGCGACCCTGAGAAATACCGTGAAAAATATATTCTGAAAGGGCGGGAAAAGGCGGTTCGCGCCCTTGATACGGCGGGAGCCGAGGCGGAGGCTGAAAGGCTCATCTCCCTTGCCCCTGCGGGACATAGGGAAAAGCTGAACGGTTATTTCGGCGCGCTTTTCGGTCAGATAAAGGCGATGAGCGCCGCGATCTCCTGCGGGGACGACCAACGGCTCCTTACGGCGGTGAAAAACGGAGCGGGAAGATACCCTTCTCTGAAAAATGCCGCCGACCCGCTTTATGTAAGATTAAAGGAGATAAGAGCCGCGGCGGAGGCGGCGCGGGACAGGGCGCTGAGCTATACCGAAACGCTTTCCCGCGCCGAGGAGGACAGAGAGGAGTGCGGCAGGACATTTCACCTGCTGTATCGTCTTGAGCAGCTTTACAGCGAGGAATACGCCGCTCTGAAGCGGGAGAAAAAGCTGGCGGATTTCGGGGACATGGAGCATTTCGCCCTTGAAGCGGTAAGACAGGGCGGCGGAAAGGGAATGTTCGATTATATAATAGTGGACGAGTTTCAGGACAGCAACGACATTCAGTATGAGATATTCCGCCTTTTGTCGGAAAACGAAAAAAATCTGTACTTCGTGGGCGATGTGAAACAGTGCATTTATTCCTTCAGGAACGCAAACCCTGAGATATTCGCCTCGCTGCTGAAAAATAAGGACTATGAGAAAATCTTCCTCAGCCAAAACTTCAGGAGCAGCGAAAACGTGATAAACACGGTAAACGGTATCTTCGGAAAAAATATGCCAGAAAGCTTTGACGGCGGGAGCTGGGAACCTATGACCGCAGGGAGAGGCATAGCCTCCTGCGCCGACAACATCAGTGAGCTTGTTGTGATAAACTCCGCTCCGAACGACGAGGGGCGGGAGGCTTCCTATGTGGCGGCAAGGATAAAGCGCATGGTGGAGGAAGGCTTTACCGTGCATGAAAAAGACGCGGAGCGTCCCTGCCGCTACGGAGATTTTGCGGTACTCACCCGCAAGGGAACAAAAAGCTTTCTTTTCCGCAGAGCTTTTGAGGCGGCGGGTATCCCGTATACCGCCGTAGGCGACAAGGCGTTCACCGACCTTATCGAGGTGGAGACCGCCATGGCGCTTCTGGGAACGGCGCTCCGCCCCGACGACGACGCGGCGGCAGCGGCGGCGATGATGTCCCCCGTCTACGGCTTCACCGCCGAGGAAACGGCAAAGGTAAGGCTGGCGGAGGGAACGGAAGTAAAAGAGCCGCTGAAGCGTTCTCTTTACGCAAATCTGGCTGAAATGGCAAGAGTCGGCTGCGCCCCTGCCGAAAAAGGGGAAAGATTTATAAAAAATATGCAGCTTTTCCGCAAGACCGCCTCGAATACCGTCACGGAAAACCTGCTGAGGGAGATGTACGAGGTGACGCTGCTCCCTGAGCTTATGAGCGTAGGGAGCAAGGGAGAGGAGCGCAGAGAAAATCTCCGCCTTTTGCTCCATTACGCAAGGAGCAGTCCGAGACCCGCCGAGTTCCTTCTGAGAATGAGGAACATAAAGCGAAGCCGCCTCGAAATGCCGCAGGCGCAGCCGACGGAAGGCGGCGACGCGGTAAACCTTATGACCATACATAAATCGAAAGGGCTTCAGTTCCCCGTTGTTTTCCTGTCCGAAACCAACGGAAAGCCCAACAAAAGCGACCTTTCGGACGTCTTTATCTTCGACAGGGACGGCGGCGTGGGGATAACGCTCTGCGACCGCACCAAGCCTGTTCGCGCAGGCACGGTGAGCCACGCTCTCATGGCGGAAAGGCTTGATGAAAGAGAAAAGGGCGAGGAAACAAGACTTCTTTATGTCGCCATGACAAGGGCGGAGGAAAAGCTGATAGTCACTGCCGAATGTGCCGTGAAGCCCGATAAAGACGGCGTGACCGACGAGGACAGACCTCCCGCCGCATATAAGGGGAATTACCTTGATTTTATCCTGACAAACGGAAAGGAAATGTTCAATACCGTAAGGATATATTCGGACAGACCCGTGGGGGGAATTGAAACAAGGGTGACGCCCGCGCCTGTAAGGCGCACGGACCTGAGCGGCGTACGCGAGAGGATAAACACCGAATATCCATATCAGAATGCGGTAAAAACCCCCGCCAAGTTCACGGCCACCGCTCTCGGTATTGAGGCTGGGAACGGAGCGGACGAGGCGGCAGTGAGCGGCGCATTTTACATGGGACTTCCCCTGTTTATGAAGAAGGACAGACCCCTCACTCCCAAGGAGCGGGGCGACGTTTATCACAAGGTGATGGAAAATATCGACTTTTCCGCGGAAAGCGGCAGGGCGGAACTTGACCGCCTTTTAGCCGAAAAAACGCTGAACGAAGCTGAGCGTGGCGCGGTTGACGAGAGCGAGATACAGGCGTTTCTCGACAGCCCGACGGCAAAGCGCGCGGCAGGAGCCGACAGCGTTTTCCGCGAGTTCCCTCTTTTTACCACCGTCAACAGGACGGGCGGCATCGTCGCTGACAAGGATGATCTTTCCTTTGTTCAGGGCGTTGCGGATATGTTTTTCGTGGAGGACGGGAAGATAGTCCTTGTGGACTACAAGACCAACCGAAACACTACCCCCGAAAAGCTGACCGCCGAGTATAAAGGACAGCTTGAGATATACAAAAAAGCCCTCACAGAAATGACAGGCATGGAGGTAAAGGAATGTATCCTTTACAGCTTCACCCTGAAACGTGAGATAAAGCTGTAAAACAAAAAAGCGCCGATTCAAAAGATCGGCGCTTTTGATCTGTTTAGTCAGTTATTTTTTCAGGGCAAAGCGGGTTTATTTATCCGACGAATAACGCGGGCTTACTCCACGCTGTCCTCTTCGTCGCGGGAAGCGATAAGCTCCGCAAGCGTCAGAAGCTCCTCTTCCGTAAGGCTCACGCCCTTTCCCATCCTTTCGTGGTCGGGCGCCCATTCTCTTATATCATACTTAGGCTCGCGGTCGTTCCAGCTCACAAGGTTGAGCTCCTTTGTCCAGCCTCTCGCGTTTTCGGAGATAACTCCCAGTTCCTTCACTATTTCATACTTAAATTCAGGCATTTTCGTCGTTTCCTTTCAGTTATGTTTTTATTTGCCGCGCGGTTTTGTGCGGTCATTTTCTTTTCTTTCCCTTTTTTTCGCCCTCTGCGTCAACTATCCCGTCGAACAGCGCGTAAAATTTGGGAGGAATGAGCTTGTTTATATGATGCCGCCCGAAGAACCAGCGGGAAAATTCCGTTTTTTCCCTGACCTGCTCCAGATAGGTGTTGACATGGCTGCGGTCGGTAGTTCCCAGCTGTAAAAACTCGCTTATCCTTGCGGGAGGCTCATAGCTCACTATGTAGTCCACCTTGAAGCCGCACCTTTCCAGATTGGCCATTCCCTCGGACAGCTCCTCGTCGGTGGGAAGCTCCTGCCGCCAGCGAAGCTCGGCTTCGGCAGGGTCGCCCGTCGGGTCGTTGTCGTCGCTTCGCCCGCCGCCGAAAGCGAACACCCGCTTGTTGCAGATCTCGAACACCTGCCCCCGCATGAGCTGCCGCAGGTTCCCGCTTATGTGCCGCGTAAGCCCGCCGCACCAGTATTCGGTATCGTATTTGTTAAGCTGAGAGAAATTTTCGTGGACCCCCTCCACGAACAGGACGCTGTACCGTTTTTTGCCCAGCTTTTTAAGGATTTTTTTCTCCGCCTTCGACCCGTTCCACAGAAAGCCGAAATCCCCGCAGATTATAAGCGCGTCGTTTTTCCTGAGCCGCTTCAGCTCTTTGCGCTTGAAGCGTTCAATGTCGCCGTGAGTGTCGCCGGTAATGAGTATCATTTTTATTCCTTCTTTGCTTGCAGTAACATTTATGGGACAGAATAAAAAATTTTTTATTTAAATGCGTTATCTGTTCCCGATATATGAAAAACGCGGCAAGACCGCCTTTCTGACCCGTCTGACCGTCCCTGACAGACAAAAACAGGTCAAAATTTTTATTATTTTTTCTTATAATTATGTGAATTTTTTGAAAAAGGGCTTTTATTATTTATAATTTTTTGGTATAATTGGTATGATCAAGGGAGTAGTATTCCCTCTGTCTTTAAAAAGTATGGCGCCCTCGCCGAAGCAGATCATATCAAAACAACGCCGCGGCATATCCTGCGGCTTACAGGAATATCCGTTTGCGGTGGTTTTCCGCTCAACTCAATATATTATACAACAAAAAGGTGGTTTTGTCTATATGCTTAAAGCAAAAAAATTCAGCCTTTCGCTCCTGTCTTTTTTAATTATTTCGATGATCTTTTCCTCCGTTTCGGTGTGCGCGGCGGCTTTTGTCCCTGATACCGAGGTACACAGCGAAGGCGTTTATATGGTAAATCTTGACACGGGGATAGTTATCGTCGCTCAAAACGAGCATGAGCGCTATTATCCCGCCTCCACCACCAAGATAATGACCTGTATCGTGGCTATGGAGCATATCGCCGACCTTGACGCCAAGGTCATCATCACCTACGACGCGAACAACGAATTCTGGGAGGGCGACCCCAACAAGAGCGACGTTTCAAACTGCGCGCTTGAGGCGGGGCAGGAAAATATCACCTTCCGCGACTGCCTTTACGGGCTTATGGTCCCGTCGGGCTGCGACGCGGCAAACGTTCTTGCGCTGAATATCTCAGGCTCTATCCCCGAATTTGTGGAGCTGATGAATCAGAAAGCGCAGGAGATAGGCTGCACGGGAACTCATTTTTCCAACGCTCACGGGCTGTGGGAGGCGGACAACTATTCCACCCCCTATGATATGTACCTTATTTCCCGCTATGCTTATGACAATGTTCCGGGATTTATGGAGATATGCGACACGCAGTCCTATGATTTTCCGCCTAACGAGTGGAATCCCGACGGATACACAAAATATACCTCCAATCCCCTTATAACTCCAAGCTCCGATTTTTATCTCGACTATGTCCACGGCATAAAGACGGGGAGCATAAACTACTACTACGACGACGCGGGAACTCACGAAGGCGGGCGCTGCCTTGTGTCCACCGCCAGAAAAAACGGCTACAACTATATGCTTGTCACCATGCAGGCGCCTTATTTCAACGACGCGGGGGAAAGCTACAATTATTCCGCCCTTGACCACTACAATCTGTATGAATGGGCTTTGAACAACTTTGTTTACGCCACCGTTGTCCCCGAAGGCTCTATATGCGCCGAGGTGGACGTGGAGCAGGGCGAGGAGGATCGTTTGCAGTTAGTCACCGACTTTTCCTTCTCCACCCTTTTGCCCAATGAGCTGGCGGAAGCTATCGCCGAGGGAGGAACAGGACCGATACAGAAAAAAGTGACCTATCTGTATGAGCAGGTCATAGCGCCCGTAACAAAGGGCGAGGTGCTGGCGCAGATGGACGTTATATATCAGGACGAGGTCATCGCGACTATGGACCTTGTGGCGGTGAAGTCTGTGGAGCGCTCCCAGCTTGCCTATGTGGCGGACAGGGCAAGGTCGCTTTTTGACACCTCATGGTTCCTGCCGCTTATCGCGCTGCTGATAGTGCTTATACTGACTGTGGCGGTGCTTATGGTGATACGCCGCAGAAGACTTGTCCGCGAGGCTAAGCGTAAAGCCCGCAGAGCCGCAAGAAGCGGAGTAAAATACAGATGAACCTGACCCTTATATGCGTTGGAAAGCTGAAGGAGGAATATTTCCGCTCAGCCGCCGCCGAATACGAGAAAAGACTTTCTGCGTTCTGCCGCTTCAGCGTCCGTGTGATTGAGCCTGAACGCCTTCCCGAAGAGCCTTCGGCGGCGGAGATAAACGCCGCCCTTGAAAAAGAAGGCGAAAGGATACTGAAAAGTATCCCCGATCTTGCTTTTGTCACTGCGATGTGCGTAGAAGGAAAGCAGCTGGGCAGCGAAAAGCTGGCGGCGGTGCTGGAAAAAGCGGCGGCAGAGGGAAACAAAACGGCGGTGTTCATCATAGGAAGCTCTTACGGGCTTTGCGAAAAGGTCAAGTCCGCCGCAAGGCAAAGGCTTTCCATGTCGGAGATGACCTTTCCTCATCAGCTCGCGCGGGTAATGCTCACGGAGCAGCTTTACCGCGCCCAAACCATAATAAACAACAGAAAGTATCATAAATAGGCATATATAAACAGGAACGGGAAATGAATAACGGGCGGGAATATCTTCCGCCGCAGCGAAAGGAGAAGCGCTTTGCCTCGGCGGGCGCGGTTTCGGATTTGAAGGTAACAAAACAATTTTATCCCGCGGTGTGCATGATATCTGGACTTGCCATAATCGCGGCGGGAATATTCATACTGGCGGCAGGAGACCTTGCGCTGGCGGTGGTGAGCTTTCTGGGCGGAGGCGTCGCCGTCGTCCACGGAATAACCATCGGGACCTCGGCGCTTGCGCGGAAAAAGATGATCTCCCCTGATTCCTTCCGAAGTCTGGGAGCAAGCTGCTTTTTTAATATAGGTATAGGCATTATGCTCATGCTCCTGCCGTTCATGCGCATGATACCTGTATATATCATATTTACGGTCTATATCATCATAAACGCGCTGATAAAGCTGGTGGATTATATCCTTGACCTGAGGGACAACGTTCCGGGACGGCTTTACGAGCTTATCATGTTCGTGTTCTTCGCCGTATTCGGCGTACTTATGGCGTGCGTTCCCGGAATGGGTTCTGCGGCGCTGTTTATCGTATCGGGACTTTACTGTATCATCTACGGGGCGTTCCTTTTGTGGGACGGAGTTTTTCAAATGCTCCCCGTAAGGATAAAAAGCAAGATAAACCGAAAGATGAGCATGCCTATGCCCGTCATCCTCTCATCTCTCAGACCGTTCGTAAGGCTGAAGGCGAATATCCGCAGGCGCCTGCTCAATCCCGAAGAGGAGACAGGCGGGTTAAAGCCGTTTTTCCCTCCCGAAAAGGAGACCGACGTGCCTCCCGATATGGAGGTGCTTATCCATGTGAGCGAGTGCGGCTTCGGAATAATGGGACACTGTGACCTTTGCTTTGAGGGGGAGATAATCTCCTACGGTTCTTACGACCTTACCTCCACCTCCCTTTTCGGCGGAGTGGGCGACGGCATATTTGTCGTGGGCAGGAAAGAGCCTTATATAAGATTTTACGTCACCTCGACCCCGCGCGAGATATACGGCTACGGCTTCCGCCTCACCGAAGAGCAAAAAGCCGTCGTAAGGCAGGAGATAGCGCAGATAAAGGCCATGGCTTATCCGTGGGAAACGCCGCTTCAGCAAATACTGAAAAACGACCCCGATGCGAAGGGCGAGGCGGCGCAGGACTGGGGCAGCAAGCTCTGGAACTGTACGGGAGCGGATTTTTTCAAATTCCGCGAAGGAAAGATGAAGACCTATTTCGTGCTTACCTCCAACTGCGTCATGATGACGGACATGATAGTGCGAAAGGCGAGCATAGACGTTATCCCGCCGAGGAACGTGTTCACGCCCGGCGGATATTACGATTATCTTGAGCATGTGCTTTCGATGAGCGGGTCACCCGTGTTCTGCCGCACGGTGTACAACCGATATACTACCGTCGGCTGGCAGTATAAGCCCCGCGCCGCTTATTCCGACCCTATGCTGGAAATGCGCAGCGAAACGGAAGCGAACCGTCTTGCCAGCGAGAAACAGGGCAGGAAGAACGACCGCCGCAAAAAGAGGGAGCATAAGCGTTCCCGAAAAAAGGCGGAGCAGGATATGACCGCGCAGGCGGAATAACAACTTAAAATACAGCAGCTGTAAAGGAGCGTATTATGAGCCGCAATATCGACTATATGGACAAATTTGAGGGGGCGCTGATAGGAAGCGCGGTAGGCGACGCTTTCGGCTATCCCCTGACAAAAAAGAGCTTTGAGCAGATATGTGAGGACTATGAGAAGGACGGCGCGCTTGAGCTTTCGGTGAGCCGACGGACAAAAACCGCGCTCTTTACCGAGGCGACGCAGATGAGCCTCTTTACCGCCGACGGCATACTCTGGGCGCATAACGAGCATGCGGACTATGAAAACAGCGCGGTGGCGAATTATGTTTTTTATTCCTATCAGCTGTGGCTTTATATGCAGACCAAGACCATAGCGGGACGGGAGTATGAGTGGATATTCGATAAAAAGCAGAACCCGAACCTTTCCTCCCTGCTGAAGCACAAGGGACTGGGCAAGGCGAGAAGAACGAACGATACGAATATAGACGCCCTGCTGGACGCGAGGAACGGCGTTTTCGGCACCCTCGGAAAAAGCGTGAACGCCAACGACGACAACGGCGCGGTAAAGCGCGTCGTTCCCGTGGGACTGTACTACGGGCAGAATATAGAAATGGCGTTCAGGATAGGCTGCGACGTGGGAGCGATAACCCATTCCGCTCCCGACGGCTATCTGCCCTGCGGGGTCTACGCCGCGATAGTTTCACAGCTTTTGGAGGACAAAGGCGTTGACGAATCGGTGAGGGCGGCGATGGAGATACTTGCCACCTATCAGGGAAACGAAAACACTTATAAAGCTCTTGAAAAAGCGATGGAGCTGGCGGACGACGAGGACACCGACCCGCAGGACGGCGTGGGTGAGCTGGGGGACGGAAAGAGCGCCGTTTCCTGCCTTGCGATAGCGGTTTACTGCGCCGTTCTGCACCAGACGAACTATATGTATGCGGTGGAGCTTGCCGCCAATCACGACGGGGACAGCTCCGCCTGCGCCGCCGTTGCAGGCGGTATACTCGGCGCATGGTACGGGCTGAAAAAGCTGCCGAAAAAATGGACGAAAAAAGTTCAGTACCGCAACTTGCTTGAAACGGTGGCGGACGTGCTTTACGACAAATCCGCCTACGCCGACGAAGAAGACGACGATGAGGACGACGAGGACTGAGGAAGGGAGCTTATTTTATGCCTAAATCAGCAAATCAGAAGCAAAAGCTGCTTATTCTGGAGCGAATTTTCAGGGAGGAAACGGACGAGGAACACGGTCTTTCCATTTCCCAGCTTGAGGAACTGCTGACCCGCATGGGTATAGCCTGCGAGAGAAAATCCCTTTACAGCGACCTTGAAACGCTGCGTCAGGTGGGGCTTGACATAGTTTCCGACCGTCGGGCGAGGAACACGGTCTATTTCCTGGGAGAGCGGGAATTTGAAGAGCCTGAGCTTCACCTGCTGGCAAGCGCGGTGGCAAGCTCCAAGTTCATCAGCAACCGCAAGTCGGTGAGCCTTATAAACAAGCTTGCCCGCCTTGCGGGAAAATATCAGGGGAGCCGCCTTGTGCGCCAGATGATAGTGAGCGACCGTGTAAAATCCACCAACGAGAGCATTTATTACAATATAAGCTATGTAAATGAGGCGATCTGCGGAAAGAAGCAGATAAGCTTTTTATACTACAACTACGACAGCCGCAAGAAAAAAGTCTATCATAACGATAAAGAGCCGCTGAAGGTAACGCCCCGCGCTCTTGTCTGGAAGGACGAGAATTACTACGTTGTGGGCTGGTACGAGAAATACGGTAAGTATGTGAATTTCCGCGCCGACAAGATGGAGCGTGTGACGGTGCTTGACGAGCCTGCGTTCAAGGACGCGGAATTTGACATAGGACGCCACTGCGGGCGGCTTTTCGGAATGTACGGCGGTCACGGCGAGCGCGTCACGCTGCGCTTTGACAATTCCCTTGCGGGAGTTGCGGTGGATAGGTTCGGAACGGGAACGACGTTTCTTGTCAGCGATGAAAACAGCTTTGAGCTGAAAGCGGAGCTTGATGTGAGTCCCGTGTTTTTCGGCTGGCTTTTCCAGTTCGGGGATAAGGCCGAGATAGTTTCCCCCGAAGAGGTAAGGCGTGAGTTCAAGCGTTATGCGCTGGACACACTGAAACAGTACAGAAAATAATTGCAGCGCCGCCGTTTTCGCGCTGCCCGAATAAAAAAGGCTGCGCCGCTCAGGGATACGGCGCCGCCGCTTCAATAAGGAGGAATTTTACAATGACGGAAAACGAAGCTCGCGAAGCCATATGCGAGGTAGGACACAATTTATGGCAGTTAGGCTTTGTCGCCGCCAATGACGGCAACATCTCCGTAAAGCTGGACGAGGACGTGTTCCTTGCTACCCCCACGGGTACCAGCAAGCGCATACTCCGCCCCGAAATGCTGATAATGGTAAACGGCAAGAACGAGGTCATAAAGGAGGCAAAGGGCTACAAGCCCTCCTCCGAGTTCAAGCTGCACCTGCGCTGCTATAAGGAAAGACCTGAGATAAACGCCGTGGTACACGCTCACCCGCCCACAGCTACGGGCTTTGCGATAGCACATGTACCGCTGGACGACTACTCCATGCCCGAAGCTATAATCTTTCTGGGAAGCGTTCCCATCGCGCCTTATGACACGCCCGGCTCAGTAGGGCTGGCGGACTCTATAATTCCTTTCTTAAAGGAACACGACACCATTTTAATGGAAAATCACGGCGCGGTATGCGTGGGCGTTGACCTGACGCAGGCGTATTACAGAATGGAAACGCTGGAGCATTACGCCAAGGTCTCCCTTGTTGCAAGACAGCTTGGCGGCGCTCATCCGCTGCCCAAGGACAAGATAGACGAGTGCGTTGAGATAGGAAAGAGCTTCCCTATCCGCCACCCCGGCTACAAGAAATATTCTTGATAATTACAGGAGAAAAGGCGGTATTTACCGCCGAAATAACGGAAGATGAAAAAAGTCCTTATATTTGATTTCGGAGCCTCCTCAGGCAGAGCGCTCCTTTGCAGCTATGAGAACAAAAGCTTTATTTCCAACGAGATACACCGCTTCACAAACAACGCAGTCAATGTTGACGGAACTCTATGCTGGAATATCGACATGATTTTCAAAGAGGTGGACAAGGCGCTGGATAAAGCCTTTGACTACGGCTTTGACGCAGTATCGGTGGACACATGGGGAGTAGATTTCGCCCTGCTGGACAAAAACGGCGGCTTTGTGCAGAAGCCTGTTTCCTACCGCGACGGCCGCACCGACGGAATGCCTGAAAAGCTGTTTCAGAAAATATCCGAAAAGGAGCTTTACGAAGCTTCGGGCATAAAGCAAATGCCGATAAACACCATGTATCAGCTTCTGGCGATACAGGAAAAAAATCCGAAGCTCCTTGCAAAGTCGCATCATATGCTTATGATGCCCGACCTTATAAATTACCGCCTCACGGGAATAATGGCGAACGAATACACCGAAGCCACCACCACGGGACTTATTGACCCGACGGCCAAGGACTGGAACCACGCTCTCATAGAAAAGCTGGGCTTCCCCAAGCGCCTTTTCGGCAAGCTCATCATGCCGGGCGAAAAGATAGGGAACCTGAAAGCGGAGTACACCGACACTCAGATACCCGTTTTCGCCGCTCCCTCACACGACACAGCGGCGGCGGTGCTTGCCGTTCCCTCCGATGAAAAGCGGTTCGCCTTCATAAGCTGCGGAACGTGGGCGCTGTTCGGGACGGAGCTTCAGGAGCCGATAATAAACGACGAAGCCATGAAAAGCGACCTTACCAACGAGGGCGGCTACGGCGGAACGGTGACTTTCCTGAAAAATATCACGGGAACATGGTTTTTGCAGGAGTGCCGCAGATTTTTCAACGCAGGCGGCGAGGTGTTCACCTTTAACGATATGGAGGCGTTTGCGAGAAGCGCAAAGCCTTTCATAGCAAAGATAAATCCAAACGACCCTTCCTTCATGAAAAGCGGGGATATGCCTCAGAAGGTGGCGGCGTACTGCGAACGGACGGGGCAGACAAGACCAAAGACCATAGCTCAGGTGCTGCGCGTTATTTACGAAAGCCTTGCGGCGGAGTTTGCCTCAACGCTGGAGTCGCTGGAAAAGCTCACGGGACACACCTACCCGTCGGTATACATTTTCGGCGGCGGCTCAAAGGATAAATTCCTGTGCCAGCTCACCGCAAACGCAACAGGCAGAACGGTGATCGCGGGTCCCACCGAGGCTACCGCTATCGGCAACGCCATGAGCACGCTGATAGCCTTGGGAGAGATAAAGGACGTGGCTGAGGCAAGGGCTGTTGTCCGCCGCGGGGCGGAAGTGAAAGAATTTGTTCCCGACTTTATGGACGGGGACGGAAGAAACTGACGGTTTAGGCATATCTGTGCCGTTTGATTTGCGGCGTACCGAAAACCGCCGCGACACTGTCAATTATCAGGGGGTATTATGCGTAAAACAAAAATAGTTTGTACAATGGGTCCTTCCACCGCCGACGACAACGTACTGCGTGAGCTTATGCTGGCGGGAATGAACGTGGCGAGACAGAATTTCTCCCACGGCGACCATGAGAGCCATCTGAAAACCTTTCAGCAGGTAAAGCGTATCCGCGAGGAGCTGGACCTGCCTGTGGCGTCGCTTCTTGACACGAAAGGTCCCGAGGTCCGCGTTAAGCTGTTCAGGGACGGCAAGGCGGAATTAAAGGACGGGCAGGAATTTGTCCTCACCACCAGAGAGGTGGAGGGGAACGAAAACGAGGTTTCCATAACCTACAAGAACCTTGCTCACGACATTGACGTGGGAACGGTCATTCTTGCCGACGACGGACTTATCGAGATGAAGGTCGTTGACATCAGCGTTTCCGACGCAGGGGACGATATAAAGTGCCGCATAGTCCACGGCGGTTCTCTCAGCAACAACAAATCCTGCAACTTCCCCGGCGCGAAGCTGTCTATGCCCTACGTCAGCGAGCGGGACAGAAGCGACATAATCTTCGGCATTGAAACGGGCTTCGACTTTATCGCCGCCAGCTTTGTAAGCTGTGACGCGGACATTCTTGAGATAAGAAAGATACTTGAGGAAAACGGCGGCAAGGATATAAAGATAATCGCCAAGATAGAAAATCAGGAGGGCGTTGACAACATCGACGACATTCTCCGCGTTTCCGACGGTATCATGGTAGCAAGAGGGGATATGGGCGTTGAGATACCCTTTGAGAAAATCCCCCAGATACAGAAAATGCTCATCGAAAAAGGCTATAACGCGGGGAAACAGGTGATAACCGCCACCCAGATGCTGGAAAGCATGATAAAAAACCCGCGCCCCACAAGAGCAGAGACCACCGACGTTGCCAACGCTATCTACGACGGCACCAGCGCGATAATGCTGTCAGGCGAAACTGCGGCGGGACTTTACCCCGTTGAGGCGGTAAAGACTATGGCGAGGATCGCCGAGACCACCGAAAACAACATAAACTACTCCAAACGTTTCAGGGCGAGAGAGGTGGATTCCGCCGAGAATGTCACCAACGCCATAAGCCACGCCACCGTCACCACGGCGCTGGATCTGAACGCAAAGGCTATACTTACCGTCACCACCACGGGCGGAACTGCAAAGCTGCTTTCAAAATACCGTCCCAACCGACCGATTTTGAGCTGCACTCCCAACGTTCGCACATGGCGTCAGCTGAACCTGAGCTGGGGCGTCGTTCCTTTGATGAGCAGGCTCATGGACACCACCGACGACCTGTTCAACCACGCCGTTGAATGTGCAGTCAATGCAGGTTATCTTGACAACGGCGACCTTGTGGTCATCACGGCGGGCGTTCCTCTGGGAATAAGCGGAACTACCAACCTGATGAAGGTACACGTTGTGGGTGACGTTCTGGTAAGAGGCGAGGGCGTTACCGAAAAATCCGTCACCGCGCCTCTCTGCGTTGCACGCACTGAGGAGGAAGCTATACGCAACTTCGTGAACGGCGACATTCTTGTAATGACTGAGACTGACAACAGCATAATGCGCATACTCAGAGCCGCTTCTGGAATAATCACCGAAAAAGCGGGGAAGGACAGCCACGCCGCTGTTGTGGGCTTATCCCTTGACATTCCCGTTATCGTGGGGGCGGAGAACGCCACGCAAATACTGAAAAGCGGGACCACTGTCACTATGGACGGGAGCAAGGGGATAGTGGCGGCGCATTGAGCATGGAGCGTATTATCATAACTATTTTGCGGTTTTGCCTTACTTAAAATGATAACAGACCCGCACTGCCACGATGGCTGCGGTATCGAAAGCCTCATATCGGCACTGCGGAAAAGCAGTGTGACTGTAAAAACAGATTGACGCGGAAAGGCGGGGAGAATAAATGCCGTGTATTTTTTCAGACTGCTGTGACTGCAAGAATTTTATAGATAATCCTGAAAAAAAGTTAATATGCAAAGCTTTTCCGAACGGTATTCCGTCAGAATGGTTTTGGAAAAAAGGACCAATCAACCGCGATTTAATGTGTAATGGTGAATACAGATTTGATCCTTTAGATGATTAAGTCTGAAAAAGCGGCTTTATTTTGCAGATCACTTTATCGTTAACTTAAAAATTTCTTATTATTAAGTAAAAACCTCCTAACGCATAACCCTTTTTTTGTATGTTATTCCGACTTGACAAGGTTTTCCGCCCTTGTTATAATAAATTCAGCCTATAATATGGCAGGCAGACCGTACCGCTCATTTATTGACGGCTCGGAGCTGAAACATAATTAGAAATCACAATTTTTGAAAGGAAAGCAAAAAAATGAGCGTAAAAATTCTTAACGGTCAGTCTATTCCCAATATTCCATGGCAGGACAGACCCGAGGGCTGCAAGGACGTTATCTGGCGTTATTCCGCCAATCCTATAATCCCCCGCGACCTGCTCCCCACAAGCAACTCTATCTTCAACAGCGCCGTGGTTCCCTTTGAGGGAAAATTCGCAGGCGTGTTCAGAGTTGACGACAAGGCGAGAAATATGGCTATCCACGCAGGATTTTCCGAGGACGGCGTTCACTGGAACATCAACCCCGAAAAGATAGAATGGATAAACGACGACCCTGAAACTGCCGCCGCAAATCCCTGGCAGTACGGCTATGACCCCCGCTGCGTATGGATCGAGGACAGATACTGGATAACCTGGTGCAACGCCTACGGCTGGAAGCCCACTATCGGCGTGGGCTGGACAAAGGACTTCAAGGAGTTCCATCAGTGTGAGAACGCCTTCCTGCCCTTCAACAGAAACGGCGTTATGTTCCCCAGAAAGATAAACGGAAAGTACGTTATGTTCAGCCGTCCCTCCGACAGCGGACATACTCCATTCGGCGATATGTACCTGTCTCAGTCACCTGATATGAAGTACTGGGGCGAGCACAGACACGTTATGGCTCCAGGCAGCGGCTGGGAAGCAAAGAAGATAGGCGCAGGCCCTATCCCCATTGAAACGGACGAGGGCTGGCTGTGCTTCTACCACGGCGTTCTTGAAAGCTGCAACGGCTTTGTTTACAGCTTTGGCGCCTGCCTGCTGGATCTTGAAAAGCCTTGGATAGTAAAGGCAAGATGCAGAGAATACCTTATCAACCCCAGAGAGATATACGAGTGCGTGGGCGACGTCCAGAACGTTACCTTCCCCTGCGCCGCTCTGTGCGACAAGGATACAGGCAGGATCGCTATCTACTACGGCTGCGCAGATACCTGCGTAAGCATGGCGTTCTGCACCGTGGACGAAGTGGTAGATTATGTGAAGAACCATTCTTCCGTTTGAACGGAATGACAAGGAATGAGCGGCTTGATGCCGCTCATTTTCAGTTTGCCGACCGCGTTTCTCCCGCAGTAAAAGTTGTTGCATTTTTCCCCGAACTGTGCTATACTATTTAAAGAATATCACCAAAAACTTCCCGAAAGGAGAATAATATGGATACCAATAAACTTTATCAGGAATGGCTGGAAAACGCCGTTGCCGACCCCGACCTGAAAACGGAGCTGGAAAGCGTCAAGGGCAAGGAGGACGAGATCTTCGACCGCTTCTACCGTGAGCTTGAGTTCGGCACAGGGGGACTGAGAGGCGTTATCGGTGCAGGCACGAACAGAATGAACGTGTACACTGTGAACAAGGCGACGCAGGGTCTTGCCTCCTACATAAAGAACCACGGCGGGAACAGCGTTGCGGTAAGCTACGACAGCCGCATAAAATCCGACCGCTTTGCAAGAGGCGCGGCGGAAGTGTTTGCGGGCAACGGCATAAAGGTACATATTTACAGCGAGCTTATGCCCACGCCTATGCTTTCATGGGCGGTAAGAGCGCTTAAGTGCGACGCAGGCGTTATGGTCACCGCAAGCCACAATCCCGCAAAATATAACGGCTACAAGGTATACGGCAGCGACGGCTGTCAGGTGACTATCGAGGCGGCAGATGAGATACTGGGATATATCAGCAAGACGGACGTTTTCAAAGACGTTAAGACAAAGGATTTTGACGAAGCCGTAAAGGAAGGGCTCATCAGCTTTATCGGTGAGGACGTTATCGACGCTTATATGGAGCAGGTGCGCCGTCAGTCCCTCCACCCCGAGATCTGCGAAAGCGCAGGACTTAAAGTGGTATACACTCCCCTCAACGGCACGGGCAACAAGCCTGTCCGCCGTATCCTTAAAGAGATAGGCGTGAAGAACGTTGTAGTTGTCCCCGAACAGGAAAATCCCGACGGCACTTTCTCTACCTGCCCTTACCCCAACCCTGAGATAAGAGAAGCGCTGGAGCTTGGCCTGCGCCTTTGCGACAAGGAAAAGCCCGACCTGCTCCTTGCCACCGACCCTGACTGCGACCGCGTGGGTATCGCCGTTCCCGACGGAGACGAATACTCCCTGTTCAGCGGCAACGAGGTGGGCGCTATGCTCCTTGAATACGTTGCAAGAGAGCGCAGAGCGCTTGGTACAATGCCAAAAGACCCTGTTGCGGTAAAGACCATAGTTACCACCGACATTACGGGAAAAATAGCGAAAAAATACGACGTAGAGCTGAAAGAGGTACTCACAGGCTTTAAGTTTATCGGCGAGCAGATAGGCTTCCTTGAGAAAAAAGGTCAGCAGGACAGATATATCTTCGGCTTCGAGGAAAGCTACGGCTACCTTGCAGGCGGATATGTAAGGGACAAGGACGCAGTGGTCGCTTCAATGCTCATCTGTGAGATGGCGGCGTTCTACCGCGCTCAGGGCAAGAGCCTTATCGACGTTCGCAGAGAGATGTATGAAGAATACGGATTTTACTGCAACAAGCTGGACACCTTCACCTTTGAGGGCGCAAGCGGCATGGAAAAAATGTCCGCCATTATGGACAGCTTCAGAACGAACGCTCCCGCTGAAGTCGCAGGAATGAAGGTAGTGGGAACTGCCGACTACGAGGCGAGCGAGAAGGTGGATCTTGCCACAGGCGCAAAGGAGCATATCGACCTGCCCAAGTCCAATGTCATCGCCCTGTATCTTGAAAACGGCAACAAGACCATAATCCGTCCCAGCGGCACCGAGCCGAAGCTGAAGATATACTACACAGCGACAGGCGACACCATGGAAGCCGCCGAAGCGCTTCAGGCAAAAATGTCCGCAGCGTTCAAGGAACTGGTAAAATAGTTACATGACATGATACGATACCGAAAAGCTCCGCTTTTAAAAAAGCGGGGCTTTTTTGTTTGCGGAAAAGATTTCATTGTTTTGCACGGGGCTTCCGTGCTATACTCCATAATGAGGAAAAAAAGGAAGAGATGAGCTTGTGCCGCAAAGAAAACCGCGTCGGTGCGGCTTTTTGGTTTTCTCGGAACATTTCATTGTTTTGCACCGTAAATGTGTGCTATACTTCATAATAGAAAAAAGCAGGGGAGGAAAAAGGGTGACGGAAGAATTTTTTCTGAAAAACAAGGAGCGCATATTTGCCTTCGGCGAATATTTTCTTAAAAAGCTGGAGGACAGGGAGCTTATGGACAAGCTTTTTGAAAAGGACGCGGAAAAGCCTGCGCGGGTGCTGAAGCTGCTTTTCGACAAGCTTGACAGCGCAAGACCGCAAAAGGAAAATCCCGCCCTCACCGCCATTATCCGAGCGGTGACCTCAGGGGGAGAAGAAAGAGATGACGAAGATGAATGAAAAAAACAAAACGCCGCCTCTGTCACCGAAGCAGGAAAAGGTACTTTCCCTGCTGCGAAACGGAGGGCTGAAAAGACTTAATATATTCGAGGGAAGCGTTCGTTCGGGAAAAACGTACGTTTCCCTTATTTTATGGGGCTTCTGGGTAGCGGTCAGGGGCGAGGGGCATTACCTTATGGCGGGGAAGACCCTCTGCTCCGTGAGGCGGAACCTTCTGGAGCCGCTCACCGAGATATTCGGGGAGGAAAACGTGCGCTATTCCGTTTCGGGAAAGGAAGCGTCGCTGTTCGGCATAAAGATACACCTTGAAGGCTGCGCCGACAGCAGGGCGGAGGGGCGCATAAGAGGCATGACCCTTGACGGGGCTTACTGCGACGAGCTGACTCTTTTCAATCAGGATTTTTTCAAAATGCTGCTGTCAAGGCTCTCAGCAAAAGGAGCAAAGCTTTTCGCCACCACCAACCCCGACCACCCCTGCCACTGGCTCAAAACGGATTTTCTTGACCGTAAAGAGCTTGACCTGCTGGATATGCACTTCACTCTTGACGACAACCCCTATCTGGACCCCGACTATGTAAAAGCCCTTAGATCTGAATACAAAGGCGTTTACTATGACAGGTACATCTTAGGGAAATGGGTCGCCGCCGAGGGCAGCATCTACACCGATTTCACCGACGAAATGATAATGTCGGAGGAGGAAACCAAGGAAGCGGAGGAACGCTGCGTATTCAAGACCGCAGGGGTGGATTTCGGCGGGAACCGCTCTGCAAGCGCGTTCGTACTGGTCGGCTTTGACAAGGGCTACGACACGCTTTATATTCTGGACGAGTTTTACGACAGCGAGGGCAGCTCCGCAGAAACGCTCATAGAGGCGTTCGGAATCATCTCACGCCGCTGGAATGAGGACAAAAAGCTTCGGGCGGTTTACTGCGACAGCGCGGAGCAGCTTCTTGTGAAAAGCTTCCGTCAGGCGGCGGAGATACCTGTGAAAAATGCCCTTAAATCCTCTATAAACGGCAGGATAAGAATGTTCTGCCGTCTTATGGCAGGAGGAAGATTTAAAGTGAGCTGCCGCTGTGAAAAGCTGATAAGGGCGATAAAAACAGCGGTCTGGGACAGCGGCTCTCTCTGCGACAGCAGGCTCGACAACGGGACCACCAACATCGACTCCCTCGACGCGATGGAGTACGCGGCGGAGCGGTTCGAGCGGGAGCTGTTCAGGTTCTGAGACGGCGTTCGTTAAATCGGGGATAACTTGCGGCGTAAAGACGGAATATCCCCTTATTGACAAATCAGGAGGTAAAAATGACCATCAGAAACATTCTTTCAAAAGCGGTTTTCCGAGGGAAAAATCCGCCGTTTGAGGCGGACGACAGCGTCCGCTCACACCTGCTGGAGCGGGTGGAGCTGTGGCAGAACATCTACGACGGGGAAAGCCCGTGGCGCTACGCGAGAAAAGGCGGGCTTGACGGCGGGTACCGAAGGGTAAGGTCGGTATCCGCGGCAAAAGCCCTTTGCAGCGAGCTTTCCGCCCTGTGCTTCTCGCAGCAGATGGACCTTCGCTTCAGCGATGAAAAGACCGCGGAGTTCGTCCGCGGCGTGCTTCAGGACAACGCCTTCTGGAGCTGCTTCCCGCTGTTTCTGGAGAAAATGTTCGCCTTGGGCGGCGGGGTGATAAAAGTCTACTGCGAGGGTGAAAAGATCCGTCTGGACTATGTTCAGGCGCAGGGCTTTATCCCCACTCAGTACGACGAAAAGGGCGTTTACGGCGGAACGATCTTTTCCTCCTCATCAAAGGACGGAGAGGATTATCTTCTCGCTGAAACGCACAGCAGGACGGATTCGGGCTTCGTTGTGAAGAACAGGCTTTTCAAGCGCTTCAAGAACGGTGATTACAAAGAGGTCGAGCTGTCCGAGCTGTATCCCGACCTTGAGGCAGAGACAGCCATAAACGGGCTTCAGAAGCCGCTTTTCGTGTATTTTCGCCCTGCCTGCTCAGGAAGCGGCGTTCTGGGAAGCTCGGTATTTGCTCATGCGGCGGACACCCTTGAAAGTCTGGACATCGTGTTTGACAGCCTTCAAAGGGAGTTCATCTTAGGCAAGAAGCGCATAATCGTTCCCACCTCCGCCCTTCGCGGCGAATACGGCAGGGACGGAAAGCTCCACAAGTATTTTGACGAGCAGGACGAGGTGTATCAGGCGTTTTCCCCCGACGACAAGGAGGAGCTGAAAATATACGACAACAGCGCCCAGCTCAGGGTCAGCGAGCATATAGAGGCTTTGGAACAGCTTCTTGACCTGCTTTGTATGCAGACGGGGCTGTCGGCGGGAAGCCTTTCCTACCACAGCTCCACCGCAAGCACCGCCACCGAGGTGGTCGCCCGCAACGACAAGACCTTCCGCACCAAGACCGCCCATCAGCAGCTTATACGGGAGGGACTTCTTCAGGTGCTGGAAAATATCGTGCTGCTAGCGGCGGCAACAGGAAAGCTCCCCTGCAAGGCGGCGGAGGATAAGCCCGTCATCACCTTCCCCGACAGCGTTTCCCGCGACAACAGCTCAAAAATAGACAACGCGGTGAAGCTGCTGAACGCGGGCGTTATCGACAAGAACAAGGCTCTGGCGGAAATATACGGACTTTCCGACAGCGAGATACAGACAAAGGAGGAAGAAGAAAATGTTTGACGAAGAAATAAAAGAGGAGTTTGAAGCGCCTGCGCAGGAGCAGCCGCAGACCGACGCGCCTCAGAACGAGAAAAACAAGGAAAACGAGTGCAGCTGCACCTGCGAGCTTGCGGAGATAAAGGAAAAGCTTTCGGCGCTTGCCGCCGAGAACAAGGCGCTGAAGGAGGAGCTGGAGGCGTTTAAAAAGCTTCCCCGCTTCAGCGTTAAGACTTCCCCGGAGGACAGCGGCGCAGACGCCATAAAAAAGATCTTCAGGAAGAGATGAACCATGGTTCCCAAAGCGGCAGCTTTGAGATAAAAACGGCAGTTCAACTGCCCGAAAGGAGAAAAGACATGACCAACACAAACGAGTACGCCAAGCTCTTTCAGGGAGAGCTTGACCGTCAGATCACCGAGAGCGCTACCTCAGGCTGGATGGAGGACAACGCGGAGCAGGCGGTTTACGCCGGCGGCAAGGAGATAAAGCTCCCTGCGCTGTCCATGCAGGGTCTGGGGGACTACGACCGCGAGGAAGGCTACACAGGCGGCGCAGTGACCTTCAGCTATCAGACGTTCACCATGAGCCAGGACAGAGGCAGACGCTTCCGCCTTGACGCCATGGACGTGACTGAGGCGGATTTTCAGGTGACTGCCGCCAAGGTAGCGGAGGAGTTCCAAAGGAAAAAGGTCATCCCCGAGATCGACGCTTACCGTTATTCCGTTCTTGCGGGAAAGGCGAAGATAACCGACAGCTACACTCCCGACGCCGCCACCGTTTACGGCAAGCTTCTTGACCAGCTTGGAAAGGTGTACGACATCACAGGCGGCGAGATCCCTATCGTCATCACCATGTCAAGACCCGTTTACGACCTGCTTATGAACAGCGGCGAGATAAACAGGACCCTTGAGACCACATCATTCGGTCAGGGCGAGCTTACCGTTGAGGTGAAATCCATCAACGGCGCGGCGATCATTCCCGTTCCCAGCGCCAGAATGAAGAGCAGCTACACCTTCTCCGCAGACGGAGACGGCGGCTTTGCTCCTGCTGAGGACGCAAAGGGCATAAACTGGATAATCTGCCCCAAGACCGCTCCCGTTGCAGTTTCAAGGACGGACAAGGTGAAGATAGTTCCTCCCGAACAGAATCAGTTTGCCGACGCGTGGGACATCGATTACAGAAAGTACCACGACCTGTTCGTAGGCGACGAGGCTGCAAAAGCCATCGCCGTATCCATGGAACCCGAAGCCGTTTAAGCTCGGATCACAGACGGGCGGGAAACGGGAGGGAAAACAGAAGAAAGGGGAGAGAGAAATGATCCTGACAACGGAGGAATACAACGCGCGGGGCTTTCAGGGCGGCGAGAACGAAGCGGAGTGTGAAAAGGCGCTGACGCGGGCGGAAAAGCTGATAGATATTCTCACAGGCGGAAAGTGCGGCGATAAAAACCTGAACGATGAGCAGCTGGAAAATCTGAAGTACGCCGTCGGCGCTCAGGCAGAAAAAATACTGCTTTGCGGAGGTCAGCCCGTTTCGGGAAGAACGGTCATAGGAGATTTTTCCTACACCGACGAGGGAGAAAAGGGCGAAAGCATATGCCCTCTCGCGATGACGGTACTGAAGCTGGCGGGACTTTACTGCTCCGCCGTAAAAAGCATACGATAAGGAAAGGAGCCGCAAAGATGAATATTATCCCTATCCCCTCACGGCTTCTTACCGACAGCGCCGTGCTGCTCGTTCCCGACGGAAAGGACGTTTTCGGGGACAGGTACAAAGAGGTGAAGCTGGAAAAGGTCCGTATCTGCTTTGAGAAAAAAGTTCGCCTGAGCAGTCACAACACGGTGGACACAGGCGGCGGCACTCTTTATTTCGACTGCATGAACTCCCTCCCCGCAGGGACGGAGTTTGACACAAAGATGAAGCTCAGGATAGGAGAAAACCGTTTCCGCATCGCCGCCGCCAAGGCGGTAAAGGCGGAAAGCGGCGTTCACCATTGGGAGCTTATCTTTATATGAGTCGGGGAGCTGATGAAATGGACGTAGTGAAAGTGAACGCCGACCTCGGTCTTACCTGCGGGGAAATACTCAAAAAGGCGGCTTCGGCGCAGGTAAAAGTGACCGAAGCGGCTTTTCGGGACTGCACAAAATATTGCAAAAAGGATACGGGCAGACTTATGGAAAGCGGACAAACCAAGCCTTCAAGCGGCATAATGACATGGAACACCGAGTACGCTAGACGAGCCTACTACACGGGTGCGCCCGACAAAAGCAAGAACCCTTATGCCTCTCTCATGTGGGCGCACAAGGCGGCGGAGGTAAATCGGGAAAGGTGGAAAGCCATCGTGGAAAAGGAGCTTTTATGATAGATGAAACAACTCTTATAAGGGAGCTTACGCAGGCGCTTTCAGCCGTCACTTCCCTTACCGTTTCCGCCGACAGAGCCGACGGGGAATGTATGACGCTGCGGCTTGGCGGCGGCGAGGACGGGGAGAGATTTCTGGACGGCGGACGGCGTCGGGTGATACCCCTTCTTATCCTCACAAAGAGCATTGACGGAGAAAAAGCTCTTTCCGACATTTGCAAAGCCGTTGAGCTGCTGGAAGCGGAGCCGCCCCGAAGCGTGCTTCAGGCGGTCATCACCTCTTATCCCCAACTTGTTGACAGGGGCGAGGACGGGGCGATCTATGAGGCGCAGGCGGAGCTTTCCTGCTATGAAGAAGGAACAAGGAGGATTTTATGATTCTTTTAAACAACGAGATAAAAGCTTATCTCATGATCGGCGGGAGCGACGAAGCGCCTGTCTGGGGCGACCTTGGCAAGGCGTTCAAGTCGGTGACGCAAAGTCTGGGCGAGAGCAAATACACCGCCTCTTACCTTGCGGACGGCGGATTTTCCTCCAGCGAGGTAACGGGACTGAGCTTTCAGTTGACTCTTACAGGCGACTATATCAAGAAAGACCCCGTTATAAAGTATATTTTTTCGGAAAATGTGGTCTACGGCGTGGGCGAGGCGCGCAAAAGCAAGCTGAAGCTGGTCCGTGACGGCACCGAGATACAGTGGGGCGTCACCCTGACAAAAATATCCGAGGACGGCGGCGACGCCAACGAGCCTGACGAGGTGACGCTGGAGCTTTCAGGCAACGGAAGACCGACGGTGTCCGCTGCCGAATGATAAAAACAGGGAAAGGAAAGACCTGAATGAAGCTTAAACGAAGCGTTTTCACCCAAAGGCTCACTCTCGGCAAAAAGCGGCTGAAGGTGAAGATAGACGGGGAAAAAGCCATAGTCTGCCTCACCGAAGCGGCAAGGGAGGTCAGCGGCGGAGCTGACCCCGCCGCCGTCGCCGCCCAACTTTTCACCGATATTTTCGGCGTTGAGGCGGCGAGAGAGATACTTGCTTTTTACGGCGGGAAAAAGGGCGAAGCGGCGCAGCGCCTTCTTCCCCTTCTTCTGGGCAGGGTGCTGAAAAAGGCGGCGCGCTGTGAAAAGATAAAGCAAAAGGCAAGAGCGAAGGCGCTCATATCTTAGGCGGACCGCGGACGGAGGGAACAATGCAGACAAGGCTTTGGAAATATTTCGGGAAAGGGCTTCCCCCTTGTAAAGCAGGCGGCTTTAAGGCCGACCCGCGAAGCGGCAGGGTGCTTCGGGCGCTTGCCGTTATAGAGGACGGAGAGCTTTCTCCCCGCGTAAAGACAGATTTCGGGCTGAAGCTTCTTCTCAAGCCGTTTTCGCGGTTCAGGGCGGCGTTCCTGCCCTATGAAAAGCGCCGTGAGCTTCTTGATAAGATCCTGACTGCGCTTTGCGGAAAAGGCGGCAAGGGCGGCAAAAGGATAATTTCCTTTACGGCGGACAGCGGGCTTATTTACACCGCTTTGCTCCTGTGCTACGGGATAGACCTTTTAAAAAAGGACGTGGATTTCAGGCTTCTTCCCTGCCTTATCGGGGGCATTGATGAAAGCACGCGGCTTTACCGCGTGATGGAGATACGCGCCGCGGAGATACCGCCGCTGAACAATGCCGACGGCGAGTATGTAAGACAGCTCATGAAGCTTAAAGCGGCGTATGCCCTTGATGAGGACGACAGCTTCAGCGGCGGCATGAACAGGCTTTTTGACAGCATATCGGGCGGCGTCGGACCGCCACGGGAAAGGAGCCGTTAATGGACGGACAAATAGTTTATCAGGTGAGGGTGGACAGCAGTAATGTGGCTTCTGACCTTGAGGCGGCAGGGTCAAAGATAAACAGCGGCACATCAACGCTCATAACCATCGGACAACAGGCTGCTCAGCGCATAGGAAGCGCTCTCACCTCTTTTTTCGGCGCTCAGGATTCGGCGATGACGCAGATGCTGTCGTCGCTGACCTCAGGCTTCACAGCCCTTTCGGGGAGCGCAGGCGGAGCGGCGACCGCGCTGGCGCCGCTCACGGCGGGGATACGGACGCTTCTTGCTTTGGACCTTAACAAGCTGTTATCCTTTTTTTCTCAGGTCTCGTCTATCGAGCTTGGAACAGCGGCGGCAAATTCGGTGGCGGCGGGAGCGGCTTCGGTGCTTTCTGCGGCGGCGGCAAAGAAAAACAGCGTAACATCATCGGGCGGCGGAAAGACCACCGTCGCCCGTTACAGAAAGGGCGCCGAGTATATCGAAAGGGACAAGCTTGCCTTCCTGCACAGGGGAGAGGCGGTGCTGACCGCGGCGGAAAACGAAAGTTTCCGCGCCATGGGCGGACTTGAGGGAGTGGCTATGGCGGCCGCAGGACGCCCTGCGTATGCGGCGCAGACGGCTGCCGTTCCCGCCGCTTCTTCCCCACAAAATCAGAACGTAAACGTAACAGTGGAGCTGGACGGCTATCAGATGGCAAAGGTGATGGCGACCGCCACAAACGACCTTAACCGCCAGCTTAATACCAGAGTCATAAAGTGAGGAGGGACAGTCCATGACAAGCGAACTTTACTTCGGGGAGCTTAAAGTTCCCGCGCTTCTCGGCTATTCGGCGGACAGGGACTGCCGCAAAATAAAAAAAGAGTATAACGCCAACGGCGATATGCTCATAGATATGGTGGCAAGGAAGCTGACGCTGACGGTAAAGCTGGGACGGCTCACGGCACAGGAGATGAAGGAGCTCCAGACCGCCACGCAGCCTGTGTTCTTCCCCGTCACCTTTTTTGACCCCATGAAAGGCGAGACCGTCACCGCTCAGTTCCACCTTTCGGAACAGCCCGCGGAGCTTGCCTCGGTGGTTGGGGGAGCGCCGAGGTTTGAGGAGCTTAAACTGGTGCTGGAGGAAAAGTAGCGGATATGGTTGAGATAAGCGAAAAATACAAAGAGCTTGCCACAGCGGGAGGCAGGCTTCCCTTCTGCGTCATAAAGGCGGGGGACAAGACCTTTTTTGACGACAGCATAAAGTCGTTTCAGTTTCAGGACGTTGTATTTTCAGAGGAGCTGACCTTCGGCACCGCCTGTTCCAACCGCTTCCACTTTGAGCTGAACACAACGGAAAACATTCCCCTTTCCGCCGAGATAAGACCTTATATCGGCTTCGGGGAATATTCGGAGGAAGCGGAGCTTTGTCCTCTGGGCGTGTTTTACATCTCCAAGCGCTACCGCAGGCGCAGCAGCTTTTCAATAACCTGCTACGACAGAATGTACCGCCTTGAGGACGAATACAGGAGCGAGCTTAATTTTCCCGCAGACTCGAAGGAGATACTCCGTGAGATATGCGAAAAATATTCCCTTGAATTTGAAGGTGAAGCGGGAAGCTACACCTGTCCCATGCCTCAGTCGGGAGAAACGGTGAGGAACATTCTGGGGTACCTTGCGGGACTTGACGGAGCGAACGCGGTATTCGACCGCAGGGGAAAGCTCTGCTTCAGGCAGATGAAGGACGAGGGCTTCACCGTCACAAGAAGCAGCTACACCGATCTGGATATAAAGCTGGACCCTATCACGGTGGAGAAGATAGTGGTAAAAAACGACGAGCAGACCATAGTAAAAGGCGACGGCAGCAAGCTCGGCACCTATGAGATATACAACCCCTTTGCTTCCGAAAGGACGGCAAGCATCATCTTCAACACTTTCGTGGGATTTTCCTACTACGGTCTTGAGCTGGATATGCAGGGGCTTCCGTTTCTGGAGGCGGGCGACATCATAACCGTTCAGAACGACGGCGACGACGGCCTTTTCAACGCGGTGATAGGAGAGCTGGACTTCACCTACGACGGGAGCTTCTGGTGCAGGCTTGTGTCCCGCTCAAAAAATCCTGTTCAGGATTCGGCGGACAGAAAAGCCGAGGAAGAGATAGTACAGCAGGTCTCGCAGGAGCTTAGGACCGTTTATTACAACTACCGCAGCGAACGTGACCTTGTTCTGGGAAACACATTAACATCTCTGGCGTCAATAGACATCGAGGTGCTTCAGGAAACGTCGGTCACGGTTGCCGCGCAGCTTCAGACAAGGTCGCTTTCCGACTGCACCCTGACGCTGACCTACACTGTGGAGGACAAGGACACGCCTCCTGAGCTTCAGGCAACGATGAAAGCGGGAGAAGCTTATCCCCTGTGCCTTCACAACTTTCTCCAATCGGTAAGGGCAGGCTATGCCACGATAAGGATATACGGAAAGGTTTCAGGCGGCACGGTGGCGTTCCCGAAAGGCGGGATAATAATGACGGTGAGCGGTCAGTATCTTGCGGAAAGCGCGATAAACCGTTCCCCCAACAGAACGATATATCAGGGCTTTTCCGACCTGCACGGCGGGAAGCAGCCCGTCCGCAATATCGCTTTTCAGGACACTGTTTACGAAAATGTTCAGGTGCCTTTGCAGCGGACGCCTGCGGAAAGGATACTCTTTTACCGCAAGCCAAGGGAATATCCTATACGCATTTCCGACAACGGATATGCGCCTAAGGGCGTACAGGAGGCGGTCATTTATTCAGATGACAACGTGTTGTATGCAAAGCTGACCTTCTTCAATCCGCCGAAAACTTCGGACGCTTCGGCGCTGGCGGGAGCCTTCAAGGTGGTCGCAGTGTTCAGCGACGGCGAGCAGGATTACGGCATAAGCGAGGTGCAGTGGGACGGGAACACAGTCATGACCCTGACCATTATCGGCACATTCGTGGGAACTGACGAGGTCTACGTTGATTATGACGAAGCAAAGGGCGACCTTGCCGACGGATTTTCGGGAAAAAAGACGGCAAGCTTCCGCAAGCAGGCGCAGAAGGAAGGGCTTGTATAGTCAAGATCGTATTATCCCCGTCTTTTCGGCGGCGGGGATATGTCGCCCCGATATTTTCACAGATACACGGCGGCGTCCTTATTGAAGATGAAAGGAAAAAGATATGCTAAAAGGAAGATCCACAATAAGTCTTTATGACGCGAAAACAGGGAAAAAGCTGTCGGAGCAGACGAATACCAACATGGTCACGGACGCTCTTGATGTGCTGTCAGGGTGCAAGGACAAGCTGAATCTTATGGGCTGGTGCAGGGAAGGAATGGCTATGTCAGGCACTTATGGAAGATATTACGGATTGAGCCCGTTCAACGCTATGGTCCCTCTCGCAACATACGCCTTGGGCGGCGTTTTGCTCTGGGACAACAACATCACCGAAAACCCCGGCATAGTCGCGCGTCCCAAGGGAGTAAACGAGGTGGGACACGCAGGCAGCGAATACGCAGGCGACGATATTTACCAAGGAAGCTACAATGCCAACGAAAGCGGTCCGATAGAGGGCGGTTATCGTCATGTCTGGGACTTTGACACCGATAAGGCGAACGGCACGATAAAGTGCCTTTCCCTCACCTCTCAGCACGGAGGCACCGTAGGTCATCACTTTAACGGAGAAAACACAAAGGGCAGCCTTTTCAGCCATTGTTATTTTCACGAAGGAGATACCATACGCAATCTCAGTTATAATGACTGCTATATTTCAATGGGCGACGGACCTGAGGGCGCAAAGCTCGGAAGAGCTTTTTATATAAAGAAAAACGGCGACGGCAGCCTCAGAGTTTATAAAAGATACCAGACTTCGGTTTTTTACTTTGATATTGCAGATCCCACAAAGGTCCCCATTGCAACAGCTACTCAGAATATACCCGCCACGGTGACGCTTCCCTTGACTCTTGAAAACAAGAATAACTCTTTATATGTTTATCAGGGTCAGATGCATGAGATCGGATCGTTGAACAATTCCACCCTGAGGCACAAGATATATTCCATGACGGGACAGCTGATAAGCAGCCGTGAGATCACTATTCCGATAGCATTGGGAAATTACAATAGTTTTTACTCAGCCGCCGTATACCGCGACGGTTACTATTACTATTTTACGGGAAACAGCATTTCTGCAAACAGAAAATTATGCAAGACAGACGAAAAGGGGACTTTGCTGAAAGAATGGGAAAATATACCTATTGGCGCGGGCGGAGTAATAATAGACGAACATTCGGGAAATATCGTGTGGAACGGTCAGGCAGACAGCAACACAAGCAGTACGGCAAAGGAAGTATATATCATATATCCCGATGATCATGTGGCGCCGAGTTATGTGACGTCAGACTTTATCAGCTGTTCAAACGGCAATATGTCGAACGACAAAACATGGCAGTTCGTAAAATTTGACGATATGTGCACGCCCTTCTGGTATGCCAGCGACGGCGGATACAGCTTCAGGCTCATTCCCGCGATAATGTCGACCTATATTGCCACTATAAACAACCTTGAGGTTCCTATTGTGAAAACCTCCGCTCAGACCATGAAGATAGTCTACGAAATTTACGAGGAATAAGGGTTGAATTTTTTCGGGAATTGTGTTATACTCTTTTAGGGAGCGAAAGCTCCCTTATGCCTCCATAGTTAAACGGATATAACAAGCCCCTCCTAAGGGTTAGTTATCGGTTCGATTCCGGTTGGGGGTGCCACACCGTTAGGAAAAATGCCCTCAAAGAGGGCATTTTTTGCAAACGGGAAAAGGCTTCGTCCGTCGCCTGACGGCTCGTTCTCAGCTCTTTTCCATGTGCAATTTTTCTTGAATTTCCCTTAAGGAAATTCATTTTGCTTCGCAAAACCGAAAAATCGCGGCGTACAGTAAAGGAGGCGGGGGTATTTTTTATATTCACCACCCAAAAATCTATTTGGTCACAATATCACAGCGGCTGAGCCGCATCAACACGCTCCCAATCCACGGGAGCGTATAACCCGCCTTAAATTACCTTAAAGCGATTTGTTTTGATTTATAAGAGATGATTTGTAAAAAATAAGCCTGCTTCCCTTGAAGCAGGCTTATTTTTGCAACCTCATCTGTAAGCCGAGTTCTGTCGTGCGCGGACATTTATCTACTTCCAAGGTCGCCCTTGGACTCAAGCCGCCTATATCGGAGCGCGCCGAGCAGGCGTGTTGTTCTCCGTACCAATCGGCGTTGCATCGGGTAGGGTTTACATGGCAGCGCAGTCTCCTGCGCTCCGGTGAGCTCTTGCCTCGCCTTTCCACCCTTACCGCAGTAATGCGGCGGTATATCTCTGTTGCACTTGCCCTAAGGTCGCCCTCGGCTGCCGTTAGCAGCTACCCTGCTCTGTGATGCTCGGACTTTCCTCACGGATCTCTCCCCGCGTTCGCGCAATGAAGTTGCTTGTAAAGTATAGCATATAAGCTTTTTCTTGTCAACAGATATTTCGTAAATTGACTGCAGTTTATCCTCCTTGTTTTTTTCACCAATGCTTGCATTTGTCATTTGCTTTTATAAAAGCGTTTTTCAACATTTTCAACTGAATTTTCCACCGTTTTGTGTGTCAGATCAAAGAAAAAAGCCTGTTTTTCCACACTTTCCACGGGAAAACCTGTTGAAAACACCGTTTTACAGTCTGTAAAATTTATTTATCCGTTTTGTATAAAATATAAAAATTTATACTTTATGTTTATCCTCGTAAAACCTTGCTTTAAGGGAAAGAAAAAATTTTTTGAAAATAAAAAGGAAAAAATTTTTTCAGGGTTTTTGTCATACAGGAACAAAAGTTGAAATTTGACGAATAAAGTCGAAAAATTTCCCCACTTATTCCACAAATTCCCGATTGCTTTAAAAACGGCACTTTTCACCACTTTCAACAATGTTTTCCACGATTTTCAGCGTCAAATGCAAGAAAAACAAGGAGTTTTCCACGTTTTCCACGGGAAAACTTGCTGAAAGTGCATAAATCAGCGGGTTCCTCCAATAATTACAGAAAGTAAAATTTTCGGAGGGAGCTTATGCGAGGGGTAAACAAGCTGATAATCGAGATAAAGGATACCGACAGCGAGTATTTTGACAGGGCGATCCTGTTTCTGAAGCCCGGGAAGCTGGGGACGGGTCAGAGCGAGCTTAACGAAAGCGCCGATAGGCTGCTTCGCGAGGTAGACATGCTGGGCGTAAAACGGACAAGGCGTATCATTCCGATAGCGGCAGGCGCAGCGCTTCTTGCCGCCGCAATTCTGCTATTGTTGTTCCTCTGCCGCTGAAGCGTGCCGTTGAACGGCTTCAATACGCTTTTAATTAAAGTTGAGCGTATTTTTATGTGCTGCGAATTTAGTACCTTTTTAATAATAGTAAAACATCGCTGAGCGAGCCGCTGAACGGCTTCAATGCACTTTTAATTAAAGTTGAGCGTATTTTTATGTGCTGCGGATTTAATACCTTTTAATAATAGCAAAATGGCGCTTGATGTGCTTTTGAACACAAAAAGCCCGCTTTGCGGGTCACAAAGCGGGCTTAAAGCAGGAAAAACAATAAAGTATGTTTTAAGGAAATGAGGTCAGGATCGCAATTACACGGGCGGTTCCGTCTTCGTCAATTGCAACGATATAATCCGAAGCAGGCTTGATCATCTCAAACAGTCCTTCGGTATCAGTTACCTTGACAACGGCGCCTTCGGTCACTGTGTAGTACGTTTTATCGTCAGGCGTGAACGCCTTTCCGTTGGGAGTAAATTTAACCGACTGCATTTCGGTATCAACGAACTGTCCGTCGCAGGTAAACAGAACGTACTTTTCAGTTTTGTCCTCCAAAGTGAAGGTCATATGAGCGGCGTTGAATGCGCTGCTTCTTGTAATGCGGACAGAGCCTTCATAAGAGATTATGCTGTTCTGTGAACCGTCATTGACGTTTATTGTGATTATATCGGTCTTTCCGTTCGCCGCGTCGGTCACTGCGCAGTACAGACTGTCGTTTATCAGCGCGATAGGAGTAACGGGAAGGCTGAATTCGCCTATTCTGGTAAACAGCATTGTTTTTTCCGAGCGCTTTACAAGATACAGGAAGGACTTGTCAATGGAAACGGTCTTCAGTATCATCGTGTTGTCGTCAGCGCCTGCGTTCAGTGAGGATATTTCGCTGTCTACCGTGATACCGCTTATGTCTATCTCGGTCAGTATACCCATCTTGCCGTCGGCAAAGAACAGCTTGTTCCTGCCTGTGTCGCTGCAAGCGGTTATGTAAAGCCTTGAACCGTCGGGAGAGGTCCAGTTTACTTTTGCGTTGGAAACATAGAATACGGTTTCGGGAACGATACCCGTCCTTGCTATCCTGAAGAGCCTTACGCTGTCCGCAGTTGTGACAACTGCGTGGCGGTTGCTTATGAGGTTCACGGTCTTTACTCCCGTTACGGGGATAGTAAGCTCCGTAGGATCGCTCTCCGAGCTTTCGGAGCTTTCTGAGGTATCGGGTGTATCTGAAGTGTCCGAGGTATCCGACGTATCAGGAGTATCGGAAGTATCGGGCGTATCTGAAGTGTCGGGAGTATCAGAGGTATCAGGCGTATCCGAAGTGTCAGGAGTGTCGGAGGTTTCGGATATATCGGTGTTCTCCGTCTGCTGAGGAGTCGTATCGGAGGGAACTGTCTCTTCGGATACCGTGGTAACAGGTTCAGGCAGTGTTACCTCGAAAGGCTCGTCGATCTGCGGAGTGGTCGTGGAAACGTTCTGAGAGCTTCCGAAAGGCTCAAAGGTATCGTCTGTCCAGCCTGCCAGCTCCACCAACGAAACTGCTTTAAGAGGTCTTATATCGTGAAGCACCGACAGCGGAGCGGTTATCTTTGCGCCTGTATATACGCGGTCAGAGCCGGCCTGACTGCTTTGAACGTATTTTCCTTTTCCTGTGTAAAGCAGAGAAACGCGTATCTCTCCGTCAGGGTCTGCCGTTGAAAGCGTCATCATAACTTCGCTTCCCGTCATGGGCGCTTCAAAGGACACATACATATCCATGACTTCTTCTTTATCGGCGGAGTCAAGCTCCTGCTGATATTCCTCGGCAGCGCGTATTCTTGCAAGGTCGGCTTCGGAAGCGGTATAATCCAGCTCGATACCGCCGTTTCTCAGGCTCGACACGGAAACAACGGCGATCGCGGCGGCGGCAGCAGCGGCACAGCCCGCAGTGACCCAGCCCTTCCAGCCGTTTTTCTTCTTGACTGAGCGGCGCTTGGCGTTATATTTGATCTTTTCGGTATCTACGGTGTAGGTAAGCATCAGTTCACGGTAAAATTCTTTTTTATTCACGCATTTCCCTCCTTTCTTACAGATTGAATTTCTTTTTCTGCCGTTCTATCGTTCGGTAAAGCTTATTTTTCACGGCGGAAAGATTCATATTGAGTTCGTCGGCGATTTCGCCTAATTTCATATCGCAGACGAAATATAAGTAAAATATTTTTCCGACAGTTTCGTCGGCGCTTGCTATATCTTCAAATATCTCTCTTGCAAGAAGCTCGTCGCACAGCACGTCCTCAAGATTTTTCTGCTGACGTGACATTTCCGTTTCCACCTTCACCATCTGCTCCTCGGAGAAATCGGAGAAGCTGTCGGTAGTGCTGCGGCGTTTAAGAGAGCCGTAATAGTTTTTACATTCAAACTTCGCTATGCTTATTAGGAACGCCTCGGCATTCTCTATGTCGGCGTAGCCTTTTTTGCTTATCCTTTGGTAAAATCTGGCGTATATATTCTGCAAAACATCTTCGGCGTCGAGAATGTTTCCGCATTTACTGATTACAAAGCGGGTAAGCGCATTTATCGTAGAATCATAGACTTTATTGAAATAGGTTTCCGGAGAGGCATCTACGGATCGGTTCAAGCGAAAGCACCTCACTTTCCGCCTTACTATAAGGGTAGTAAGGGATTTTTTTAAAAAAGTTTCAACAAAAAAAGGGTATCGAAAAGGTACAATTTGTATAAGACGCATTAAATAGGCAATAATCGGGACAGGGAAAAAATTTTCTGCTAAGGGAAGGACATAATATGAAATTACTTACAAAAGAGCGTATACTTACCGTTTCAATGCTTTTGGGGACAGCGCTGACCATACTTTTCGGAAGCTTCGCGGTTTTTGCGGAGCAGTGTGAGGAACTGCCTGACAGGCTTTTCCGCCTGCATATCCTGGCAAATTCCGATTCCGAAGAGGATCAGGAGCTTAAATATGAGCTGAGGGATATGCTTTTATCGGATATGAAGGATATCTTCTCAGGCTGCACCTCGGCGCAGGACGCCGCCGAAGCGGCAAAAAAAGCTCTCCCCCGAATAACCGCAAAAGCGCAGGAGTTCGTGGACCAACAAGGCTTCGACTGCTTAGTCACCGCGTCGGTGGAAAAGACCTTCTTTACCACCCGCAGATACGGAAGCTATGTTGTCCCCGCGGGATATTACGACGCACTTCGCATAGTGATAGGCGAGGGAGAGGGCCACAACTGGTGGTGCGTTATGTTTCCGCCCCTTTGTCTCGGAGCCGCCGAGGGATACGTTCAGCCTGAAGAAGAGCTCATGCTCTGCAAAAGCGGCTCAAGAGCCCGCGTAAACGGAAAGCTCAGCCTTGCCGCTTCAAGACATATTGAGCAGGACAACGACTTTGAGATAAAATTCAGGCTTCTTGAATGGCTTGAGGAGCTGTTCTGAGTTTTCAGAAGCTGTACAGCCTGCACTTCAGCATACCGTTGTACAATTTTCTCTCCTTTGCCGCCTTTTCGCCGAAAAGCGGGGGAAAGCCCTCCCGCGATGTTATCACAAAAAGGCGGTTTTCACCGAGAGGAAGCATTCTCCGCCCCATTTCGCGGTATATTTCGTCAGTTTCCTCCTCCGTCAGCATACGCTGAGCGTACGGCGGGTTGGTTATCACCTTGCAGGGGACGGTGGGAAAGGAAAAATCCTTTATCTCCCTTTGCGAGACATTTATGTATTTGTCAACGCCCGCTTTACGGGCGTTTTTCATTGTAAGCCCGACGGCGGCGGGGTCTTTGTCATAGCCGTAGAGAATGATGTCATCATGCTTTGCGTTTTCTTTTGCGCGGATATATTCAGTCTCCCATATCTTTTTGTCAAAGCAGTCCCACTGCGCGGCGGCAAAGCTTCGGTTCGCCCCCGGCGCGATATTCTGCATTTTCATGGCGGCTTCGATAAGTATCGTTCCGCTTCCGCAGAAGGGGTCGCAGACCGTATCGCCGCTTCTCACATGAGCAAGGTCCACTATCCCCGCCGCCAGAGTTTCCCGTATGGGCGCTTCCAGCGAAGCGGCGCGGTAGCCCCGCTTGTGCAGGCTCGTCCCCGTGGTGTCGAGGGTCAGGAGCATTCTGTCCTTTTGCAGCAGGAAGTGAACGGGGAAAACCTTTCCTGTTTCGGGAAGGCGGCTAAGACCGTATTTTTTGCTCATGCGCGTTACAAGAGCTTTTTTGATCGTTCGCTGTATGGCGGGGATACTGGTGAGCTTTGAGGAAAGAGAATGTCCTCCCGTCACGGGAAAGGCGTCGCTCTTCCCCGCAAATTCCTCGATAGGGGCAAGAAGCGCGCCTTCATAAAGCATATCGAAATTTTCGCAGGGAAACTCGCCGAGGACTATCCCCACTCTCTCCGCCACCGAGGAGGTCATGTTCATGCGGGCGATGACGTTTTCGTCCCCGTCAAAGAAAACCTTTCCGTCGTTTACCGAAGGGTTTTCCCCGCCCGCGCGCCTTACTTCAAAGGCAAGGGTTTTTTCAAGCCCGAAAAGACACGGGCAGACAAGCTTGTACATACGTCTTCCTTAATATAATGATAACAGAAAAACTGCTCAGATCTGAAATCCCGCATATTCGGCGCAGGGACATCAGTCGTAAAGCGGTATCTCCGTGCTTCCGTGTTCTGTCCAGTAGGTCCCGTCGTGCTTTGAGTCGCAGACCTGAGGGATATTGTCCTTGCGGTAATATCCGATCTCCGTGCTGGGGCAGTCGGCTGTTGCAATAAGTCCCGTTTCGGCGCAGTATTTAAGCTGTATAGTGCTTGGGTCAGGGACAAAGCTCTGCGCGGGCTCGCCCGCCACCACGTCCACCATCACGTCGTGCCATACCGTTGCGATAGTGCGCCAGCCGCCGGGCTGAGGTATTTCCTTGTGGTTATCTCTTGAAATACGATAGCAGGCGATATAGCTCGGGGTAAGTCCTACGAATGAATAGGTGGACAGGTCGTTCGCGGTACCTGTCTTGCCGATGACCTCGATATCGCCCAGATCCGCATGGCGGCCTGTTCCGTACTGGTCAAGGACGACCTTTCTCATCATACGGTTCACTATCCACGCTGTATCCGAGCTTATCACTCTTTCTCCCACCACGTTCTGTGACAGCACGATACGTCCGTCGCTGTCCACTACCTTTGAATAAAGGGAAGGCTCATAGTAAAGCCCGCCGTTGCCTATCATGGCGTAAGCCGCGGCAAGGTCGGTAAGGACAACGCCGTTTGTGATAGTACCCTGACCGAGAGGGGAGTAAGCCATGTCGTTCACAGGGTCAAGCTCAAAGTGGAGCCGTTTGAGCTGGTCGTAAGCCGACTGAAGCCCTATGCGGCTCAGCACGTTGACGGCTATCGTGTTCAGCGACTTCTGCACCGCGTACCATGCGGGCCAGTAAAGTCCGTCGCCGTAGTAGCCTTCTTCTCCGAAGTTATGAGGCCAGCGGTAGGTGTTGTCGGTGGGGTCGTAGCCTGAAAGCCCTGTATGGTCGCCTGCACCCATCGCTTCCACAGGCACCTTGCCCGAAATGTTCTTTAAGAAGGTGGAGTAGGTTATGGTATTGCTTTCCACTGCGGTGGAATATACCGCCAACGGCTTTATTGTAGAGCCTATCATCTGCGGGTCCTGAGTTGCGCGGTTGAAGCAGCCGTCGCCCTCCTTCTCTCCCAGTCCGCCCACAAGAGCAAGCACTGCGCCGCTGTAATTCATAACCACAAATGAACCTTGTATCAGGTTCTTGGAGTCGGTTTCGTTTTCGTCATAAGAGCTGAGGCAGAGATACGGGTCCTTGAATTTTTCCTCTATCGTATTCTGCATTTCAATATCCATGTTCAGATACGCGGTATATCCGCCGTGGTAGAACAGGTCGCGGGCTTCCTCGTACTCGATGCCCCTCAGCTCCGCCATATCCTCCACTATCTGTTCGATAGCGGCGTCAACGTACCAGTTTTGCGTTACGGTGTAGTCGCCGTTCCACTTGTACGGAGTGTAGGTGTCCTCCATTTTGCCCAGTTCTTCCCACGAAACGTTTTCATAGTACAGGTCGTCGTTGTCGTCGTTTTCGTCCTGAATACCGTAGTATTCGTTGTAACGCTCGTCAATGTAGCCGAAATCGTCGCCGTAAACAGGGCGGGCAAATCTAACCTTTTCAGCTACGGCTTGGTCGTATTCCTGAGTGGTTATATACCCCTGAGCATACATCGCGTCAAGAACGTTGAGCTGCTGCTCCCTGCATTTGGTAAGGTCGGCGTAAGGATTTATGGCTGAGGGAGATTTTACGATCCCCGCAAGTATAGCCGCTTCCGCTATCGTAAGGTCGGAAGGCGATTTTCCGAAGTAGCGCAGCGACGCGGAATATATCCCGTAGGAGGTGCCGCCGAAGCCGATACGGTTAAGGTAGCTTTCCATAATGTCGGACTTGGTATATTTTTCCTCCATCGCCAGAGCGCGGAATATCTCACGGAGCTTTCTCCCTATGGTTATCTCCTTGTCCCCTGTTATGTCGCGGACAAGCTGCATTGTGATGGTAGAGCCGCCGTCGGTGCCGCCTGCGGCGAACATACGGAAGGTGACCGCCACGGTGCGCTTCCAGTCGACGCCGTCATGCTCAAGGAAGCGGGCGTCCTCGCGGGCGATGAACGCGTAAAGCACATGAGCGGGAAGCTCCTCTATATCAATAAGCACACGGTTTTTGTCGGAGCTGAGCTGCTTTATCATCACCTCGCTGCCGTCCTTGTCATAGGCATAGATGAAGGAGGAGGTGTTAAGCTCGGCGTCCTCAAGGCTTATGTCAAAATCGGTGTCTGCAAACTGTGAGATATACATTGCCAGTCCCACAAGGATAACGCACACCGCCACAACAACGATAAGCAGCATTATGGCAAGGGTAGTCCCGACAACGCCGAGACTTTTCCCTATCATCTTCGGTATAGTGAGCTTTTCGGCTTCATATCTTTTTACAGGTCTGCGGGCGGCGGGCCTGCTGCCTGAAGACCTTACATATTTTACTTTTTTATCTTTTTCCATAAATTCACCTGAATTAAGAACCGTATTCAAACGGCTTGTTTTGTGTATACACAAACAGTATAACACAAGTTAAGCCAAATGTTAAGCCTTTTTTGCAGAATTTCACAAAAATTACGCAAAAATCACCATATATGATTGACAAAAGTAAAATAAAATAGTATAATTTGTCTAAAGAAACAAGTCATTTACCGTGAAGAAAGGAATATTAACATGAACTATCAGTATAATCCCCAGCCCCAGCCTCAGTTCATAAATATCGCAGAGGTAAACGCCCGCAAAAAATCTGCTTTTGAGGCGATGGCGGATAAAATGGCGGCGTTTTTCGGTACGAACGGTTTTTTGTCCGCCCTTGCGAACCGTTCCGATATAATATGCTACATAATCACGGGCGTAGGGCTGTTTATGTCGATAATCGAAATGTTTTTCGGCGTTTTCGGCGCTTCCTTGGCGATAGCCGCGCTGATTTTCGGCGTGATGGCGGTGTCCAAGAAATCGCTGGTGCCCCTTTCCGTTGCGCTTTCATATGTTACGCTTTTCTCGCTCATCTCTTTCATCGCCACTTTGGTGAACCTTATAAGCATGGCTATCTCTTACTGGTTTGATTTCAGCGACGCCATCGTGATAGTTTTTGAGCTTATCTTCAGCCTTGTTGAGTTTGCGGTGCTTTGTACCGCAACTATATTGAGCTGGTCTTATTTTGCGGCAACTCGCCCTCCCAGAATGTACTATGCGTATAACGGTCAGCCTGCTCCTCAGCAGTATCGTCAGCCTGTTCAGCAGCCTGCGCCCATGCAGCAAGCCGCACCTGTACAGCAGCCCGCTCCTGCGCCTGTACAGCAAGTTACACCTGCTCCCGCACCCGTTCAGCAGGAAGCTCCCGCTCCCGCACCCGTTCAGCAGGAAGCTCCCGCTCCCACAACTGTTCAGCAAGTTACACCTGCACCCGCACCTGTTCAGCAGGAAGCACCTGCTCCCGTTCAACAGCCCGCTCCTGTTCAGCAGCCTGCCGCCGACAAGATCTGCGCGGCATGCGGCACGGTAAATAATCCCGATTCCTTGTTCTGCAAGAGCTGCGGAAATAAACTGAGCTGAAAAAACAGCATAAATTCAGCCGCCCTGCCGTTTTCTTACGGCAGGGCGGCTTTTAAACTTTATTTCCATATTCTTTGGGATTTTGATACAAACAGAAAAATGCTGACTCCTCACTTTTTACGCTGATGAGCTTTTATTTGCCTTTTTCTTCTTTTCAGGCTTTGATTCGGGCAGTTCATCATACATTGTCATAACAGATTTGTTAAAAGCTCTCTGTTATCAATGTCATCAACTCGAAGCAATTTCTTTCTGCCGCCTTCACTTATTGCGTCATATTCAGCCTCGGGCAGCATTTTTACTGCTGACGGAACAGGTCTGACCAAAAACCGCCCGTCACAAATATAAGCGGCGACCTTACCGCGGTAATATATTAAGTATTCGCCCATCATCATACGGTACGATATCCCGTCAAGAGAGGACAACTGATCTAATAAAAAGCTCAAATATTCCTTGCTTGTTGACATACATTATTCCTCAGATGTTATCTCTCCGCATCGTATCGGACTTTGCAGGAGGAGCTTCATAAAAACATCAATGCTGCGGCAAGCGCTGAGTGAAGCAGTATCATCAGCGGGAAGCCGACGGAGAACTTCGGCTTTTTTGTTTTGTGACGGATAATGAGCATAGTGAGATACATGGGTATCGCCCCGCCCAGCGCGCCGAACGTTATCAGCACCGCTTCGGGTATCCTGTGGCGCTGAGCGATCTTGGCGGCTATTTTATCGTAGACCGTCAGCACTGTTCCCGCCGCGCCTGAAACACAGCAGAACATCAGCAGAGCAAAGAGCAGTTCTTCACTCATCAGCCCACGTCCAGCCATGACAAAAGCAGATCCCGCTCCCGTCCCGCTATATTTTTATATTTCAGTCCGCAGGCGGCGGCAAGGGGTATCCATTCCCGCAGATAACTGAGCTGCGAGCCGCTTTTCTGACAGAAAAGGGTCAGATAGCGCTCCGCCGTTTCGGTGGAAACGAAGGAAAGCTTCAGATAAGCGGTAGCGGCGTCTGCGCCCGAATTGCCGACGCAGGCGGACGACCAGTCCACCGTGAACGGCTTGTCAAGCCCGTCGATTATCACATTGTCACCGCCGAAATTCCCGTGACAAAGCTTTTTGTGCTGAGGCATTGAAGCGAGGCGGGTGAGAAGCTCATATTTTTTCACCTCGTCTATATCCAGTGCTTCGATATCTTCGGTCATCTTGTCCCTGAGCAGGGGCAGACCTTCTATATAGACCGAGTTTATGCTTAGCTGGGCTTCCGCGAGCAGATCAAGATAATAATCCTGCTTGGCGGGATTTTCCTCAAGAAGCTGCTCCACCGTAAAGCCCTCGATATAGTCGGAAACGGCGGCAAAGCGGTTGTCCGCCTTTATGACGCCGTGCATTTTCGGCACGTTCAGCCCCGCTTCAGCCGCTAAAGACTGGAACATGGCCTCCTGAAAGATATAGTGAGGCGGAAAGTTTTTGTCAAACAATTTATATGCGCTGCCGTCAAGAGCCAGCACTTCGGTTTTTGCTCCGCTGTATACCGACTCGGCGCTTTTCTTCAGTTCTTGATAAGTCATAGTATCACCTCAATTCATCAGACGCGGATCTGCGTGAGAACGGTCAGGCTATTCTTCAGACGGGGTAAACCTTCCTACCGTCAGCGAGATCGCAGCTCCGAATATCAGCGCGATGAAGCCTATTCCCGTTTCAAGGTTAAATCCGAATCCTTCGGGCAGGATAGCGTACAGTGAGCCGAAGCAAAGCCCCAGAATGGCGCTGAAAACCATAAGACGGTATTTCTTCAGCAGGAACCTTATAAGCTTCGCTCCGAAAACAAGCCCGATTATAACGCCTGCCGCCACAGGGACAAGCACGGCAAAGTCAAAGTCCTTGACGGCGCTTATGACAGTGGCGTAAGTCCCAAGCAGGACCATTATGAAGGAGCCGCTGACACCGGGGATTATCATGGCTACCGCTGCGGCGACCGACGCCAGCAGTATGACCGCCGCAAATCCGAAGGTCATCTTTACGCAGTAGTCAGCGGAAAAGGCGGGCTTTGTTTCAGCCGTTACCGAAAAAGTTACGCTTTCGCCGTTTTTCAGGTCGGTTTCTCCCGAAGGGACCACGGTATCAGGCGTTTCGTCGGGTTTTATGCCGAAAAAGCTCAGTATAGCCTCAGTCTTGCCGCTTTGGTGTATAAACTCCACATTTCCCGAAACCACGGAGGAAATATCCCCCTCTTCAAGCTCAAGGCTCCAGTTTTCCATATCCTGACCGCTGTTGTTGGTAAAGGTCACGGAGTAGGAGCTTCCGTTTTCCGTCACGTTTACAGGAGCCTGTTCCCCGCTCCCTCCTTCAAGCACCGCAAGCCCCACTACCAGCGCCAGCGAAATGATAAACGGCACAAGGCATATGGGGCGGAATTTTTCTTTGACGGTAGCGTTGCGGATTATCAGCGGGATACTCCCCAGGATAAGCCCGATAAAGAACATATAGGTGGGGGTGGGGAATTTGCTGAACAGCAGGGAAATGATGTTGGAAAAGCCCACTATCCCAAGGACCGCTCCTATCGCAAAGAATATGAGGAATTTTATATTGCGCTTTATTTCCTTTATGTCAAGGGCAAGAGCGCCGCAGACCCTGTCGTAACAGCCGAAGGCAACGAGCATAGTGCCTCCGCTGACGCCGGGAATGACGTTGGCGATGCCGAAAACGGCGCCGTACAGAATGCCCAGAAAATTTTTCATGCAGTTCTCCTTATGTGTTGACTTTGATGAAAGAAAAGATCATACAGGCTTAACACCCATTATATAAGCACAGGACAGGTTTTATTCCTTGAATTTTTTTGCCGCTTCAGGCCAGAACGTGAACAAAACGGTTATCATAAGCGCTATCAGAAGCATTATAAGGTCGGGGGCGATAAAGCCGAAGGCGGTGTTCACAAAAGGAACGTACAGGATAATAAGCGAGGACAAAAGCAGTATGCCCGCCTGAAGCAGTCCCACGAAACCGTGTTTTTCCCTTGCGGCGGAGATGAACGTCCGCTTCGGCGAAACAGAGGTAAATCCCTCAAGTATCACTCCCACGGTCATCATCATGTACAGCACCGTGCGGTGTATGGCAGGGTCAAAGTCCAGCGTGAACAGGTAGAAAAGCACAGTTGCAACAGCAAGACAGCCGCCCATTATAAAGGATTTCAGGAAAAACTTTCCGCTCAGCTTTCCTTTTCCGATAAAGCCGCTGGAGATAAAATCGGAGCGAAGGTCGGCGGTATTCCCCATAAGCATTGAAGCGGCAACAGGGAAAACTACCCCCGTGAGCAGAGCGGCGATTATCGGCGTGAATACAGCGGTTCCGCCCGCCGCCACCGCGACTGCGGCAAACACTGCAAGCCCGATATGCGAAGCCAGCATGAGGGACAAAGCGCTTTTTACGTTGCGGTGTATCTGTCTTGACTCCTTGACCGCCTCTGCGACGGCAAGGAAGTTATCGTCGCTCATAAGCATATCGCAGCTTTCAACCGCGGCAGGGATAGCGCTGTTCACTGAGGAAATGCCCACGTCGGCTTCTTCAAGCAGCTCCACGTCGTCGGAGCCTGTACCTACGACAGCCACGATCTCTCCGCTGTCGCGGAGCATTTTTATTACCTGGAGCCGCTGCTGCGGGGTGACGCGGGCAAAAATGCCGATGTCCGCGATATTGGGCAGGGTCTCGCCGTCCTTGTATCCGATAAGGTGAGTTCCCGTCACCGTCTTTGTGCTTTGAAGCCCTATCTGATGTCCTACGGCGGCGGCGGTCTCCTCGTTGTCCCCTGTTATCATAACGACGCGCACTCCCGCCTTTATGCAGGATTTGACCGCATAAGGCACCGTGTCGCGGGTGGTATTCTCAAGAGCGACCAGACCGATATATTCGTATCTCAGATCCGACAGCTTTTCGGGCGCGTTTTCTTCGGGGGAAAGAGTGGTATATGCGGCGGCAAGCACCTGCCGTCCCACCTTGGTGTAGCTTTGTTTTTTCTGCTGGATATAGTGAAGCTCGTTAGGCTCGATATTGCACAGAGCGAGGATCTCTTCGGGGCTCCCCTTTATGCAGAGAAGGCGCTGACCGTTTATTTCCCACAGATTGCCCGCCATTTTTGTATTTTCGCTGAAGGGATAGGTAGCAAGGCGTTCGTTTGCGAAAAGCTCCTTTGTATCGGCTCCGCTGAAGGCGGCGTAAAGCAGTATCGCCTTTTCAGCAGGCTCCACAGGCGTAGGCTCGCAGGCAAGCACGCACACGTTGGTAAAAAACCTCGGACTTTCGGTGTACACGTCGGCGACTTCGATATTGTTCTTAGTCACTGTGCCTGATTTTTCAACGCACACGCAGGTTATCGCGCTGAGGCGTTCTACCGTTCCGATATTTTTCACAAGGGCGTGGCGGCGGTTCATTCTTTCCGCGCCGTTAAGGCAGAACAGCCTTACCAGCTTATCCGCCTGAGACGGGATAAAGCACATTCCCACCGAAACAGCGGGAAGCACGATATTCGCCAGAACGTCGTACACTCCTTCCACGGCTTCTGAGCGGAAAAAGCAGATTATACCTGTTATGATCGCGGCGGCTGCGCCTAAAAGCGTCATTGAGGTCATAGGCTGTTTGAGATTTTTTTCTATATAGGAGCCTGCGCGGGTCTCCTGCCTTTTTACCACTGCGTCCTCGCCTGTTGCAAAGACGCGGGCGACAAGGCTTCCGCCCAGCACAAGGGTATTTTTGTAAATGCAGGTGCTTTTGGGAAGGGTCTTTCCGCTGTCCGCGCCTGCTCTTTTTACCGCAGGGGCGGAGTTTCCCGTAAGCAGACTTTCGTCAACGGTAACGTCCTCCGTTTCCAGCAGGTGAGCGTCGGCGGGAACGCGTTCGCCGCCCTGAAGCACGATTATGTCGTCGGGAACGAGATATTCCTTGCGCACCATGGTAAGCTCACCGTCGCGAAGCGTGCGGAACTTCATGCCTCCCAGCTTTTTAAGCGCGGTGGATTTTTCATACAGCCTCATCTGCCATATCACGTCGCCTGTGGTTATCATGACTGTTATAAGCAGCATGACCGTTCCCGCGATTATCTGTCCTGTAAAGAAGAGAAGCAGTACAGCCGCCGCCTGAGCGAAAAACCGAGGCGTCAGCAGCGCTTTTTTTAGACTGTAAGGGGCTTCGGGACGGGCGCGGTCCTCGTTCAGACCGTACATATCCAGCCTGTCTTCGGCTTCGGCGCTTGAAAGTCCTTTATAGTCACCTTTGAAATTAAGTATCTGTGCCATTTATTTTATAAGTCCTTTCCCCGTATGAGGTTTTGCTTATGCTTGTTTTTTACATATTACATACTTATTTATATTATTACATATTTTTGGAAAAAAATCAAGAGGGGAGCGGCTTTTTCGTGAGCCGAAGCGATACAAAAATGCGGCGGCGTAAAACAAACGATAAAAGCGGCGGACATCCGAAAGAATGTCCGCCGCTTTCTCACTCAAGCCCGAAGCTCACCGACAGCGCGTTGTCAACTCTGTGCATGGCGTCGTTGTCAAGCTCGCCCATGCGCTCTTTAAGGCGTTTTTTGTCTAATGTACGGACCTGCTCCAGCAGGACGATGGAATCCTTCGCCAGCCCGTAGCGCTCTGCGTCAAGGGATATGTGAGTCGGCAGCCGTGATTTTTCCTTCTGGCTGGTTATGGCTGCCGCTATCACCGTCGGTGAATGGCGGTTCCCCATATCGTTCTGCACTATGAGGACGGGTCTTATACCGCCCTGCTCCGAGCCTACCACGGGACTCAGATCCGCGTAGTAGATCTCTCCTCTTTTTACGGTCATTTTTCTTCGTTCCTTTCATGGTCGTAGGGAAAACCCTGTCCTTATGACGGGGATCATCTTGTCAAACATATTTTTAACCGCTTATGGAAAATTATTCACACGGAGGGGCATATGCGTGCGCAATATATGCCGCCCTTTACATTTTATTATTTTTGCGTCGGTTTCGTTCATGCGCCGATATTGACTTTTGCGCCGATTGCGGATATAATGTATACAGTTATTGTTCCCGCTTTCGGGGACATCGCGGAGAAAGGAAAATGATATGAAAAAATTTATTTGTTTGCTGCTTGCCGCAGGGCTTTTGATGCTGTCAGGCTGCGACAACAGCGGTAATGCCGCGGATACCTCGGCTGATACGTCTGCTCCCGATTCGGGAAGCGCTGCGCAGTCCTCCGTGCAGACCGACGATACCGCCGAGAGCGGCGGAACTCCTTCAGGCGAGGAGACCAAGGTGGAAAGCTTCGGAAACAATCCTCCCATCGAAACGTCCGAATATCCTGTGACCGAGCCTTCGGCTGAAATGTCCGAGGAGGAGCAGGTACAGCTTATGACGGAAAACAGCCTTATGAGCATGGGCGATACGTCAAGAATGGCAAATGTACTTAAAAAAGCCGCGGCAGGCGAAGAAATAACCATAGGTTATATCGGCGGCTCTATCACCGAGGGACTTACCGCAGGTCCCGAAAAATGCTGGGCAAGGCTCACCTACGAGGCGCTTTGCCAGATGTATCCGGACACAGTGATAAATTACGTCAACGCGGGTCTGAGCGGCACGCCTTCCGTGCTTGGCGTGGTGAGAGCGGAGAGAGATCTTTACTCCGTCTACACTCCCGACATAGTTTTCGTTGAGTTCGCGGTAAACGACGGCGGAGATCAGATAAACAAGGACTGCTACGAGAGTCTTGTAAGAAAGATCCTTGAAAAGGAAAACGACCCTGCGGTAGTGCTTTTGTTCACCGTTCTGAAAAACGAATACAGCTGCCAGCCGTGGATGACCATGGTAGGAGAGCATTACAACCTTCCCATGATAAGCGTGGGCAACGCCATAAATCCTATGTTCCATGCGGGGCTTATGGATTGGGAGAAATATTCCGACGACGAATCCCACCCCAACTACTGGGGCCATGAGCTGGTCACGGGCTTCATCATGAACTATTTTGAAAAGGTAAAAGAGATAGCGGACAGCGCCGACGCCGCTCCCGAGATCCCCGCTCTTCCCGAAGAAGCCGTATTTTCCGACGCTTACAAGGGAATGAAGCTCCTTGAAAGAGATCAGATGAACGCCGTTACGGAAAACATGAAGGAATCCGACAACGTTATCACATCGTTCGGCAACGGCTGGATATACCGCGCGTCCAACGGCTGCTCGGTAAAATTCACCGCCGACTTCAGGACGCTGTTCCTTGTGTTCCACTGCAACAAAGGCGCAAGCTTCGCCGATGTTGACGTATATATCGACGGAACGATGGTAAATACGATAAGCACGAGCCGCCCCGGAGGCTGGGGCAATCCCGAGGCGGACATAGCTTGGTCAGGCGAGAGCGTGGGGACCCACGAGGTCGAGCTCAGGGTAAACGAGGGTGAAAGCAGGTACTTCGGGTTTGCAGGCGTGGGTATCTGCGACTGACATTATGATACCACCGAACGACGGTGCAATACAATGAAATAAAGTGCAAAGTTTCGGAAGGGCGGCATGGGCGACGACGCAAAAAGCCCGCCGTCCTTCTGCCGCGACAGGGGATAAAATGGAAACAGGAAGATGGAAAAAACATATTCTCATACGCTGGATAACTGCGGCGTGTATCGCCGCAGCCGCAGCAGCGGTACTTATCGCCGCGCGGTGCAGCACGGCCTTTGCGGATTGGTTTGATTTTACGGTTTATCCTGTATTTTCAGGCATAGGTTCCCGCCTCTGGGGGATATTTCCCTTCTCCGCAGGAGAAATTTTCGTGATACTGTTCATTCTGTCTGCGCTTGTCGGGCTTGTTTTCCTCATAGTCCTCACGGCGCGGAGAAAGGGCAGGCGGCTGCGCACTCTTTCGAGCGGGCTTTCATGGGCGGGCATAGCCGCGGCGGCGCTGTTTTTCCTTATGACCTTCAACTGCCTTGTAAATTACAGCAGAACGCCGTTTTCATTTTACAGTGGGCTTACCGTCAGACAGTACAGCAAAGAGGAGCTGAGAGAGTTCACCGAGTACCTTATCGGCGAGGCTGACAAAGCCGCCGAAAACGCTGAGCTTGACCAAAGCGGAAGAGCGGTAAAGCCCGACGATTTCGACGCCGTGGCGGTAAAAAGCATGGAAAAGCTGGGAGAAAAATACAAGGTGCTTGATACATATTATCCCCGACCAAAGCCTGTGTTTTTCTCACAGGTCATGTCCGAGCTTGACATCACGGGAATATATTTCCCCATAACGGTAGAGGCAAATTATAACGTCGCCGCGCCCGTTTCATCGCAGGGCTTCACGGTCTGCCACGAGCTGAGCCACCTGAGCGGCTTTATCCGCGAGGACGAGGCGAACTTCATCGCATTTCTTGCCTGCCGTGAAAGCGGCGATTCGTATTTTGTGTACAGCGGTTTTCTCGGCGCCCTGACCTATACGCTGAACGCCTATTATTCCGTGGCGACGGCGGAGGAATACAGCGAGGTCTATTCCATGCTCTCCCCTGTTATAAGAGACGACTACGCCTACCGCAACAGCTATTGGGAGCAGTTCAGGGAAAAGGCGACCTTTCAGGCGTCCGCCGCGATAAACGACGTTTATCTTCAGGCGAACGGGCAGACCGACGGCGCAAGAAGCTACGGCAGGATAGTTGACCTTATGCTGGCGGAATATTTCGGCGATAAATGAATGTTGCCCTTGTAATTTTATAAACAATGGTGTATAATAAACAATGTATAAATAATCCCGAAAGGAAGTAAAAACAATGGAAATAACAAAAGAAACGGTAATAGGCGATATCCTGGACTTCAACGCAGAGGCTGCCGCTCCCTTCTTCTTTGAGATGGGAATGCACTGTCTCGGCTGTCCCTCCGCAAGAGGCGAGAGCGTTGAGCAGGCGTGCGCCGTACACGGCGTTGACGCAGACGCGCTTGTTGCAAAGCTGAACGAAGCGGTAAACAAGTGACCGTTCGCCTTGACCGAAGGCTGAAAACAATACTGGGCATGGTAAGGGCGCAGGGCAGGATCGCCGATATCGGCACGGATCATGCTTTGCTGCCCTGCCGCCTTTTTCAGCTCGGCGCCACCGACATCATCGCCACCGACATAGCCGACGGACCTCTTGAACGTGCGGCTCAGTCGGTGAAGCTTTACGGCGCGGAAAAGTGCGTAAAGCTGATGAAATGCGACGGACTGGACGGCGTTCCTCCCCGCGACGACGTGATCATAGCGGGAATGGGCGGAGAAACTACGGCGGACATAATCGCCCGCTGTGAGTTTTTGAACCCTGAGCTGCACCTCATACTCCAGCCGATGACAAGGGATTATTTCCTGCGGCAGAGGCTGTACGAGCTGGGCTGCGAAATAATGAGGGAGGAAACGGCGGTGGTTTCCCGCAAGGTCTACACCGTTATGCTCTGCCGCTATACGGGAGAAAAAAAGGAAACCGACCTGCGTTTTCGTTTTCTCGGGAAAAACACCGATGAAGCTTATCTGCGAAAGCAGATAAATACCCTGCACAAAATGGGCAGGAGCAATAAGGAATACGAGCTTCTGGCAAGAGAGCTGGAACAGGAAAGAACAGCGGCGGGCTCTTGACTTGAAAGGAGAAAAGCGATATGCCGACAGTTGGAGATGTTTATAAGCTTATAGACGATTTTGCACCTTTTTCCACTCAGGATAAATTCGATAATTCGGGGCTGCTGGTGGGAAGCATGAACGCTCCCGCCGACAGGACGGGCGTCTGCCTCGACATAACGGGAAAGATAGTTGAAGAGGCGATAAAAAAGGATATCCAGCTTATCGTCTCCCATCACCCTGTGATCTTCCACAAGCTTGGCGCACTGGAGCATACCAATCCTGTGTTCACTCTGGCGAGATACGGCATAAGCGCTATCTGCGCCCATACAAACGTGGATATGGCGAAGGGCGGCATAAGCGACATAATGCTGGAGCTGCTGGATTTTAAAGGCGAAGCGCAGGTGCTGGAGCCGATAAACCCCGACGGGAGCGGCTACGGAAGGATAGTGGAGCTTGACATAGCGGCGGACGCGGAAGGCCTTGCAAAAAGGTGCAGGAAAGCGTTCGGATGCAGCGTTGTAAGATATTACGACAGCGGCAGGGTCATCAGGACCGTGGCGGTTTGTTCGGGAGCGGGCGGCAGTGAAGAAAACGTTGAATACGCCGCAAAAAGAGGCGTTGACGCCCTTATAACAGGCGACGTGAAGCACAGCGGCTTTATGGAGGCGGTGAACCGCGGGATAACCGTAATAGACGCGGGGCATTTCCATACGGAAAACATAGTCTGCCCTCAGCTCGCGGCGGAGATCGAAAAGCTGGGCGGCGAGGTGGAGGTGCTGGAAAACAGCATTGATGTGGTTTCCTATATCTGATACATAATTTTTTCTATCATCACTGAAAGGAGGAACGCATAATGTCGCTTGACGGAGCATTTCTCAGCCTTGTCCGCAGGGAGCTGCTGAGCAAAGGGCTCATCGGCTCGCGGGTGGATAAAATACATCAGCCTGCAAAAGACGAGCTTGTGATCTCCCTGCGGGGAAGTCAGGGCGGCGTCAGGATCGCTATGTCCGCAAATCCCTCAACGGCGCGGGTCTGCATAACCGAAGCCGCGGCGGACAACCCTCAGTCCCCGCCTATGTTCTGCATGCTTTTGCGAAAGCATTTAAGCGGCGGACGGCTGTTGGGAATAGAGCAGGACGGATTAGAGCGTGTGCTGAGCTTTGATTTCGAGTGCGTCAACGAGATAGGCGATATTGTGCATGACCGCCTTTCGGTGGAGCTTTTGGGACGGTGCAGCAACATTATCCTGCTCACTGAAAGGGACGGCATTCTGCGGGTAGTGGACAGCATAAAACGTATCGGCGACGACGTTTCGGCGGTACGGCGCATTTTGCCGGGGATAACCTACGAGCCGCCGCCAAAGGAGGACAGGCTGGATCTGCGCCTTTGCACCGCTGACGAGGCGGCAAAGCGCCTGCTTACCTGCCCCGACAAAAAGCTTGAAAAAGAACTTCTGAAAACATTCGAGGGAATTTCCCCAATAATCTGCCGCGAATGGGCTTACTACACCGCAAGGGACATTGACGCCCCCTGCTCGGTGTTGGAAGAAAAGCGGGAGCGTTTCGCTTTTTTTCTGGGAAAGCTGAAAGCGGCGCTGACCGAGGGTGAGGCAAGGTTCTTCACCATTTCGGACAAAAACGGAAAGCCCCTTGATTTTACTTTTATAAATACGGAGCAGTACGGTCCCTCGGCGGTGCAAAAGGAATCTGACACTGCCTGCCGTCTTTTAGACGGATTTTTTTCGGGGAGAGCCGCCGCAGAGCGTATGAAACAGCGCTCAGGCGACCTGCTTAAATCGATCCTCGCCATATACAACCGAACTGCTAAGAAGATAGAGCTGCAAAAGGCGGAGCTTGCCGCCTGCGGTGAGCGGGAGGTATTCCGAGTCAGAGGGGACATCGTTTCCGCCAACATTTACCGAATGAGCAAGGGTATGAACAGGCTGGAGGCGGAGAATTACCTGACAGGAGAGACTGAGGTGATCCCCCTTGACGTAAGGCTGACCCCTGCGCAAAACGCCCAAAAGCTGTACGCCGAGTACAGGAAGCTGGACACTGCCGAAAAAATGCTAACCAAGCTGATAGAGCAGGAAAAGCAGGAGCTTGTCTACCTTGACAGCGTGTTTGACGCCGCCGCAAGAGCGCAGACGGACGCCGAACTTCAGGAGATACGCTTTGAGCTTTCTCAGGCGGGATACTTGAAAAAGGGTCGTGACAGGCGAACCGACAAGGACGTAAAGCCGCTTCAGCCGCTGAAGTTCAAATCATCGGACGGCTTTGACATATGGGCGGGGAGGAACAACCTGCAAAACGACAGGCTGACTTTGAAAACCGCCAAGGGTGAGGACCTGTGGCTCCACACAAAGGACATTCCCGGAGCGCATGTGATAGTGTTCGCGGCGGGAAAGGAGATACCCGACAGCACCATTCTCGAGGCGGCAAGGATAGCCGCGCAGAACTCCAAGGCGAAAGGCTCAACGAGGATACCCGTGGACTATACAAAGGTGAAATACGTTAAAAAACCGTCGGGAGCAAAGCCGGGAATGGTGGTATTTACTAATAATAAGACGGTGATCGTGGACGGAACGTGACAGTTAAGAGTTAAGAGTGTACGGTTGTGAACGTCATTTTGCGGAGCTTGATACAAAGGTGGAGGAAAACAAAAAGTGTGCATTTGCGTTACTTTTCTACGGATTGACAAGGCGGTGCAGTTCATAGTGCTTTCGCCTTTTATGCCTGATAACGCGATATATCCGTTATCTTTTAACCTCTGATAAAAATCCTTTCCTTTTGCAGTCAAAAAGTAAAGACCGTCTTCATCTGCATACATCATATCTATTACGCAAGTGACAGGCAGACCGCTTTTATCAATCGTTGCAACAACTGTTGAATGTATCTGCTCAACAATGAATTTCAAATAGTCATTCGCTGTCATAACGTCCTCCCATGGAAAGAGTGTGCCGACCATCTGTCAGCACACTCAGGGTTTTATTCCTCTTCAATGATTTTTCGCGTATCGGAGATAACATCTGCAAGCGTGATACTTTTCAACTCGTTTTCAAGAGCCTGCTGCGCCGATTTCAATCTGCCGTCCATGACCTTATGAATATTACGTCCGACAGGACAATCTGCATTCGGGTTTTCGTGAAAGTGGAACAAACCCTCGTCGTCTATGCAATCCACAGCATTATACACGTCGTATAGTGTAATTTCATTCAGCGGTCTTGCAAGATTTGCACCTCCGCTGCCCTGACGAGTTTCAACTATTCCCGCCTCTCGGAGCTTTCCGAGAACGTTCCGTATAATAACGGCATTGACGCCTGTACTTCCCGAAAGAAAATCACTTGTAACTCTGCGCTGATTTCCAAATATTTCGATACAGGTCAATATGTGTACTGCTACTGTAAATTTGCTCGTGATCTGCATAGATGTGTCCTTTCTGCTTACTCTCTTACAACGCTGATACGCTGCCCGATGTGATCGCCCCTTTCGATCTCGTCCACCATAGCAATAGCGTAATCCGCATAGCTGATAATGCTCTCGCCCTTGCTGTTCAGTGTAAGCTCCTCGCCAGCAAGGATATACTTTCCGCTGCGCTCACCGTCTGCCTGGAAGTCTCCAGCAGGGCTGATGAATGTCCACTTCACGTCATTTCTCTCACGCAGCTTGGCAAGCTCCTCGCCCTGTGCCTTTGCAAGCGGGAGGAACATGGCCGGGAAGTCTGCACCATCACTGACAACAGCCGTATGCTCCGGATTTACGAAGAGGCTGCCTGCACCACCAACGATCATAAGACGGGTGTCCGTTCCTGCAAGGATGTCGCATAGATGCTGGGAAGTCTTCACATGACCGTCCAACTTATCCTCTTCCCATGCGCCAAAGCCGTCCACCACTGCATCAAAGCCAGCCAGATCTTCCTTCGTAAGATCCATGATGTCCTTCTGAACATAATCGGAAGCCGCCGTCTTGTTCTCTGCTCCGCGACCGAATGCCTTAACCTCGAACCCTCTGTTCAATGCTTCCTTGACAACCTTCTGAGCTACGCGTCCGTTTGCTGCTACAACTGCGATTTTCATAACATATACCTCCTAAAGTATAACATAAAATTGAGTATTTGTAAAGTTGTAACAATCAATGTTTCAACTTACAAACATATTATAACACGGTTCTTTCAACTTGTCAATACAATCATTACAACTTTGGAGAAATTTATAAATTTTGACCTAAATTACATTTGATTTTATGCAATTTGTATAAATTGTGATGCAAAATTCCTGAAAACACACGCTTTAATTTGACAATGCACACGGGAAAATTGTTTGTATCAACGAGAGAGCTTGCACAGACCGCCCCGCGGCGGCGGATCTGAGTTGTCGCCCGCAAATTCTTACCTGTCATTGCAAATCCGTCCGCAAACGTGTCCAATATTGCAGTATTGCAAAGCAATATGGATTGCCTTTAGGGCAATCCAAGCAATGTTGGATCGTACTTTCGGCTTGCCGAAAGTACTGGACTCCACAACTGTACACTGTCAACTGTCACACGGCAGTTGACAATTGACATTTGCCAATTACCAGTGTATAATTAAAGCAACTATTTCAAATAAACCATTCAGATCCATTTTTCGGCTCCGCCGAAAAATTTCCACAACTATCAACTACAAACTATAAACTAATAACTATCAGCGGAGGTCATTATAACAATGAAGAAAGAACTCGCCAAAACCTATTCTCCCAAGGACTTTGAGGATAGGATATACAAGGAGTGGACGGAGAAAAAATACTTCCACACAAAGATAGACAAGAGCAAAAAGCCCTTTACCATCTCTATGCCCCCGCCAAACATCACCGCGCAGCTCCATATGGGGCACGCTATGGACAACACCTTCCAGGACATAATGATACGCTACAAGAGAATGCAGGGCTATGCCGCCCTCTGGGTGCCGGGAACTGACCACGCCTCTATCGCTACCGAAGCGAAGATAGTCGCCGCTATGAAGGGGGAGGGCGTCACCAAGGACGACATAGGCAGAGAGGGCTTTCTGGAACGGGCTTGGAAGTGGAAGGACACCTATTCGGGCAGGATATGCGAACAGCTTACCAAGTTAGGCTGCTCCTGCGACTGGGACAGGCTGAGGTTCACCCTTGACGAGGGCTGCTCAAAGGCGGTGCAAAAGACATTCATCGACCTGTACAACGAGGGTCTTATCTACCACGGCGAAAGGATAATCAACTGGTGTCCCGGCTGCAAGACCAGTATCAGCGACATAGAGTGCGAATACGAGGAGCAGGCAGGACATTTCTGGCACATAAATTATCCCCTTGCGGACGGCAGCGGCTTTGTTGAGATAGCCACCACCCGTCCCGAAACTATGCTGGGCGATACCGCCGTTGCAGTAAATCCCGAGGACGAACGGTACCAGAACCTTATCGGCCGCACCGTCATTCTTCCCCTTGTGAACAAGGAAATACCCGTTATTGCGGACGAATACGTCGATATGGAGTTCGGAACGGGCGTTGTAAAGATAACCCCCGCCCATGACCCCAACGACTATGAGGTAGGTTTAAGACACCGCCTTGAAGTAATAAACATAATGAACGACGACGCCACTATAAACGAAAAGGGCGGCAAATATGCGGGAATGGACAGGTACGAAGCGAGAAAGGCGGTAGTTGCCGACCTGGAGGCTCTGGGACTGCTTGTAAAGGTGGAGGAGCACGTTCACAACGTAGGCACCTGCCAGCGCTGTCACACCGTAGTCGAGCCCCGCTGCTCAAAGCAGTGGTTCGTCGCTATGAAGGAGCTTGCAAAGCCCGCTATCGACGTTGTAAAAAGCGGGGAGCTTAAATTCATTCCCCAGCGCTTTGAAAACGGCTATCTTCACTGGATGGAGAATATCAGGGATTGGTGCATTTCCCGTCAGCTGTGGTGGGGACACCGCATACCCGCTTACTACTGTCAGAATAAGGACTGCGGCTATGAGATGATATCCGCCGAGGCTCCTCACAAATGCCCCAAGTGCGGCGGCGAGATGAAGCAGGACGAGGACACTCTCGACACCTGGTTCAGCTCTGCGCTCTGGCCTTTCTCGACCTTGGGCTGGCCTGAAAAGACGGAGGATTACGAATTTTTCTATCCCACCAGCACGTTGGTAACGGGCTATGACATAATCCCGTTCTGGGTAGCGAGAATGATATTCAGCGGACTGCACTACACGGGGACAAAGCCTTTTGAACACGTTTATATCCACGGTCTTGTCCGTGACGAGCAGGGTCGGAAAATGTCGAAATCTCTGGGCAACGGCATTGACCCGCTGGAGATAATCGACAAGTACGGCACTGACGCTCTGCGCCTTACCCTTGTTATCGGCAACGCTCCCGGCAACGATATGCGCTGGTCTGAGGGCAAGCTGAACAACAGCAGAAATTTTGCCAACAAGCTGTGGAACGCCTCCCGCTACATTCTTATGAATCTGCCTGAGGATATGGAAAAGGCGGAGCTGCCCGAGGCTCTCCCCATAGAGGACAAGTGGGTATTGTCCCTTTACAACGACCTGATAAAGGACGTCACTGCCAACCTTGACGCTTATGAATTCGGCATAGCCTGCGGCAAGGTGTACGACTTCATATGGGATATCTACTGCGACTGGTACATCGAGCTTACCAAGCCCCGCATAGCCGAGGGCGGCGAGACCGCCAAGGCGGCGCAGAACGTTCTGGTTTACGTTATGGCGGGACTGCTGAAGCTGCTCCACCCCTTTATGCCGTTCATCACCGAGGAGATATGGCAGTCAATGCCCGTTGCGGATCAGCCTGAAAGCATTATGATATCCGACTGGTGCAGATATGACGAAAAGCTGCATTTCCCCGAAGAACAGGAGGCCTTCGGCAAGGTAGTCGACGCTATCAGAGCGGTAAGAACGCAGAGGAGCGAGCTTAACGTTCCCCCCTCAAAGAAAGCCGCTATGGAGATTGAGACCGCCGAGAAAGAGCTTTTCACCTCATGCATACCTTTCTTTGAGAAGCTGGCGGGAGCGTCAAGCGTTCTGGTCACCGACAAGGTGACCGACACCGAGGGCAAGATGACCGCCGTTACTGCCGCCGCAAAGGTGTTTATGCCCAGAGGCGAGCTTATCGACCTTGAAAAAGAGGCGGCAAGGATTGAGAAAGAGAAAAAGGCGGTACAAAAGGATATAGACTTCCTCACCGCCAAGCTGAACAATGCGGGATTCCTCGCCAAAGCCCCCGCCCAGCAGATAGAAAACGAAAAGGCAAAGCTGGCGAAAGCCCTTGAAAAAATGGAAAAGCTGAAATCGGTGGAAAACTGACGGCAAATTAAAAGCGCATATCAATAAAGTGATTTCTTTTCGGAAATCACTTTATTTTTTTGTTGACATAAGCGTAAAATAGAGATATAATAAATGTGTATATCATCACTTTCCGTTTAATTGTCAGCTATCAGCTCATCTGTCATCGGGGGTATTATGAAATATAAATGGGATAAAAAATATCTTTACTGGGGAATAACCGCGTTCTGCGTCCTTGCAGCGTCGCAGATATTCAACGGGATAATAACGGGAGATTTCAAGGCAGTCGGAGAGATTATGGGCAAGGTGCTTGGCGCGCTCAGCCCTGTGTTCTTCGGAATAAGCATAGCCTATCTGCTCAACCCCGTGGAAAACTTTTTTGAAAAGAACGTGTTTTTGAAGCTCCGCATACGCAGAAGAGCGAAAAACGACCCGACTCATGCCTTCGGCAACGAGGTCATGATAAAGGACAAACAGCACGCCCGCATTTTCGGCGTTATCTGCGCCATGCTCACCCTTTTCATAATCGTCGCGGGCATACTTGTGATAGTCCTGCCTCAGCTTTTCAACACCATACAAAAGCTGATGAACAATATGCAGGGCTATGTTGACGGGCTGACAAACTGGGCAAACGAACAGCTCGCCAGCTATCCCGAGCTGAAAAAATGGGTCAATGATTCCCTCAGCACTGTTTCCTCCAGCTTTATGGACTGGCTGACCGATACGCTAATGCCTCAGATGTCGGAGATAATCGTCACCTTCTCCACAGGGATAATGTCCGTCGTACAGGTTTTCCTGAACGTATTCTTCGGCGTTGTTATAGCGATTTATCTGCTTTACAGCAAGGAGCTTTTTGCGGCTCAGCTCAAAAAGATACTTTACAGCGTTGTTTCTCCCAAATACGGCAACGCCGTGGTAAGGAACCTTCGGGTCGTACACCGCACCTTCGGCGGATTTCTGTCGGGAAAGATAATCGACAGCCTTATCATAATGCTGCTTTTCTTCGTTATCCTGAGCGTGTTCAACTTCCCTTACGCCGTTTTGTGCAGCGTCGTTATGGGCATTTTCAATATAATCCCCGTGTTCGGACCTATCATAGGCGCAGTTCCCTGCGCGCTGCTTATACTGCTGGAGGATCCGCTGTACTGCCTGTACTTTATCATAGTGGTAATAGTTGTCCAGCAGCTTGACGGAAACGTTATCGGTCCGAAAATACTGGGCGATTCCACAGGACTTTCAAGCTTCTGGATAATCTTTGCACTGCTTGTAGGACAGGGCATCTTCGGATTTATCGGCCTTATCATAGGAATACCGCTTTTCGCGGTGATCTATTCTATCCTGCGCACCAGAGTGGGACAGAAGCTGGAGCAGAAAGGGCTTCCCGCCGATTCAAACGTCTACCGCAAGGTGGCGTATGTGGATGAGGATACGAGCGAGCTTATCTCGCTGTACGAGATGAACAGGCAGAAGATGGTCAAGGAGGAGCAGGAAAAGCTCCAGAAGCAGACCAGACACGGTATTATCCGCCGTCATCTTACAAAGCATATGCATAAAAAACAGGACTGAATTTTTAAAAAAGCGCAGTTAAGCTTTTCAGTTAAAATTTTCCTTTTATATTCTTTCTTCCTTTGCAGAAAATATTTGTGCAGAATGAAGGCGGCTGCCTTCGGGAAAGGATAAAAAAGGAAATGATGAGACCTGACAGTGAAACCGAACTGCCTCTGGGCTTCGGGATCGCTCTTGCGAAAAATAATTCCGCCATGGAGTATTTTTCCTCGCTGACCCCCGCCCACAGGCGCGAAATAATCGACCGCACCCACACCATACGCTCCAAAGCCGAGATGGAAAAATTCGTGGCGGAGCTGGATAAAGCAGGGTGGCAATGAGATAAACTCCCGCACACGCGGGAGTTCAGTCTGTCATAAGGCATTTTTTGACAGCGTTCCCGCTTTTGCAGGCTGATCGCTGTCTGAGCGGATATGTTCCGCTTTTATTTGACATTTTCGGAGGTATCATGCAAAATACAAAAGCTGCCCCGCGTCCCGACACGATAACAAAGGACATGACAAAGGGCAACCCGTACACGCTTATGCTGGGCTTTACGTTGCCTATCTTTTTGAGTCAGGTGTTCCAGCAGCTTTACAACACCGCCGACGCGTTCATTGTGGGAAGATTTCTCGGCACTAACGCCCTTGCGGCGGTCACTTCGTCGGGAACGCTGATATTCCTGCTGGTAAGCTTCTTTACGGGAGCGGCGATGGGCGCGGGCGTCGTCATCTCGCGGTACTTCGGAGCGGGTGACGAGGACAAAGTCTCAAGAGCTATACATACCGTTCTCGCTTTCGGTCTTGTGAGCGGAACAGTGCTTACCGCGGTGGGCGTTGTGTTTACTCCCACCTTTCTTGTGTGGATGCAGACCGACCCTGAGGTAATGCCTGAGGCGGTGGAATATTTCCGCTACTACTTTTTAGGTTCGCTGGCGCTGGTGCTTTACAACATCTGCCGAAGCATAATGAACGCCTTGGGCGACAGCCGCAGACCGCTTTATTATCTGATATTCTCCTCACTGCTGAATATCGTGCTGGACCTTCTTTTTATCGCCGTTTTCAGATGGGGAGTATGGTCGGCGGCGATCGCCACCGTTATCTCTCAGGCGGGAAGCGTTGTGCTTTGTATGATACATCTGCTGAAAAAAGGCACTATCTTCACTGTGCAGATAAAGAAGATAAAATTTCACTGGGATATGCTGAAGGAGATAATCCGATACGGGCTTCCCGCAGGGATACAAAACTCGGTCATAGGTCTTGCCAACGTAATAGTGCAGTCCCAGATAAACACCTTCGGAAAGCTTGCCATGGCAGCTTACGGGACTCACGCAAAAATAGAGGGCTTTGCTTTTCTTCCGATAACCAGCTTCAATATGGCGGCGACCACGTTCATAAGCCAGAACCTTGGCGCCGAGCAGTACAAAAGAGCCAAAAAAGGCGCCCTCTTCAGCATTTTCGCCGCTATGATACTGGCGGAGCTGATCGGGGTGATATACTTTATTTTCGCTCCTGAATTTATCGGGCTTTTCGACAGCACGCCCGGCGTGCTTGAATTTGGCGTGAAGCAGGCGAGGATAGCGTCGCTGTTCTATTTCCTGCTGGCGTTCTCCCACTCGGTGGCGGCGGTGTGCCGCGGCGCGGGGCGAGCCCTTGTCCCGATGATAATAATGCTGTCCATATGGTGCGTGGTGAGAATAATCTACATAATCGCCGTCATAAACCTTACGGGAGATATAGGCATGATATATTGGGCTTATCCTATAACGTGGGGCATAAGCTCGTTCATCTACCTGCTTTATTATATCTTCTCCGACTGGGAATACGGCTTCAAGTAAAAGCGTCAAGGTAAAAAATGAAAAGTTTGTGACATTTGTTGACAATAAAAATTTTTTATTCTATAATTAAAGTAACTTGTGCATTAAGTAAAACGTTGTTCACCTGCTCAGGCGGGCGGACAGCGTACTTATTTATGCTTATGAAAGAAAGGAACAGGAGGAACGGCGGGTATGATAAAGACCCTTATGAAGGCTGTAAGAGAATATAAAAAGCCTACTGTTATGACGCCGATACTGGTTTCCGTTGAGGTTATAATGGAATGTATCATTCCGTTTATAACCGCCGAGCTTATAAATCAGATACAGGCGGGCTGTGAGTTTTCGGTCATCGCCATGTACGGCGGGATACTGGTAGTGATGGCGCTGATTTCGCTCACCTTCGGAACATGGGCGGGGCGCACCTGCGCCACCGCGTCCGCGGGATTTGCGAAAAATCTGAGAAAGGACATGTTTTATAAGATACAGTCCTTTTCATTTGAAAATATAGACAGATTTTCCACTTCGTCGCTGGTAACGCGCCTTACCACCGACGTCACCAATGTGCAGATGGCGTTCATGATGATAATAAGAACGGCGGTGCGCTGCCCGTTCATGCTCATCTTCTCCTTTGTCATGGCATTCGTCATGGGAGGAAAAATGGCGTGGATATTCGTTGTGCTGCTTCCCCTTCTGGGAACGGGTCTGTTCGTTATCATCAGAAAGACGATGCCCCTTTTCAAGCGGGTATTCAAGAAATACGACGCCATAAACAGCTCCATTCAGGAGAACATAAACGGTATGCGCGTGGTAAAGTCCTTTGTAAGAGAGGACTACGAGAGCGAAAAGTTCACCGCCGCCGCCGAGGACGTGCGCAGGGACTTCACCAAGGCTGAAAAGATACTGGCGTTCAACGGACCTATGATGCAGTTCTGCCTTTACACGGTAATGATATTCGTGCTGTCCTTCGGCTCATATGTGGTCATTTCCTCAACGGGTCTTGAGCTTCAGGTAGGTCAGCTTTCCGCTTTGCTTACATACAGCTTCCAGATACTCAACAGCCTGATGATGGTATCCATGATATTCGTCATGATAACAATGGCGGCTGAGTCCTCAAGGCGTATCACTGAGGTGATAACCGAGGAAAGCACCCTCACTTCCCCCGAAAACGCTGTCCACGAAGTAGAGGACGGCTCAATAGATTTCGATAACGTAAGCTTCCGCTATGCCACCCGCTCTGAAAAGCCCGCTTTGTCCGACATAGATCTGCACATCAAGTCAGGCGAAACAATAGGCATAATCGGCGGCACAGGTTCTTCAAAATCCACCCTTATCCAGCTCATCTCCCGTCTTTACGACGTGACTGAAGGCGAAGTCAGGGTGGGCGGCAGGAACGTCAAGGAATACGACATAGACTCCCTGAGAAATCAGGTGGCGGTAGTGCTTCAGAAAAACGTGCTTTTCAGCGGCACGATAAAGGAAAATCTCCGCTGGGGCAACAAGGAAGCCACCGACGAGGAGCTTGTTGAAGCCTGCAGGATAGCTCAGGCGGACGAATTTGTGTCCTCCTTCCCCGACGGCTACGACACCTATATAGAGCAGGGCGGAACAAACGTTTCAGGCGGACAGAAGCAAAGGCTCTGTATCGCAAGAGCCTTGCTCAAAAAGCCTAAGATACTCATTCTTGACGACTCCACCAGCGCCGTGGACACCAAGACCGACGCGCTGATACGTCAGGGAATGAAAAAGTTCATGCCCGAAACCACCAAGATAATCATAGCTCAGCGCACCTCCTCCGTTGAAGAGGCAGACAGGATAATCGTTATGGACAACGGCAGGATAAACGCCGTAGGCACTCATGACGAGCTTATGCGCAGCAACGCTATCTACCGCGAGGTATACATTTCCCAGAACAAGGCGGATTCCGACGAAAAGGCAGGTGAGCTTAATGGCTGAGATGAAAGATAAAAAAGCTCCCTCCATCAAACCGAAAAAAGGCGTAATGGGCAGAGTTATCAAGACTATGTTCGAGTTTTACCCCGTGCGTATGCCGCTTATGATATTCTGTATCATCTTCAACGCGGCGGTAAGCTCCGTTCCTTCGATATTCATGCAGAACATAATCGCCGTTATCGAGGAAAACTGGCAGAGCGGCGACTGGGCGGCGGCAAGCGGAAAGATACTGCAATATGTTCTGATACTGGCAGTGCTGTACGTTTTGTCCCTTGCGGCGGCGATAATCTTCAACCAGATGGGCGCTACCATAACCCAAGGAATACTGGCAAAGCTGCGTGTAAAGATGTTCAGGAAAATGCAGTCCTTGCCCATAAAATATTTTGACACACACAATCACGGCGACGTGATGAGCGTTTACACAAACGATATAGATACTCTCCGTCAGCTTGTTTCACAGAGCCTTCCTCAGCTGCTGGTCACTGCCATAACCGTAACGGTGGTAGTGTGCATAATGCTTTATTACAGCTTATGGCTCACTTTGATCGTGTTTGCGGGAACGGCGGTGATGCTGTTCATCACAAAGAAATACGGCGGCGGCTCTGCAAAATACTTTATGAAGCAGCAAAAATCTCTCGGTAAGGAAGAGGGTTATATCGAAGAGATAATGAACGGTCAGAAGGTAGTCAAGGTGTTCTGCCACGAGGACGAGTGCAAGGAGCAGTTCGACAAGCTGAACGACCAGCTTTGCGCCGATTCCGAACAGGCAAACTCCTACTCCAACATTTTAGGACCCGTGCTGAACAACATCGGCAACATTCTGTATGTTATAATCGCTCTGGCAGGCGGCTTCTTCATTATCGCGAACGTTCCCAACGTGAGCATATCGGGGCTTGCTCTCAGCCTCAGCGTTACCGTTCCTTTTCTGAACATGACAAAGCAGTTCGCAGGCAACATCGGTCAGGTATCCTTCCAGATAAACTCCGTTGTAATGGGTCTTGCGGGTGCGAACCGTATTTTTGAGCTTATGGATCAGGAGCCTGAGGTAGACGACGGCTATGTTACCCTTGTTAATGCAAAGGAAGAAAACGGTCAGCTTGTTGAATGTGAGGAGAGAACGGGCATATGGGCTTGGAAGCACCCTCACAGCGAGCAGGGCACCGTTACCTACACAAAGCTGACAGGGGACGTAAGGCTGTTCGATGTGGATTTCGGCTATGTTGAGGACAAGATAGTCCTGCACAACGTGACACTTTACGCTGAGCCGGGGCAGAAGGTGGCGTTCGTTGGCGCAACAGGCGCGGGAAAGACCACCATAACCAACCTTATCAACCGTTTCTACGACATTGACGACGGCAAGATACGCTATGACGGCATAAACATCAACAAGATAAAGAAAGCGGACCTGAGGCGGTCGCTGGGCATAGTTTTGCAGGACACCAACCTGTTTACGGGTACGGTTATGGACAATATCCGCTACGGCAAGCTGGACGCCACCGACGAGGAGTGCATAAAGGCGGCGAAGTTAGCAGGTGCTGACAGCTTTATAACCCGACTTCCCGACGGCTACAACACACAGCTTTCCAACAACGGCGCAAGCCTGTCCCAAGGTCAGCGCCAGCTTATCGCAATTGCGAGAGCGGCGGTAGCAGACCCGCCTGTTATGATACTTGACGAGGCGACCTCCTCCATAGATACCAGAACGGAGGCTATCGTTCAGCGCGGAATGGACGCTCTGATGAAGGGCAGAACGGTGTTCGTCATCGCACACAGGCTTTCTACCGTAAAGAACTCCGACGTTATCATGGTGCTTGACCACGGCAGAATAATCGAGCGCGGCAGCCATGAGAAGCTGATAGAGGAAAAGGGACAGTATTACAGCTTGTATACAGGCGCATTTGAGCTTGAGTAAAGAGTTAATAAAAATAATTTCCCCGCCGTTTTCAGGCGGGGAAATTTATTTTGGGCTTCGCCCAATGCTCCGCAGGCTTAAGAATCTTCAAAAAACTTTGCCTTACTGCGTTTTAAGGCAATACTGTGAAAATTTCCCGTTTCCTCTTGCAACTTTCCCCCACTTGTGCTATAATAGGTAAGATATAAAATAGAGCGGTATGCACAAAAAACGGTGAGATACCGCTTACAATAACTATTTACTAATAACTATCAACTATAAACTACCAGCGGAGGTCATTATGAAGGAGCAGCTAAAAACCATACAGGAAAAGGCTCTTGCGGAAATAAAAAATGCGTCCGACACCAAAGTGCTTGACGATTTAAAGGTAAAGCTGTTGGGTAAAAAGGGCGAGCTTACCGCCATTTTAAAGCAGATGGGCGGACTTTCCCCCGAGGAGCGTCCCCAGATAGGGCAGCTTGCCAACGATGTAAGGCAGTCCATCGAAAACGGCATAGCCAATATGCGCGAGCAGCTCAAAGCCGCCCAAACGGAACTGAAGCTGAAAAGCGAGAGAGTTGACGTGACTCTTCCCGGAAAGCATTTTTCCCAAGGCAGACGCCACCCGCTGAACACTGTTCTTGACGAGCTTAAAGAGATATTCAAGGGAATGGGCTATTCGGTAGTTGATGGTCCCGAAGTGGAGGAAACGAAGTACGTTTTCGATATGCTGAATACCGACGAGGGACACCCTGCCCGTGACCCGCAGGATACTTTCTATATAACAGACAGCATACTGCTCCGCACGCAGACAAGCTCCGTCCAGATAAGGACAATGCTGGAGCAGGCTCCGCCTATCGCGATAATCAGCCCCGGCAGAGTTTACAGACGCGACGCGGTAGATTCCACTCACAGCCCCATTTTCCATCAGTGCGAGGGTCTTGTTGTTGACAAGGGGATAACTTTTTCGGATTTAAAGGGAACGCTTGAGATGTTTGCAAAGCGCCTTTACGGAAATGATGTAAAGGTCCGCTTCCGCCCCCACCACTTCCCTTATACCGAACCCTCCGCCGAAGTCGATCTTCAGTGCTTCAAGTGCGGCGGCAAGGGCTGCCCTCTCTGCAAGGGCGAGGGCTGGATAGAAATGCTGGGCAGCGGCATAGTTCACCCGCAGGTGCTGATAAACTGCGGAATTGACCCTGAAGTATACAGCGGCTTTGCTTTCGGCATAGGTCTTGAGCGTATCGCCATGATGAGATACGAAGTGGACGACCTGAGACTGTTCTACGAGAACGACCAGAGATTTTTAAAACAGTTCTGATCCGTCCGCAAAGCGGACACCACCAACTAACTACTAACTACTAATCTCTAATAACTATTTGGAGGACACAAAATTGGATCTTTCAATGAAATGGCTTGGCGACTACGTTGACGCCGATATGCCCATAAAGGATTTCGTGGCGGGAATGACTATGAGCGGCTCCAAGGTGGAGACCTACCGCGACCTGTCCCAGCCGCTGAAAAATATCGTTGTGGGAAAGGTTATTTCCATAGAAAAGCACGCCGACAGTGAAAAGCTGTGGATATGTCAGCTTGACGTCGGCAAGGAACAGCCTATACAGATAGTTACTGCTGCGCAAAATCTTTACGTCGGTGCGGTAGTTCCCGTCGTATTAGACGGCGGCGTGTGCATCGACCGTCACAACAAGACCGTTATGAAGATAAAGAAGGGCAAGCTGAGAGGAGTGGAAAGCTGCGGCATGATGTGCAGCTTTGACGAGCTGGGAATGGAAAGCAGCGATTTCCCCTACTCATCTCCCGACGGTATACTCATCTTCAACGACGACCCCGAATTTGAAAAGTTCAAGGTGGGCGAGGACGTGATAAAAGCGGTGGGACTTGACGACATCTGCGTTGAGTTCGAGATAACCAACAACCGCCCCGACTGCCTTTCCGTGATAGGACTTGCAAGAGAGGCTCACGCCACATTTAACAAGCCTTTGAAATTAACTCCCCCCACCTTCAAGGGGATAGACGCCGACATTAACAAGGAGCTGTCCGTTGAGGTGCAGAATCCTCAGCTTTGCTCCCGCTATATGGCGGCAAAGGTGAAGAACATAAAGATTGCCCCCTCTCCCCGCTGGATGGCGGAAAGACTGAGGGCAAGCGGCGTGCGTGCTATAAACAACTTAGTTGACATCACCAACTTCGTAATGCTGGAATACGGTCACCCTATGCACGCCTTTGACGCAAGATTTGTTGAGGGGAACAAGATAGTAGTCCGCAACGCAAAGGACGGCGAAGTGCTAAAGCTGCTGGACGAATCCACCCCTGAGCTGAAATTAAGCTCCGATATGCTTGTGATATGCAACGAGAAGGAGCCTATGGCTTTGGCAGGCGTAATGGGCGGCGAGCACAGCGGTATACAGGACGACACAACGGAGGTCATTTTTGAAGCCGCCTGCTTTGACGGCGTGAATATCCGCAGGACCGCAAAGAAAGCGGGCGTAAGGACAGAATCCAGCTCCCGCTTTGAAAAGGGACTTGACCCCGACAACGCAAAAAATGCGCTTTACAGAGCGTTGGAATTAGTGGAAATGTTAGGCTGCGGCGAGGTGGTAAACACCGTCATAGACGTTTACACCACCCCCAAAAAGCCAAACAAGCTGAAGCTTGACTATCAGTGGATAAATAAATTTTTAGGCGCGGACATTCCCGAGGAGGAGCAGATATCCATACTGAAACGCCTTGATTTCACTTACGATGAAAATACCAAGGAAGTTTCTCCCCCAAGTGTTAGAATTGACATCGAGCGTCAGTGCGACCTTGCGGAGGAGGTGGCGAGAATCTACGGCTACAACCGTATCGCCAGCACCGTTCCCAGACTTTCCTCCCAGAGCAAGCAGACCCCTATGGACATTTTGCAGAAAAAGCTGATAGGCATAATGCTGTCCCAAGGCTGTCTTGAAACAATGACCTTCAGCTTCATCTCCCCCAAAGGCTACGATAAATGCAGGATAGAGGACGCAAAGAGCGTAAAGCTGCTCAATCCTCTGGGCGAGGACACAAGCGTTATGCGCACCAGCCTTATCCCATCAATGATGGAGCTTACCGCGTTCAACCTGAACGCAAGAAATATGAGCGGCCGTTTCTTTGAGATAGGCAGGGAATATCACCCTGTCAGCGACGATGTGAACGTTCTTCCCGTGGAAAAGGACGTGCTTATTTGCACCCTTTACGGCGAGAACGAGGACTTCTTCACCGCCAAGGGTATAGCCGAAGAGATAATGGAAAAGTGCGGAGTTAAGGCAAAGTACACCGCCGTTTCCGACAACAGAACGTTCCACACGGGGCGCTGTGCCGAGCTTACCGCCGAGGGCAGAGTTCTGGGCGTTTGCGGCGAGGTACACCCTCTTGTCACCGAGAATTACGGTATCGGAAAGACAAGAGTATATATTGTTGAGATAAAGCTTGAAGAGCTTCTGCAAAGCGCGGGCGGCGAGGTGAAGTACAAGTCCCTGCCCAGATTCCCCGCTTCAGTCAGGGATCTCAGCCTTGTATGCGACGAGGACGTTTCAAGCGGCGAGATAGTGGATACCATAACCGCCGCCGCAAAGCACCTTGAAAGCGTTCAGCTTTTTGATATGTACACGGGAGAACAGATTCCCGAAGGCAAAAAGAGCCTTTCCTACAAGCTGACCTTCAGAAAGTCGGACGGCACCCTTACCGATGAGGAATGCGACAAGGCTGTGGGAAAGATAATCAGTTCACTTGCGGCTAAAAACATAACTCTCAGAGTTTGATGTATACCGCTTAAAATATTACAAAAGGAGACAAATCATGTCATTGAAAAGAAAAATCGTTTCGGCAGCCGTTGCTGCTTCGCTGGCGCTTACCGCGGCAGTCAGCCTTTCAGGCTGCGCCGATGTGAGCAAAGCGCTTACCGTGGACGGGGAGGTCATTCCCGCAGGCGTATATATTTTGTACAGCGGTTACGCTCAGAGCGACGCCAGACAGCAGCTCACAGAGGAACAGCCCGACCTTGACACCACAGCCGAGGGCTTCGATTATTACGACCAGACAGTTGAAGGCGTTGCTTTCGGCGACTATGTAAAGCAGAAGACCATTGATCTTTGCAAGCGCCATATAGCGGTGAACCGCCTTTTTGACGAGCTTGACATCGAGCTTGAGGAGGGCGAGGAGGACACGATGTCCGACAACGCCAACGCTCAGTGGGATTTCGACGTTTCAGACTGGAACAGCACTTTCACTTATCTTGACGGGTGCAGCACCATGGGCGACTATTATGAATCAATCGGCGTTTCAAAGTCCTCTTTCATGTCTGTAATGACCACCTCATACCGTTCGGGCATAATCTTCAGATACTATTACGGCAAAGGCGGTATCGAGGAAGTGCCTCAGTCCGATATAAACGAATATCTTGCCGAGAATTATTCTCTCACACGTTATTTCGGAATTTCCCTCAACGACAGCGACGGCAACCTTATTGAGTCCAAGACCGAGCTTGCCGTGCTTGAAAAGCAGGCTGAGGATTACGCAGCCGAGCTGAACGACGGCGGTTCCTTTGCGGCGGTTTATAAAGAATATCAGGATTCCCAGAGCGAGGATTCGGAAGAAAGCGAAACCGAAGACTCCGAAGAGGAGGAGCTTCCCGAAGACAGCTCTTATGACCGCGTTATAAACGTGGAATCCACATCTCCCAGCGAGGAATTTGTAAAGGCTTTGTTCGAGCAGAAAATAGGCACCGCCGACGTGTTCAAGGCGGACACATACTACTATGTTGTACAAAGACTTGATATAACCGAAAACGAAGAATATACAGAGGATTATAACGACACTGTTCTTGAAGCGCTGAAGGGCGACCAGATGAACAGTGTGTTTGAGGAAAAATACGCGGGCTATTCCGTGACCGAGAGCAGCGGCGTTCCCGACTACGTTTCCCAGCAGTCTGAAAACGCCATGAGAGCGCTCAGCACCATAAGCAATATCCAGTATTACGCTTCCATGTTCTCATCTTATTAAAAAAAGCGCCCTGCCTGTTGAAGCGGCAAGGTGAGCAGGCTTTGCTCCCGCTCATCGTCGGTTTCGGGCAGGGTATTTCTTTGACCTTGTAGATAAGAGCAAAACTCAACAAAAAAGCCAAAAGGCAGTAAATAAAAAAGCTGACTGAAAGTTGAGAAAGAAAAA
>CANRFO010000007.1 GCA_947629925.1 uncultured Ruminiclostridium sp.
TTTTTCTTTCTCAACTTTCAGTCAGCTTTTTTATTTACTGCCTTTTGGCTTTTTTGTTGAGTTTTGCTCTTATCTAACCTTTTGATATAAAAGCAATATTATTTTGCGGGATAGGATCGCATTACGCCGTTCTATCCCGCTGTTTTTTGAAATGCCTCCTGCCGCTTAACTTTCGGCTTAACAGCGGCTTTGTTTTGAGGGCATATCATTTATCAGCATTATAACAAGCCTAAAAACTTACGTTTCTGTTTTAAACCTTTTCTGTATCTTGACAATCCCGCCTGCAAATACTATAATTAAACTATAAATACATCAGGAGGTAATCACAATGAAGAAAAATTTAGGCACAGTCCCCGCCGTCTATCCTATGCCCGTACTTATGGTAGCGGCGTATGACGAACAGGGAAACGTAAACGTAATGAACGCCGCATGGGGTATGATATGCGGTATGGACAAGATAGCCCTTTTCATTGACGAGGAACACAAGACCACTCAGAATATCCTTAAAACAAAAGCCTTTACAGTCAGCCTTGCGGACAAAGCAAATATTGTTGCGGCGGACTTTTTCGGAATAGCCACAGGCAACAAAATGCCCGATAAATTTCAGCGTTCAGGCTGCCACGCTGTAAAAAGCAGTTTTGTGAACGCTCCTGTTATAGAGGAATTTCCCGTTGTAATGGAATGTGAGCTTGCGGAAATAGTAAATACTCCCAATATGTACGCCGTAGTGGGAAAGATACTTAATACCGCCGCCGACGAATCCGTTCTTTCCGACAACGGCAAGGTAGACCCCACAAAGCTGAACGCCCTTATATTTGACCAGTTCCAATCAGGTTATTATGTAACAGGCGAAAAAGCAGGGCAGGCGTGGAACGCAGGCTCTTCCCTTATGAAGAAATGATTTTCAGACAAAATAAAAGCCGATTTTCCTTTGGAAAGATCGGCTTTTTTGTATAAAATATCATCTTATGGGAAACACTTCCGACGAAAGGAAGGTGTTATTATGCAGCTTGCAGGCTCACAAACTCTCCAGAACATCAAGACCGCCTTTTTAGGCGAAAGTCAGGCGACGATAAAATATTACATCTACGGAAATATCGCCGAAAAGGACGGCTATCAGCAGATCAAAGGCGCTTTCGAGAACATCGCCCACAACGAATACGCCCACGCTCAGACCCTGCTCTCCCTTATCAGCGAGGGGATACCCGCGAATACCGCCAAAGCCCTTGAGAATGCGGCGGGCGGCGAGCATTACGAATGGGCTGAAGCGTATGCGGGCTTCTCCAAGACCGCCCGCGACGAGGGCTTTGACAACATCGCCAACATTTTCGATATGATAGCGGCGATAGAAAAGGACCACGAAGCCCGCTTCCGCTTTCTTCTTGAACAGCTGAACACAGGCAAGGTCTTTTCCTCCGATGGGGAAACGGTATGGATATGTCGCAACTGCGGTCATATTTATGCGGGAGCTTCCGCTCCGCAGGTATGTCCCGTCTGCAAAAAGCCGCAGGCTTATTTTGAGCGCAAGGACGGCTATAAGCACTGAAAAACGCTGAAAAAGAAAAAGGATATACGGAAATACCGTATATCCTTTTCTTGCCCCAAAACCGCGCTATGCGGATACGTTCTCAAGTTAAAAAACCGGATTAAGTATCAAAGTATCGGGGAGAAAGGCGAAATTACTGCTCGCCCTTCTGCTTTGCGAAGCACTCGCTGCAATAAACAGGTCTGTCATCACGGGGCTGGAAAGGAACCTTAGCCTCGCCGCCGCAAGCTGCGCATACAGCGGTATACATTTCCTTGTTTCTGCCTGCGCTCTTTCTTGCGTCACGGCAGGCTTTGCAGCGCTGAGGTTCGTTTACGAAACCTTTTTCAGCGTAGAATTCCTGCTCGCCGGCGGTGAAAACGAATTCCTTACCGCAGTCCTTGCAGACAAGTGTTTTGTCTTCGTACATTTTGTTTTACCTCGCTTAAAAATTTTCCGACCCTGGACGGACTTGAACCGACACCTTTGATAAACAACGCTCTGTCATTAAGCTACCCGGTCATATAAGAAGCGCAAAGCGGGCGCTTCATTTTTTATTTTTTTCATTGAACATCGACTTCCTCAACTTCGATTTTGCCCTTGTAAGCGCGTTATCTACCGATTTTACGCTTATGCCGAGCTTCTGCGCTATCTGAACGTAGCTGTAAGCCGAAAGATAAAGGGAAAATACCTGCCGTTCCCGCTGCGAGAGCAGCTTCCCGATATTCCGCATTATCTCGTGGTTTTGTTCTTTTTCTATAAGAATGTCCTCTGCGCCGGGCTGCTCGTCCTGAATTTCTTCAACGTGGAATTCGTCCGGTGAAAGATAAGTAAGATGTCCTGATGCCGCCTTGGCTGCTGCCGATCTCATTCGGTTGGTTATGCACGCCGAGGCAAATGCGGCAAAAGCGCCTTTTTGCGGGTTATAAGCTCTTATGGCACTCAGAAGCCCCAAAAACCCCTCCGAAACAAGGTCGTCATTTTCCAGAAGATTGCTTTTGAAATGTGACGCCTTGGCTTTTATCAAAGGGATATATTCGGCGATAATCGTCGCCGTGTATTTGTCATGTTCAGCCGCATCGCCGTTCTTTTCAGCGAGAGCGGCGTTCAGCAAAAGCTGTTCATCGGTCATTCCGATTCCCCTTGACAGTGAAGACCAGACGAAAGGCGACCGCATTTCGTCCCGCTTCAGCTTGAATTATCCTCTGTCCGAGGCAAATGATGTAATTTTCGCTTTTGATTATAACATTAAAGCTACATGCAAGTCAATGAAAAATTACAAACTGATAAAAATTTGTAACAATTATATCAAATCCGTTATCTGAAATTATGTAAAATTGCTTGACAAGCAGGCTTCATACAGCTTTTCTTCTGTCATAGGCGGCGCGGCCGCTTTCAAACAGGTTCCCGCCGTGGCAGTCAATGGTTACGATAAGAGGAAAATCTTTTATATAAAGCCTTTTCACGCTTTCACAGCCCAGATCCTCAAACGCGATAACTTCGCATTTTTCAATGCATTTGCAGGCGAGCGCCCCTGCGCCTCCGATAGCGCAGAAGTAAACGGCGTTGTTTCTTTTTATTGCTTCCACAACGTCGGCGTTTCTTTCGCCCTTACCTATCATCGCCTTCATTCCCAGATCAAGCAGCGCGGGAGCGTAAGGGTCCATTCTGCCCGAGGTGGTAGGACCGCAGGAGCCTATGACCATGCCTTCTTTTGTCCCCGTAGGACCCGCGTAGTAGATTGCCGACCCTTTGACAGGGAAGGGAAGCTCTTTACCCTCTTTTATAAGCTGCATGAATCTTTTGTGTGCAGCGTCGCGTCCTGTATAGATTATCCCCGAAAGCTCCACCTTGTCGCCCGCTCTCAGCGTTGGCGCAAGCTCGTCAAGTCGGGATACGTCCAGCTTCATACTTATTCCCCTTTAAAGCGAACCCGGGAAGGAAACGTCGGAACTCATGTCCTCGTCGTTTTCCTCTTCGGAATCGTCGCTCATAAAGGAGAAGTCGAACAAGTCGTCCTCTTTCTTTATAGCGGTCTCGGCGGCGGCTTTTTTCTTTGCTTCAGCTTCGGCTTCCGCCTGCGCGGCTATCTCCTTTGCGTCTATGGAATCTACATTAAGAGCGTCGCCGCCCTTTACTTCGTATCTTCCGTCGGAAGGCTCAACAGGGAACTCATCTCCGCCTACGACTTCCTTTTCGGCGTCGGGAACCACCAAAAGCCCGTCAAGCTCTGCATATTCTTTTTTAGTCTGTTCTTCAATAAGCGCACTCAGATCACGGTCGGGTTCTTCGGGAGCTGCCAGAATATCGGCGAACAGATCGGAACCGTCGTCGTTTTGCGCCGCGCCTGTTTTGGGAGGAGCGATCTCCTGAACGTTATATTCGCCGTTATCGTCTGTTTCTTCTTCCGACGAATCGGCAAGAAGTGAAGCAAGCTCGTTGTCAAGAACTTCGGGCTCGAATTTTTCGGGGGCTTCTTCCTCGTCGGAATCGTCCGCCATAAGCGCGCTCAGGTCGTCGCTTACTTCTTCCTTAACATATTTCTTTACTTCGGTCGGTTTTTCATCAGCAAACGGAACAGCCGAAAGATCGTCTTCTCCCTCGTCTTCATCGTCTGCGCCTGCCATCATGTCTGCAAATTCAGCGTCGAATTCTATCGGCGGAGGAGGCGGAGCGGCTTTCTTTGCGGGAGCTTTTTCCTTTACGGGAGCAGGAGCCTTTGCTTCCTCTTCCTGAACTCTTATCTCTTCTTTAACAGCTTCTTCTTCCTGAACGTCTATTTCTTCAGGCGCGATTGCTGCTTCTGTTACTTCGTCAGCAGGCTTCGCGGTATAAGCATCTTCTCCTGCCGCTTCCGCAATTTCCGAAATATCCACGTCGTCAAAAGCTCCGCTCCATGTTTCTTTCATGGTGGCGAGAGTTTTCTGAGTGGAATTGGCGATGGACCTGAGCTCGGTGACAAACTGCATATACGCTTTTGCAGCTCTTGCGTTAGCAGTTGCCTCGGAGCCGTTGGAAGACATGGCAGCGGTAAGCTGCGCATTAAGAGACTCCACCTTCTCGTTGCTTTCGCTGAGCTGGCGTCTCAGATCGTCTATCTGCCTTTGCTGACTTTTTATTATAGAAGTGCGTTCTCTTATTTTGTCGTTGAAATTGCGCTCAAGCTCGGAGCGAATGACCTCGCGTTCGTGCTTGAGAGCCTCGTTGGAGGCGGCGGGGTTGTCGAGAGCATCGGCAAGCTTCTGCTCGAACTCCTCTTCCATTGATTTCATTTTTTTGCGCAGATTTGCGATATAAAGATTAACGTCGTTTTTGTCGAAACCGAACGCGGCGGTTTTGAATCCGCCCGATTCGTTCGCACTGCTGTTTGATGTGGTATTATTATTTTTTGTAGAAGCCATAAGAACCTCCGAATACACTAATTCAACAATATTATATCAGTAAAAAGCCTTAAAAGCAATAGTGATATTTCCTAAATTATGAAGGCATATTTTGTATTGGACGACTTTTCGGCGGGAAAAACAGCGTCGGCTCAGCTGCCTTATAACATATTTTTTTGTATTTTAAGGGATTTTTTTGAAAAAATACTTGTCACGGAGCATTATTTAGTGTATAATCAACAGTAAGGCATCGTGTACATATTTTTCCGCTGACGAGAAACAATGCCTTATTGAAACGAACTGGAGTGAGTAAAATGAACGAAAAGACCATGACCTTTTCGGTTCGCGACGAGCGCGAATCCGAGATGAAAGAAATACTCTGCACGGTTTACGGCGCGTTGAAGGAAAAAGGCTATAACCCCATCAATCAACTCGTAGGTTATATCCTTTCTGAAGACCCTACCTATATAACCACCTATAAAAACGCGCGAAGCCTTATCAGGCACATCGACCGCGACGAGCTTCTTCAGGCTTTGGTAAGAAATTACCTTGGCGAGGAGCTGTGATTTAAGATCGTAAAGGAACGAAAGGGGAGTCGCCCGACGGCGGGCTCCTCTTTTTCTTGATAAAAATTGATTTCATAAATTTTACAGCATTTTTCAAGGCATAACGTCCGCATTTTTCAGCAAAATAATACCGACTTGAAAGTCAATAAAGCTGAAAGGACAACTGCAATGAAAATAAAAGCTATAATAATAGCGTCAGCCATGATGTTTGCCTTCCTTGCCTCAGGCTGCACCGACAATAACAGCGGCAGCGGCGGCGGAAGCGGCAATTCTCAGTCATCTGCGACGGAGGATTCAAACCCCGGCGGCGATTCAAATGAAACAAACAACGGCGAATATGAAAACGATGACGGCTTCTTCAATAACAGCGACGATTCATCAAAGGACGGCGAAGCCTCAGGCGAACCGTCCTCGGAAAATTCAGGCGACGCTGACAGCTCGGAAAGCTCACAGAGCAGCGATATGTCTACCGCAGACAGCGACGCCACCCGCATAAGTCTGGGAGCGGAGGAACTCCGCTCCACCCTTATAGGGTGGGGATTGGGAAAAGACCGTGACGAACTTTCCCGCCCCGTCGACGCCGTAAAAGCGCAGCGTCAGTACGGAAAATATTCTTCTCTTTTCATAGACGCTTCGGGAAAGAACACCGTCTGCCTTACCTTTGACGAGGGGTACGAAAACGGCTGTACCGCCGATATTCTGGATACATTGAAAAAAACGGGCGTAAAAGCCGCTTTTTTTGTGACTTACGATTATTGCGTGAATTCGCCTGAGCTTGTTGAACGTATGATAAAAGAAGGTCATATAGTGGGGAATCATACCTATTCCCACCCAAGCCTCCCCGAATGTACTGACGACGAAGTGAAGGAGGAAGTGATGCGCCTTCATGATTACGTCAAGGAAAATTTCGGTTATGAGATGAAGTATTTCCGCTTCCCAAAAGGCGAGTTCAGTGAAAAGACCCTTTCGCTCCTTCAGTCGATGGGCTATACGAGCGTGTTCTGGAGCTTTGCTTATCAGGACTGGGACGTTGACCGTCAGCCTTCTGCCGCCGAAGCCGCAGAAAAGGTCACCTCGGCTACTCATCGCGGAGCAGTGTTCCTCCTCCACGCCGTATCTAAGGCGAACGCCGACGCTCTTGCCGACATTATCGACTATTGGAACACCGCAGGATATACCGTTGAAACACTTGACGACATAGATTTAAAGGAAAACGCATGACAAAAATTTACCTTGCGGAGACCCTCCGCGTTTCCGACGACGAACTGAAAGCGGCTTTGAACAAGCTGCCCCGCTGGCGCAGTGAAAAGCTTTCCAAATACAAAAACGGCTCCGATAAAGTAAACGGAGCCTTTGCCTATTTGCTTCTGGAAAAGCTTATGCTTGACGCTTACGGAGCGCTTGACAGCGCCCCTTTTACATATAACCTTTACGGGAAGCCGTTTTTCTCATCTTCCAACATTTTTTTCAGCCTCAGTCATTGCAGGGGCTTTGCGGCGGCGGCAGTCTCGGAATGTGAGATAGGTCTTGACATAATGGATAAACGTCCCGTAAGCGAAGACCTTGCGAAAAAAATATGCACGGAAAATGAACGGCGTCTTTTTGATTCCGCCGCGGACAAGCAGAGGTTTCTCCTGCGCCTGTGGTGTGAAAAGGAAAGCCTTGCAAAAAAGCGGGGAACAGGCTTTACAGAAGGATTTAAAGCCTTCGATACCGCCGTTTCCCCCGCCGAGTTTTTTACTGAAACATCTGAATACTGCCTTGCACTGAGCGGCGACAGCGCTGCCGAGGTGAAAGAGCTTGCCTGCGCGCCGCTTATTCAGTCTCTTCCCGTTCTTTGTCCATGAACTCTTTAAGCCTGAGATATGTTTCCTCGCTTATAACGTGCTCCACCTTGCAGGCATCGTTTTCCGCAGTTATTGCGTTTACGCCAAGCTTGCTTATAAAAAATTCCTTTATCAGCTTGTGACGGGAATATACCTCCTGTGCCCTTTTCAGCCCGCTTTTGGTAAGCTTTATCTGCCCGTCGGTCATCATTGTGATATATCCCAGCTCGCGCAGTATGCTCATTCCCTTGCTTACGCTGGGCTTTGAATAACCCATTTCCGTTGCGATGTCGATGGAGCGCACATAACCTGTTCGCTGCTGCAAAATATATATCGTTTCGAGATAATCCTCGCCGGAACGCTGTATATCCATAACTGACCTCCGTGACAAATAAAAATGGAACGTTTTAATTTGATATTATTAACTCATTTTAACATATTTTTTTCATTTTTGCAAGAAAAATTTGTATATTGCCACAATTTTTTTAAAGGAGAACAGCCATGCCTGACGTAAAAACCAACGCTATGCGTATTCTTGAGCAGCAGAAGATCCCGTATTTCGCCCATTCGTACCCTCACGGAAAGGAACCGCCAGACGGAGCCGAGGTGGCAAGACTGCTGGGTCAGGATCCTGATAAGGTTTACAAGACCCTTGTTACAAAAGGCGGGAACGAGTATTTTGTTTTTGAAGTCCCTGTGCTCAAAGAGCTTGACCTGAAAAAAGCCGCAAGGGCTGTCGGGGCAAAATCCGTGGAAATGCTCCATGTGAAGGATATAAACAAAGTCACAGGCTATATACGCGGCGGATGTTCGCCGATAGGCATGAAAAAGCAGTACAGAACAGTCTTCGCGCAGGAATGTACCCTGTTGGACACCATTATAGTGAGCGCAGGAAAGGTGGGCTTTCAGATAGAAGCTTCTCCTCATGACCTTGTAAAAGCAGTCGGCGGGATTATTGCCGATATAACTTTGTGACTATATTGACCCCCTAAAACTTGTGCAATCTGTCAAAAAATTTACAAAATTTGAATTATTTTGTAAATTATCATTGACAAATGCCGTTTACTTCAGTATAATGCATATATAAACATCTACTTTAAACGGAGGATTATTAAAATGACTAAGGCAGAACTTGTTTCAGCTATTGCTGAAAAGACCGGTTTCACCAAGAAGGATTCAGAGGCAGCTCTCACCGCTGTTCTTGCAAGCGTTACAGACGCTCTCAAGAAGGGCGATAAGATCTCTCTCGTTGGCTTCGGTACATTTGAAGTAAGAGCTCGTGCCGCAAGAAAGGGCATCAACCCCCAGACCAAGAAGAAAATCAACATCCCTGCAACCAAGGTTCCCGCATTCAAGGCTGGTAAGGCTCTGAAAGAAGCCGTTGCTAAGGTTAAGTAAGTTAAAACCAAAGTCAAGAAAACGGGGTGCTTTACGGCACCTCGTTTTTTTAGTTTACATTTTCCTTTGTTTGTGATATACTGTACCTGTAAGACCGTTAAATTTAAAGGCTTGTTATAAAAATGAGCCTGTATGTCATGGGACGGAAAAATGAACATTATCGGAATTATTGAGAAGAAACGGGACAAAAAGCCGTTGACTGCCGATGAGATACGTTTTTTCATCAACGGGTCATGCGACGGTTCTATCCCTGATTATCAGATCTCCGCTTTGCTTATGGCTGTCTGCATAAACGGAATGAGCGATGAGGAGACCGCCGTTCTTACCGACTGTATGGCAAAAAGCGGCGATTCGATAGATCTCGGCTTCATTGACGGCATAAAGGTGGATAAACATTCAAGCGGCGGGGTCGGCGATAAAGTAACCCTTGCGGCAGCGCCTATGGCTGCGGCGTGCGGGCTTACCGTCGCAAAAATGTCGGGCAGAGGTCTGGGCTTCAGCGGCGGCACCATAGATAAGCTGGAGTCTATCCCGAATTTCAGGACCTCGCTTACCGAAGACGAGTTCAAGACTTTTATAAAACGTGACGGCATCGCGCTTATGAGTCAGACGAAAAACGTCGCTCCCGCTGATAAAAAGCTGTACGCTCTTCGTGATGTCACAGGAACGGTCCCAAGTATCCCGCTTATCGCCTCAAGTATAATGAGCAAAAAGCTGGCTTGCGGCTCCGACGCAGTCGTGCTTGACGTGAAATGCGGCTCAGGCGCTTTTATGAAAACCTTTGACATGGCGGTAAAGCTCGCCGTTGCCATGGAATCTATTGGCAGACATAACGGCAGGGAAGTGACCGCTTTGATAACAAATATGGATCAGCCTTTGGGAAACGCCGTCGGAAACGCTCTTGAGGTAATTGAAGCGGCGGAGACCCTGAAGGGGAACGGACCTCCCGATTTTACCGAGCTTTGTTATATAACGGCTTCGTTTATGCTCCTCGCGGGCAGGAAAGCAACTTCTCTTGCACAGGCGCGTGAAATGCTTGAAACTTCTGTAAGAAGCGGCGCCGCTCTTAAAAAATTCAGAAAATTCATTGAAAATCAGGGCGGAGATTCTGCTGTTGCCGATAATACGGACCTTCTTCCGAAAGCGAAGGTGATCTACCCGCTCTTTTCTCCCGAAAGCGGCGTGATAACCGCCATAAACGGCGAAACGGTCGGTTCGGCGGCTCTCACTGTAAAAGCGGGACGCATGACGAAAAACGACGTGATCGACCATTCCGCAGGCTTTGTCCTTAAAGCAAAAGCGGGCGATAAAGTAAATAAGGGGGATATTCTTGCTGAAATACACGCTTCGTCCGAAGCTTTGGCAGAAGCTGCCGCAGAGCAGCTGCTGACCGCTTACCGATTCGGCGGAGCTTATGAAAAAAAGCCCATGCTGCTGGCATATGTAGATAAGGAGGGAATACACCATGATTAAAACCGACATCTCAGACTGCCGTTTTGCCGACCTTGTTGAAAAGGCAAGGCAGGCAACGGAAAATTCCTACTGCCCTTATTCATCTTATAAGGTGGGCTCTGCCGTTCTTACCGACGACGGAAGAGTATTTACCGGCTGCAACATTGAAAACGGGAGCTATTCCGCTGTTGTCTGTGCCGAGCGGGTTGCCGTGTTTAAGGCGGTGAGCGAGGGAGCAAAGCATATAGCCGCCGTCGCAGTTGCCTCCGACGAGGGAAGCCCCGTGCCTTTTCCCTGCGGCGTCTGCCGTCAGGTGCTCACCGAGTTCTGCACGCCTGATACGCCTGTGATAGTCTTTGACGGAGACCATTCGGTATACGATTTTACTCTTGACGAGCTTATTCCGTTCGCGTTTGAAATAGAGAAAGGGTAAAATATGAAAAAAACCATATCAAAAGTTTTATTGCTTTTTATTGACGCTATGATCTTATTGACTGCATGTTCGGACGGCGCCGCAACAAACCTGAAAGGGACAGGCGCCGAGATACCTGTTATGGAGAGAGAAGCTTCGGTCCTTCCCGAAAGCGATGGGCTTGATTTCGTAAAGCAGCTTAAATTGGGCTGGAATTTAGGCAACGCTCTTGACGCCGACGCAAATTATCAGAATGAGGAAGCCTCAGAGACCGCGTGGGGTTCGCCCGTTATAACGGAAGAAATGATCTTGTCCGTAAAGAACGCGGGCTTCAATACCGTCCGTATTCCTGTGACGTGGCATAACCACATGGACGAAAGCTTCAAAATAAGCGAATACTGGCTGGGAAGAGTCAGGGAAATAGTGGATTACGCTTATAAAAACGGAATGTACGTCATTCTGAACGCCCACCATGATACAAACGAAGCATACTGCTATCCCACATACGAAACTCTCGACAGCTCCAAAGCGTACCTTACGGCTCTCTGGACGCAGGTATGCGAGACTTTTAAGGATTACGACGAGCATCTTATTTTTGAGTCGATAAATGAGCCGCGCCTTATCGGAACGGATAACGAGTGGTGGATAGATACCGCTTCCGACTTGGGCAAGGAAGCGATAGACTGCGTAATGCAGTTTAATCAGACCTTTGTCGATACGGTAAGGGCGAGCGGCGGGAACAACGCCGAGCGCTGGCTTATGACGCCGAGCTACTGCGCTTCCTGCAATTATGCCTGCGACGATCTGTTCAGCCTTGCCGACGACCCCGCCTCCCGCACGATCGTCTCCGTACATGCTTACGAGCCTCAAAGCTTTGCTTTGGACGGCGGCGGAGCCGATTCCTTTATGATTCGCCGCAATTCCGTCGTTGTAGATGATGTGATGCAGAAGCTTTACGATAAATTTACCTCAAAAGGTATCCCCGTCGTTATAGGCGAGTTCGGCGCCCGCGATAAGGATAATCTTGAATCCCGCATAACATACGGCGCTTATTATGTCGCCGCGGCAAGAGCCGTGGGAATATCCTGCCTCTGGTGGGACAACAACGCCTTTGAAGGAAACGGCGAGCTTTTCGGACTGCTCGACCGCAAGACGATGGAGTGGAAATTCCCTGACATCGTCCTTGCCATGCTGGAAAATTGCCAATGATGACATAAGCAGCCTGACTATTAGGCATTCCCGCATAAAATATCAAAAGCAGGCGAAGAACCGCCTGCTTTTTGCGTATAGAAGTGCATATATTGAAATTTATCTTACAGATAAATCAGAGTTTAACCCTCAAATGCGAACAAATTTCCCAGCGGAATCGTAAAGCCTAATGACTGATACATTTTAATATCACAATCCGCACATCCAACTGTGAGAGAAGCTACACCGCTTTCTCGGTATGCGAATCTGACTAACTGCCTTGCAATTCCCCTGTGCCGATATTCCGGAACAATGTAGAAATCTTCAAGCACGCCTCCCGTTTGGTAGTTAAATGTGGAATAGGTTGGTGTGATGGAGCAGCACGCAACCGGTCTACCCTCATCCATACACCCGTAAAAGATGATTTTCCCCTTTTTTATAGCCTCAGAGAGGCTGTCAAAGTTCTCATCCGTAGGCGCTTCTTCTCCAATTTCCTGTTTGTAACCGAGGTGAAGCACTTTTAGTCCGTCCATATTTCCATTCGTGATACAAATATATTCCATTTGTTCTCCCCCTTTTCAAATCCCGATTTATCACATTCCTGTCATATCGGTAATCGGTAAGCCCTTTTTGTCAGGCTGTTTTTATTATAATCTGAGGCTTGCGACGGCGTTCAGGTCGCTTCCCGCTGTATTTCCCGCCATATATTCATAGTAGCCCTGGCTCCCTATCATGGCGGCGTTGTCCCCGCAAAGCGATACAGGTGGAATATAAAGCTTCATGCCCTTTTGCAGGGCTTTTTTCTCCAGCGTTTCCCTGAGCCCGCTGTTTGCGGCAACGCCCCCCGCAAGGGCTATCGTCTTATAACCGTTGTCCTCGGCAGCTTTTATGAACCGCGAGGTCAGTATTTCGCAAACCGTGTGCTGAAAGCTTGCCGCAAGGTCGTTTACGTTTATTTTTTCGCCCTTTTGCTCAGCGTTGTGAACTAAGTTTATCACCGCTGTTTTAAGACCCGAAAAGCTGAAATCGTAAGGATTTTCGGTTTTGGGAACGGGCAGCTTATACCTTGAAGGATCTCCCGATTTTGCCGCTTTATCAATGTGTATCCCGCCGGGGTAGGGAAATCCCATAGACCGCGCCGCCTTGTCAAATGCTTCTCCCGCCGCGTCGTCAAGCGTTCTTCCTATTGTCTGAAACTCGGTATAGTCGTTGACCTTTATGATATGCGAGTGTCCGCCGCTTGCCACAAGGCAGATATAAGGCGGCTCCAGCTCAGGGTGAGCGATATAATTTGCGGCGATATGTCCCTTTATGTGATGAACGGGGATAAGCGGCTTTTTTTTCGCAAGAGCCGCTCCTTTTGCAAAATTCACTCCTACAAGAAGCGCTCCTATAAGTCCCGGTGCATACGTCACCGCTATCGCGTCGCACTCGTCAAGGCTCATGCCTGCCTGTTCCAGCGCTTCGCTGCAAACTCCAACTATATTTTCGCAGTGCCTTCTCGAAGCTATTTCGGGAACAACTCCTCCGTAAAGCTTATGTTCTTCTATCTGCGTTGCGACGACATTGGAGATGATCCTTCTTCCGTCCTCGACCACCGCGCAGGCAGTTTCGTCGCAGGATGATTCGACAGCAAGTATCTTCATATATTTAAATCCTTACAAGTAAAAAATTCTTTTAATTCATTATACACCCAAATCCGCCAAAAATCAACTGTTGACAAAAGACGTGAAAAGTTATATAATAATATTGCGCCTTAAAAGGGACCGTAAAGGTTTCGACGGGGGCTGTGAACCTTGCCAAGCATGCAGAGTTCTCCTAAACTCTTTAATAATGGGTAAATTAAAATTAAACGCAGATTACACATCTGAACCCGTAGCTGCCTAATTGCAGCTGCCGTCCTGCCGAAGAGTACTGCGGCTTCGGTTCGGGCGTCATTCAGCAGTGAACGTCCTCGGCGATAGCCTTGTAACCGTTGATGTACCAAAGGGCTGCCAACTCGCTGTCCCGTCTGTCGGAAAGCGATGAGGGAGATTTTAAAGGCTGACTAAGCATGTAGAAAAGTGAGCGGATCGGCTTTCGGACGCGAGTTCGATTCTCGCCGGTTCCACCAGCCGCTGAGCGGCTTCAATGCGCTCCCAATCCACGGGAGCGTATTTTTACATTTACCGCCCAAAAAACTTTTTGGCAGCGAAACGAAGCGGCTGAGCGGCTTCAATGCGCTCCCAATCCACGGGAGCGTATTTTACATTTACCACCCAAAAAACTTTTTGGCAGCGAAACGAAGCGGCTGAGCGGCTTCAATGCGCTCCCACCCCACGGGAGCGCATTTTATATTTACCACCCAAAAACTTTTTGGCAGCGAAACGCAGCCGCATGAGCCGCCTACTCACAAAGGATAAAACATGAAACTATCGAAAAATTCAAGACCCGCTGATTCTCTCGAAGCCGTAAAGCGCCGTTTTAAGCTTTCCCCTGCAAAAGCCGTCGTTATTTTCCTTGCGGTCATTTTCTGCATTTATCTGGCGATCGGTCTTTACAGCGGTCTTTGCATAAGATATTACACCGTGGACAGTGAAAAGATAAATGCGAACATTAGGATCGTCCTTGTAACCGACCTTCATTCCTGCAAATACGGCGAAGGGCAAAGCGAGCTTATCTCCGCCGTAAAGGAGCAGGACCCCGATATTATAGTCCTCGCAGGTGATATTTTCGACGACCTTCGTCCCAATGACAATACAAAAATTTTTCTTCAGGGCATATCCTGTGTTTGCCCCTGCTTTTATGTTACGGGAAATCACGAGTTCAGAGTCGACGAGAACACATTTGAGGAAAATATGGATACTCTTGAAAGCTTAGGCGTCACTGTCCTTTCGGGAGAAGCGATACAAGCGGAAATAAACGGAGTTTCTTTGAACATCTGCGGCGTTGATGATCCTGAGGGAGCAAAAGGCTTTGCATATCAGCTTGAAAGCGTCGCGAAGCAGGCTGATCCAAAGCTGTTCACACTGCTCCTCTCCCATCGTCCCGAACGGTTTGACAGCTATGTAGGTTACGGTTTCGACCTTGCCCTTTGCGGACATGCTCACGGTGGACAGTGGCGTGTGCCTTTTCTTATAAACGGCGTTTACGCGCCCGATCAGGGGCTTTTTCCGAAATACGCAGGCGGTCTTTATCAAAGCGGCGGAACAACTATGATAGTGAGCCGCGGGCTTGCCCGTGAAAACGTACCCATACCGCGTATCTATGACCGCCCCGAGGTCGTTGTTATCGACATAACATAAATAGTATAAAAAGACCTGCCATAAGCAGGTCTTTTCTTTTTATTCATTTTATCTGTGCGCTTCCTTTGAAGCCATAATGCTCTCCAGCATTTCGGGGAAAAGGAACTTATAACTCATGCGGTTGTAGAAAGCCCCCTGAATGTCCCAGATAACAGGGCATACTCCCGCGTTGTACATTTCCTCCGTGACCGTTTCCATAAAGTTTACTATCTGTTCTTCGGTCTTGTTTTTCTGCGCGACACCGTATTCGCCGACGATAACGGGGATACCCTTATCCACAAAGGTCTCTTTCAGCATATTCATGTATTTTTGCAGTTCCTTTATGTCTTTTTCGTTGCCCCAGGTGCTTTTTGCCTTGCCCCAGCTCGCGTCCTCCTCAAGTATGCAGAAAGTGGAAGGCGTGTAGTAATGTACCGACACTGCGCAGCGTCCCGCAGGGTCGTTCGGCATTTTGAACATCTCATCGCAGGTAAGGTCTATGTCCGTGTTGTATCCTGCTATGAGCAGATGGCGTTTTGCGTTGTTGCCGCCTGAATTTCTCACTGTGTCAACAAACCTCTGATTTATCTCATAAAGCAGCTCGTAAGAATCGGCTTTTCCGTTTGTATTTCCGCTGTACCTGTTCCACATGCTGTCCCAGCCGCCCTCTTCGTTGAGGGATTCAAACATCAGCTTGTCGCCGTAATCTTTGAAGGCTTCCGATATCTGCTCCCATATGCGCGTGTATTTTTTCATGCACTCCTCAGTATCGGTAGGAAAATTTGAAAACCAGCCGTTATCCCAGTGTATGTTCACGATAGCGTACATACCGCTGTCCAGCGTCCAGTCCACTATCTCCTTTACTCTTGCTGTGTATTCTTCGTTTATGGTATAGTTTTCGCCCATCATATTTGACCACGCCACAGGTATCCTCAGAACTCCGAACCCGCAGTCTGCGTACCCCTGAATGACCTTTTCGGTGATAACGGGACTGCCCCACGCGGTCTCATAGCCTCTCACGCCGCCTGACGGGCTTATCCAGTTCCCGCAGGATTCCATCGTGTTGCCGAGATTTATCCCCTGCCCCATATCGTGTACTATTTCCATGGTGGTCATATCCCGTATTTCTTTTACGCCGTCTGATTTATTATGCGTTACCGAAGGAGCGGCAGGCTCCTTTTCGGTTGCGGAAGTCTGCTTTTCTGTAGCAATGGTCTGTTTTTCCGTAGCAGTAGTCTGCTTTTCGGTGGCGGCAGTCTCTTTTTCAGTGGCAGTGGTCTGCTTTTCGGCAGCTGTCGTCTGCTCTTTTGTTTCTTCGGGCTTTTCTTCGGAAGCCGTGCTTTCCTTGGCGGAGGTCTCCTCTTCGGAAACGGTGGTCTGCTCATTTACCGTCGTTGTTTCATTTTCGCTTGCTGTTGTTATTGCGTCATCGGAAACAGTCTGCTCCTGCGAGATGTCCGAGCTTTCGGGAACGTTTTGGCTGTCTGTGCTGTTGCAGCCGCAAATCAGGATGGAAACGCTGAGAAACAGCGTCGTTAAAATACTTATAAGTCTTGTCTTTTTCATTTTATCACCTTTCTCAGCCGTTTGCGATTTTCTCTGCAATTTTCCTGATAACTTCGCTGTCGGCGGGATTTTTCATTTTGAATGATGTCCTTGAATAAGCGTTGTCGTTCGTATCCCACAGCACCGGGATAAAGCCGTAGTCCGTCGCCCACGTCAGCAGCACCTCAAGACATTCCGATGAAGTGCTGTACTTTGAATCCCCAGCCATATTGCTGCTTGGATAAATAGAAGTGGTTTCACCTACAAAAACGGGTATGTTGTTGTCAGTGAATTTGCTTTTCAGCTTGTCGCACTGATCCTTTATATAGTCGAGCCAGTTCTGATTGCCTATGCTGTTTGACCAGTAGCAGGCGTTGTCGATGTAATGCACCGAGACCATCAGCCTGTCATCAGCGGTATCTGTGGGCATAATGAACTTATCTCCCGTTGTCTTGTCGATATTTGTCCAGTACCCCGAAACTATCAGCATTCTGTCGCCGTTGTTCCCGCTTGTTGCTCTCACTGCGTCAACGAAAGTCTGATTGAGTGCGTTTGTAAGCTCATATGCCTCGTCGTCAGAACGGTCTTTAAGCACTCCCGACTCGTCAAATCGCTGTCCTCCCAGATATTCGTTGAAGCCCTCAAATATCAGCTTGTCGCCGTAGTCCTTGAAATGCTCCGCTATCTGAGTCCAAAGCGTGTTGAATATTCTTTTGCAGTCCTCAAGGTCGTTTCTTCTTATAATAAATTCGTCAAAATGGTGACAGTTTACCACTACATACAGATCATCATTTACACAGTAGTCTACTATCTCCTGAACTCTGTTCATGTAGTCCTCATTTATGGTATAAGTCCCGTCGTCCTCCATCATATTTCCCCAGAACACGGGAATGCGCACGGTCCTGAAGCCTTCCGCCTTCATTCCGTCTATGACTGCCTGAGTGGTTTCCACCGCTCTCCAGCAGGTCTCATAATCCCGCGGGGTATTGCTCCCCACCTTCGGTATCCAGGTGTAGGTGGATTTTTCGCAGTTCGTCGCCTCATAAGCCTCCATGGTATTGCCCAGATTGAGCCCTATCCCCATATCCTTTGCAATTTCCACAGCGGTCATTCTTTCGGTATTTTCAGCTTCTTCCTCAGTGCTTTGTGAAGCGTTGTTTTCCGTATCCGCACCGCCGTTTTCAGCCGTGTCCGCACAGCCGCTCAGCAGTGTTGAAATGCCTAAAGCCGCCGCTAAAAGCAGGCTCAGTAATTTTTTGCTTTTCATTTTGTCCTCCTGTTATTTCATAAATACGAATGCCTTTACTCCCAGCAATTCTCTGTCCTTGAACGGCTCCGCTATCCAGCCGCTGTATGTGTGATTTATTTTAAAGAACACAGCGTGCCGCTCTGTAACGGCTTTCACCCTGCATTTATATTCTCCGTCGGAAAGCCCTGTTTCGCATACGCCTATCTCCTCGCCTTTGTCAGGGTCGTCAAGAAGTATATGTATTTCGCAGGGACAGCCTGTTCCCATAATGTCAACGGCAAATTCCATGGTCTTACTGCCAAAATCTTTTCCGAAATCGAAATATTTGTAGCCCAGTACCGTGCCGTTTTTTATTCCGCTTATCATTCTTGTGAAGCTGTCTTTTTCGGTGACAAATCCGCCGCCTCTTATCACGCAGGCGATGTCGGCAGGCGTTATTTTGTACGGATCCAGTGACTCCTCAAATCCCAGCGAGGTCATCTCCACCTGCGGTATAGTCCCGTCGGGGAGAATTTCTATCTTCTCCACACACGCCCGTCTTGAGGTTATCGTTCCGTTTGTCATTCTGTGATAGAAAACATACCACTGACCGTTGATACAGCACACCGAGCCGTGGTCGTTGCCCGCAGGATAGTCGATTCCGTTGTCGATTATCGTCCCCATACGCTTGAAAGGACCCTGCGGCTTGTCGGCTACGGCATAGTCCAGCCTGCTCCCTTTTCTCGGCGAATATATATAATAATACCGCCCGTTTATCTTTCTGGGAGAGCTTGCCTCAAAAAAGCACTCAGGTTCGTTTCCTTTCGGAATAAGGTCGGCGATATACGAGCCTTTCTTTATCGTGCGCATCGTCGCGGGATCTATCTCCCCGAAATGGGAACGCTCAAAGCCGTAGTATATATAAACTTTTCCGTCGTCGTCCACAAGCACGCCTGCGTCGTTGAAGATACCGCCGTCGCCGCCGTCCGCCTTGTCGTATTCATATCTTCCCAGCAGCTTGAAAGGGCCCTCAGGCTTGTCGCTCACTCCCACGCACCCGTCCGAACCGAGGATATATGCGAAAAGGTAGTATTTCCCGTCTTTTTCCACCACGTCGGGAGCGTACAGCTCACGCTCCGTCCACTCAGCCGTATCGGACGGGTGATCCTCATCGGGCAATGTGTGAAAGCTGTCCCCGTGACACTGCCAGTTGTTCAGGTCATTAAGCGGAGCCGACCACACTTTTAATTTCCAGTCGCAGAAAGCTCCCGAAGCCGCCTTATCGTGTGAGCCGTAAAGATACACTCTGTCCCCGAACACGCGCGGTTCGCCGTCGGGAATGTATTCCCAGAGCGGAAGAAAAGGATTTGGCATAAAAGACCTCCTTGCCGTAAAAACGATTACATTGTATATATAATAGCATAAACGAAATATTAAATCAATAGCTTTGATTAAATTTCACAAAAGAAAGATACTGAAAAACAACAGCGTTCTCATACCGAAAACGCTGTATAAATGACTTTGCATGGATTTTTCTGACGAAATTATTTCTTCTTGATTTTTTTGACATTTTATATTATAATTATATCATCGTCATTGACTTTTAAATCACTGTCTTTTTTGACAAAAATAAAAATATAAGCACATAACTGACATGAAAGGATATCAGCACCATGATGACATTTACGCTGAATATGTTCAAGGGCGAGGAAAGCTTCCCCTTTTTCATACAGAACGGCAGCCATGACGAGCCGCTTTGCGAGCACGATCACAGCGATTTTACCGAGCTTGTGATAGTTACAAGCGGTTCCGCAAGGCATATCGTGAACGGAGAAAGCGACCGTATAGGCAAAGGCGACGTTTTCGTCATAAACAGCGGAATGTCACACGCTTACGAGGACGTACACCGCCTTCGTTTATACAACATAATGTTTTCCCCGAAGCTTTTGCCCTTATCGGACATTTCCGACTGCGACGGCTTCAAAGCCATGTTTGTCCCCTCAGGCAGACAAAGCGGCTTTATTTCCTACCTGAACCTTGATCCCGATGAGCTTGAGCAGATAACTTCCCTGATCCTGCAGCTGAAAAAGGAGTATGCCGAAAAGCGCATAGGCTGGAAAACCGCTGTTCAGGGCTACCTTTGGAATATTATGATACTGCTGTCCCGCCTTTACGATTTTGAGCGAACCAAGAACAGCGAAGGCGTTGAGCGCATAGCGGGCGCGGCGGATTATATCAAGCAGAATTACGCCGAGAGCCTTTCCGTAGCCCGTCTTGCCGAAATGTCCAACTATTCTGAAAGACAGTTCATACGCCTTTTCAAGAAAGCCTTCGGCTGTATCCCCACGGAGTATATAACAAATCTGCGAATGCTGAAGGCAAGGGAAATGCTTCGTGCAAAGAACCACTCTGTCACCGAGATAGCCACCTTCTGCGGATACAGCGACGGAAACTATTTCAGCCGCATTTTCCGTAAATACAACGGCATGACCCCCACCGAATACCGCTCAATGTTCTGAAAAAAGCCGACATGATTCTTTCATGTCGGCTTTTATTGCCCGTTCTGCCGAACGGTGAATCGCTATTTCAGTTCAAACAAAGCTTTTTCATAGTCCTTTACATAGTATCTGATATTTTTGCGCCCTTTTCGGATTATCGTATGCCCCTCCGCTTCAAGCATTTCTTTTTGCTTTTCGATACCGCCCGGGTATTTTGCGTTCAGCTCACCGTCCGCTTTAAGCGTTCTCCAATACGGCGTTTTGTCCTCGAAACGCTGAAAGCTTGCCCACGCCGCAATTGAAACAAATATCCCTGCGGTAACAGGCTCCGTGAAATCCGCGCCGCATAATTTTGCAAAATATTCACGGATTTTTCCCACCGTGATTACGCTCCCGCAGGGAATACGCTTCATTATTTTGTCATAGTCAATGGGCGGCGCAAAATACATTCTGTTCCCGCCGTATTTTTTTATGCTCTTTTCGTCCGTTATTATCTGTATCTTAGGCATATCCTTGCAGTCGTTCAGCATAGCGTTGAAATCTTTTTTATCCTCGTTAGCCATAACTGCTGCCTTTCCGAACGCCGCCGTTCAAACACTTGTTTCTCAGCAAGTCCGCCCTGCCGAATTTTTATCTTATCGCCTTTACTTGTCCCCCAGATACTCGTCTATCGCCTTAGCCGCCTGTTTTCCTGCGCCCATAGCGAGAATTACGGTAGCCGCGCCCGTCACTGCGTCCCCGCCTGCATAAACGCCCTCGCGGGTGGTCTGCATGGTTTCCTCGTTGACTACAAGACAACCCCCGCGGTTAGTTTCAAGCCCCTTTGTGGTACTTCTTATCAGCGGATTTGGGGAAGTACCTATTGCCATAATGACCGTATCCACGTCAAGCGTGAAATTGCTGTTTTCCTTAACAACAGGACGTCTTCTGCCGCTGTCGTCAGGCTCACCCAGCTCCATCTCAACGCACTCCATAGCCTTTACACGGCCGTTTTCGTCCCCGATTATCTTCACAGGATTGTTAAGATTGCGGAAGATGACGCCCTCCTCCATAGCGTGATGTATCTCCTCTTTTCTTGCGGGCATTTCCTCCAGTCCTCTGCGGTAAACTATATATACCGTTTCAGCGCCCAGTCTTTTTGCGCATCTTGCGGCGTCCATCGCCACGTTGCCGCCGCCCACGACCGCCACGGTCTTACTTTTTATAATAGGAGTGTCGTACTCGTCACGGTACGCTTTCATCAGATTTGTTCTTGTGAGATATTCGTTTGCGGAGTATACCCCTATCAGGTCCTCTCCCTCTATTCCCATAAAGGAGGGAAGTCCTGCGCCTGAGCCGATGAACACCGCCTTGTATCCCATTTCAAAAAGCTCGTCTACCGACAAAGTCTTTCCGATTATCATATTCGTCTTTATCTCAACGCCGAGGTCTTCAAGGTTTTTTACTTCCTTTGCGACTATCTCCTTCGGCAGTCTGAACTGAGGGATACCGTACACAAGCACTCCGCCTGCGGTATGGAACGCCTCGAAAACAGTCACCTCATATCCTTTTTTAGCAAGGTCCCCCGCGCAGGTGAGCCCCGACGGACCCGCCCCCACGACAGCCACCTTTTTCCCGTTGGACTGAGGCTTTTCTGCTTTTTCACTGCCGTTTGCCATATGATAGTCTGCACAGAAACGCTCAAGGCGGCCTATGCCCACAGGCTCGCCCTTTATCCCTCTTACGCATTTCCCCTCGCACTGGCTCTCCTGCGGGCAGACGCGTCCGCATACGGCGGGAAGTCCGTTTGTGGAGGTGATTATCCTATACGCCTCCTCAAACTCTCCTGCCGCCACCTTTGCGATAAAATCGGGGATATGTACGTTAACGGGACAGCCGCCCACGCACGGCTTATTTTTGCAGTTAAGGCAGCGCGTTGCCTCCTCCACCGCCATTTCCGCAGTGTAGCCCTTTGCAACTTCCTCAAAGTTTTTGTTTCTCACGTCCGCCGCCTGCTCAGGCATAGGGACTTTTTTCAGGCTCATATTCGGCATTTCACTCCGCCTCCTTCCGATACAAACGGCAATTTTCCCTGCTGTGCGCTTCCTGCTCTTTATAAGCGGAATTGCGCCTCATCAGCTCGTCAAAATTCACCTGATGTCCGTCAAAATCAGGGCCGTCCACGCAGGCGAACTTTATCTCTCCGCCAACATTTACTCTGCACCCGCCGCACATTCCCGAACCGTCTATCATTATCGGATTAAGGGATACCAGCGTCTTTATGCCGTAAGGCTCGGTGGTCTTGCTGACAAACTTCATCATGGGAACAGGCCCGATAGCAAGCACCAGGTCATACTGATTTCCCGCCTCGATAAGCGCCTTCAGCTTGTCGGTGACAAAGCCCTTTTCCCCGTAGCTCCCGTCGTCGGTTGTTATGTAAAGATTGTGTGAAACTGCCTTGAACTCCTCTTCAAGTATAACGATGTCCTTGTTCCTGAACCCCGCTATAACGTCCACCTGCGCGCCGTTATTGAACAGCGCCTTTGCGGAGGGGTAAGCGATAGCGCACCCCACACCCCCGCCGATAACGCAGGCTTTTTTAACTCCGTCCAGCTCCGTAGCTTTGCCAAGAGGTCCCGCAAAATCCTTTAAGCAGTCCCCCTCGTTCAGCGTGGACAGCAGCTTTGTTGTCGCTCCCACTATCTGGAAAATTATCGTCACAGTCCCTTTCTCACGGTCATAGTCCGCCACGGTGAGAGGGATCCTCTCTCCGTATTCGTCCACTCTCAGGATGATGAACTGTCCCGCCAGCGCCTTTTTCGCAACGAACGGCGCCTCTATCTCCATCAGCACCACGTTTTCGTTGAGCTGACGCTTTTTCACGATTTTATACATTACCCTGTTTCCTTTCTTTAAATAAGAACATATATCAATATTATAGCAGAAACTGTTGTTTAAATCAAGCCTGATTTTACTTTCGGGGTCATAAATTTCCTGTTGCTTAACAAAAGTAAATTTTAAGTAAAGGACTTTATTTTATTAAGCAGATTTTGTAATTTTTAAACAAAACTGACAGTTGAAATTTTATTCTCAGAATGTTGACACTTTATGTGAAAAATGATAAAATTACATTATGACATACTATGAAACGAATGTCTTTGCGCTGATTAAAAGCTTTTAGCCTTACCGTCCGCGCCGAAGTGCGTCTGTATGTTTATGAAATCCGAAAAAACGGATCATTTCATGAGGAGGAGAATATGAAAAGAAAACTTAAAATTGCCCTTGCGTCGGTTTTGTGTCTTTCCATGGTCCTTTCTGTTACCGCCTGCAATTCAAGTGAAGGCGGCTCCGGCAATCAGGAGCCTGAGAGAACCACAAATGCCGAATATGAACCTCTGCTCGAATACGTTTCCGAGCTGCAGGACAAGGTCGATACCAACCTGAAAGTTGAGAAGAAGATAAGATGGCTGTCTCACTGGGCTATCGATGAAACTCAGCCTGCCGCCGAACTGTTCAAGTACGTTTACGGTATTCCCGAAGAGGGCGACACTTCTTACGGCGACGACGCCAACAACATTTTTGACTACATAAATGTAGAGTACAACTCCAGATATGACCAGCTTGGCAAGATGGTCGCGGCAGGCGACTCCCCCGACATCTTCCAGTTTGAAATCATAAACCACCCCTATGCTGCATACAAAAAGCTGTATCAGCCTGTTGAAGACTATATCGACTTCGACGATCCCGTTTGGGACAGGACCAGAGACGCTATGAAGCAGTTTGAGTGGGGGGGACATAACTATTGTCCTATCGTTACCCTGAATCTTGACCAGGTTATGTGGTACAGACGCGACATAGTAGCTCAGGCAGGTCTGAAAGAGCCTTACGAGTATTACAAAGAAGGCAACTGGACATGGGATACCATGCTTGAAATGCTTGATAAATGGCAGAAGTCAGGCGAAGGAAAATGGGGTCTTGACGGCTGGCAGGTTCCCGACAGACTTGTAAGCACCACAGGTAAAGCTATCGTCGCTCTTGAAGACGGTAAGCTGAAAGACAATCTGTACGATGCCGACATCGAAAGATGCATGACCAACGTTATCGACGTTCTTTACAAGCAGAACTACCGTTACCCCAGACATGAGCTTAACGGCTGGAGCATCAGCATTTCCGAGTGGGTACTGGGCAACACACTGTTCTACTGCGACCTCAGCACCGCTTGGCATGACTCTTTCCAGAGCTACATAAAGAGATATAAGTGGGATCCCTCTACTATCTTCTGCGTACCTTTCCCCAGAGATCCTCAGTCTGATAAATATTATCAGGTAATGAAGAATGACGCATTCGTTCTCTGCTCAGGCTCCAAGAACATAGAAGGCTTCCAGGCATGGACTCAGTGCCTTATTGCGACCGCTTATGATGAAGAGACCATAAGACTCGGCCGTGAACAGAACAAGGAAAACTACCAGTACACCGACGAGCTGCTTGACTTCTTCGAGGAGCTTCAGTACGGCGGAGTATTCACTCCTGTATTTGAGTTCAAGGAAGGTATCGGTCAGGACCTTGTAGACCCCAACACCGTTTACAACTGCTGCGCTATCCTTACTCAGATTCCTTATCTGAACTGTGTTGACCAGGATAACAACCCTGTTACCTTCACAACTCTGAGAGCTGCCAACGAAGGCACTATCAGAACTCGTATAGATCAGCTCAACGCTTCTCTCGACGCGTGATCGCTGATTAAATGAAAATATAGGCTCCCGAAGCCGTGCCGCCGTTGTAAAATGGCAGGTGGCTGTCGGGAGCCTTTTTATCTCATCATTTTTCTGATCTCCTTGTGTTCAGGCATTACGATATTCAGGATCTTGTAAAATCTTTCCGAGTGATCCTGAACGACGAAATGCGCCAGCTCGTGCGCTATGACATACCTTATACATATAAGCGGCTTTTCTGTCAGCATTGTGTTCAGCGTTATTTTTCCGCAGTCCGCCGTGCAGCTTCCCCAGCGGCTTTTCATCTTCCTGAAGCATATTTTCGGCAGAGGAACGTCAAATCCTGCCTCTTTGAACAAAGCGTGTTCCTCACGGCAAAGCGGCGGGAACAGCTTTTCGCTCTCCTCTTTCCTCCAGCGGTCGATACCCGCCTGAACATTGTTTTCGTCTGTTACCGTCAGTAAAAGCTCTCCGCCTCCGACACAGGCGGAAAATTTTTCCCCTTTTACGGCGGACAGCTTAAGCTCCTCGCCGAGAAAATAAACCGCGCCGTCTTTTTTCGGGCTTCTCATGGCGAATTTTTCCCTTGCCCTTTCCACAAAACGGCAGTTCAAGGCTACGAACCTGTCTGCCTGCTCGTAGGAAGTATAGTACGGGACCGAAACATGAACGCTTCCGTCCTGCCTCACCCGCAGGTTGAGGTTTTTCACCCTTTTTCTCTCTATTTCGTATGTGATCTCACCGATCTCGGTGATCGTTTTTCTTTTCATGAAAGAACCTCCGCGATGATTACCGAAGTGCCTGTACTATTATATAACCTCAGCGGCAGTTTTGTCAATCGCACAAAATATCACATTTTTATTTGACAATCCCGCCGATTAGGTGTATAATAAAGCAGAATGTACAAAACACAGATCATACGGAACAAACGGCAGCGCCGTAAAAACAGCGGCAGACGCCTTTACGCGGCGCTGTATAACTCTGAAAGGAAGATAACATGGGACTTATTGACAAAATCTTCGGGACTTATTCCGAAAAAGAGCTTAAACGCATAGAAGGAAAAAAGCAGGCAACTCTTGATTTAGAGCCGAAATACGCCGCTATGACCGACAAGGAACTTCAGGCGCAGACCCCTATACTGAAGGAACGCCTTGCCAACGGAGAAACGCTTGACGATATACTTCCCGATGCATTTGCGGTATGCAGAGAGGCGATGTGGCGCGTTATCGCCATAAAGCCCTATCCCGTTCAGGTCTTGGGCGGAATAGTGCTTCATCAGGGTCGTATCGCCGAGATGAAAACAGGTGAAGGTAAGACCTTTGTTGCTGCTCTCCCCTCATATCTTAACGCATTGACAGGCAAAGGCGTTCACGTCGTTACCGTCAACGACTATCTGGCAAAGCGCGACAGCGAACAGATAGGACGTGTTCACCGTTTTCTTGGACTTTCCGTGGGACTTATCGTTCACGAGAAGAACAACGCTGAGCGCCGTCAGGCTTACGCCTGCGACGTGACCTACGGCACGAACAACGAATTCGGTTTTGACTACCTGCGTGACAACATGGTAGTAAGAAAGCAGGATCTGGTACAGCGCGGACACAACTTCGCCATCGTGGACGAGGTGGACTCCATTCTGATAGATGAAGCCAGAACTCCTCTTATAATTTCAGGCAGAGGCGATAAATCCACCGAGCTTTACGAAAAAGCCGACAAGCTTGCAAAAACGCTGAAAAGCTTCAAAATGGTAGAGACTGACTCCAAGGAGCTTCAGGACGATTACGACGGAGATTATCTGATAGATGAAAAGGCAAAGACCGCCACACTGCTCCCCAGCGGCGTCAAGAAGGCGGAGCAGTATTTCGGTATCGAAAACCTTATGGATCCTGATAACCTCACCATTCTCCACCATGTCAATCAGGCGATAAAAGCCAACGGCATAATGCACCTTGACGTTGACTACGTTGTAAAAGACGGCGAAATAGTTATAGTAGACGAATTTACAGGCCGTCTGATGTTCGGACGCCGCTTCAACGAAGGTCTGCATCAGGCTATCGAAGCAAAGGAAGGCGTAAAGGTAAAGAACGAGAGCAAAACTCTTGCCACCATAACCTTCCAGAACTTCTTCCGTCTTTACGATAAATTGTCAGGCATGACAGGTACCGCGATGACCGAAGAGGACGAGTTTAAGGGCATTTATAAGCTTGACGTTATCGAGGTACCCACCAATAAGCCCGTTATCCGCGAAGACCATCAGGATCAAGTATACAAGACCGAAAACGGCAAATTCAGCGCCGTTATCGAGCAGATAAAGAAGTGCCACGAAAAGGGACAGCCTGTTCTGGTAGGTACTATTTCTATCGAAAAATCCGAGCATCTCTCCAAGCTGCTGAAAAAAACAGGTATAAAGCACGAGGTGCTGAACGCCAAGAACCACGAGCGTGAAGCCGAGATCGTCGCTCAGGCAGGCAAAAAGGGCGCAGTTACCATCGCCACCAATATGGCGGGCCGTGGTACTGATATTATGCTGGGCGGCAACCCCGAATATCTCGCCAAGGCTCAGATGAGAAAAATGGAGATAGACGAGGAGCTTATCAACGAGGCAACAGGCTTCTCCGAGACCGACAACGAGGAAATACTGAACGCAAGAAAGCTCTTTAAGGAGCTGAACGATAAATTCAAAGATGAGATCGCGCCCGAAGCGGAGGAAGTTAAAAAGGCGGGCGGACTGTTCATTCTCGGCACAGAGCGCCACGAATCCCGCCGTATCGACAACCAGCTGAGAGGCCGTGCAGGACGTCAGGGCGACCCCGGCGAAAGCTGTTTCTTCATCTCAATGGAAGACGACCTTATGAGAATATTCGGCGGCGACCGTATCCAAAGCATGATGGATACGCTGAATATCGACGAGGATATGCCTATTGAAAACAAAATGCTCACCAAAACGATAGAGTCCTCCCAGAGAAAGATAGAGGGCAGAAACTACTCTATCCGTAAGAACGTGCTTGACTTTGACGACGTTATGTCGCAGCAGAGAATGACCATCTATTCCCAGCGCGCCAAGGTGCTGAACGGCGAGGACGTAAGCGCAAGCATAAAGTCCATGATGACCGAATACATCACCGAAACGGTGAACCAGTTCTGCCAAGGCGATATTGCCGACGACTGGAACATTGAGGGACTGCGCGAAAGCCTTATGGGCGTAATAACCACCCCCGAAGACCTGCGCTATACGACTGAGGAAAAGAACGACCTTACCAAAGAACAGATAGAGGAATTTCTGCACAACCGTGTAAACGACCTGTATCAGGCTCGTGAAAAGGAGCTTACTCCCGAAGTTATGCGTGAAGTCGAACGTGTCGTTCTGCTGAGAAACGTAGACATGAAGTGGATGGATCACATCGATGCCATGGACGAGCTGAAAAAGGGTATTTACCTCCGCTCCATGGGTCAGCACGACCCCGTTGTTGAGTACCGTTTTGAAGGCTTCGCCATGTTCGACGAGATGATAGCTTCTATCCGTGAGGATACGGTGAGAATGGTCCTTACCATTAAGGTAAGAGTGGAACAGCCTCCTCAGCGTGAGCAGGTGATGAAGCCCGACGCTGAGAACGCGGGAGCAAAGACCCCTGTCAAAAAGCCCGCAAGCAAGAAGGTGGGCAGAAACGATCCCTGCCCCTGCGGAAGCGGCAAAAAATACAAAAAGTGCTGCGGCGCCAACGAATGATAATTGCAAGGAGATAAAATATGGCTGAAATCAAAGGCTTCAAAGGACTTCGCTACACCGAAAAGGCGGGAGATATAGGACAGCTTTGCTGTCCTCCCTACGACATAATAAACGCCGCTCAGCGTGATGCGCTTATCGCAAAAAATTCCCACAATCTCATAAGGCTGGAGCTTCCCGTCATCGGAGGGAGCGAGGATATGGCGCCGTATAAGGACGCTGCGTCAACTTTGCGCCAATGGCTTGACGAGGACATTCTCCGCCGTGACGAAAAGGACTGCATTTATATCTACGAAATGGACTTTTCCGCTTTAGGCGGGAATTACAGCGTAAAAGGCTTTGTTTCCCTTGTAAAGTTAGAGTCCTTCAGCAAAGGCGTTATCCTTCCTCATGAGGAAACTCTCTCCAAAGCCAAGACCGACCGCTTCAACCTGATGAAAGCCACAGGCTGCAATTTCAGCCAGATATATTCCCTTTATATGGACGGGGACGGCTCGGTGATGAGCCTGATAAATTCCGCCTCGGCGGGAACTCCCGACAGCGCCTTTACCGATGACGACGGCGTTTCACATAAGCTCTGGTGCGTAGACGACCCTGAGATCATTTCAGCAGTCGCAGCAAAAATGTCCGACAAAAAGCTGTATATCGCCGACGGACACCACCGCTATGAAACCGCCCTGAACTATCAGAAATACGTCAGTGAAAACCTTGACGAAACAGGCACAAGCGACTATGTTACAATGATGCTTGTAAATATGGAGAACGACGGCTTAGTGGTATTTCCCACCCACAGGATAGTTCGTGACCTGCCTTATTTTGATTACAACGCCGTGTGCGAAAAGTGCGGCGAATACTTCAACGTGACTCCCTATCTCAACCGTGAAAAAGGGGAAAAGGGTCTTGAAAAAGCCTACGCCGAGGGCAGAAAAGCTTTCGTCCTCTTTACAGGCGACAACAACTACACCCTTCTCGAGCTTAAAGACGTGAGCGTTATGGAGCAGTTTATACCAAGCGGCAGCAAGGCTCTCCGTGAGCTTGACGTCAGCGTTTTGCATACCCTTGTTTTAGAGCGTATTTTCGGCATTGACAAGGAAAATATGGCAAATCAGAAAAACCTTACATACACAAGGAGCACCGACGAGGCTCTCGCCGAAGTTGACGGCAAGCGTGCCAACTGCGCATTCCTCCTCAATCCCACAAGGGTGGAGGAAATTCGCGACGTGGCGGCGGCAGGGGAAAAAATGCCCCAGAAATCCACATACTTCTATCCCAAGCTCACCACGGGACTTGTGATGAACAAAATCTTTTAACGAGGCAATATTATGTTTAAGCAGGAAATACAGCAGGAGCTTGAAAATCACATAATTCCTTTCTGGGACAGCCTTTGCGACTATGAAAATGGCGGCTTTTACGGCTTTATGGACAGCGACCTTAACCTTGACAAAAACGCACCCAAAGGCGTTATTCTCCACTCCCGCATACTTTGGTTCTATTCCAACTGCTATCTCACCTTAGGCAGAAAGGACTGCCTTGAAAAAGCAAAGCACGCCTTTGACTTTCTCAGCAGATACTGCGTTGACCGCAAGTACGGCGGCGTATACTGGCTGATGAACGCCGACGGCACGGTAAACGACAGTATGAAACACACTTATTGTCAGGCATTTTTCATCTACGCTATGGCAAGCTACTACGACGCCTCCAAGGATAAAACCGCTTTAGACCTTGCTATGAGCGTGTTTAAAACGGTGGAGGAAAAGTGCGTCGACGACGTTGCGTACCTTGAAGCGCAGAGCAGGGAATTTCACCTTGTAGAAAACGACGCCCTTTCCGAAAACGGCTTGATGGCGGATAAGACCATGAACACCGTTCTTCACCTTATCGAAGCCTACACCGAGCTTTACCGTGTGAACCCCGACAAGCGCGTGCTGGAACGCCTTGAATTTCAGCTCCGCCTTACCCTTGACAAAATATACGACAAGGAAAATTCCAAGCTCCTTGTATTTTTCAACCGGGAAATGCAGGTCATCGGTGATATTCACTCCTACGGTCACGATATCGAGGCAACATGGCTTTTGGACCGCACCTGTGACATTATAGGCGAAAGCGCGATTACCAAGGAAATTTCCGCCATGAACAGGAAGATAGTCGCCAACATAGCTGAAATAGCCTTTGAAAACGGCGCTCTCAACAACGAGCGTGAAAATGATAAAATAAACAAATGGCGCATCTGGTGGGTGGAGGCGGAAGCGGTAGTAGGTTTCCTCAACGCCTCAAAGCGTTACAACGAGCCGAAATACCGTGAGATCTCCCAAACCGTATGGCAGTACATCAAAAACAACATTGTAGATAAACGTGAGGGCGGCGAATGGCACTCTCAGGTGGACGAACAGGGGAATTACGCCGTGTTCAAGCCTGTTGTTGAGCTGTGGAAATGCCCTTACCACAACGGAAGAATGTGCCTTGAAGTTATAAAACGCGAATCATGAGGGTAAAATCATGAAAAGTTCTTTTAAAGCAATTATCGCGGCGTCACTTGCCATGACGCTTGTGGGCTGTTCCGCGGCTGAAGATACGAGCGGCGAGATACAGATACCCATATACGGCGCTGAGGAGAGCTTTGAAACTGTTGAAGCAAAGTATATGGACCTTGAGGAAACGCAGTCTGTCGGCGCCTCTATCGGATACGCCCTGTCTGACGCGCTTTCCGCCCCAAAAAACGCCAACCTTATCTCCGTAAACGTACATCAGTATCAGGAGGTAAGCGAAGGCGATGTTATCGCCGTTTTCGACAGCTCCGCCTTGAATTATACTTATCTTGCGCAGGAAATAGTCGCCCAAAGCGCCTATGAAGCCTATCGTGCAAGCGGGAGCGAAGCCGACCGCATAACATGGGAGTATGAGCAAAAGCGCCTCGAAGCTGTTCAGTACGAGATAGACAGCTACACGGTAAAAGCCCCTTATGACGGGATAATCACTGATGTTGCCATGCTTACCGAGGGTGAGGAAATGGAGGAAGGAACATATCTCTGCTCCGTCGCCCATACAGAGGATATTTACGTTTACATAAACGTTGACCCCAAATCCGAAGTGCCAAGCCCCTTCCAGCTTGGGAGCAAGGTGAACGTGACCCTTACAGGCAGCACCTTTGAGGGAACAGTGGTGAGCTACCCGAAAAGCACCTCTTATAAATACGGTGACAGCTACGTCCTTCAGGATTTAGGCTGGGGCGGATTTGGCGGCGGTTCGATAGCGGGAACGCCTACCTCCGCCGACAGCGATAAATATGCGATAATCGGTTTTGAGCCTGACGTTCTTGCCGCTCTCCTTGAAGAAACCCCCAACGCCGCTTCCGCAGGCTGGGCGACCGCAGTAGTCACTGTCAGGAAAATGAACAACGTTCTCTGCGTCCCCGCCAATGCGGTGACAAGTCGCGAGAACACATATGTATATCTTTACGAAAACGGTCAGAAGCTCAGGCTTCCCATTGACGCAGGCCCTACGATAAACGGCTATACCGTTGTCCTGAGCGGACTTAAAGAGGGCGATCAGGTAATAGTTTAAACTGAGCTTCATTAAAATAAAAGCAGACGCAATTTAGTCAGTCCCGCATAAAACGGCAAAAGCAGACGTAAAAACGTCTGCTTTTTTGTGTATGTATAGAAGTGCGCATATTAAATTCATCTTACAGATAAATCAGAATTTGTTCTTACATTCACTTTGTCAGCAAATAGCTTTCATCAACCCTGCGGCATATTTCATACGTCGAAACTGTTCCGTCCAAAATGATCGTGTACCAATGTTTCTTATTCATGTGCCAACCGGGGTAAAATTGAGCGTTATCAATGAGACCCTCCATTTCTTCCGGCGCAGTGCGCAGGTCGATAATTTCCACAATTTCATCAGACGGGATGCCGAGTTTGCGGCGGGAAACAGACAGCAACGCGCCGTACCATTTTTCATTGTCCTTCCGACGCCAGACAGCATTATCGGGGAATTTATCCCAAAGATATTCAAGCTCATCACCGTATTTTTCACGGACATAGGCAATGAGTGCAACGGACTGCTCCGCCTTGAAGACTGCCGTTTCATAACAGCGATCGGCGATATCCTGCAAGATGTTTGTTACAGCCGTTCTGACCTCGCCGACAAATGTACCAACTGTGTCTGTTTTGTAAAGAACATACTCCTCTCCTGTGGCAATTTCCGTCAGTTTCGTATCTGGCACAGAATTCTTACCGATGGTGATTTCCAAGTGGAATTCGCCATTTAACATATCCGTGTCGTATTTGCGATGGTTTCGGATTTTCCGAAAGCCATAGGCATCTAGCTTTTCAAGAACAGCCTTTTTTCGCAGAAAAATATCTTCGAACATTGTATTTTCATCTCCGTAAATCCCGATTTATCACAACGCTGTCATATCGGCAAGTTTTCTCACTGTGTCTGCTTTTATTATGTAAGGATCACTTCAAAACACGTTTTCTTCCGCCGCTTTAACCCTGCTCCTTCCCCTTTTTGGGAAGCGCATACTTTCTCGAATAAGCGGCGAAATAATCCAGGAAGAAAGCGTCCTCCGTCTTTTTCAGCTCGTTGATGTATTCGTGAGTATCGAACGTGCCCTCCTGTATCTGTATAAGGCACACCGCGATATTTGAGCAGTGGTCAGCGATACGCTCAAAGTTCGTCAGCATATCTGACAGGATAAATCCCGCCTCGATAGTGCATTTTCCCTTGCGCAGACGCTTAACGTGGTGCTTTTTCAGCTCGTTGCGCAGGTTGTCGATGACTTCTTCAAGCGGCTCCACCGTCTTTGCCTTAACTATATCCCCCGTCTCAAATGCAGTGAACGTAAGGGAAACTATCTCTTTTATAGCGGCGATATATACCCTCAGCTCCTCCTGCGCCTTTTCGGAGAAGAAAAGCTCTTTTTCGTTCATTTCCTCCGCCGCCTCCATAGTGTTCACGGCGTAGTCGGAAATGCGCTCTATATCGCTTATGCAGTGGAGCAGTACGGATATCTGCTTGCTGTCCTTTTCCGTAAGGTTCTGAGAGCTTAGCTTTACCAGATACGTTCCCAACTTGTCCTCATATTCGTCCACCAGGTTTTCGTTTGCAACGACCTCCTCGCCGTGTTCGCTGTCGTAATTTTTCAGCAGCCCGATAGCGTCGTTCAGCGTCTGCTTTGTAAGCTCCGCCATTTTAAACGCCAGCGTGCGGCACTGATCTATCGCGAAGGAAGGAGTGGATAAAAATCTTTCGTCCAGCAGGGCGAAAACGTCGTCCTTGTTGTGACTGCCCTCTCTCACCGTCAGCTTTGCCAGCTTAACGAGCAGATTCGTAAACGGCAGGAGAAGCAAGGTGGTCGCCACATTGAACACAGTGTGGATAACTGCGATCCCCCACATAGATGCGGGCTGATCCGCTATCGCAAAATCAAATACAGCGTCAAGGCTGTAATACAAGGTCAGGAAAACCACGTTTCCTATGATGTTGACGTACAGACGGACGAAAGCGGCTCTCTTTGCGTCCTTGTTTGCGCCCACGCTGGAAAGCAGGGTAGTGACGCAGGCGCCGATATTCTCGCCAAGAATTATAGGAATAGCGCTGCTGTACGGCAGTGAGCCTGTCAGCGACAACGCCTGCAAAATACCTACCGTTGCGGAGGAGCTTTGCATAATGCCCGTCATAGCCGCACCCACCAGAACGCCCAACAGCGGGTTTGAGAACATAGTCAGTATATTTGTGAACTCAGGCACCTCCGCCAGCGGCGAAATTGCGGAGGACATACTGTTCATTCCCAGCATAAGCAGGGCAAAACCGATGAGAATAGTAGCCACGTCCTGCTTTTTGCCCTTTGCCTTTTTCATAAAGGTCATTATGATAACGCCGATTATCGCCATTATAGGAGCAAATGAGGTAGGCTTCAAAAGCTGTAAGAAAAGGCTTTCCCCGCCTTGTATCCCCGAAAGTGACAGTATCCATGCTGTAACGGTAGTGCCTATGTTCGCGCCCATTATAACGCTTACCGCCTGTTCAAGCTGCATTATGCCCGAGTTTACGAAGCCCACCACCATAACGGTAGTAGCGGAGGAGGACTGTACCACTGCGGTAGCGAGCATACCCAGCAGCACGCCCTTTATCTTGTTGCTTGTGAGCTTTTCAAGTATCTTTTCCAGCTTTCCGCCTGACAGCTTTTCAAGCCCGCCGCCCATAACGTTCATGCCGTACAGGAACATAGCCAGTCCGCCTACGAACGTTAGAAACATCAAAACGTATTCCATATATTTTCCTTTATAAAATATTCATATCGCATACAAAACAATTATATCAAAAAAATTATCCAAAAACAATATGCCTATGTGAAAAATATCAGAAAACTTTTGTCCCGCCGATGTAGAAATTTATCCGTAAATCCGACTTGATTATGGATAATATACCGATTTTATCAAAGCCGCTTGCAAGAAAAGAAAAAAAGTGATATACTATATTATTATTCATTCCGTAAAAATTTCGGAGGACAACTATGGCAACCAGATTTGATAAAGCAAAATTCACCGAGGAATTTACAAAAATACTTTCGGAGGAACACGACGTCACCCCCGCCGCCGCCACTCCCCAACAGCTCCACGACGCTGTTTCAAAAGCGGTGATGAACGGCATTTCCGCCGACTGGAAGAAAAGCAGGGAAAAGCACCTTTCCGCCCGCAGAGCTTGCTACTTCTCAATGGAATTTCTTGTAGGCAGAGCGATATACAATAATCTCCTGTGCTTGGGGATAGAAAAAGAGGTTGAATCCGCCCTTTCCGAAGCGGGCGCAAGCCTTTCGGATATGGAGGAGATAGAGGACGCCGCTCTCGGCAACGGCGGACTGGGACGCCTTGCTGCCTGCTTCCTTGACAGCGCCGCAACTCTCGACCTGCCCCTTGACGGCTACGGAATAAGATACAAATACGGCCTGTTCAAGCAGGATTTTGTTGACGGCTTTCAGCACGAGACCGCCGACAACTGGACAAAATACGGCGACCCCTGGAGCAAGCGTGCGAACGCCGACGAAATCATCATAGAATACGCCGACCAGACAGTAAAAGCCGTCCCCTACGATATGCCCGTTATCGGCTATAACACCGATAATATCGGCACTCTCCGCCTTTGGCAGTGCGAGCCTGTTGAGGAATTTGACTTTGATTTGTTCAACGCTCAGAGATATGCAGACGCTTCCGCCGCCCAGATAGCCGCCGAGAACATCTCCCGTGTGCTTTACCCCAACGACGACGCCAGAGAGGGAAAGATACTCCGCTTAAAGCAGGAATATTTCTTCTCCGCCGCCTCTATCCGTGATATCGTGAAAAAGTACAAGGCGCAGGGCGGCGACATTCGCAAGATTTACGAAAAAATTTCCGTCCAACTCAACGACACCCACCCTGTAATAGCTATCCCCGAGCTTATCCGAATCCTTGTGGACGAAGAGGGAATAGCCTTTGACGAAGCCCTTGAGATAGCAAAAAAGACCTTTAACTACACCAACCACACCGTAATGTCCGAGGCCCTTGAAAAGTGGGGAGCAGACATAATGGAGGAGATACTCCCCCGCATTTACGCAATTATTTTGCAGTTGAACGAGGCGTTCATAGGCGAAATGTACCGCCTGAAAATGCCGAGGAATAAGATAGACGATATGAAACCTGTCAGCGGCAATACCGTCCATATGGCGAAAATGGCGTCCTACTGCTCCACAAGGATAAACGGCGTTGCGGCTATCCACACCGAGATACTGAAAAACGACGTTTTAAACGACTGGTACAGACTGTACCCTGATAAATTCCTCAACGAAACCAACGGCATAACTCCCCGCCGCTGGATAAGACTGTGTAACCCCGAGCTTTCCGCCCTTGCCACCAAGCTCCTTGGCAGCGAGGACTGGGTAAACGACCTTGACAAGCTGAAGGAGCTGGACAAATATTCTGATGACGGACCTGCGATACAGTCCTTTATGGAAATAAAAAAGCAGAAAAAGCAGCAGCTTGCTGACTATATAAAGCAAACCGAGGGCGTAGACATTGACGTGAACAGCATTTATGACGTTCAGATAAAGCGCCTTCACGAGTACAAGCGCCAGCTTCTCAACGCCTTCAGCATACTTTACATTTACTTCGGCATAAAGGACGGCTCCATAAAGAATTTTTACCCCACCACCTTCATCTTCGGCGCAAAGTCTGCTCCCGGCTACGCCAGAGCAAAGGGGATAATCAAGTATATCAACGAGATAGGCAAGCTGGTATCCTCCGACCCTGAAACAAAAGACCTGCTCAAGGTGGTATTCGTCAGCAACTACCGTGTGACCTACGCCGAGCATATCGTCCCCGCCGCCGACGTCTCCGAGCAAATATCCATGGCGGGAACGGAAGCCAGCGGCACGGGAAATATGAAGCTCTCCCTCAACGGCGCAGTAACTTTGGGAACTTACGACGGCGCAAATATTGAGATAGTTGAGGAAGCTGGCGAGGAAAACAACTACATCTTCGGCGCAAGGGTAGAGGAGCTTTCCGACATAATGAGGACCTATGACCCAAGAGAGATAGCCGAAAACAACGAAAAGATAGGCAGAGTTTTGAGAACGCTGATAGACGGCACCGTAAGCGACGGCGGAACGGGAATTTTCCGTGAGCTTTACTTCGCGCTCCTTGAGGGCGCAAGCTGGCACAGACCCGACCATTACTACGTTTTAGGCGATCTTGAAAGCTATGTTGAGGCAAAGCTGAGACTGAACGCCGATTACCGCCGCGACATCACCGAGTTTTCCCGCAAATGCTGGAAAAACTTCATTACGGCGGGAAAATTCAGCTCCGACCGCACCATCGCCGATTACGCCGAAAACGTATGGCATATCGAAAAGCTGAAATAAAATTTTTTAAGAGGACTTTGCGATAAAGTCCTCTTTTTTTACAAAATCCGTCACATCACACAAAACCGTACTTTAAGGAAAATTTTTTCAAAAAAATGTAAAAAACTGCTTGACAACGATATTGATTTGAGGTATACTAATATACTGTATCATAATGGATATATATGCATTTAAAGCGTTTCGGGACAACGGACAGAACCGCTGTAAATGCGTGTTATCGCTGAATTTATAAGGAGTGATCGAGCCAATGGTGAATGTCAAGGATGTACAATTGGGCAGAACTACACGAAAGAGTTTTTCAAAAATTGACGAAGTTCTGGATATGCCTAACTTTATCGAGATTCAGAAAAATTCTTACCAGTGGTTTCTGGACGAAGGCATAAAGGAGGTATTCAACGACGTATCCTCCATAACCGATGCCAACGGAAAGCTTACCCTGAGTTTTGTGGATTATTCCATCGACGAAAACCCAAAGTACACCATAAGCGAATGTAAGGAACGCGACGTTACCTATGCCGCGCCCATGCGCGTCACCGCCCGTCTCAAGAACGAGGAGACAGGCGAAATTACGGAAAATAACGTCTTTATGGGCGATTTTCCTTTGATGACCGAAAGCGGTACTTTTGTAATAAACGGCGCCGAACGTGTCATAGTTTCTCAGCTTGTCCGTTCTCCAGGCGTTTATTACGGCTTTGATTATGATAAGACAGGAAAGAAGCTGTTCCGCTCCACAGTTATACCCAACCGCGGCGCATGGCTGGAGTATGAAATGGACAGCAACGATGTTGTTTATGTAAGAATAGACAAAAACCGCAAGATCCCTGTGACCACCCTTATCCGTGCATTGGGAAAGGGAACTGACGACGATATTATCGACTTTTTCGGCGAGGACGAACGTCTGCGCCAGACCATGAACGATAAGGACTCCACCAAGAACACCGAAGAAGCTCTCCTTGAGGTTTACAAAAAGCTGCGTCCCGGTGAGCCTCCCACAGTGGATTCCGCACAGAATCACCTGAACGCTCTGTTCTTTGACGCGAAGCGCTACGATCTGTCCCGTTTCGGCAGATATAAGTACAACAAGAAGCTTGGCGTGTCCAACCGCATAGTCGGGCATAAACTTGCGGCTCCCGTTGTGGATCCCATGACAGGTGAGCTTATTGCGGAAGCAGGCGAATACATCAACAGCAGCAAGGCTGCCGAGATCGAGCAGGCAGGCGTAATGGAGCTTATCCTTAATGTCGAGGGCAAGGAAGTAAAGGTCGTGGGCAACGGCATGGTAGATATAAAGCCCTACCTTCCCGAAGGAGTAGACCCGCTTAAATACGGCATAAACGAAAAGGTAAGCTTTAATGTCCTGAAAGAGATACTTGACACAGCGAATTCCGACGAGGAGCTTTGCGAAGCTTTGGCGCAGAACGCCGACCGCCTTGTTCCCAAGCACATAATCCTTGACGATATTTTTGCCACTGTAAGCTATTTTATCAACCTTTGTGAAAATGTGGGCGTGACCGACGACATAGACCATCTGGGCAACAGACGTATCCGTTCCGTGGGCGAGCTGCTTCAGAATCAGTTCAGAATAGGTTTTGCCCGCATGGAACGTGTTATAAGAGAAAGAATGGGGCTTCAGTCTCAGGAAATGGAAAAAGTTTCCCCCGCAACGCTTATAAACATTCGTCCCGTTGTTGCAGCGATAAAGGAATTTTTCGGTTCATCTCCTCTTTCTCAGTTTATGGACCAGAACAACCCTCTTGCTGAGCTTACTCACAAGAGAAGACTTTCAGCATTGGGTCCCGGCGGTCTTTCCCGTGACAGAGCGGGATTTGAAGTGCGTGACGTACATTATTCCCACTATGGAAGAATGTGCCCTATCGAGACCCCTGAAGGCCCTAACATCGGACTTATCTCCTACCTTGCTTCTTTCGCAAGGATAAACGAATACGGCTTTATCGAAGCGCCCTACCGCAAGGTTGACAAGGAAAAGGGCATAGTTACCGACGAAGTTGTATATATGACCGCCGACGTGGAGGATATGTATATCGTCGCTCAGGCGAACGAGCCGCTGGACAAGGAGGGACACTTCATGCGTCCTCGTGTTACCGCCCGTCATCGTGACGAGATACTGGAAGTCCCCAACGAAACGGTAGATTATATGGACGTATCTCCTAAGATGATGGTATCCGTCGCTACCGCTATGATACCCTTCCTTGAAAACGACGACGCCAACCGTGCCCTTATGGGCGCCAACATGCAGCGTCAGGCTGTGCCTCTTATGGTAACTGAAAATCCTATCGTTGCAACAGGTATGGAGTACAAGGCGGCAGTTGATTCAGGCGTATGCGTCCTTGCAAAAGAGGACGGACTTGTCACCAACGTCACCGCCGACTTTATCACCATCGTTTCCACCGAGGGCAAGGAGCGCAAGTACGAGCTTATCAAGTTCAAGCGCTCCAACCAAGGTACCTGCATAAATCAGAAGCCTATCGTGAAGAAGGGCGATAAAGTCAAAAAAGGTGACGTTATCGCTGACGGCCCCGCTACCCACAACGGCGAAATTTCTCTGGGCAAGAACGCCCTTATCGGCTTTATGACATGGGAAGGCTACAACTACGAGGACGCCGTTCTGATAAACGAAAAGCTTGTTTACAACGACGTTTACACGTCAATACACATCGAGGAATACGAGCTTGAGTGCCGCGACACCAAGCTGGGACCCGAAGAGATAACAAGAGAGATCCCCAACGTCAGCGAGGACGCTTTGAAAGACCTTGACGAGCGGGGAATAATCAGAATAGGCGCAGAAGTTCACGCAGGCGACATTCTGGTAGGAAAAGTCGCTCCCAAGGGCGAAGCTGATCTCACTGCCGAGGAACGTCTGCTCCGTGCAATATTCGGCGAAAAGGCGAGAGACGTTCGTGATAACTCCTTGAGAGTTCCCCACGGCGAAAGCGGCGTTATAGTAGACGTAAAGGTATTCGACAGAACTAACTGCTCCGAGCTTGCTCCCGGCGTGAATATGGTAGTGCGCTGCTATATCGCTCAGAAGAGAAAGATAAGCGTAGGCGACAAAATGGCGGGTCGTCACGGAAACAAGGGCGTTGTTTCCCGCATACTCCCGCAGGAGGATATGCCTTTCCTCCCCGACGGAACGCCTCTTGACATAGTTCTGAACCCCTTGGGCGTTCCTTCCCGTATGAACATCGGTCAGGTGCTGGAGGTTCACCTCGGCTACGCCGCAAAAGCATTGGGCTGGCAGGTGATGACCCCAGTATTTGACGGCGCCCGCGAGGAAGATATCCGCGAGTGCCTGAAGATGGCGAATATCCCAGAGGACGCAAAGACGCAGCTCACCGACGGACGCACAGGCGAAAAGTTCGACAGCCCCGTAACGGTTGGATATATGTACTACCTCAAGCTCCACCATCTTGTAGACGATAAGATACACGCCCGCTCCACAGGACCTTACTCGCTGGTAACTCAGCAGCCTCTTGGCGGTAAAGCTCAGTTCGGCGGTCAGCGCTTCGGTGAGATGGAAGTATGGGCGCTGGAAGCATACGGCGCGGCATATACTCTTCAGGAAATACTCACCGTAAAATCCGACGATATCGTAGGACGTGTAAAGACTTACGAAGCGATAGTAAAGGGCGACAATGTGCCTAAGCCCGGCGTTCCCGAATCCTTCAAGGTACTTGTGAAGGAGCTTCAGTCTCTGGGACTTGATGTTAAGGTATTGGACAAGAATGATGAAGAAATAGATCTGAAACAGACCTTCGACGATGATAACGAAGTGGGAATGGTCAACGCGGACGATTTCGAGTACATCGCCAATGAAAACGAGCTGGATTCTTCATTCATAACCGAAGAAGAACCTGAAGATGAAGATTATTACGACGATGAAAACGAATACGACGAGGACGACGACATTTTCCCCGGCGACGAGGATTTTGAAGATAACATTCCCGACGAGGACGAGTAAACCCGCCTCATTACGCAGTAAAAATAAAGAATCGAGGTAAAACATAAGTGTCAGATAGTGTTTTCGAGTCAATAAAAATCGGTCTTGCTTCTCCCGAACAGATAAGAAAGTGGAGCCACGGCGTTGTTACCCGCCCTGAAACCATAAATTACCGCACACAAAAGCCCGAACGCGACGGATTGTTCTGCGAGCGCATATTCGGACCTACCAAGGACTGGGAGTGCGCCTGCGGAAAGTACAAGAAGATCCGCTTCAAGGGCAAGACCTGTGAAAAGTGCGGCGTTGAAGTTACCAGAAGCAAGGTAAGACGTGAGCGCATGGGAAGTATTGAGCTTGCCGCCCCCGTTTCCCACATCTGGTATTTCAGAGGAACTCCTTCCCGCATAGGACAGGTGCTGGACATTTCTCCCAAAAGGCTTGAAGAGGTCCTTTACTTTACGAAGTATATAGTTACCGACCCCGGCGAGGCTTCCGACGTCCTCACCAAGGGGCAACTCCTTTCTGAAAAGGAATACAACGACATGCGCGAGCGCTATGAGGACGACTTCAGCGCAGGTATGGGCGCAGAAGCGATAAAGCTCCTTCTTCAGGAGATCGACCTTGACGCTCTTTCGGCGCAGCTCAAGGAAGAGCTTGAGACTACTCAGGGTCAGAAGCGCATGAAGATACTCAAAAGGCTTGACGTTATCGAAGCCTTCAGATTGAGCGGTAACCGTCCCGAATGGATGATACTGGACGTTATCCCCGTTATCCCTCCCGACATCAGACCTATGGTCCTGCTGGACGGCGGACGTTTTGCCACCTCAGACCTGAACGACCTTTACAGACGTGTTATCAACAGAAATAACCGTCTTAAAAGAATGATGGAGCTTAAAGCTCCCGACATAATAATCAGAAACGAAAAGCGCATGCTTCAGGAGGCTGTTGACGCCCTTATCGACAACGGCCGCCACGGAAGAGCCGTTACAGGACCTTCCAACCGCCCGCTGAAATCCCTGTCCGATATGCTCAAAGGTAAGCAGGGTCGTTTCAGACAGAACCTTCTGGGTAAGCGTGTCGACTATTCGGGCCGTTCCGTTATCGTTGTAGGACCCGACCTGAAAATGGATCAGTGCGGTCTGCCCAAGGAAATGGCTATCGAGCTGTTCAAGCCCTTTGTGATGAAAGAGCTTGTGGAACGCGGCAAGGCAAACAACATCAAGAGCGCCCGCAAAATGGTAGACAGAGCCAACGACGACGTATGGGACGTTCTTGAAGACGTGATAAAGGATCACCCCGTTCTGCTGAACCGTGCGCCTACTCTGCACAGACTGGGTATCCAGGCGTTTTCTCCAGTGCTTGTAGAGGGTCGTGCTTTAAAGCTTCACCCCCTTGTTTGTACCGCATATAACGCCGACTTCGACGGTGACCAGATGGCAGTCCATCTCCCCCTGTCCAACGAAGCGATAGATGAGGCGAAAAACCTCATGCTTGCGGCAAATAACCTGCTGAAGCCCTCAGACGGACGTCCTGTCACCGTTCCTACACAGGACATGGTTTTGGGTTCATATTACCTTACCATAACCAAAGACGGCGAACCGGGTGAAGGCAGCGCATACCGCGACTTCAACGAAGCCCTTATGGCATATCAGGACGGCGTCATAACCCTTCATTCCAAGATAAAAGCCCGTTCCACCCGTATCGTGAACGATACTCCCGTAACTCAGCTCATAGATACAACCGTGGGCAAGATAATCTTCAACGAGCATATCCCTCAGGATCTGGGATTTGTTGACCGTTCCAAGCCCGAAAACGTCGCTAAGCTTGAGATTGACTTCAAGGTGGGCAAGAAGGAGCTGGGAAAGATCATCGAGCGCTGCATAAAGGTACACGGCACCGTAGTCACCGCTCAGGTCCTTGACAAGATAAAAGCTCAGGGCTTTAAATATTCCACCAAATCAGCCATCACCGTCGCCGTCTGCGACGCTTCCATTCCTCCTCAGAAAAAGGAGCTTCTGGAAAAAGCGGACGAAGAGGTACTGGCTATCAATAAGCATTATTCCCGCGGTTTTATTTCCAATACCGAGCGTAAAAACGCTGTTCTTGCCGTCTGGAACAGGACTACCAACGAAGTTTCCGACGCGCTGACCGAGAACCTTGACCAGTACAACCCCATCTTTATGATGGCGGATTCAGGCGCCCGCGGCAGCACGAACCAGATAAGACAGCTTGCAGGTATGAGAGGACTTATCGCCAACACATCGGGCGAAACTATCGAGATCCCTATCAGAGCCAACTATCGTGAAGGTCTTAACGTACTTGAATACTTCATCTCCTCAAGAGGTGCAAGAAAGGGACTTGCCGATACCGCGCTGAGAACTGCGGACTCAGGTTATCTTACCCGCCGTCTTGTAGACGTATCTCAGGAAGTCATCATCAGAATGGACGACTGCCATACCGACGAGGGAATTGAGGTCTACGAGATAAAAGAGGGCAAGGAGCTTATTGAGCCTTTGTCTGAAAGACTTGTGGGCAGGTATCTGCTCAACGACCTGTACGACAGCAACGGCGACCTTGTTATCTCCAAGGATAAGCTTCTCAACGACGCTGACGCCCAGAAGATAATAAGCATGGGCATCGACCGCATAAAGATCCGTTCCGTATTGGGCTGTAAGGCTGAACACGGCGTATGCGCAAAGTGCTACGGTCACTCCCTTGCCAACGGCGAGCCTATAAAGATAGGCGAAGCGGTGGGAATTATCGCCGCTCAGTCCATAGGCGAGCCCGGTACTCAGCTTACCATGAGAACCTTCCACACAGGCGGTATTGCCTCTGCCGAGGACATCACACAGGGTCTTCCCCGTGTAGTTGAACTGTTTGAAAGCAGACAGCCCAAGTCCAGCGCCATAATCTCCCGTATCGCAGGCACTGTTCAGATCGAAGAGGTCAAGAAGGCAAGACACGTTATCGTTACCGCTGAAGACGGTGAGGTGGAGGATTACACCATTCCTTTCGGATACAGGATGAAGGTGGAGGACGGCGACTTCATTGAAAAGGGCGCGCCCATCACCGAAGGCTCCATCAATCCTCACGATATTCTTGCGGTGAACGGCGAGCAGGCCGTACAGAACTATATCATCTCCGAAGTCCAGAAGGTTTACCGTCTGCAAGGTGTTGATATCAACGACAAGCATATCGAAGTCATCGTCCGTCAGATGATGAGAAAAGTGAAGATAGAAACTCCGGGCAGCTCTTACCTGCTTCCCGGAGCAAATGTTGACAAGAACGAGCTTGCGGACATAATCCGCGGTCTTGAGGAACGCAGGGCAAACGGCGAAGACATTGAGCTTCCCACCTATGTTCCCGTTCTGCTGGGTATAACCAAGGCGTCCCTTGCCACCGACAGCTTCCTTTCCGCAGCGTCGTTCCAGGAAACCACCAGAGTGCTTACCGACGCCGCTATCCACGGAAAGGTCGATCCTTTGCTGGGACTCAAAGAAAATGTCATCATCGGTAAGCTTATCCCCGCAGGAACAGGAATGAGCAGCGGTGAAGAAACGGCGGAAGAAGTGGCTGAACAGCCCGAAGCAGTTCAGGTATAAGCCTCATATATGGTGATTTTCCACAAATTCCCGCACAAATAAACAAATTATACGGCAAAATCAACGATATTTTTATCTGTAAGATAGAAAATATTGACTTTTGCCGTATTTTTGTGTATAATAATTAAGCCTGCGTAAAGCGTTTAAGCCGCTTTATACAGGGAAAAAATCAAACAGGAGGTGTAAACGAATTGCCAACCTTTAATCAGCTTGTAAGAAAAGGCAGAGAGCTGTCCACGAAGAAGTCCAAGGCTCCCGCACTGCAAAAGAGCCTGAACACTCTGAAGAAGGAAACCAACGATATGTCCTCTCCTCAGAAGCGCGGAGTATGCACTGCCGTACGTACTTCCACCCCCAAGAAGCCTAACTCGGCAATGAGAAAGATCGCCAGAGTAAGACTTTCCAACGGTTACGAAGTTACAGCTTACATTCCCGGCATCGGACACAAGCTTCAGGAGCACAGCGTCGTTCTTATCAGAGGCGGACGTGTAAGAGATCTCCCCGGTGTGCGTTACCACATCATAAGAGGAACTCTTGACGCTCAGGGCGTTGACGGAAGAATGCAGGGCAGATCAAAGTACGGAGCCAAGCGCCCCAAAGCCGGTAAGAAGTAAACGAAATGCATTAAACTGCCGCATTTGCGGAGGTATTATCATATATAAGCCTCTGAAATGGACGGCGGGAGAAAGCGGGACAACCCGCTGCGCTTTCGAGTACCGATGATTTCATTGCCGTAAAAATACGGCGAAAATTTATGAAGGAGGGAATAAAGTGCCAAGAAGAGGTAATGTACCCAAGCGTGAAGTGCTGCCCGATCCTATGTACAATTCGGAGCTGGTAACAAGACTTATCAATAATATCATGCTTGACGGTAAAAAGGGTGTAGCCCAGAAGATAGTATATGGCGCGTTTGAGATCGTCAATGAAAAAACAGGCAAGGATCCCCTTGAAGTTTTTGAACAGGCGATGGAGAACATCATGCCGCAGCTGGAGGTAAAGGCTCGTCGTGTCGGCGGCTCTACCTATCAGGTACCTATGGAGGTTCGCCCTGACAGACGCAGAACACTGGGTCTGAGATGGCTGACGCAGTTCAGCAGAAAAAGAAATGAAAAGACCATGAAAGAAAGACTTGCAAACGAGATCCTCGACGCTGTGAACGGACAGGGCGCGTCCTGCAAGAAGCGCGATGATACCCACAGAATGGCTGAAGCTAACAAGGCGTTCGCGCATTACAAGTGGTAAGGTAGAACGGAGGAATTATGGCCAGAGATGTATCTCTTGAAATGACCCGTAATATCGGTATCATGGCGCACATCGACGCAGGTAAGACCACCACTACCGAACGTATCCTGTTTTATACAGGTATAAACCATAAAATAGGTGAAGTTCACGAAGGCGCTGCAACGATGGACTGGATGGAGCAGGAGCAGGAGAGAGGTATTACGATAACCTCCGCCGCTACTACTGCATACTGGAATAAGCACAGAATAAATATAATCGATACTCCGGGTCACGTTGACTTTACCGTTGAGGTAGAGCGTTCACTCAGAGTGCTTGACGGTTCAGTTACCGTTTTCTGCGCAAAGGGCGGCGTTGAGCCCCAGTCGGAAACGGTATGGCGTCAGGCTGATAAATATCACGTTCCCAGAATGGCTTATGTAAATAAGATGGACATTATGGGCGCGGACTTTTTCAACGTAGTAAAAATGATGAAGGAACGTCTGAAAACAAATGCGATCCCCATTCAGCTCCCTATCGGCGCTGAGGACACCTTCAGAGGCATAGTTGACCTTGTGGAAATGAACGCCGACATTTACTACGACGACCTCGGCAAGGATATGAGAGTCGAGGATATCCCCGAAGATATGAAGGAGCTTGCTGCTCAGTACAGAGAGCAGCTTCTCGAAGCAGTAGCCGAACAGGACGAGGAAATAATGAACAAGTACCTGGAAGGCGAAGAGATAACCAAAGAGGAGATTAAGAGATGCCTGCGCAAGGCTACTATCGCAAACGAGATAGTTCCCGTTATCTGCGGCACCTCCTACAAGAACAAGGGCGTACAGAAGCTCCTTGACGCAGTTGTAGACTATATGCCTTCTCCTTTGGACATTCCCGCTATCAAGGGCGTAAATCCCGAAACAGGCGAGGAATGTGAAAGACACGCAGGCGACGATCAGCCTTTCTCCGCACTGGCGTTCAAGATCGCTACCGACCCCTTTGTCGGTAAGCTTTGCTTCTTCAGAGTTTACTCAGGCATAGTTGAGGCAGGTTCTTCCATGCTCAACGCCACCAAGGGCAAGAAGGAGCGTATGGGTCGTATCCTGCAAATGCATGCAAACCACAGACAAGACCTTGAAGTCTGCTACTGCGGTGACATCGCAGCGGCGGTAGGTCTTAAAAATACCACCACGGGCGATACCCTTTGTGATGAAAACAACCCTGTTATATTGGAATCAATGGAATTCCCCGATCCCGTTATCGACCTTGCTATCGAGCCCAAGACCAAAGCAGGTCAGGAAAAGATGGCTCTTGCTCTTGCAAAGCTTGCGGAGGAAGACCCCACTTTCAAGACATGGACGGACGAGGAAACAGGTCAGACCATCATCGCAGGTATGGGCGAGCTTCACCTGGAGATAATCGTAGACAGACTTCTCCGTGAATTTAAGGTGGAAGCAAACGTAGGCGCACCTCAGGTCGCTTATAAGGAGACCATAACTGCTTCTACCGACGTTGACACCAAATACGCCCGTCAGTCAGGCGGTAAAGGTCAGTACGGTCACGTTAAGCTCCACGTTGAGCCTAACGAGAGCGGCAAGGGCTATGAGTTCATCAATAACGTTGTGGGCGGCGCTATCCCGAAGGAATATATTCCTGCTGTTGACGCAGGTATCCAGGGCGCGATGCAGTCAGGCGTACTTGCAGGCTTCCCCACAGTCGATCTGAAGGTAACTCTTTACGACGGCTCTTACCACGAGGTAGACTCCTCGGAAATGGCGTTCAAGATCGCAGGTTCAATGGCTATCAAGGAAGCCTGCCGCAAAGCAAATCCTGTAATTCTTGAACCTATCATGAAGGTAGTTGTTATCGTTCCCGAGGATTATATGGGCGACGTAATCGGCGACCTTAACTCCCGCAGAGGTCTTGTACAAGGCTTTGAGGACAGAAACGGCGCCAAGCAGATAGAGGCTCTCGTTCCTCTGTCGGAAATGTTCGGCTACTCCAACGACCTGCGTTCAAAGACTCAGGGCCGCGGACAGTATGTAATGGAACCCCACAGCTATGTTCAGGTTCCCAAGAATATTGCGGACGGTATAATGAAGTCCAGAAGCAAGGACTAAAATATATTTAAAATTTTTACAAAAAACCCTTGTATTTTTCAATAAAATTTGGTAAAATGAAATGCAAGGAACCACCAAAACGTTTAGGAGGATTATTCTAATGGCAAAACAAAAGTTTGAACGTACCAAACCCCATGTAAACATTGGTACAATCGGTCACGTTGACCACGGCAAGACCACTCTTACCGCAGCTATCACCAAGGTTCTGGCTTTCAAGGGTCAGGCTCAGTTCGAAGCATATGATATGATCGACAAGGCTCCCGAAGAAAGAGAACGTGGTATCACCATCAACACCGCTCACGTTGAGTATGAAACTGACAAGCGTCACTATGCTCACGTTGACTGCCCGGGCCATGCTGACTATATCAAGAACATGATCACCGGCGCAGCTCAGATGGACGGCGCTATCCTTGTTGTTGCAGGTACTGACGGTCCTATGGCTCAGACCAAGGAACACATTCTGCTTGCTCACCAGGTAGGCGTTCCCGCTATGGTAGTATTCATCAACAAGTGCGACGACGTAGACGACCCCGAGCTGCTCGACCTTGTTGAAATGGACATCAGAGACATTCTGAACAACCATGACTTCCCTGGCGACGATATCCCTGTAATCAGAGGCTCCGCTAAGGTTGCTCTTGATTCCACCAGCACCGACATCAACGCTCCCGAATACAAGTGCATTCTCGAGCTTATGGACGCTGTTGACAACTATATCCCCACTCCTGACCGTAAGGCAGATCAGCCTTTCCTGATGCCTGTTGAGGACACTATGACCATCACAGGTCGTGGTACCGTTGCAACCGGTCGTGTAGAGCGTGGCGTACTGAAGATGAACGACCCCGTTGAGATCACCGGTCTGACTGAAGAACCCAAGTCCACCGTTGTTACCGGTATCGAAATGTTCCACAAGCTCCTTGACTACGCTGAAGCAGGCGACAACATCGGCGTTCTGCTCCGTGGTATCCAGAGAAGCGAGATCGAGCGCGGTCAGGTTCTCTGCAAGCCCGGCTCAATTCATCCCCACACCAAGTTCACAGGTCAGGTTTATGTACTGAAAAAGGACGAGGGCGGCCGTCATAAGCCCTTCTTCAGCAATTACAGACCTCAGTTCTTCTTCAGAACCACCGACGTTACCGGCGTTATCACTCTTCCTCCCGACAAGGAAATGTGCATGCCCGGCGATAACGTACTGATGGACGTTGAGCTTATCACTCCTATCGCAGTTGAAGAGGGTCTGCGTTTCGCTATCCGTGAAGGCGGCAAGACCGTAGGCTCAGGCGTTGTTACCAAGATCAACGCATAATTATTTAGCAAGCCGTTTGATCAAATAGCATAGAAAAAATTCCACCTGCATGGCGCTGAGGAAACTAACCGTTTGAGATGGACAACGGTTCTCCCCCGAATGGGACCTTTCCTTGACAACGTGAGCAACAGGCGGGATTTTTCTTTTTGGAATAAAAAACAATATAACATATTTGTAAAAAATTTGATCAACCGTTTCAGCGGGCAGTAGATTTTTTTACATTTGAATGATATAATATTAAATGTTGAATGGACGGTTAGCCGACAAATCGACGTTTGTAAGGAGGGATTCCTGTGAAAATATTCTGCGTATGGGAGCACAACGGCGGCGACAGTCTTTTATTTGCAGATACCTGTGTCGGAGCTTTTACACGAGGTGCCTCCAAGAATTCGGTTCTTGAGAAAATGCCAACTGAAATAAGGTCTTATATCAGCTGGAAAGGCGGTTTGATGCCCGATGCTTTTGAATGCGAAATCATTCAGGAAAAGCAATCTGATCTGACTGTTTCCGATGCCGATTCTGATGTCATATTTGATTCGGAAAGGAAAGGACTAAGCCTGGCCGAATATGTGGAATTGAAAGCGCTCACCCTAAAATCAGCGCAGGATTTTTTGGCACTGTATCAAGCCATTCCCGATAAAAGTAAAAGCTGCCTGCCAAGCCGAAAAACTTTTTACGGGCAGGTTCCGCGGACAGCACAGGAAATGTATGAGCACACAAAAAACGTCAACCAGTATTATTTTGGAGAAATTGACGTTCCTGCGGACAATGAAGGTACGATTCTGGAATGCAGAGAGCGTGGATTTGCGGCTCTTGAAAACCGGGCGGATTTTTTGAAACGTGCAGTCTGCCTTGGCAGCTATAACGAAGAATGGTCGTTGCGAAAGGTACTTAGACGTTTTGTCTGGCATGACAGGATCCATGCAAAGGCTATGTACCGAATGGCTGTAAAGACTTTTGGCGACAAATCTGTGCCAAACGTGTTTCGGTTTATTATATAATTATGTTCATGAGTTAAAAGTATAGCTTCAAATTCCCATTTATCAAGCCGCCGCAAACCCATTGGCGCACTTCTATACATAAAGACCGTTGACACACCGATTTTCCGATACGTCAACGGTCTTTTATTCGTTATTATTGGTAACACCATTCAACGCCATTTTTCAGGAAAACATCTCCCTCAGCGTCTTTTCTGCCTCCGCTCCTTCGCTGTCCCTCACCAGCAGGGAAATTTCATTTATTCCCGTTGTGACTATCAAAGGCATACAGCTTTTGCTTTGCAGCGCAGTGAATATCCTTGCCGCAAAGCCGGGGCAGCCCACCATTTCCTCTGATTTTATCAGAAACTTCACGTTTCCGCAGTTTATAACGGGAGTAGTTATCTTTTCCGATTTTATCAGCGGCAGCAGCTTCGGCAGATCGTCGTCGTTCAGCGTAAATCCTACGCTGAGAGTATCTCCTGCGGTTATCTCCATTGACACCATATCGATGTCGATACCGCCTTTTCCTATCCTTTCAAATATCCCGCAGGAATCTATCCCATCGGAAACCTTTTCCCTGAACGCCACCGAGGAAACTCCCTCAAAAACTTTTATCTCAACCATTTCTTACCCTTTCAGCAAATCTGACATATCGTACAGCCCCGCAGGCTTGCCTATGAGGAACATCGCCGCATTGACCGATCCCACAGCAAAGACCTCTTTCGACTGAGCGGAGTGTGAAAGGGTTATCACCTCGTCATGCCCCGCAAAAATTATCTCGTGTTCGCCTACGATAGTGCCGCCCCTGACGGAATGAATACCTATCTCTTCCTTATCTCTCGGCTTTCTCACGCTGTGACGGTCATAAACGTATCTTGACTTGCGTGGAAGCTCTTCGCTCACCGCCTCCGCCAGCATTATCGCCGTTCCCGAGGGAGCGTCTTTTTTGAGATTATGATGTTTTTCCACTATCTCCACGTCAAACTGACCGCCCAGCACCTTTGCCGCTCTCTTTGCAAGGTCTGCCAGCAGATTTATCCCCAGCGACAGATTAAAGGTAAAGAACAGCGGTATCTGCTGCGCCGCCAGCTTGATTTTTCCGAGCTGCTCCTCGTCATATCCCGTTGTCGCAATAACGGCGGGAACATTCTTCATCTTGCAGTAGCTCAGCAGGTCCTCCAGCGCCGACGGGTGAGAAAAGTCGATGATAACATCAGGCTTTTCAGGCAGGTCGAACACCTTTTTCACAACGGGAAAATTATCATACTGCTCTCCTGCAATATCTATCCCCCCGCAAACCTCGCAGTCCTCACGCTGAGCGATAAGCCCTGCGATAACTCTGCCCATTTTTCCGCAGGCGCCTGTTATAGCTATCCTTACCATAATTTTCACTTCCTGATAGAATTATTGTTATTGCGCATTTCGTAGAAGGTAAGCTCCCGCGTCCTGACAGCAGGGAACTGCTCCTCATTTTATGCCTGCCGCGGCTCAGCCGCGGCACCCCCTTCGGGGGCGCCTGCCGCTTGTCTTCGACAAGCGGCACTTTGGCTTGGCATACGCCAAGCCAAAGGCGGCTTCGCCGCCCGCCAGCACTCTCTTAAACCTTACCCAACAGCGTCAAAATGTCACACCAGCCCATACTTCTCCAGCACCTTTTTCAGCGCCTCTATCTTCTTATCCTCCATCTTCACCAGCGGCAGCCTGCACTCTCCCACGTCTTTTCCCATAAGGTTCATAGCCTCTTTCACGGGAATAGGATTCACGTCGCAGAACAAAGCGTTCATCAGCTCAAGATATTTAAGCTGCAGCTCCGCCGCCCCCTTGAAATCTCCGTTCAGCGCAAGGCTCGTCATCTCGTGTACTTCCTTGGGAATAACGTTTGACGCCACCGAAATAACGCCCTTTCCGCCAAGCGACATTATCGGCACCGTCTGTTCATCGTTGCCTGAGTAAATATCAAGATCAGTTTCCGCCGCTATCTTCACCACTAGACCGATGTCCCCGCTTGCTTCCTTTGCGGCAACAATGTTGGGGTGCTTTGCAAGCTCCTTGTAAGTTTCAAGCTCTATCTTACATCCCGTCCTTGAGGGCACATTATACAGTATTATGGGAATATCAACAGCGTTCGCCGTATGGAGAAAATGCTGCACCAAGCCCCTTTGTGAGGTCTTGTTGTAGTAAGGAGTCACCAGCAGCAAAGCGTCCGCTCCCGCGTGCTGAGCGTCAAGGGACATTGACGTGGCGTAAGCGGTATCGTTGCTCCCCGTTCCCGCAATAACGGGAACACGCTTGTTTACTTTCTTTATGGCGTATCTTATACATTCGATATGCTCGTCGTCGTCAAGGGTGGAGGCTTCGCCTGTCGTTCCGCAGATGATTATTGCGTCAGTGCCGCCTGCTATCTGCTCCTCTATCATTTCCCCCAGCTTGTCGTAATTTACGCTTCCGTCGCTGAACATCGGCGTTATTATGGCAACGCCCGCCCCTGTAAAAACAGTCTTTTTCATAAGTATATTCCTTTCGTCAGTCAAAATAACCCTTAGCCGCATACAGCTCCGCCATAAGCACACCGCCGCCCGCAGCGCCTCTCAGCGTGTTGTGGGACAGGCATACGAACTTGTAGTCGTACTGCGAATCCTCTCTCAGGCGTCCCACGGAGATAGCCATACCGTTCTCCAGATTGCGGTGGAGCTTAGCCTGCGGCATATTGTCCTCTTCAAAGTAGTTGATGAACTGCTTAGGCGCAGAGGGCAGCTCCAACTCCTGCGGAACGCCGCTGAATTCCTTCCAGATATTCAGTATCTCCTCTTTTGAGGGCTTATTTTCAAAGCTCACGAACACCGCCGCAAAATGTCCGTCCGAAACGGGCACGCGCAAGCACTGAGTAGTGATAGAGGGCGACTGCGCTTTAACTATCTTGTCTCCCTCGATATGACCCCATACCTTAAGAGGCTCCTGCTCCGACTTTTCCTCCTCGCCGCCGATATAGGGGATAAGGTTATCCACCATTTCGGGCCATGTCTCAAAATTCTTTCCCGCCCCCGAAATAGCCTGATAAGTGCAGGCAAGGACTTTTGTGATGCCGAATTTCCTCAAAGGGCTGAGTGCAGGCACATAGCTTTGTATCGAGCAGTTGGACTTTACGGAAATAAATCCTCTCTTCGTGCCGAGACGTTTTTTCTGCGCCTCAACGATAGCCATATGTGCGTCGTTTATCTCAGGGATTATCATAGGAACGTCGTCTGTAAAGCGGTTTGCGGAGTTGTTTGACATAACAGGTATCTCGTGCTTTGCATAAGCCTCCTCCAGCGCTTTTATCTCGTCCTTTTTCATATCCACGGCGCAGAACACGAAATCCACCTTTTCAGCGATTTTATCAATATCCGCCGTTGCGTCAAAAATGACCATATCCTTCATCTTTTCAGGCATAGGCTTGTCGATGAGCCACCTGCTTCCCGCCGCCTCGGCATAGGTCTTTCCTGCCGAACGAGGAGAAGCCGCCAGCGCCGTGACGGTGAACCAGGGGTGATTTTCCAGCAGGACCGCAAAGCGCTGTCCCACCATTCCCGTTGCTCCTATAATTCCCACTCTGTAATTTTTCATAGTCGTTCCTTCCTTTTATGTATATTTTATTTTTTCAATAAAAAAACCGACACAACGTCGGCAAAGAATATCGCAGCCGCATAAAAATGCGTTACGCCGCCGATAGCTCTCCACCGCTTTTACGATGACAGTCGCAGCCCTGTTCGGAACTGCGCCCGAAAGCCGTCTGTCTGCAAACGGACTTCCTCGGCGGTATCTGCCTTTCGCCGCCGCAACACACAGACATGTTACCGCAGGGGTTACTTATCAGCACCGCGCCTCTATCTCACTTTTCCAATGATAGCACAATTATTATCCTTTGTCAATAGATAATTGATTTTTTAAGCATTTTGGGACTGTTAAAGCTTTCGTAAGGAAGAGGAGGTTCGGAGGGGGAACCATCAGGGTTCCCCTCTCCGTTTCCAATCAGTCGGCATATGAAAATATCCGTATAAAGGATATTTTCATATGCCGCAATTGCTTTTTTAACCATTTTGTGCTACAATAATAAAAAACAACACAGGAACAAACAAAATGAAAAGATCCGACTTTTACTATGAACTCCCCGAGGAGCTTATCGCCCAGACTCCCGTAGAGCCCCGCGACAGCTCCCGCCTTATGAAGATAGACAGACAAAGCGGCGGTATAACTCACGACCGCTTTTATAATCTATGCAATTACCTTAACAAAGGTGACCTGCTGGTGCTGAACGACTCCAAGGTCTTTCCCGCCCGAATTTACGGCATAAAGCAGAAAACAGGCGTCCCCGTGGAATTTCTCCTTTTAAAGCACTTAGAGCTTGACTTGTGGGAAGTTATCGTCCGTCCCGGACGCCGCCTTAAAAAAGGCGCGAGGGTGGACTTTTCCCCTGAGCTTTCCGCCGAGGTGACCGAGGTAAAGGACGACGGCAACAGGATAGTGAAATTCAGCTACGACGGCGTTTTCTTTGACATTCTCGACAGGATAGGACAAATGCCCCTGCCGCCTTATATAAAGGAAAAGCTGAAGGACAAGGACCGCTACAACACAGTTTACTGCCGTGAGGAGGGCTCCGCCGCCGCCCCCACCGCAGGACTTCACTTTACTGAAAACGTCTTTTCCTCCCTGAAAGAAAAGGGCGTTGATACCGCCTTTGTGACCCTCCACGTCGGCTTAGGCACCTTCCGCCCCGTAAAAGAGGACAACATTCTCGACCACAAAATGCACGTTGAGCATTACTCTGTCCCGCAGGAAACTGTGGACAAAATAAAGCAGTGCAAAGCAAGCGGCGGCAGAGTTATTTCCGTCGGCACCACAAGCTGCCGCACTCTCGAATCCGCTGCCGACGACAGCGGGAACCTTACAGCAGGCAGCGCCGACACAGGAATTTTCATCTACCCGGGCTATAAATTCAAGGTGATAGACGGACTGATAACCAACTTCCACCTTCCCGAAAGCACGCTGATAATGCTTGTAAGCGCCTTTCTCGGCAGAGAAAAGACCCTTGCGGCATATCAGACTGCGATACAGGAAAAATACCGATTTTTCAGCTTCGGCGACAGCATGATGATCTTGTAATGAACAGATCGATTGCAAAGTCAGATCGCATTTTGATTATTTTGTTTATATTACATGACCTTAAACAACATTCTGAAACCAAAAAAGGAGGCTTTTATGGACTGCACCTTCACGACCGACCAAGGCACATTCAACTACCGCGTAGGAGCGATAATTCTTGACGAAAACCTCCTGCTTATGGCCCATGACCGCCGCTGTGATCAGTATTACACCGTAGGCGGCAGGGTACATCTCCACGAAACCTCCGAGGAAGCTATGCTCCGTGAGATTTACGAGGAAACAGGCGTAACAGCCGAGATAGACCGTCTCGGCTTTATCAGAGAGGTTTTTTTCAAGGAGAAGGGCACATCTTATCATGAATTTTCACTTATATTTTACATAAAGCCCTTTGATTACAGCCTTATCGACCCTGAAAAAATAAAATGCGACGGCGATACGGAGGAGCTTTGCTGGCTTGACCTGAACCGCCTGCCCCAAGGCGCGCTTTACCCCGAATTTTTCCGCACCGAGCTTTTTGACCCGTCAAAGGAAATAAAACACATTATCACGAGGGAATACTGATGAACATAGTGCGACCATCTCTCCCCGACCCCTGCCGAATAATATGCGTCAGCGACGTACACGGCTCGCTTGAACATTTCAGAAAGCTGCTGGACAAGTGCGGCTACGCCCCTGATACCGACTATCTTTTTATTCTTGGCGACATAGTGGAAAAGGGAACGGAAAATCTTGAAACTCTGCAATACGTCAGGGAGCTTTGCAAAAACCCAAAAACCCTTTTTATCAAAGGCAACAACGACACAATGCCGTACCATATGGCTTACAAAGACGGCAAAGAGCAATTTCTCCACCGCATACAGCACCGCTCTGTCAACACCTTTCTCCAAATGGCACAGACCCTGGGCATAACCGATTTCAGCGAAGATTTTGAAACAAAGCGGCAAAAGGTGATAGCCGCATATAAGCCTGACCTTGACTTTCTTCAGAACGCTCCCATGGCGATAGAGACCCCGCATTTCATCTTTGTCCATGCGGGGATAGAGGACCGTCCCGACTGGGAAAACGGTAAAGACGAATGGTTCGCTCTCACAACTCCGTGGTATTTGCGCCTTAAGCACCAGCAAAGCAAAACCGTTATCTGCGGACATTATCCCACCTACAACTTCCGCCGCGGAAACTTCACCAATCTCCCCATTTTCGACAGGGAAAAGCGTATCATAGACATAGACGGCGGTATGAACACCAAATACGCAGGGCAGATAAATGCCCTTATAATAAACGTCAACGGCGGCAATTACGATTTTGACGTAACGTACGTTCCCGCAGGCGAGGAAACAAAAATAATCTCAGACTTCTCCTCGGACAAGTCCCCCAAATACGTTGACTGGGAAAACCACATAATAAAATTCATTGAACCGCAGGGGGATTTTATGCTTGCCGAAAACGTGACGACAGGCGAAAAAGGGCTTGTCCCCGCCTCCTTCACAGGGGAGTGGAACGGACTTCACTCCTGGATACACCTTGACAGCTTTCCCACCGTCAGGGCGGGTGAAAAATTTTTCGTCGTCTCCAAAACAGAAAATTACCTTTTCGGCACCGCACAAAGCGGAAAAGTTGGCTTTATCCCGCGCTCCTGCATAAAAAACAGTTAAAGGAAAGAAATATGTTTAAGCTGATAAAAACCGAAAACCTCGCAAGGCGAGGGGAGTTTATCACCCCTCACGGCGTTATACAGACCCCGTTTTTTATGAACGTGGGGACCTCCGCCGCAATAAAGGGAGGGATCTCCTCCCCCGAGCTTGCAGACCTTAAATGCCAGGTGGAGCTTTGCAACACCTATCACCTGCACCTGCGCCCCGGCGACGACGTTATCTACCAGATGGGCGGACTTCATAAGTTTATGAACTGGCATAAGCCCATTCTCACCGACAGCGGCGGATTTCAGGTCTTTTCTCTTGCCAAGCTGCGTAAAATCAAAGAGGAGGGCGTGTACTTCAGCAGTCACATCGACGGCAGAAAGATATTTATGGGACCAGAGCAGAGTATGCAGATACAGTCCCACCTTGCCTCCACGATAGCTATGGCGTTTGACGAGTGCATTGAAAATCCCGCCCCTTACGATTACGTCAAGGCGTCCACCGAACGCACCACCCGCTGGCTTATCCGCTGTAAGGAGGAGATGAAACGGCTCAATTCCCTTGAAAGCACCATAAACCGTTCTCAGCTCCTTTTCGCCATAAATCAGGGCGGAACTTACGACGATATAAGGATACAGCATATGAAGGACATAGCGGAGCTTGACACCGACGGCTACGCCGTGGGCGGACTTGCGGTGGGAGAGCCGACGGAGGTCATGTACCACATTCTTGACGTCCTTACCGAGCATATGCCTGTAAACAAGCCCCGCTACCTTATGGGCGTGGGAACTCCCTCCAACATAATCGAGGGAGTTGCGAGAGGGATCGATATGTTCGACTGCGTTATGCCCAGCCGAAACGCCCGCCATGCCACCGTTTTCACTTGGCGGGGAATAACTCATATGACCAATGAATGTTACCGCCTTGACGACAGACCTATCGACGAGGAGTGCGACTGCCCCACCTGCCGCCAATTCTCCCGCTCCTATATCCGCCACCTGTTCAAAAGCGGGGAAATGCTGGGCGGACGCCTTGCGGTACAGCACAATCTTTATTTTTACAACACTCTCCTTGAAAGGATAAGAAACGCCCTTGACAACGGCACCTTTGAGGAATTCCGCAAAGAATACTCAGAGCTTTTGTCGCAAAAGGCGTAAATTTTCGGAAAGGAATTTTTATGGGAATCATCGAGCTGCTCCTCATCGCCGTAGGGCTTTCAATGGACGCTTTCGCCGTTTCTATCGGAAACGGTCTTGCGATGAAAAAGCTGAACGTAAAGGTGGCGCTTGCCACCGCCTTTTCTTTCGGACTTTTTCAGGCGCTTATGCCCACTCTGGGCTATTTTCTGGGAACAGCCTTTGAAAGCGTCATAAGACGGTTCGACCATTATATCGCCTTAATTTTTCTGGGATTTATCGGCGGGAAGATGATATTCGACGGCATAAAGGAGCTTCATGCCAAGAAGAAAGGTGAAGAACCGCCCGCCGAGTTTAAACTCACCCTCCCCGCCCTGCTGATACAGGCGATAGCCACCAGCATAGACGCCCTGATAGTGGGAGTCAGCTTTGCCGCCCTGCCCGACGTGAACATCTGGACTGCGGTATCTCTTATAGGACTCACCACCTTTGTCATCAGTCTTGCGGGAGTATTTTTCGGCAAGAAGTTCGGCCAGCTTTTAGGAAGCAGGGCGGAGATATTAGGCGGCGTGATACTTGTGGCTATCGGATTAAAGGTATTTATCGAGCACACCTTTTTCGGCGGCTGACCTTGATTTATTAAGTGAAAAATGCTATAATATTATGATAAACTTTTTATTTTCAATATGAGGACAAGCAATGATATTACTTGACATAGGCTTCGGTAACCTTGTGAACGCCGACAGGATAATAGCCGTCACCGCGGCGGACGCGGCTCCCGCCAAAAGAATGATATCTGCGGCTAAGGAAAAAAATCTGGCGGTGGACGCCACCTGCGGCAGAAAGACAAAATCCGTTATCGTAATGGACAGCGGTCACATAATACTTTCCGCCAAGGAAACGGACAGGCTTGCCCGAAGCGCGGAGAAAGACGAGGAACAGGAATGAAAAGAGGAATTTTGTTCGTGGTATCCGCCCCCGCAGGCTGCGGCAAGGACACCATTCTGGAGCAGGCGTTAAAGCGCGACATAAACCTGCATTATTCCGTTTCCGCCACCACAAGGGCGATGAGAGCGGGAGAAGTTGACGGGGTGAGCTATCACTTCAGGACCCGCGATGAATTTCAGCAGATGATAGCTGAAAACCAGCTTTTGGAGCATACCGAATACTGCGGTAACTTTTACGGCACTCCCCGCAAGGCAGTTGAAGATATGCTTTCTGAGGGAAAAAACGTTGTGCTGAAAATCGAGATAGAGGGTGCCGCCAACGTGAAAAAAATGTTTCCCGAAGCCGTTCTGATATTCATTCTACCTCCCTCAATGGAGGAGCTTTCCCGCCGCCTGCACAAGCGGGGAACAGAGGACGAGGAAACCATACAAAAGCGCCTTTTGCAGGCAAGAACCGAGCTTTCCCACGCCAAGGAATATGATTACGTTATCGTAAACGGCGAGCTTGAAAAGGCGGTGGACGACCTTGCGGCGATAGTTTCCGCCGAGGGCTTTAAAGAGAGCCGCAACAAAGAACTGATAGATTTGGTCATAGAAAACTGATAACAAAAAGGGGAAGGGCAAAATGAACGAAATACTGCTTACGGCGTCTGTCGCCGTCGATAAATGCCTTTATCCCTTTGATAAGCTTTACGATTACCTTGTGCCTCCTTTTCTTGAGGAAAGGATAAAAGTCGGGATACTTGTTATGGTCCCTTTCGGAAGCGGCAATAAAAAACGCATAGCGATGGTCTATTCCGTAAAGAAAAAGGAATGTGACCCACTGAAGCTGAAACCTGTTTCGGGAATTGCCGACAACGGCGTTGTCATGAACAGCGAGCTTCTTGACCTGTCTGTATGGCTGAAAGAAAACACCTTCTGCACATATTTTGACGCGATACGCACTATTCTCCCCCCCGGGCTGAATTTCAGGATAAGAGCCGAATATTCCCTCGCCGACTGTGATGAGATTTCTCTTGACAGTAATGAAAAAGCGCTTTACGATATGCTTCGCGGCGCTGAGAACGAAAAAGAACTCAACCGTCTTATAGATTCTATTGCGCCCGAACAGGAAAAAGCCCTCAAAAGCCTTATCGCGAAAGATTTTGTACAAAAAAACGATTATATGAAGCGCAGAATAGGCGACGAGACCGAAACCATGGTGCGCCTTGCGGAAGATTTTGAGCTGAACGAGCGTATCGGAAAGCTCACTCCTAAGCAAAAATCCGTTATAGACGCAGTTGTGAATTACGAAAGCGCCTCCGTGAAAGAACTTTGTTATATCTGTAATATAACTCCCGTTGTGATAAAGACGCTGATAAAGCACGGGATCCTTGAGGAATTTACCTACACTGTTTCAAGAAGCGATCTTACCGCCGCAGAAGCAGAGGAAAGCATAAAGGACATGACCCTTTCCGACGGGCAGAAAAAAGCATATGAGGACATGAAGAGCCTTATGGACGGCAAAGAGCCGCACTGTGCCTTGCTTCACGGAGTTACGGGAAGCGGAAAGACAAGCGTTTTCATGAAGCTTATCGCTTACGCTTTGGAGCAGGGAAGAACAGCTCTTATGCTTGTCCCCGAAATATCCCTGACGCCGCAGACTGTGGGTCGTTTTCAGCGCCTTTTCGGAAGCAGCGTCGCCATAATCCACAGTAACCTGTCTATGGGAAGACGGGCTGACGAATACAAGCGCATAAGCAGCGGCGAAGCAAAAATAGTTATAGGTACAAGAAGCGCTGTTTTCGCGCCGCTTGATAATATCGGCATAATCGTGATAGACGAGGAAGGCGAACACACATATAAATCCGACCGCTCTCCCCGCTATCATGCCAGAAACGTAGCGAAGCAGCGTGCCTTCAGACACGGCTCACTGCTTGTCCTTGCTTCTGCCACCCCGTCTATCGACAGCTTTTATAATGCCGAGCGCGGCAGATACAGCCTTTTTTCTCTTAACGAGCGGTACAACAATGCCGCCCTCCCCGAAGTATATATCATTGATATGAAAAGCGAGCAGGAAAACGGGAACCGCGGAAATTTCAGCGAACCTCTGCTCCATGAGATAGGAAGAAATCTCCAAAAAGGTGAGCAGACACTTCTCCTCCTGAACCGCCGCGGATACTATACATATATAAGCTGCATAAACTGCGGCAGCGTCATGGAATGTCCTAACTGCGGCGTTCCTCTTACCTATCATAAAGCGAACGATTCCGTCTGCTGCCATTATTGCGGCTACACCGCGCCTATGCCCGACCTTTGCCCTCACTGCAAAAGCAGATACATCTCCCGCACAGGAACAGGGACTCAGCGCATAGAGGACGAGATACATGAATATTTTCCTTCCGCCCGCATACTTCGTATGGACGCGGACACGACCATGGCGAAAAACGCGTTTTCCGACCGCTTCACCGCCTTCGGGAACGGCGAGTATGACATCATGGTGGGAACGCAGATGATAGCGAAAGGCCTTGATTTTGAAAACGTCACTCTTGTGGGAGTGCTTATGATAGACAGATCCCTGTATTCGGGGGATTATCTCGGTTACGAGCGCACCTTCTCCCTCGTAACGCAGGTAGTGGGACGCTCAGGCAGAGGGAGCAAGACGGGCAGAGCCTATATCCAGACCTTTTCTCCCGACCATTATGTTCTGGAGCTTGCCGCAAGACAGGATTATCCCGAATTTTACCGTCAGGAGATAGAAATACGGAAAGCCCTGCTGTTCCCGCCTTTCTGCGACATATGCCTTGTGGGGTTTTCTTCCGTCAACGAAAAGCTCTCGCTGAACGCCGCCCGCCGTTTTTTGGAAATATTGCGCAGATCCTCCGCAAGCGAGACTGAGCCGCTTCCACTCCGCGCGCTTGGCCCCACCAAAATGGGAACGGGAAAGCTTGGCGGCAGATACAGGCATAAGCTTGTGCTCAAATGCCGCTTCAACAAAACCTTCCGCCGTTTTATGGACAATGTGCTCATGCAGGCGTATAAGGACGAAGCCTTTGCAAATGTAAGCTTTTTTGTTGACATAAACGGTGAAATGCTCTGATAAAATTTTCATGATTTTCATATAAATTACACTTAAAGATTGTAAACTTTTATTCGGGAAAGACGAAACGAAAAGAAAGGAATAATAAAAATGGCAACAAGAAACATAGTAAAATTCGGAGATGACATTCTCCGCAAAAAAAGCCGCGAGGTGACGAATTTCGACGATAAGCTGTGGGTGCTGCTGGACGATATGTACGAAACAATGCAGACGGCAGGCGGCGTAGGTCTTGCCGCGCCTCAGGTGGGAATATTAAAGCGCGTTGTTGTCATAGACGTAGGCGAGGGAAAAATCGAGCTTGTCAACCCTGTGATAACCTATGCCAAAGGCAAGCAGCGCGAGGTGGAAGGCTGCCTCTCCTGCCCCGACACATGGGGATATGTCGAGCGCCCCGCCAAGGTGAAAGTGACGGCACAGAACCGCTACGGCAAGGAAGTGAAATTCGAGGGGACCGAGCTTCTTGCCCGCGCTTTCTGCCATGAGATAGACCACCTTAACGGAATAATCTTTACCGACCTTGCAGATGAAATGGTGGACAAGAAGGAAAAGAACTGACATTTTCTGAAAGGAGCATAAGCGCTGATGAAAATAGTTTTTATGGGAACTCCCGACTTTGCCGTTCCCTGCCTTGACGCTCTTGTAAAGGCAGGACACGGAATAGAAGCGGTATTCACACAGCCCGACCGCCCCAAGAACCGCGGTCATAAGCTGCAAATGCCGCCTATAAAGGAATATGCGCTGGAAAATAACATACCTGTATATCAGCCCGCGTCGCTTCGCAAGGGCGAGGACGCCGAAGCCTCTCTTGAAGAACTGCGGAGCATCGCTCCCGACTGCATAGTTGTTGCGGCTTACGGGCAGATACTTCCGAAAGCCGTTCTCGACCTGCCAAAATACGGCTGTATAAATATACACGCGTCTTTGCTTCCCCGCTACCGCGGAGCTGCCCCTATAAACCGCTGCATAATGAACGGTGAAAAGGAAAGCGGCGTTACGATAATGCATATGGCTGAGGGCTTGGACACAGGCGATATGATAATAAGCGAAACCGTTCCCATATCTGAAGAAACGACCGCTTCACAGCTTCACGACATTCTTGCGCAGGCAGGCGGAAAGCTTATAGTAAAAGCTCTTTCCATGATAGAAGACGGAATCGCTCCGAGAATACCTCAGACAGATGAAAATACCTGCTACGCGGCAATGCTTACCAAAGAAGAATGCCGCATAGATTTTAACGATACCGCCGATAATATATACAACAAAATACGCGGACTTTCCCAAAGCCCATGCGCATATACAATGCTTGACGGAAAGCGTCTGAAGGTATATTTTGCGCAAAAACTTGACATTTCCGTAAACGCTCCCGCAGGAACGGTCACAGAGGGCGAGGGACTTTGCGTCGCTTGTAAAAGCGGAGCCCTGCGCCTTACGGACATACAGCCCGAAGGCGGAAAAAGAATGAAGGACAGCGATTTTCTGCGGGGCAGGAAAATACCTGCGGGAACACTTTTAGGCTGATTTTTCGGAGGGATATATGTTCGATTTTTTCTTTAATAACGGCTTTTTTGCATATATGCTGGTAATAGTCACAGTTTTGTTCGCTTACTTTGCCCAGTGGCGCGTCAATTCCGTTTTCAAAAAATACAGCGGAGTATCAAGCCGCAGTCAGACCCCCGCCAACGTTGTTGCAAGGCAGATACTTGACAGCTACGGTTTATACAACGTCGAGGTGGTGCATGTGAGCGGAAAGCTCAGCGACCATTACGACCCGCGGAACAATGTTGTCGCCCTTTCCGACTCCACCTTCTTCAGCCCTTCGGTGGGAGCGATCGGCGTAGCCGCTCATGAAGTCGGTCATGCCGTACAGTATAACACGAACTATCTTCCGATACGGCTCAGGGCGATTTTTGTCCCTGTGGCACAGTTCGGATCAAATTCATGGATAATTTTCTTTCTTATAGGAATGTTTGTGGGATGGCCTTTTTTTGTTGACATAGGGATAGTGCTTTTCGCCCTTGTGGTATTGTTTCAGCTTCTTACGCTCCCTGTGGAATTTAACGCCAGCCGCCGCGCTATGCAGGTAATAGAAGATCAGTTCCTGCTTGGCGCAGACGAGCAGGTGGGAGCGAGAAAAGTCCTGTCTGCCGCCGCGCTGACATACGTCGCAGGGCTTATGGTCTCAGCGGCGCAGCTCCTAAGGCTCATACTGATGTCACGAAGAAGAGACTGATTTATTTTGTAAATTCTGCGGAAAGGGGGAGTTGCTGTGAAAACCGCAAGGAAAGTCGTTGCCGAGCTGCTTGTATCCATGCAGCAAAACGGTTCTTATTCAAATATCGCCCTTGACAACGCTCTGACCCGTGAAAAGCTTCCGCCCCGCGACCGAGCCTTTGCCTCAATGCTTTTTTACGGCGTTATCGAGCGAAGAATGACGCTGGATTACATAATCCGCCTTTATTCCTCCACGGAGTTTGACAATATAGACATTGATGTGCTTCAGCTTCTGCGAATGGGTCTGTACCAGCTTTTATACACTGCCGTTCCCGAATCCGCCGCTGTAAACGAGTCGGTGGAGCTTGCCCCTCAGAACCGCAAGGGATTTGTGAACGGGATACTGCGAAGTTTCATAAGAAGCGGAAAAATCATTGATTATAAAGATCTGGAAGGAATACCCAAGCTTTCTGTGCAGTATTCCTGCCCGCGGTGGCTTATAAAAAAGTGGACAGGAATGTTCGGCGAGGAACAGACAGTAAAAATACTTCAGGACAGCTTCGGACGACCTCCTCTTTTTGTGCGGGTCAACACTTTGAAATGCACATCGGAGGAGCTTATAGCAAAATTTGCCAAGGAAAAGATAACCGCTGTCCCGAATAAGCTTATACCCGATTGCCTTGAGCTTGGCAGAGTGACAGGCATTGAAAGCACAAAAGCTTACCGTGACGGTCTTTTCCATGTTCAGGACATTTCATCTCAGCTTTGCTGCCTTATAGCAAAGCCTACATTTAACGAAACGGTCATAGACGTTTGCGCCGCTCCCGGAGGCAAAAGCTTTACCATGGCTCAGCTTATGGCAAACCGAGGAAAATTGTTGAGCTGCGACCTTTACGACGGAAGAGTTTCAATGATAAAAAAAGGCGCTCAGCGCTTAGGGATAGATATTATCACCGCCGAAGTACACGATGCCACCGAGTATGACGAAAGCCTTCCTCTGGCGGATAAAGTCCTGTGCGATGTGGTATGCTCGGGGCTTGGCGTTATACGGCGTAAGCCTGAAATAAAGTACAAGGAAATGAAAAACCTTGAGCAGCTCCCCATACTTCAGGGCCATATCCTGAAAACCGCCGCAAGATATGTTAAACAGGGCGGAACGCTTGTATACTCCACCTGCACCCTCAACAGGGACGAAAACGAGAGTGTGGTGGAAAAATTTCTTTCGGAAAATCCTGATTTTGCTCCCGTTGTCCTTCCTTTGGGAATAGACGGCATAGAAGAACAGTGTATGAGAACGTTTCTTCCCTCCGTGACAGGCGGAGACGGATTTTTTGCGGCTACGCTCAGGAGGGTCAGATAATTGGCAAAGATCGACATTTTATCTCTCAGCATGGAAGAGCTTGAAGAGAAAATATTACAATTTGGTGACAAAAAATACCGTGCAGGTCAGATATTCCGCTGGCTTCATGTGAACAGAGCCACTGATTTCTCACAAATGACCAATATTTCTGCACAAACAAGAGCGCTTTTAGAAGAAAATTTTTATATAAATTCACTGAAAATTCAAAAAAGACTTGTATCTTCGGCAGACAATACTGTAAAATATTTATATGTGCTTCCCGATGGAAACAAAGTTGAAACTGTCCTTATGGAATATCATCACGGGAACAGCATCTGTCTTTCCACTCAGGTGGGCTGTAAAATGGGCTGCCGTTTCTGCGCGTCCACAAAGGCGGGCTTCGTGAGGGACCTTGAGCCTTCCGAGATACTGCTCCAGATATACGAAAGCGAGCGTGACAGCGGAAGAACGGTGGATTCCGTCGTTCTCATGGGCATAGGCGAGCCGCTGGATAACTTTGACAATGTGATAAAGTTTCTTCGGCTTATTTCTCATGAAAACGGCAGGAACATGAGCCTTCGCCATGTTTCTCTTTCGACCTGCGGTCTGGCGGACAGGATAAACGACCTTGCGCAGCTTGATCTGGGGCTTACCTTGTCGGTATCGCTTCACGCTCCCACCGACGAAAAGCGCGACGAGATAATGCCTGTGAACAGGAAATATCCTATCTCCGTGCTGATAAAAGCCTGTGATGATTATTTCAGGAAAACGGGTCGGAGGATAAGCTTTGAGTTTGCCTTGATACAAGGCGTAAATGATGATAAAAAGACCGCCGACGAGCTTATATCTTTGCTGAAGCCTTTGGGTGTGTGCCATGTCAATCTTATTCCCGTGAATGAGATACGGGAAGGGGATTATAAAAAAAGCAGCTCCGTCCGCGAATTTCAGCAGCGTCTGCTGAATGCGGGACTGAACGCTACTGTGAGACGCACCCTCGGCGCGGATATAGAGGCGGCGTGCGGTCAGCTCAGACGCGATAATATATGACCTGTCTGAAAGACGGATCTTATGCGGCTTGCCGCAATAAACAAAAGCATTTAAAGGGGAAAAACATTGAAATTTTTTTCAAAAACCGACATCGGCCTTGTCCGTGACGAAAATCAGGACCGTGTCTGGACATCATCGTTGGGAGAAAACGACGAAGCGGTCGCTCTTGTGGTATGCGACGGAATGGGCGGTGAAAACGCAGGAAGCTGCGCAAGCCAGATGACCGTTGACCTTATGAGCAGCCGTATACTTGACGGCTTTCGCTTCAGCAATAACCGCAATTTCATACGAAACCTGCTTATAACTTCCGTGACCGCAGCAAACAGCCTTGTGTTTGACCGCGCCTCCAAGGAACCCGATAAGCGCGGAATGGGAACTACCTGCGTCGCCGCTATCGTATATGACCATCGCGCCTACATAATAAATGTGGGGGACAGCCGATGCTATCATATCTTCGACAACAGCATACAGCAGATAACCAAGGACCATACCGAGATACGCCGCCTTATCGAAAGAGGAAGGATAACCGAGGAGGAGAGCAAGACTCACCCGCTCAGAAGCCGCATTACCCGTGCGGTGGGCGCCTCTAAGGACATAACGCCCGATTATTTCGAGATAGACCTTGAAGCGGGGAACTGTCTTTTGCTATGCTCCGACGGGCTTCATTCCTACGGAGACGACGCGGAGATAGCGGGAATAATCATCAACAATCCCATACAGAAATGCTGCGATCTTCTGATAGATTACGCGCTGGCAAACGGCGGACGCGACAACGTTACCGCCGCGCTGCTTCAGTGCTGACCTGATAAAAGTCCTTTCCCGCCGCACGGGAAAGAACGGGCAAAAACCATAAAGTGCGGAGAAAGCGTAAGATTATGGATAATAACATCGGTAAGAAGCTGGACGGCAGATATGAGCTGCTTGAGCTTATCGGCGTCGGCGGAATGGCGGACATATATAAAGCCAGAGATATAACCGAGGACAGGATTGTTGCGGTCAAGATACTTAAGACCGAGTTTATCGAAAGCGAGGATTTTCTCCGCCGTTTCCGCAACGAGTCCAAGGCTACCGCTCTCCTTTCTCACCCGAATATCGTGAAGATATTTGACGTAGGATTTACCGAAAAGCTTCAGTTTATCGTAATGGAGTATATAGACGGAATAACCCTCACCGACGTTATAGCGAAGCAGGGCGCGCTGAAGTGGAAAGACGTAGTGCATTTCACCATGCAGATACTGAAAGCTTTGCAGCACGCTCACGACCGCGGTATCGTTCACCGTGACATAAAGCCTCAGAACGTGATGCTTCTTGCCGACGGCACTATAAAGGTGATGGACTTCGGTATCGCCCGCTTTAACCGTGAAACAGACAAAACAATGTCCGAAAAGGCGATAGGTTCTGTCCATTATATAAGCCCCGAGCAGGCTCGTGGGGATATAACCGACGAAAGAAGCGACATTTATTCCGTCGGCGTCATGATGTACGAAATGCTTACGGGCAAAAAGCCTTTTGACGGCGAAAGCCCTGTTTCGATAGCCCTTATGCATATGCAGTCTCAGGCAAAGAAAATGTCCGAGATAAATCCCGACATTCCCGAGGGACTTGAGGAGATAACCGAAAAGGCTATGCAGAAGGAGCCTTCAAAGCGTTATCAGACCGCGGGCGAGATGATAAAGGACATTGAGGAGTTCAAGCAGAACCCCAGCATTGTCTTTGAGTACAAATATTTTTCTTCAGACGAAAGCACCAAGTATTTTGACCGCGTTACCCCTGCGGAAAGCAGTCCTGCTCCTCATTCGGCTCCTGTTCCCGCACCCGTTCAGAATAAAGAAAAGAAGGGCTACACCGTTGCAGAAGAAAGCGATTACGAGGAAGCAGAGGAAGAAGATGAGGAAGATGACGACGATGAGCCCGCTCCCAGACGTTCGCCTTTGCTGTCCGTCCTGTTCGCGGTTACAGCGGTATTTGTAATAGTCGCCGCTTTTGTTGTGTATAAGCTCGTTACCGACACTATCCCCACCGAAACCGTAACTCCCGAGGAAGAAGTGGTAGTTCCGACTCTTGTGGGACTTACGCAGGACGAGGTGGAACAGCAGTATAAAGACTTCAACATCTATATAGACAGCGAGCACGACTCCGCTCCCGCAGGAGAGATAATCTATCAGTCTATCGGTGCAGGTACTACCATAAAGCCTACTCAGCAGATCCGCGTCACCGTGAGCCTCGGTCCCCGCATGGAGGAGATTGACGAATTTGCTTCCCGCCCGAAGGAGGAAGCTGTATCACAGCTTCGCAATCAGGGCTTTGAAACTACGATAAACTGGGTGACAGACGAAACAGTCCCGAATAACTATGTTATAAGGACCGACCCTCCCGCAAGAACAAGAGCCGAGGTAGGCACGCTTGTCACTATTTATGTAAGCCAGGGACCTTCACCTAAAGCGACGGTCGTTCCCGACTTCCGCGGTCTTTCCGAGGCTACCGCCCGTTCCAATGCCGAACGCAACGATATAATCCTTGTGGTCGACTACCAGCCCAGCGCCGAAGGCATAGAAAAGGGAAAAGTCATCAGTCAGGATATCGAACCCAACACTCATGTTGAGAAAAATACCGTTGTCACGATAGTTGTTTCCAACGGTGAAGTTGCTACAAAGAACGAATCCATAAGCCTTACCGTAAGCGACAGTGTTACAGGACAGTTCCGCTTTGAGTATTATATAGACGGCGTTCTTCAGGAGGACCTCACCAAGGTTATGGATATGTCCCTGTCGAAGAATATCAAATGGGATATTTCGGGAACAGGTCAGCATAATTACGTTATCCGCGTGATAAGTCCCGTTACCGAGCTTTGGCTCGACCTTATCGAGGTCGCGGTGGACTTTGACACTGACCCTGTGACGAAAGACACATTGTTCCTGAACTCAAGCGTATTCTCTGAACTTCAGGCAGGAGAAAACCCTTTCAATACAGAGCCTTCCGATACCACGGAGGAAACCTTTGACATCTTCGGACCTCCGCCTGAAGAGACCACCTTGCCTGAAGGACTTGTTCCGCCTGAAGAAGATAATTCGGAATCAACTGAAGCCACACCTGACTTCTGATGACAGAGAAAAATATGATAGTCGGCGTTTCAGGCGGACTTTATACCGTTGAAACTCCCAAAGGCGAGGTTTTCGCCCGAAGCCGCGGAGTTTTCAGGAATCAGGGAATAAAACCTGTTTCAGGCGATTTTGTACAGCTTCTGTACGAGGAAAATTCCGAAGCGGTGATAACCGATGTGCTTGACAGGAAGAACGTCCTTATCCGTCCGCCTCTTGCCAATTTGGATATGATACTGCTTGTGGCAGCTTCATGCGAGCCTGCTCCGAATTTGCAGATACTCGATAAACTTACCGCTATTTTTGAGAGCAAAGGCATAGAGACCGTGTTTGTTTTCACAAAGACGGATAAAGCCGACGCCGAGCGTTATTCCGAGCTTTACGGCGGGATCGGCTATAAAACCTTTCTTGTGAACAATCTAAACGGGGAGGGAACAGACGAAGTAATAAACTTCGTCGCAGGAAAAACCGCCGCGCTTATCGGAAACACAGGCGTCGGAAAATCCAGCCTGATGAATTATATCGCCCCCGCTTCTCAGCACAGGACCTGCGAAATAAGCAAAAAACTGGGACGCGGTAAGCACACCACCCGCGAAGTAAGGTTCTACCGCCTTGAAAACGGCGCGTATGTCGCCGACACTCCCGGCTTCTCAACTGTGGAGGTCAGCAGATACGGGAATATACCGTCCTCCGAGCTTATCGGCTGTTTCCGCGAATTTTCGGGATATACCGACGGCTGTAAGTTTAAAGACTGCTCCCATATAAAGGAAGAAAGCTGCTCCCTGCGCCATGCCGTTTCCGAGGGAAAGATCGCTCTTTCCCGCTATGAAAGCTATTGCAGACTGTATGAAGAAGCGCTGAAGGCGGAAAACACATATTGACGTCGCCCCGACAGCGCAGCTTTTCTCACACCATATGATTAAAGCACCGTTTTTTAAACGGTGCTTTTTTGTAACACATTTTTCTCTGCTGAATAAAATGCAGTAATAGCAAAAAGGCGGTGGAAGTATGCAGAACAGGAGAAAATGCGGCTGTCCCAAGGCGGCTCTTATATTTTTTGCCGCGGCGGTGATATGCCTTTGCCTGCTTTCCGCAAAAATAACTCTTGTGGTACTGGCGATCTCGCTTGCGGCAGTGGGAGTATGGCTGCTGAAGCGATAGCATAAATGGTAGTGCGATCAAGATGAGAAAGCGAGGTACATATGAAGATCGTGGTTGTAAAAAGTCCAAGGTTCCTTGCGGGATTTTTAAGGCTGTTTTTCGGCATAAAAAAGTCCGAGACCTGACGGCTGAGACGGAAAATGCGGTTTTACCGCATTTTTTGCTTTTCAAAGAGGAATTTTCCACCGTCTGCCGCATAAATTTAACCAAGAATGAAAAAAGACACATAAACGGAAAGGACAGAAAAATGCAGGAAAACATTATTGAAGAAAAGACCGATATTATAGGCAGCGCAGACCAAAGCGCAGGCAAGCCCCGTTTTTTCACCGACCCCAGACCTGTGAAACACAAGACCCGAAAGCACATCATTATTTTCCAGACAGCAGTCTGCCTGTCTGTATGCCTTTTTATAAAGCTCTGCGGGCTTATGTCGCCGCAGCTTTATGAAAATATCCTGACTTATCTGCGCCGCCTGTTCTTATGGTAGGATTTACCGTGGGAGGCGTCAGGATAGCCTTTGATTTTTCTTTTTTTGCGGCGGTCGGGATATTTCTTGCCTTTGATACGAGCGGGTACGGGATATTCTGTCTTTCGGCATGCCTTTGTCATGAGTCGGGACATCTCCTGCTCATGCTTCTCAGCGGAAAGAAGCCTGACGAGCTTATATTCAGCGGCGGCGGAATATGCATAAAACAGCAGGGCGACGCCTCGCTTCCCGTTCTTGCGGCAGGAAGCGGGGTGAACTTCGTCCTGTTCGTTGTTTTTTGCTTTTTACTGCCCCACGACAGTATCTATAAGCTTCTTTTCGGCTTTTCAAATTTTTGCGTGGGAGCGATGAACCTGCTGCCGATAGGTGAGCTGGACGGGAAAAAGCTGCTGGAAAGGCTTTTCATAGCCATTCTCCCTTACAGAGCTGCTCAGAACGCAATGAGTATAGCGGAAGCGGTCGGATATATTGCGGCTGCTGCGGTGATCGTCCTGCTTTTCTTTTCGGGAACGCTGAATTTTACCGCCCTTGCCGTCATAATATATATAACGGTTGTTGACATAATGCTGAAAATGCGGTAAAATAACTCTGTACATCGCACGAATATGTAAAATTCCACAAGGCGGGCGGAATTTCCCTGCTTTAAATGAAATATTTTTACAAATTTACCGATAAATGCTTGCATTTGCCGCGGAAATGTGATACAATATGTCGAGGCGGTACACACGGCGTATAAAAAGCCTTTATCACCGCCATACAAATCATTTCCGTTGCCTTGGCGCAACGTGAGTAAACGTCGTATACCGACGTAAACTATGACGATCCGCTGCACGGGAAGGCGAAGACCCCGCCGCCCGATGTGAAGGCTTGAGCTTTTGAGACCTTGAAGGAACACTGTTCCTTGTATAATAAGCGGTATATCCGCGTTTGATGTATGATCGTCTGAAGAAACAGGAGGAAATAAAAAATGGATGCACTGAAACTTATTGCACAGGACAGCATCAAGGCTGACGCTCCTTCCTTTGAAGTGGGCGACACCGTAAGGGTTCATGTAAGAATTACCGAAGGAAACAAGACCCGTATACAGGCATACGAGGGAACTGTTATCGCCAAGAAGCACGGCGGCGTGTCCGAAACCTTCACAGTACGCAGAGTGGCTCACGGCTGCGGCGTTGAAAGGGTATTCCCCCTTCATGCTCCCGCTGTTGAAAAGGTCGAGGTAGTAAGAACAGGTAAGGTTCGCAGAGCTAAGCTCTACTATCTGCGCGACAGAGTCGGCAAGGCTGCTAAGGTAAAGGGCAAGTTTAATTGAGTTTTGCGTATATGCGCATAGCTTGAAGGAACGAACCGACGGCTGCATTGTATATTTCGGCTGACAGGGTGCGGCAGTCACGCTTCACTTTCAAAAGCCGCTGTATGCAGTGCAGCTTTTCGTTTTGTCAGATACAGACCCTTGGAAAGGAATTACCATGCAGGAAGAAAAAAAGAACGCATCTCAGGGCGGCATGGACGCCATTGACCCTGACGAATACAAAAGATCCGTAGAGGAAGAAGACAGCTTCTACGTTCCGAGAAAAACGACAAAAAAGGCTTCGCAAAGATCTGCCTCCGACGAAATGGACGCGATAGACCCTGAAGCTCTCCTGAACGAAGGAGACGACGTTTTGGGAAGCGCTCCTGTCATTCGTCCGAAAAAGCCGACAGTGAACCGTATAGCTGAAGTAGATCCCAATGCTGTAAATGAAGATGATTTTGACGCAATAGCTGTCCCGACAGCAAAAAAGCCTTCGGAAACAGCGTCAGACAGCGGAATGGATTCTATCGACCTTGACGAATATAAAAAAGGAATGGACGATTTTGACGAAAAAAAGGTCATGGAAGCCATTTCCCCCATTGAGGTGAAAAGTACCCGTCATATCGAGCTTCAGAAGCGCGAGGAGCAGAAAAAGGAAAATATCGTAAGCGCTCATACCGCTGCCAACGAGGTGTTCGACTGGCTTGAGAGCATTCTCATGGCGATAGTCATAATCGTTCTGGTATTTACGTTCATAGTGCGGGTGAATACCGTTGACGGGACCTCAATGCTCCCCACTCTTACCGAAGGACAGAAGCTGATAGTGACCGATCTGTTCTACACCCCAGATTATAACGACATCGTGATAATTCAGGCTGCGAAGCTTGACGGCGGAAAGCCCATAGTAAAGAGAGTCATAGGGCTGCCGGGAGACACGATAAAAATAGACTTTGACAACGGTATCGTGTACAGAAACGGCGAAGCGCTTCTGACCGAAATAAGAGACGGTTTTATATATGAGGACGGTCATACCATATACACTCTTACCACCCGACAGATGGAAATGGTAAGTATGCAGGACTATACCGTTCCCGACGGCTGTTATTTTGTGATGGGAGATAACCGTGACAACTCCAAGGACAGCCGTTTGTTCAGCGAGATAGGCTTTGTGGAGGAAAATTATATTGCAGGTCATGCGATATTCTCTATTTTCCCTGTAAGCTCTTTCGGACCTGTTTAATATTTATCATTTTATAAAGGAAAGGTCTCGCAATGGCTGACGACACCCGCGAATATGTATTTGAAAACGAAAATCCCCATGACGAGGTAAGCAGTGAAAGACCCATGCGCGTTTATCTCTGGCTCCAGTCGGTGATAGAATCTGTCCTTGCGGCATTTTTGATAATGGCACTCATTTTCAGGATAAACGTAGTTGTGGGAGAGTCTATGGAGCCTACCCTTTATGAAAATGACAGAATAGTTGTATCTCAGTTTTTTTACACTCCGAAGTACGGCGATATAGTTGCTCTTTGGGCAAAGGACCTTACCGACCGCGGAACGGGCGGCAGAGGCGAAATGATAGTAAAGCGCGTCATAGGCTTGCCCGGTGATATTATTGACATTGACGAAAACGGCGTCGTATACCGTAACGGCGAACCGCTTTACGAGGGATACGCCGCTGAGCCTATCTTGCCCTCCCGCCGCGGAAACGCCGAGTTCCCGCTGACGGTAGATGAAAACTGCGTCTTTGTTTTGGGAGATAACCGCAATCACTCCACCGACAGCCGTTATGTCAATGACGGTATTGCCGAATTTTATGTAGGCTGCGTTGATATGAGATACGTTGTGGGAAAAGCGCTGTTCCGCATTTTTCCATTTGACAGGATAGGAGCTTTATAAAAATGAGTTACGAAGGGAATATCCAGTGGTTTCCGGGACACATGACCAAGACCCGCCGTATGATAGAGGCTGACATAAAGCTGGTGGACGCAGTCGCCGAGATAGTTGACAGCAGAATACCCGAATCCAGCCGAAATCCTGTCCTGAACGAGCTTATAAAGGACAAGCCCCGAATCATCATACTGAACAAATGCGATTACGCCGATGAGGAAATGACCTCCCGCTGGCGTGAATATTATAAAAAACAAGGCTTCGGAGTGCTTTGCTGCGACTGCCGAAGCGGCAAGGGGATAAAAAACTTTGTTCCCATGTTGAAAAAGCAGCTTGCCGACCTGCTGGAAAGGCGCAGAGCAAAGGGAATGATAGGAAAAGCCCTGCGCGTTATGGTGGTGGGAATACCCAACGTGGGAAAATCCTCCTTCATCAACCGAATGGCAAATTCCAGAAAAACAGCAGTAGGCGACCGTCCCGGCGTCACACGGGGGAAGCAGTGGGTGACTATCGACAAAGAGGTGGAGCTTCTTGACACTCCCGGTATCCTCTGGCCGAAATTTGACGACAAGAACGCCGCCGAAAGGCTCGCCTTTACAGGAGCGATAAAGGACGACGTTATAGACGCAGAAGCCCTTGCGGACAGCCTTGGACGTTATCTGAGCGAACACTATCCCTCCCGCCTCAAAGAGCGTTACGGAACGGACTTTTCCGAAGGCAGAGCCACCGAGCTGATAGCAAAGGCGAGAGGTATGCTGGTATCGGGAGGAGAGCCTGATACCGAGCGTGCGGCTGCGGCATTACTTGACGATTACAGGAGCGGTAAAATTGGAAAGATCACTCTTGAAACACCTCCAATGTGAGGAACGCTTTGAATTTGACAAAAACAAACGAGCTGAAAACGGCATTGTATGCGGTATCGACGAGGCGGGACGAGGTCCGTGGGTGGGCAGAGTTTACGCCGCGGCGGTGATTTTTGACGACGATGTTTTCATAGAGGGACTTGACGACAGCAAAAAGCTGTCCGAAGCAAAGCGTGAACAGCTTTTTGACGAGATAATCTCCAAGGCATCTGCATATTCGGTCGCTTATGCCGAGGTGGAGGAGATAGAACAGCTCAACATTCTCCAAGCCACCTTTCTTGCCATGGAAAGAGCCTTTCAAGGCTTGCAGACAGCGCCTGAACTTGCCCTTGTTGACGGGAACAGGCTCCCTCCACTCCCTTGCCAAATCGAAACCGTAGTAAAGGGCGACAGCAAATCCGCAAGCATAGCCGCCGCCAGCATTCTTGCCAAGGTGAGCCGTGACCGCTATATGAACGAGCTTGACAGGGAATATCCCGAATACGGTTTTTCCGCTCACAAAGGCTACGGCACTGCGGCGCATATCGCCGCCCTGCAAAAGTACGGGATAACCCCCGTTCACAGGCGTTCGTTCCTGAAAAAGCAGGAGGCAAAGCTGGGAAAATTCCCCGAATACAAAGGCGGAAAGTGATATGTACGGCAACGAGAAAAGCGCCGCCAGAGGCAAAGCGGGCGAGGACGCAGTATGTGAATATCTTGAAAAGCAGGGCTGCGAGATACTTGCCAGAAATTACCGCAAGCGGTGCGGCGAGATAGATATTATAGCAAAAGACGGCGACACCGCCGCATTTGTTGAGGTCAAGGCCCGCAAATTCGGCGCGCTGGAGGACGGAACAGGCGCAGTGAACAAAACGAAAAAGCGCCGCATTATCCTCACCGCCGAGGAATATATGAGCGAGCATACAGAGCTTGACCTGTACACACGCTTTGACGTGGCATATGTCACTGTGACGAATGAAAAAATCCCGCAGATATTGGAAATAGAGTATTATAAGTCGGATTTTACCGCTATGGATATATAGCTGAAAGGACGGAAAATATGAACTATAAAAGCACCAGAAACAATGACGTCAGCATTACAAGCGCTCAGGCGATAGCACAGGGCTTGTCCCCCGAGGGCGGACTTTTCGTTCCCGAAAGCCTGCCGAGGATAGACGGGGATTTTGTGAAAGCCCTCTGCGAAAAATCCTACGCCGACAGAGCCTTTGATATTTTCAAGCTGTTTCTGACGGATTTTACCGATGAGGAAATACGCTACTGTGTAAACAACGCCTACGCCGACAATTTCGACACGGAAAATATTGCGGAGATATCCCACCTTTTGCAGGGAACATACATTCTTGAGCTGTGGCACGGTCCCACCTGCGCATTCAAGGATATGGCTCTGCAAATTCTGCCTTATCTGCTCACCACCTCCGCAAAAAAGACCATTCCCGACAAGGATATAGCAATTCTTGTAGCAACTTCGGGCGACACAGGAAAAGCCGCTCTTGAAGGCTTTAAAGACGTGGAGGGAACTACCATAACCGTTTTTTACCCCGAGGACGGCGTCAGCGATATGCAAAAGCGCCAGATGGCTACTCAGGAGGGAAATAACGTGTTCGTCTGCGCCGTAAAGGGCAACTTTGACGACTGCCAGAACGGTGTAAAGGCAATTTTCACCGACAAGGAGATAATAGAACAGCTTGACAGTGCGAACATAGTCCTTTCCAGCGCCAATTCAATAAACTGGGGCAGACTTTCCCCTCAGATAGTTTACTACATCTCCGCCTACGCCGAGCTTGTTAAGAACGGTGAAATAGAGTACGGCGAGAAGATAAACATAGTAGTCCCCACAGGCAATTTCGGCAACATTCTTGCCGCCTACTATGCCAAGGAAATGGGACTTCCCGTAAACAAGCTGATATGCGCCTCCAACGCAAACAATATCCTGACGGATTTCATAAACACAGGCGTTTACGACCGCAACAGACCCTTCTACACCACCGTTTCCCCCTCAATGGATATTTTGATCTCCAGCAACCTTGAACGCCTTTTGTATCATCTTTCAGGTGAAAACACCCAGCTTATCAACAAATGGTTCACCTCTCTCAAGACCGAGGGAAGATATGAAGTCACCGACGACGTCAAGGCAAAGATACAGGAGCTTTTCTGCGCAGGCTGCTGCAACGACCGGGAAACAAAGGCGGCGATAAAGGACTGCTTTGACAGCTATTCCTACCTTATGGACACCCACACCGCCGTTGCCTACAAGGTATACAACGACTACAAAAAAGCAACGGGCGACAACACCAAGACCCTGATAGCCTCCACCGCAAATCCCTATAAATTCGGCGCAGCGGTATTTGACGCCTTAAAGGGCGACGCTGCAGGGCTTGACGAATTTGCGATAATCGAAAAACTGGAAGAGATGACAGGCACGACGATACCTCAGCCTCTTGCCGCCACAAAGAACAAGGCGGTGCGTTTCAAGGGCGTTATAGACCGCTCCGAAATGCCCAAGGCAGTGCTTGACTTCCTGAAAAAGTAAGGTGATAAGTTGAGTTTATACGTTTTAGGCGACCTGCACCTGTCTTTCGGTACGGATAAGCCTATGGACATATTCAAAGGCTGGAGCAATCACGTTGAAAGAATAAAGGAAAACTGGAACGCTCTTGTGACTGAGGAGGACACCGTTGTGATAAACGGCGATATTTCCTGGGCAATGTCCCTTCAGAACACTCAAAAGGATTTTGCTTTCATCAACAACGAGCTTCACGGCAATAAAATTTTCATAAAGGGCAATCACGACTACTGGTGGACCACAAAGGCAAAAATGGACTCTTTTCTTGAAAGCTGCGGCTTTGACAGGATAAAAATACTCCATAACAATGCATACCTTGCGGACGGAACAGCGATATGCGGCACAAGAGGCTGGATAAACGACGACAGCGAGCCGTTCGACATAAAGCTACTGAACCGCGAGGCGGGAAGACTTGAAATGTCGATAGCCGAAGCGGAAAAGCTTGGCGGAACGCCCGTTGTTTTTATCCATTACCCGCCCATATTCGGAGATGAAAAAAATTTTTATATCATAGAAGTGATGAAAAAGCACGGGATCACCGACTGCTACTACGGACACGTCCACGGAGCGGCGGTGAAAAAAGCCTTTATCGGCGAGCATGACGGTATAAATTATCATATCGCGTCATGCGACTGTGTCAAATTTACCCCTGTGCCTGTAAAAAATTAGAAAAAATATACAAAAACACTGGAAATCCACAATGATATATGCTATAATATAATCTGACTGTAAAAACGGAGGAAAATAAAATGGAAATAATCAGCAATAACAAAACAGCTACCAACACCGTAGAGGTGGAATTCAAGAACAGCCCCGAGGAATTTGAGGCTGCGGTACAGGAAGCGTTTCTTAAAAAGAGAAAGAACATAACCGTTCCCGGCTTCCGCAAGGGCAAAGCCACCAGAAAGATGATAGAAACTCATTACGGTGAAGGCGTTTTCTATGACGACGCCATAAATGCAATTTACAGAAACACAATTGACGGCGTTATAAAAGAACTGGGACTTGAAGTTGTAGACATTCCCAAAATAGAAGTTACCGCCGTCGGCAAGGAGGAGGGCGTTTCCTTCAAGGCGGAGTTCACCACCAAGCCCGAAATAAATATTTCCGATTACAAAGGATTAAATATAGCAAAAGAGGTCAAAACTGTTACCGATGAGGACGTTGACAAGTCCATCGAAACTATGCGCAGCAGAAACGCCCGCATAATCGACATTGACGACAGAGCAGCACAAAAGGGCGACACCGTTGTATTCGACTTTGAGGGCTTTGTTGACGACAAGGCGTTCGAGGGCGGCAAAGCGGAGAAGTACAGCCTTGAGCTTGGCAGCGGCAGATTTATCCCGGGATTTGAGGAGCAGATAGAGGGCAAGAACATCGGCGAAGCCTTTGACGTAAACGTTACATTCCCCGAAGACTACAACGCTGAGGAGCTTGCAGGCAAGCCCGCAGTGTTCAAGTGCCTCCTCCACGAGATAAAGGGCAAGGAGCTGCCCGACCTTGACGACGAATTTGCTAAGGACGTAAGCGAATTTGATACCCTTGACGAGCTGAAAGCCGACCAAAAGAAGAAGCTGGAGGAACAGGCTCAGCATGAAGCGGATATGAAGTTTGAGACCGACATAAACAACACCCTTATAGAAAAGGTGGAGGGCGAGATCCCTGAAGTAATGTACGAGAACAGCATAAACGATATGATCCGCGACTGGGAGTACAACAACAGATATCAGGGCATAACCGTAAAGGATTATCTCAAGTACACAGGCTCCACCATCGAGCAGTTCAGAGAGAACTTCCGCGATTCCGCCGTAAAGAGAGTAAAGCTCAGACTTGCTCTTGAAAAAATAGCTGCCCTTGAGAACATTGAGGCGACTGAAGAAGAGCTGGAAAAGCACTACACCGATCTTGCTGAAGAACACAAGATGGACGTAGAGCAGGTCAAGAAGCTCATATCCGAAGAGGCTCTCTCCGAGGATATAAAGGTAGAAAAAGCATTCAACATTGTAAAGGACAGTGTTAAAGCGTAATTTTATCTGACAGAAAGGAACGACTTATGGATTATATGAGCCTTGTGCCTACCGTCATTGAACAGACGGGACACGGCGAGCGCGCCTATGACATTTATTCAAGACTTCTCAACGACCGTATCGTTATGCTTCATGAGGAAGTGAATTCCGTTACCGCAAGTCTTGTTGTGGCACAGCTTCTTTTCCTTGAGGGGCAGGACGCCGATAAGGACATTCAGCTTTATATCAACAGTCCCGGCGGCTCTATCACCGACGGTATGGCTATTTACGATACCATGCAGTATATAAAGTGTGACGTTTCCACTATCTGCATGGGCATGGCGGCGTCTATGGGCGCATTTCTCCTTGCAGCTGGAACAAAAGGCAAGCGTATCTGCCTTCCCAATTCCGAAGTGCTTATACATCAGCCTTCAGGCGGAACGGGAAGAGCGCAGGCTTCCGACATCGACATTGTTGCGAAGCATATCATCTATGTAAAAGACAAGATGAACCGTATGCTTTCCGAAATGACGGGTCAGCCTCTTGAAAGGATAATCGCGGATACCGACCGCGACCATTACATGACGGCTCAGGAAGCTCTTGAATACGGAATAGTCGATAAGATATACGAAAAGCGTTAAGCGCAGAGGGAACTATCTGAAATATGTTAAAATGTAATTTCTGCGGAAAGACCGAGGGATATGTCTCCAGAATGCTGGTGGGCAAAAACGGTGTTATCTGCAACGAATGTGTTATTGCATCATATAACATGCTTCTTGAGGAAGGCGACATTCCCGAACGGGACGAGCATTTTTTGTCTGAACCCCGCGGAAACGGAAAGCTGAAAAAGGACGATCTGCTGAAGCCTGCCGAAATAAAGGCTATCCTTGACGAATATATCATCGGTCAGGAGGAAGCGAAAAAAGTCCTCTCCGTTGCTGTTTATAACCACTATAAGCGTGTTCTTTCCGAAAACGACAAAAGCAGGGAGATCGAGCTTCAAAAGAGCAACGTCTTGCTGCTCGGTCCAACAGGTGTTGGAAAGACAATGCTGGCGCAGACTCTTGCAAAGATATTGAACGTTCCATTTGCCATAGCCGACGCCACGACCTTGACTCAGGCAGGTTATGTTGGCGAGGACGTTGAAAATGTGCTTCTTCGCCTGATACAGGCGGCTGATTTTGATATCGAAGCGGCTGAAAAGGGAATAATCTATATTGATGAGATAGATAAAATATCCCGCCGCTCGGAAAATACTTCGATAACCCGTGATGTCAGCGGCGAAGGCGTTCAGCAGGCTCTTTTGAAAATAGTTGAGGGTACTATATCCAATGTTCCCCCGCAGGGCGGCAGAAAGCATCCCAATCAGGAATTTATACAGATAGACACGAAGAATATTCTTTTCATTTGCGGCGGCGCGTTTGACGGTATAGAGAAAAACATACTTTCACGTCTTAATTCATCGGCGCTCGGCTTCGGCTCGGAACTGAAAAGCCGTAAGGAACACACCCTTTCCGAAGCGTTCCATCAGGTGGCCCCTGAGGATCTTGTAAAATTCGGCATTATACCTGAGCTTGTGGGAAGACTACCCATCGTTACCGTCCTTGACGAGCTTGACGAAGACGCACTCGTAAAGATATTGGTAGAGCCTAAAAACGCTCTTGTAAAGCAGTATGTTTATATGTTCGGCCTTGACGGCATAGATCTGGAGATAGATACCGAAGCGCTTCATGAAATAGCAAGAAAGGCTGTTGAGCGCAAAACAGGCGCGAGAGGTCTGCGCACTATATTGGAAGATATTCTCTCTCAGATAATGTTCGAGGCTCCGTCTGACGACAGTATAACAAAGGTCGTGGTTACCGCCGATAACGTTAAAAACGGAACTCAGCCTCAGCGCATACACGGAAAGAAGCCCGGGCTCCTGAAAAAAAGCACCAAGAAAAACGCAAGCTGAAAGCTTTACGAAAAAACATCAGAAAAAATCCTTCAGATATCATCTGAAGGATTTTTTGATTAAAGATATTTTATAAGCTCATCGCGAACAGCGTCAAGGCGTTCGTCCGACAGCCCGAAATCCATCTCTTTGTAGCTCCATGCGGCTCTCGATATATCATACTTTTCAAATACGCTGTTTATTGCCTTGAACCATTTCAGCGTATCTTCGGGACCGACTGTATCAATGACGCCGTATTCTCCGCAGTATATATCCGCTCCGCATTCCTTTGCCTTTTTTATTGCAGGCTCAAACTCCTTTTCAAAGAGTTCAGGAGTTATCTTAAGGTCGTCAAACGAATATTCCGCATTCTGGTCTATTTCCCTTACCCACGGGGCCTTCTGATGAGTGAATTCAAGCGGAGAATAGCAGTGAAAGCTGTATATTATCTTATCGTCTATCGGGTCATCAAGGTCTTTCACCGCCACAGGGCTGTTGTTCCAGTATCCGCCTATCAGTATCATGGTATCGGGCGCGTTTTCTCTTATCTTTTTTATACATTCGCAGGATACTCTGTTCCATGTGTCTATGTAATGCTTCTCGGTTATTTCGTTGAGAAGCTCAAATATCGCGGTTTCGTAATATTTGCCGAATCGTTTTGCGATCTCGTCCCAAAGGCGGATAAACCGCTGCTGAAGCTGTTCGTTCTCAAAGAACCCGCTTTCGTTTTCCTGCCAGTCAAAAGAAAATCCCGCTGTTTTATGTAGGTCGATAACAGCTTTAAGACCGTATTTTTCCGCAAGGCTCAGAGCCTTTGAGATATGTTCAAATCCGTCCTCTTTGAAAGTCCCGTCATCATTTTCAAGAACATTGTAATCTATGGGGATCCTTACATGATCCAGTCCCCAGGAAGCGATTTTCTCAAAATCCTTTTCGGTGATGAAATTGTTCAGCCTGTCTTCGCTGTAATCGCACTGCGAGAGCCAGCCTCCCAGATTTATCCCCTTTTTGAAGCCTTTGTCCTTTAACACAGTAAATCCCGCCTTTCTTTTTCTGTAAATTTTAATAAAAATATATCATAAATAAATATATGAATATATCATATATTTATTTTTTTTATCAAATATTCATTATTTGAAGACATATTATTTTAATGTTTTTTTGATATAAAAGTCAGTATTTTTATATTATTTCCACATTCAAATAACTATAATAAAAGCAATAAATATGGAGGTGATATATAAATGAAAACAGCTTTTTTGGCAGCAGCTTTAGTTCCTGTTCTGTTTTTTTCATCCTGCTCGGCACAACCTGCCGAATCAATGCCCGAAGGCTCCGTTTACGTTGATTTTAAAAACGGAAAGCCTGAGGACTTTGAATGTGCGGACGGCTGGTGCAACGGAAGCATGTTCAATGTAACGTGGCATGCGGACAATGTCACTTATGAAAACGGAAAGATGCAGCTTATTATTGACAACGACCCTGCTCCGTCAGGAGGAGTTCCGTATTCAGGCGGCGAGTTCAGAAGTAAGGATTTTTACGGCTACGGCAGATATGAAGTCAGCATGAAAGCAATAAAGAACGACGGAGTCGTATCCTCATTCTTTACATATACAGGATCTTCCGACAACAATCCGTGGGACGAGATAGACGTTGAGATACTGGGAAAAGACACTACCAAGGTACAGTTCAACTATTTTACCGATGGACAGGGAAATCACGAGTATTTATACGACCTGGGCTTTGATTCGGCGGCTAATTTTCACACATATGCTTTTGAATGGCATAAGGACAGGATAATCTGGTTCGTGGACGGCGCCGAAGTCCACAGCGTGACAGAAAATATCCCCGTAACGGAAAGCAAGATAATGATGAACGCATGGTGCGGGACAGGCGTGGACGGCTGGCTCAACGCGTTTGACGATTCGCAGCTTCCCCTTACCGCCGAGTATCAGTGGATAAAATTTACGCCTTTTGATGAGTGATAAAGCGCTTTATTGTCAGAAGAATATTTATATAGCAAAAAAATTATACAAAAAGCAAAAAAATGATATGTAAAAATTACTTTATAAGGTAAAATGTAAAGTATCAAAAAGTACACCTTGACGTGTAAAAATATTAAAAGGAGGAAATACTTGTGAACAAGAAAAGAACACTTACTGCGGCTGCCGCGGTATTGCTCGCGGCGAGCATGCTCACAGCCTGCTCAGGTGATGAAGGCGGCAATCCGTCAGGCGGCAATGTCGGCGGTAACGTAGTTACCTCGCAGACTACGCCCGTTCCTTCTACCATGGCTGAAGAACAGCAAAGTCAGGTAGAAGAGATCAAAGTAAAAGATTACGAACTGGAGAATAAAAAAATAACTTTCCTTGCGTCATGGCCGAGAAACCCTGCTAAGGGCAAAAATAAGGACGTTGCGCTGGAGCTTTTCCAGACGAGATTTGGCGGTGAGATCGAAGACATAACCGTTCCCGACGCCGACAGATACAGCAGACTTGCAACGCTTATTTCAACAGGAGATGCTCCCGACTTCTTCTCCGCAGGTGATATGGACGCATTCCCCAAGGGCGCGATATCCAAGATGTTCCAGCCTCTTGATGATTACATTGATTATGACGACGAGTGGTGGAGCGATCTGAGCGACCTTAACGAGCCTTTCATATTCAACGGAAAGCATTATGTAGGCGCTGTCGGCGCTGAAGTTGACGTTCTGATGATCTACAACAGAGCGATCGTTGAGGAAAACGGTCTTCCCGATCCTATCGACCTTCTTGCCGAAGACAATTGGAACTGGGATACCTGCAAGGATATGATGAATAAGTTCTGCGCACAGGGCGAAGGCTACTATGCTACCGACGGCTGGTGGGTAGTAAAGGGCTTTTCCGCAACTACCGGTGTTCCTTATGTAGGAATGCAGGACGGAAAAGTAGTGAACAATCTTAGAGACGGGCTCCTTGAGCAGGCTCAGGACTTTGTTTACAATATCCGTAAGGAAGAAATGGCTTATCCTGTATGGGATTACGGCTGGGTTGCAAATGCCTCGAATGTAGGACTTGGAAAGACCTTGTTCTTCCCCTGCGGCTTCTGGGCTCTTACCGAAGTTGATACTGATTACGGTCTGAAGAACTACGGCGAGGTTAAGGATATAGGATTTGTCCCCATGCCTAAATGCCCTTATGTTGACGATTATTACATTCCCGCAAGAGTAAACGGTTATATGCTCGTTTCAGGCGCTCCCAACCCCGAAGGTGTTGCATGCTACCTCTATTGTGAAGCAGCAGCTCAGGGAAGCGAAGAAGCTGAACAGATCACAAAGGAACAGTACTTCAATGAATACGGCTGGACCGAAGATATGTGGGAAATGAGACAGACCCTTTACGATATGCTTGAAGAACATCCTGTATTTGAATTTTATACCGGCATTTCCGATGAATTGTTCGACGCTCTTGACAATCCTTCCAAGGATTCATATCACAACGCTGTTTCCTGGATACAGACAAGAGAAGAGATATTCAACAGCGTACAGGCTGAAATTGATAAAGCAAATCAGGTTCTTGAATAATTCTTACGCTCTTTAAGTTTTCATTTATCATTTTCTTCTCCAAACGGAAAACCGCCTCTGTAAAGTGGCGGTTTTCCTATTTTATTTAGCAAAAGACCCTGCGCGGCATTACGACGATATCAACGTCTCCTTGCAGTATTTGTATACGATACACGCTGTACACAATGAACGCCTCAGCTCTCTGCCATATTCTGATAAAACACAGATTGAATGACACAGCTCTCTGTCATCTGATAAAGCACAGTCTACTATCTTTACCTTCCCCTGAACATTTCAAATCCGCATATAAAAACCCCGCCGTGTGATCAGCGGGGTGTTATTATATTTGGAGGTAAACCTTATTTTTTATGTCTCTCAGTTTCTTTTCTTTGCAACTGCGATCGCGCCGACAGCCAGTATTGCAAGACCAGCAACAACTGCTACGCCTTCAACGCCTGTATCAGCGGCTCCTTTATCGCCTGCGGTAGGAGCTGAAGTATCGCCTGCTTCACCTGCGGGAGCTTCGCTTGCAGCGGGTGCTTCGTCAGAAATGGTCATTTCATTCAGATAAATGCTGTGTCCGATGATTATCATTCCGCCCTCTTTTATGGAGTCAAGGTAATCAGCGGGAACCTTGAAGGAGATTGATGTCCAATCTTTTTCAACGGGGTAAGCGTCTTTTCCTTCAGCAAGTTCGGGACCGCCTTCGCCGTTGGGATCGATAAATGCCCAAGTTGAATCCATAGGCTTGATCGACCAGTATTCTTCCTCTTCCTGATCAGGAGTAAATGTGATCGTTACATAGGAGTCAGCAGTGAGATCAGCGAATTCAGATGCGGGGATCTGGCAGTTAAGGCTCCAGTTTTTACCAAGGTTCTTGTCCAAAGTGTAAGCAGATGCCATGGTGGAGATTGCCATTGCTGCGGCTGCAGCTGCTGCAATTCCTGCAAAAATTTTTGCTTTTTTCATGATACATTGTCCTTTCTTGATTTTTGGGTTTTTACCCTTTACCTTATATTTTACAATGAAAAGCACCTTATCTATATCATAATAATATTTTTTATATCACTTTTTTGCTTCAACATCTTCTTTGTCGCCCCAACGTGTTCTGAAGAATTTGTTCCGATATTCTTTCGGCGTCAATTTTGTGTAGGATTTAAAGACCTGAATAAAATAGCTTTCAGAGTTGAAGCAAAGATAGTTCGATATTTCTATGCAGGAATAGTCGGAATATTTAAGCAGGTTTTCCGCCGCCTCTATCCTTTTCTGAGAAATATACTGTGACACGGTGACGCCAAGCTCTTTCCTGAACAGCTTTGAGAGGTAGGATTCGCTCAGCCCCGCCGCTTCTGACAGCTCCTTCAGGGTGATCTTGCTGTGAAGGTGGTTGTAGATATAGTCAAGACATAAAGCGACAGGCTTTGAATAAAGCTCATGCTTTACTATCGCGTGCATTCGTTTGGCGTAGTCCTCAACGGATTGACGATGGATCGCATGTATTTCTTCCTCGGTATTGCACTTGTCTATATGTCTTATATAAACATCGCTGAGATTATATGCGGTTTCCATTTCCATTCCGCCCTCAATGCAGTACCTTGTGATAAAAGCTATCGTAATAATAAAATGATATTTCAGATTACGCAGCGGATCATCGCTGAGCTTTCCGAAGCCTTCGCCGCAAAGAGGCTTGAAAAGGCGCTTTGTCTCTTCCACATTTCCCATCTGGATACTTTGATAAAACGCCATTTCACGCTCGTAAGGAAGGTGCGTTATCATATATTCTCTGTTGTTGAACGCGATGTGAGCAAGAGTTTCTTCTATATCCATTTTCATAACGATTCCTTTCACGGATATATGTTCTGCTGATTTATATTTGATTTCAGTTTCCTGTCGTTATGTAGTCTTTGATGTCGGCAAATTTCCCTTCTCCGATACCGCTGACGTCCATTATCTCCTCAACGGAATCAAATCCGCCGTTTTCCTCTCGGTATTCGATTATCCGCTGCGCTATCGTTTCGCCTATTCCCGGAAGCTCTGCCAGCTCTTCAGATGAAGCCGTGTTTATGTTTACCTTTTCATTTTCAGGCACTCTGTTCTTTTCCTGCTGTTCTTCTGTTTTATGCTCTGCCATTTCTTCAACAGACGCTTCTGCGGTTATCTCCCTGATATATATCGTCTCTGTTCTTCGCTTCATTTCACTGAACAAAAGCAAGCATATGCAAGATATAACAAAAATTGCGGCAAGAAGCCAGAATAGTATTCTTTCTTTCATAAGCCTCACCTTCTTGGAATGATTTTATTGTAACACAACATTTATTTTGTGTCAAGATTGCTTTTTGCAGCAGCGGTCTTTGCGGTTTTCCCGAATGTTTTCAGATTTCTTGTTTAATTTCCGATTACGGTTTTAAATCCCCCAAAAACGCGAAAAAATTTAAAATAGCATGCAATTGTATTACAAAGCAAAAATAAATCGAAAAAATTGCCGATTTTTGCTTGAATTGCAGTTGTCGGGCGTTTTTCTCCTTATTGCGATATATTTCGACAGACTGTTGCCTTCCTCTTCGTTTTTATGGCTGTTTTGCCGTTTTATAAGCTTATTATACATTTTTATCGTCGCTGCTTTTTCTTCCGACTCCTTTCTTTGCCTCTTAAAATCCACTTTCATTATTTTTTGTATTTTTTCAAAAAAACTCTTGTATTTTTCAATATATTATGCTATCATCATATTGCGACATATTATCGTACATTATTCCCATAAAAGGAGAGACATCTATGAGCAGCTCTAAAGTTCTGATCGGAAACGATATCCCCGATCAGGGGATAGCATGGGCTAATATGCTGAAAACAGCAGGCGCCTTTGCAGTTACAAGAAAACCCAACGGTCTTACACTCCTTCAGTATGTGAAGGAATATTCCATGCCCGACATACTCATCATCGAGGCTAAAATGCCCGGTCTTGATTCTATTGGCTTGATAAGGGAGCTGAAAAAGCTTGGCGAGCTTCCGACGGTCATCATAACCGCCGATCACCCTATGCCCGTGCTGGAGGAAGAAGCCTTATATCTCGGAGCTTCAGCATTTATGGTAAAGCCTTTTGAACCCTCGGAGCTTATGAGAAGGATAGCGGAGTCCGACACACAGGACAGGAAAACATCAGACATAGACTTTGACAGATTTATAAAAGAACCGTCTCGTCAGCAGGACCTTGAATGTATAGTAACCGACATAATACACCAGATAGGCATACCTGCTCACATCAAAGGCTATCACTTTTTAAGATACGCCATAATGCTGTGTGTTGAAAACAACGAGATGATAAACAGCATAACGAAACAGCTTTATCCTACTGTTGCGGCTGAATTCAGGACGACCTCCTCAAGAGTTGAGCGCGCGATAAGGCACGCGATAGAGCTTGCATGGGACAGAGGAGATGTAGACGTTCTTAACTCCTACTTCGGCTATACAATACGCAACACCAAGGGCAAGCCTACCAACTCCGAATTTATCGCTCTTATTTCGGACAAGCTCAGGCTTCAGATCAAAACAGGCGAAGTCGCTTTGAAAAGCTGAAAAACATTATAATATTAAAATAAGCCGACAAAACTATGTCGGCTTATTTTGTTTGATCATATTATTGTTTTTCTTTGTTCACTGCGTCAAAATAGATCTCCGTGAAGCAGGAGAACAGCCCCTGCTTATCCTCAGCGGTAAGCCCGCTTCCGTTTAGAAGCGTCCTTGCCTGTTTCAGCAGCTCCATAGCGTCGTCTATTTCAGCGCTTTCCTCCGACGCTTCGTATAAAAACCGCTCTTCGCTGTTCAGAACAATGTTTTTTCTGTCGTCCATCAAAAACTCAGGCGTCACCTCAAGCTCTTCCGCCATTCTTCCGAGGATCGCCCGTCTCGGCTTTCTTGCGCCCGAAAGATAGTTTGCGAAGGCGCGGTATGTAATGCCCATCTTTTCGGCAAATTCCGTTTTCTTGTAACCTTTTCTGTGGAGCAGTATTTCAAGCTTGTCATGGAGGTTCATAACACAATATCCTTTCAAACGACAAATTTCGTTCATTTATTATTATATCAGTGAACGCGGGAACAGTCAATAAAAAATAAAAAAATTCAAAATATGCAAAATATTCATAAAATATTCAAAATATACTGCATAATATTCATAAAATTGCATTAAACCCCTTGACAATCGCGTTAAATGCTGTATAATGTATAAAGAAAATTTTTTAAACAGGAGTTTAGTTATGGAAAAAGAAATAAAAAAGATCGTACTTGCGTATTCAGGCGGACTTGACACTTCAATAATCATTCCTTGGCTGCATGAGAATTACCCCGGCTGCGAAGTTATCTGCGTAGCGGGAAACGTAGGGCAGGACGCAGAGCTTGACGGACTGGAGGAAAGAGCAAAGAAAACAGGCGCCTCCAAGCTGTACATAGAGGACATACAGGAAGAATTTGTGAACGACTTTATTTTCCCCACGCTGAAAGCGGGCGCAAAATACGAGGGGTATCTTCTGGGAACTTCCTTTGCAAGACCTCCTATCGCAAAAAGGATAGTCGAGATCGCGAGAAAAGAGAACGCCGACGCTATCTGCCACGGCTGCACAGGCAAGGGCAACGATCAGGTTCGTTTTGAGCTTACAATAAAGGCGCTCGCCCCCGATATAAAAGTGATCGCTCCCTGGAGAATATGGGATCTTCGTTCCAGAGATCAGGAAATAGATTATGCCGAGGCTCACAACGTACCCATTAAAATAACGAGAGAAACCAACTATTCCAAGGATATGAACCTCTGGCACCTTTCTCATGAGGGACTTGACCTTGAGGATCCCGCTAACGAGCCTCAGTACAACAAGCCGGGATTCCTTGAGCTTGGCGTATCTCCCGAAGCTGCGCCCGACAAGCCCACCTACATCACCATTTCCTTTGAAAAGGGAATACCCGTTGCTCTTGACGGAGAAAAAACAGACGGCGTAACTCTTATCAAAAAGCTGAACAAGCTGGGCGGCGAAAACGGCATAGGACTTTTCGACGTAGTTGAGAACCGTCTTGTGGGAATGAAGTCAAGAGGCGTATACGAAACTCCGGGCGGCACTATCCTTTACCACGCTCACGAAGTCCTTGAAACCATCTGCCTCGACAAGGAAACTCAGCACTACAAAGCTGGACTTGCTCAGAAATACGCAGACCTTGTATACAACGGTCAGTGGTACACTCCTCTCAGAGAGGCTATGGACGCATTTGTTGACAAAACTCAGGAGACCTGCACAGGCGAAGTAAGACTGAAGCTCTATAAGGGCAATATAATCAACGCAGGCGTAACTTCTCCCTACACTCTTTACAGTGAGGATTTCGCCTCCTTCGGCGAGGACGACGTATACGACCATAAGGACAGCGAAGGCTTTATCAACCTGTTCGGTCTGCCTATCAAGGTAAAAGCGCTGCTTGACGCTGAGAGAAACAAGAAATAATGCTTTAAGCGGAGGCTTCTCCGCTTAAACTTTTTTGAAAAATTATCTACCTTTTATTAAGGAAAGGAACACAGCTATGTCAGAAAAAATGTGGGCGGGAAGATTTTCCAAGGAAGTGGACAGCGGCGTAAACGCTTTTAATTCTTCCGTTTCCTTTGACAGCAGAATGTACAGGCAGGACATAAAGGGCAGTATCGCTCACGCTGAAATGCTGGGCAAAGCAGGGATAATTTCCGCCAAGGACAGCAAAAAGATAATAGCGGAGCTTGAAAATATCCTTACTGACCTTGAAAGCGGAGCGCTGAAGATAGACCCCACCGCCGAGGACATTCATATGTTCATAGAGGCTGTCCTCACACAGCGTATCGGCGAAACAGGAAAACGACTGCATACCGCCCGATCCCGCAATGATCAGGTAGCTCTTGACATTCGCCTTTATCTCCGTGACGAAACGGAAGAAATAAAGGCTTTGCTGAAACAGCTTATAACCGTCCTCTGTGACACAGCGGAGCAGAATACCGATACGATAATGCCGGGCTACACTCATCTCCAGCGAGCTCAGCCCATAACCTTCGGACATCATCTTATGGCATACTCTCAGATGTTTTTGCGTGACATAAGCCGCCTGAACGATGCCGCCCGCCGTATGAACCAATGCCCCTTGGGCAGCGGAGCCTTGGCGGGAACCACCTATCCCATAGACCGACAGCTCACATCACAGCTTTTAGGCTTTGACTGTCCCACCGCAAATTCCCTTGACGGCGTATCAGACCGTGATTTCTGCATAGAGCTTGCAAGCGCTATATCCATAATAATGACCCACCTTTCCCGCTTTTCCGAGGAGATAATTTTTTGGTGCAGCTGGGAATTTAAGTTTATCGAGCTTGACGACGCCTTTGCAACAGGCTCCAGCATAATGCCACAGAAGAAAAACCCCGACATAGCTGAACTTGTAAGAGGAAAGTGCGGACGTGTTATCGGCGACAATATGACCCTTCTTACAATGATGAAAGGACTTCCCCTTGCATACAACAAGGATATGCAGGAGGATAAGGAGGCGATTTTCGACGCCATAGACAACGTAAAGCTGTGCCTTTCCACCTTTATCCCCATGCTTCAGACTATGACCGTTTACAGGGAAAATATGAGGAACGCTGCCGCAAAAGGCTTCATAAACGCCACCGACTGCGCCGATTATCTTGTTAAAAAGGGAATGGCTTTCCGCGACGCATATAAGATAACAGGCGGACTTGTCGCCCTTTGCATAGAGAAAAAGACCGACCTTGAACACCTTCCCATAGAGGATTACCGCTCCCGCAGTGAGCTTTTCGACATTGACGTGTACGACGCCATAAACCTTGACACCTGCGTGAACAGCCGCATTTCCTACGGCGGACCTTCCCCCGAAAGTGTGAAAAAGCAGATAGCCGATGTCAGAGGAGCGCTTGATGAATAACTTTGTCTATATGTACGGAATGATAATTTCCACACAAAGCTTTTTGCTGAAGGGCAGCTTTCCTGCTCCTGACGGTCAAGCGGAGATTAAGGAGAAATATCATCTTGTAGGCGGAGAGACGGGAACAGCTGCTGCAGTTTGCTTATCGCTGGGACTTAACGTAAAGTTAGGCGGAACTCACCTCGGTTCACTTAATAAAGATGTCATATTGAATTATTTCGGCAGCAAAAACGCCGACATCTCAGAGCTTGTAACAAAGCCTTATGACGGCGTTACCGACTATATAATCATAGACAAAAACACCCGAACCTGTTTCGGAGAATGGGAAAAATTGTTCGGCAGCGGAAAACCTTTCTATGAGCCGCCAAATGAAGCGTCAATAAGAGATTGCGAATGTGCGGGGATAGACCCTTTCTTTTACCCCGATTTATCCGCAGAGATTTGCCTGAAATACAGCAAACCCTACGCTACGATAGATTGTACTTATGACAGCGTTATGAACCGCCACTGTGCAATAAACGCCGTTTCCCACCAATTCCTGAAAACCTGTTACGGCAACACCGACCTTGAGGAGCTTTTCAGATCATACACCGACAATACTGACGGACTTGTGATTTTTACAAGAGGAGAAAAAGAGCTTTTATATGGCAGAAAAGGTCAAAAGCCAAAATACTTCAAGCCTTATTCTCTTGGTATTATCTCCACTCTCGGTGCGGGAGACAGCTTCAAGGCGGGAACAATATACGCTCTTTATAACAAAATGAGTGACGAAGACACGGTGAGATATGCCTGTGCAGTGGCAGGACTTGCCTGCACTAAATTTCCCATAGCTCTTTACCCACCGACTGTTAAAGAAGTGGAAAAATTGATACAACAAAAATAACGGAGAAAATGAAATGACAAAAATATTCATTGACGGCAAAGAGGGAACAACGGGACTGAAAATTTACGAGCGTTTTCAAAACCGCACAGACCTTGAAATACTTGAAATAGACGAGGAAAAGCGCAAAGACCCTTCGGAACGTGCCAAGCTGATAAATGCGTCCGATTTCACATTTTTGTGCCTTCCCGACGCAGCGGCAAAAGAGGCGGTATCTCTTGCGACAAACCCGAACGTCAGAATAATCGACGCCTCTACCGCCCACAGAACAAATCCCGATTGGGCATACGGCTTTCCCGAGCTTTCACCCACTCACCGTGAGAAAATAAAAAACTCTAAGCGTGTGGCAGTTCCGGGCTGCTATGCAGGCGGCTTTGCGGCTCTTGTTTATCCTCTTGTGGCGAACGGCTTCATCGCTCCCGATTATCCCGTGACCTGCTATGCGGTCTCAGGATACAGCGGGGCGGGAAAGAAAGCGATAGCGGTTTACGAGGGAGCAGACAAACCAAATGAATACAACAGCCCCCGTCAGTATGCCCTCACTCAACAGCACAAGCACCTGCCGGAAATGCAGCAGATAAGCGGACTTGCGGAAAAGCCTGTATTTGTGCCTCTCATCTGTGATTTTTACAGCGGGATGACCGTTACCGTTCCCCTTTATTCACGACTTATGAAAAAGCGCTATACACCCGCCGACATTTTGGAAATGTACAAAGCCCATTACGCGGGTCAGCCTATGATGAAGGTCGCCGCTCTTATGGGAGAAGACCTTCTCCCCGACGGATTTCTTGCGGCAAACACCCTCAGCGGTAAAAACATAATGGAGATATTCGTCTGCGGCAACGAGGACAGGATAGTCCTCACCTCCCGTCTTGACAATCTGGGCAAGGGAGCCAGCGGCGCCGCCGTTCAGTGCCTCAACATAATGCTTGGCATAGACGAGACCACAGGCTTGCTGTAAAGAAAGGAAACAAAAATGGTACAGTATAAGGATTTTAAATATACAGACGGCGGGATCTGTGCCGCAAAAGGCTTTTCAGCCGCAGGCACAAACGCTCATATAAAACCGAACTCCGCCAAAAACGATATGGCGCTTATTTATTGCGACGTAAAATGCACCGCCGCCGCCCTTTACACTCAGAATAAGGTACAGGGCGCACCTATAACGGTGACAAAGCAGCATTTAGCAGACCATACCGCACAGGCTGTCATAGTGAACTCAGGCAACGCCAACACCTGCAATTCCAACGGTATTGAGATAGCACAGCAGGCTTGTATGCTTACCGCAAAGGCGCTGAACATTCCTGCAGAGGACGTTATCGTAGCGTCAACAGGCGTTATCGGACAAAAGCTGTCCATAGAGCCTTTTGAGCGCTGCATACCCGTTCTTGCACAGTCCCTTTCCGATAAAGGGAACAACGACGCCTGCACCGCCATAATGACCACAGACACAAGACAAAAGCAGTTTGCGGTAGAATTTCAGCTTGACGGAAAAACCTGTCATTTAGGCGGAATGAGCAAGGGCAGCGGAATGATAAATCCCAATATGGCTACCATGCTCGCCTTTATAACAACAGATGTTTCAATAAACGCCGAAATGCTTGAAAAAGCGCTGAGAGAAGTAACCAACGTCACTTACAATATGGTGAGCGTAGACGGCGACACCTCCACCAACGATATGGTAACTCTCCTTTCATCAGGTCACGCGGGAAACACCGAAATAACCTCGGAGAATGAGCTTTACTCACAGTTTAAAGACGCGCTTTATGCCGTGATGATGAACCTTGCCCGTGAGACCGCCCGCGACGGCGAGGGCGCAACAAGGCTTATGGAATGTAAGGTGAAAAACGCTCACGACGATAAAACAGCAAAAACCGTAGCAAAATCAGTAATAAACAGCTCACTTCTCAAAGCGGCGATATTTGCCGCCGACGCCAACTGGGGACGAATTTTGTGCGCCATAGGCTACGCCGACGCTGACTTTGACATCTCAAAAGTATCGGTGGATCTTGTTTCCCGCGCGGGAAGTATCCGTGTATGCGAAAACGGTTCGGGAACGGATTTTTCCGAAGACACAGCCTTTAAAATACTGTCGGAAGACGAAATAACCATAGAAGTCGACCTTGCGGAAGGAAGCTGCGAGGCGACCGCATGGGGCTGCGACCTTACATACGATTATGTAAAGATAAACGCCGAATACAGGAGCTGAGAGGAGAAAAAAGATGAATCTTGACAGAGCGCAGATATTAAACGACGCGTTGCCCTATATACAGCAGTATTCAGGCAAGACAGTAGTTGTAAAATACGGCGGCAACGCCATGACAAATGACGCCTTAAAGCAGGCGGTAATGTCCGATATCGTCCTTTTGTCCCTTGTCGGAATAAGGATAGTTCTTGTCCACGGCGGCGGACCCGAGATAAACGCCATGCTGAAAAAAACAGGCAAGGAAAGCAGATTTGTAAATGGTTTGCGCTACACCGACGAGGAAACAATGGACATCGTTCAGATGGTCCTTTGCGGCAAGGTGAATAAGGATCTTGTAGACCTCTTGCATCTGCACAAAGGCAAAGCGGTAGGACTTTGCGGGCTTGACGGTCATATGATCGAGGCTGAGCAAAAAGACCCAGAGCTCGGTCTTGTTGGCGAGATAACAAAAGTTGATCCTCAGATGATAAACGACGTCCTTGACAAAGGTTATATCCCCGTAATATCCACCGTTGCCTCAGGCGGCGACGGACAGGTATACAACATCAACGCCGATACCGCCGCGGCAAGGATAGCGGCGGAAATAAAAGCGGTAAACCTTATTCTTATGACCGATATCGCAGGGCTTCTTGAAAACAAGGACGACGACAGCACCCTCATTCATACCGTGGGAGTGAGCGAAGTGCCGTACCTCAAGCGTCAGGGAATAGTTTCAGGCGGAATGATACCCAAGATAGACTGCTGTGTTGAGGCAGTGCGCCGAGGCGTTTCCAAAGCAAACATAATCGACGGCAGAATACCTCACTCGATCCTGATAGAGCTCCTCACCAACGAAGGCGCAGGAACAATGATAATCAGCTGAGAAACGAGGGGAAAGGATATAAAATGAACACCATAGAACAGTTCAACAAACACGTTATGCCCACATATGACAGATACGACCTTGTTCTGGAAAAAGGCGAAAACCGTACAGCTACCGATGAAAACGGCAGACAGTATATAGATTTCGGCTCAGGCATAGGCACCAACAGCCTCGGCTTTTGCAATGAAAACTGGGTGAATGCCGTCTGCGGGCAGGTAAAAGCCGTACAGCACGCCTCAAACTATTATTACACCAAGGTTCAGGCTGATTTTGCCGAAAAGCTCTGCAACATAACAGGTTACAGCAAGGTCTTCTTCGGCAACAGCGGCGCCGAGGCAAACGAATGTGCCATAAAGCTTGCGAGAAAATACAGCTTTGATAAATACGGCAAAGGCAGACACAATATAATAACTCTTGTGAACAGTTTTCACGGCAGAACGCTCTGCACCCTTTCCGCGACGGGGCAGGACACTTTCCACAACTACTTTTTTCCCTTTGTTGAAGGCTTCATATACGTCAACGCCAACGACATAGACGATTTGAGAGCAAAGCTTGACGACACTGTTTGCGCCGTGATGTTTGAATATATTCAGGGCGAGGGCGGAGTCGTGCCGCTGAGTCAGGATTTTGTAGATGAAATTTTTGACCTTTGCGCAAAAAAGGATGTTCTGACCATCGCCGACGAGGTGCAGACAGGCGTCGGCAGAACGGGAAAATTCCTTGCAGGGGACAACTTCGGTCATAAAGCCGATATATCCACTTTAGCAAAGGGAATCGCAGGCGGTATACCGATGGGCGCCTGCCTTGCGGATGAAAAATGCGCCGACGTTCTGGAAAAGGGAACTCACGGTTCCACCTTCGGCGGCAATCCCATAGCCTGCGCGGGCGGAAACGCAGTCCTTGACTTTATCTCAGATGAAAAAAATCAGAAGGAAGTAGCCGAAAAAGGAAAATACCTCCGTGAAAAGCTGCTTGAAATATCCGAAATAGCTTCAGTCGATGGAATGGGACTTATGCTTGGCGCAGCGTTAAAAACAAAGTCAGCGTCAGACGTTGTGAAAGCTGCCCTTGACAACGGACTTCTCCTGCTCACCGCAAAGGAAAAGGTGCGCTTCCTGCCGCCTCTTACAATAACCTATGATGAAATAGACAAAGGGATTTCTATCCTTAAAGACATACTTGAAAAGTGAGATAAAAATGATAAAATACAGAAATCTGCTCATCTCCGACTATGACGAAGTTTCGCTTCTATGGAACAGCATAAACGGAATGGGGCTTCGCAGCCTTGACGACAGCAGAGAGGGGATTGAGAGATACCTGAAAAGAAATCCGTCCACCGGCTTTGTTGCGGCAGATGACAGTAAGATCGTCGGCTGTATTATGTGCGGTCACGACGGTCGTCGGGGATATATTTATCATACCTGCGTCCTTCCGCAATACAGAGGGCAGGGAATAGCCTCCCGCCTTGTACAGCTCGCCTGCGAAGCGCTTAAAGCTGAGAATATAAATAAGTGCGCTCTTGTCTGTTTTACATCTAACGAGTTGGGAAATACATTCTGGAAGTCAAGCGGCTGGGAACAGCGCACGGATCTTAATTATTTCAACCTGTCACTTGATCAAAATAACAAATAGAAAGGGAAACACAATGAAACACCTGTTAAAGCTTCAGGACCTCACCACTGAGGAAATAACCGACATTTTAAATCTTGCCGACCAGCTCAAGTATGAGCAGAAGCACGGCATACCACACAATCATCTTAAAGGCAAAACTCTCGGAATGATTTTCGAGAAAGCATCCACCAGAACCAGAGTCAGCTTTGAAACGGGAATGTATCAGCTTGGCGGTTATGCTCTGTTCCTGTCCTCAAGCGAACTTCAGATAGGCAGAGGCGAGCCTGTTCAGGACACCGCGAGAGTCCTTTCAAGATACCTTGACGGCATTATGATAAGAACCTTCGCTCAGGAAGAGGTGGAAAACCTTGCCGAATACGGCTCGATACCGATCATAAACGGACTTACCGATTACTGCCACCCCTGTCAGGTTCTTGCCGACCTTATGACCGTAAGGGAGTACAAGAACAAGCTGGACGGACTTAAAATGTGCTACATCGGCGACGGCAACAATATGGCAAATTCGCTGATAGTGGGCTGTTTAAAGGTAGGAATGGACGTTTCCGTCGCTTGTCCCGAGGGCTATTATCCCGACAGCACCGTTCTTGATTTTGCAAAAGCTTACCCTAATTTTAAGCTTGTAAACGACCCCAAGACCGCCGCCGAGGGCGCAGACGTTCTTTTCACCGATGTCTGGGCGTCAATGGGACAGGAAAGCGAAGCGGAAAAAAGAAAGATAGCCTTCAAAGGCTATCAGATAAATGATGAAGTTATGTCCGCCGCAAATCATGACGCAATGGTAATGCACTGCCTTCCCGCTCACCGCGAGGAGGAGATAACCGCCAAGGTATTCGAGGCTCACGCAAACGAAATTTTTGACGAAGCCGAAAACCGCCTCCACGCTCAGAAGGCCGTAATGGTAAAGCTTATGAGCTGATTTGCAGAATAGATTTATAAATAAAAAAGCTCCCGCAAAGGTCTATGCGGGAGCTTATGTATTTTTATTCCTGTTTTGCACCGCATTTTGAGCAGAATAAAGAGCCTTCCGAAAGCTTTTCACCGCAATTTTTGCAGACAGCCTCCGTATTGAGCGGGCTTCCGCACTGCGGACAGAACTTTGTATCCTTGTCAGAAATGTTCATACCGCATTTGGGACAGGTCGTTGTGAGCTTTGCGCCGCATGCTTTGCAGAAATTCTGTCCTTTGACATTTTTTGTTTTGCATTGCGGGCAAATAACTTCATTTTCGTTTACCATCGAACCCACGCTCGCGATTATCGAGTTCCCGCCCATCATGATAAATCTTTCGATCTCATAAAAAACTTCATCGGGGAGCTTGCTTTGCTTTACCGTACCGACAATGGCAGTAACGGCAAGAGGCGGGAACAAAAACCAGCCGGCAACGCCTGCTCCCACTTTATCTGACCAGTTTCCGAAGCCGCAGTTTACCACAACGTTGTTATCCGCTTTAAGAAGCTGGATCTGTATAGCCTTTGTCATTCCTGATATTTTTTTCCAGCCGTCGTCGGCGTCTTTCGCCTGAACAAAATATCCGCCTTCCGCGGGGCCGCCGTTGGAAACCATATTTTTCGTTTGCTGGAACCAGCTGATGAGATGTTCGCCTATTTTTTCAACAGTGACGTTATTTTGGAGTACAAAAGTTCTTGAGCTTGCCATTTGTAATTCCTCCGTAATATATTTTTAATATATTTTTCGTATTTATAATAACAAATTTTGTGATATTTGTCAAGTCAGAATTTTTTTGCTTTCTCAAAAATCACCGTATCCGTAAACGGATTATAAATAATATCCTCGCAGTCCTCACCGAAAAATGCGTACTTGCTCTGCTCCAAAAGCGGCACGAACACCGCCGCTCCTGTGATATTCGTTTCCGCCTGCAAATAAAGCTCCGCGCCTTCTTCAACGCTCTCTGCGCTTTCCGCTTTTGACATCAGCATATTGAACTCAGAGCTTGAAAATCCGCTGTAATTTCCTGCTCCGCCTGATAAAAACGAGGATAAATACGCATACGGACTGTTAAAGCTGCCCGATATATCGGTGACTATCATATCAAAATCGCCGCTTTTCAGCGCATTGTCATATTCGCTTTGCTCAAGCCTTTTTATATTGCAGTAAAATCCAAGCTCCGCCTGCCACTGCTGAGCCACCGAGGAAACGTAGTCCTCAACAGCGTCGTTATCGGGAATATACAGCGTAGTCCCTGACATACAGGAGCGGTCGATATGCTCAAAAGCGTTTTTTATCGCTGTATCCGCCGCCTTGCTGTCATATTTGAGCGCAGAGCTTTTCTTTACAATATCGCGGTATGCTTCGTCCCCTAACTTTACCGACGAGGGAATAATATTGTTTGCTTTTTCATAGCCCGATTCCTGAAAATCTATTTTGTCTGCATTTATGCTGTAAGCCAGCGCCTTTCTCAGATCCGCGTTCCTGAAATTTTCATCTTTCAGGTTGAACAGTATGCCCAGCGTTCCGTTTTTGTTTTCGCTGTAAGAATATCCCATTTTGAGAAGCTGTGACGCTTCGTTTCCTGATGTTATATAAACATGACTTTGTTCATCTATGAAGTTTTGAAATCTGTCAGGCTCCTCTATAAAGAAATTCAGCCCGTAAGGGCAAACCTCGCCGTTTTTGTTGTTTTCGGGATTTACCCTCAGAATGACGTAGTTGTTGTCCGTGCTCCAATAGTCATAGCTCCATTTATAAAGATAAAACGCCCCGTTGGAAATTATCGAATCTTCCGTAAGCCCGTATTTTCCGTCCGTGCTGTAATAGTATTCCTCGTTGCAGGGCATAGCGGGAGCGGTCGTCAGCAAAACAGGAAATGAAGGATTGGGATATTCCAGCGTTATCTCAAGCGTAAAATCGTCCTCAGCCCTTACGCCTAATTGCGACAAGTCCGTCAGAACTCCCTTATTCACTGCCTGAGCATTTTTTATGCAGAAAAAATCCCCTGCGTTGACCGATTTGGTAGCAGGCTTTAACAACCTCTGAAACCCGAACACAAAGTCCTTTGCGGTGCATTGTGCCTTGAACTCGTCGCCGTCCGTCCAGAAAATATCTTCTCTCAGCTTGAATGTGTAGACCAGCCCGTCGTCGCTTACATCATAGCTTTCCGCGGCGGCGCATTCCACATTCCCCTCGATGTCGGTCTTCAACAGCCCCATAAACATATTTGCGATTATTTCGATCGAAGAGCCGTCGTAAGCAGTCTGCGGGTCCAGCGTAGAAGGATTTGAGGGAATGTCGTACTTGAAAACATACCCCGTCCCGTCGCTTTCCTTACAGCCGCTTACCGAAAGGCACAAAGCCGCCGACAACAGCAAAGCCGTAAATCTATATCTCAATTTCCACTGCTCTCCCTTGCTTCAGGCTCTCCTGCACATCGATAGTGCGCTGATTTTTGCTCCCTTTATATTTAAGCTCCAGACTGCGCTGAGAGAGAATGAATTTTCCGTCTATTATAACGTCCATCAGCCCCAGAAACTTTTTAACGTCGCTGTTTTTTTCGCTCATCTCCAAAAGCTGTTCAAAGGTAAATCCCGTATAGCTCATAAGATGATAGTCCTTTTTCAGCCTTTCCGCCAGATAAGCGCAGGGCTCAGGCTGACAGAACGGCTCTCCTCCCGAAAAGGTAACACCCTTTGTCAGCTTGTTTTCGTGTATCTTTTCGATTATTTTATCACAGTCGGCGTATCTTCCGCCCTCAAAATCATGTGTCTGCGGATTGTGACAGCCCTCGCAGTGATGGGGGCACCCCTGTGTGAATATAGTAAAGCGAAATCCCGGTCCGTCAACAATGGAATCTGCCACCAGCCCCGCCAGTTTTATTTTCATGATAATTTCCTTTCAAATCAGAATGCTTGATCTTCCGTAATCAAGTATACTTAATTTCCCTTAAAAAATCAATACCGAAATTATGATTATTTTCTTACAGCGCTTTTTATTTTTCCGACCAGTGTACAAATAAGGAACGCCGCCAGATCAACTACCACGATGCACGCTCCCGTTGGAACGGGCAGATAAAAGGTTATCACCAGTCCCGTTATAAAGCAGACTATGGAAATGACAACGGAAAACACCGTCACTCCACGATAGCTTTTGCACACTCTCATCGCCGTAAGAGAGGGGAATATTACCAAGCTTGAAATAAGCAGCGCTCCCATAAGCCTCATTCCAACTACGATGACCACCGCGGTGAGCAACGCTATAAGTCCGTTGTAAAGCCCTGTTTTTATTCCAGTAGCCTTTGAAAAGCTCTCGTCAAACGTGACGCTGAATATTTTGTTGTAAAACAGTATATAAAGCGCTATCACCGCCAGCGAAGACACGACGCTCACCGCCACGTCCTCCTGCTGCAAAGCAAGGATACTTCCGAACATATAGCTGTTTACGTCTATATTCACCTGAAAAACAGAAATGATTATCATTCCGATAGCCAGCGCACTGCTTGAAATGATAGCGATAAGCGCGTCACCTTTAAGTCTGCTGTTCTGACTTAATCTCAGCAGGAAAAACGCTGCCGCCACCACCACGGGTATCGCCACATAAAGCGGCGCCAGATTGAACGCCGCCGCAAACGCCAGTGCGCCGTAACCCACATGGCTCAGTCCGTCACCTATCATTGAATATCTTTTCAGCACAAGGCTCGACCCCAGCAGGGAAGCACACAGCGACACCAGCAGCCCCACCAGCAGCGCCCTTAAAATAAAATCATATGACAGCATTTCAGCAAGAATACTCGGCATTATTTCCGCCTCCCGTCATATTTTTGTAAAAATCGGTGCGGACATATTCCTCGGCAGTGCCGAAAAAGCTGTTTCCCGCCGAAAGATGAAGCACCTTGTTTGCGTATTTCAAAGCGTTTGCAATATCGTGAGAGATCATTATTATCGTAGTTTTGTGTACCTTGTTCAAATGCTCCGTAATATCATAAAGCTCCGCCGTCATAACAGCGTCAAGTCCTGTCACAGGCTCGTCCAGAAGCAGCATTTTGTCCGTCGCGCAAAGCGCCCTTGCTATCAGGACTCTCTGCTGCTGACCGCCTGACAGATCACGAAAGCTCTTTTTCCTTATATCCTCCAGATGCAGGTGACGAATACTTTTATCCGCCGCCTGCCTTTGTTTTTTTGTATAGAAAGGGCAAAAACCGCCTGCTCCCAGACAGCCCGACAGCACCACCTCCTGAACGGTGGCGGGAAAATCCTTTTGTATAGCGTTCTGCTGAGGAAGATAACCAATCTGCCTCGGAGTTATCCCGTTAAAAGCAATTTTCCCCGCAGACGGCTCTTTAAGTCCCAGTATTCCCTTTACCAGTGTACTTTTCCCTGACCCGTTCTCTCCCAGAATAAGCAGATAATCTCCGCTTTCCACCGAAAACGATATATCCTTGAACGCCGCAACGCCCTCATAAGACATTGAAAGCCCTTCGCATTCAATTTGCTTCAACTCCAAGCCCCCTTTCAAGAACCTCAAGATTTCCTCTCATAAGCTGTTCGTAGGTAACTCCGTTTTCAAAATCCTCTTTTGAAACAGTGTGGCAGGAGTGAAACAGCAAAGCCTGCGCTCCCGTTTCCTCCGAAATGACCTCCGCCACTTTCCCCGCGCTGAACTCAACGTAATACACAGCGGGGATCGACAACTCCCTCACCTTATTTATAAGGAACGACACCGTAACGGCGCTGACGTCGGTAGAGGTGCTGCACCCGGGGAATGCGGCGTAATATTCCAACCCGTAATCCCTGCACAAATATCTGAACGGAAATCTGTCCCCAAACACAAGAACTTTATTTTTCGCCTTACCGACAGCTTTTTCGTATTCCTTGTCAAGCTCATCCAGCCTTTTTATATACTCGTCGGCATTCTTTCGGTAAAATTCCGCGTTCTCGCTGTCATCTTCCGCCATTTTACGGCAAATAACGTCTGAAATAATTTCAGCGTTCCTGATAGAAGTCCACACGTGTTCGTCGTATTCTGTTTCTTTCCCGTGAACCGAAACGCCCTCCGTCATTCCCTCGGAATGTTCCTCCTCCACCGTTTCAACACAGTCCATCATACTGATAACATCAATATCCTCACTGCCTATCGCAGAAAGAATTTTTCCCGTCCATACATCCGACTCTCCACCTGAGCAAATAAAAATATCGCAGTTTTTCACCGCTGTTATATCCTGCGGCATAGGCTCATAAGCGTGGCTTTCTCCGCCCGGGGTAACCAGCATGGTTATTTCCGCCTTATCTCCGCCTATCTGCCTTGCAAAATCATAAGGCGGGAAGATCGTGGTAACTATTTTCAATTTTGCGCTGTTTTCATCTCCGCTGTCGGTGGAACAGCCGCAAAGTCCGATAAACAGCGATAATATCAATATCGTTGAAATAATTTTTATTTTTTTCATCTTTATACCGTAATTTCTATTAAATTCCCCTCAAAATCGCATATACAGCTTTCGTAATATCCGTCTCCCGTTGTTCGCGGACCGCTTACGACCCGATATCCGTCAGCTCTGAGATTTTCCGTTAATTGACGGACGTTTTCTTCACTTCCGACGCTGAAAGCAATATGTGCATAACCGAAATGCCTGCCTTTTTCGTCGTCACTGCTCAAATTCGGTTTATTCATTATCTCAAGCCTCGCTCCTCCGTCAAATGTCAGAAAATAAGAGCGAAAGCCTGTACTGACATTATGGTATCCGTTATTGGGAACAGCATTGAAATATCTCATAAAAAATTGCTTTGCTTTTTCAATATCACCGACATACATTGCAATATGTTCAATAATCATTTCTTGTCACCTTTCTTCCCGCACTCCTCGCAAACGCCGTAAAGAACCGTCTTTGTGTTGTCAACTCTGAACCTGTGGTGCTCAAAAACGTGATTTTCAAGCTGCGTCAGATGTTCGCACTTTAAATGTATCAGCTTCCCGCATTCCACGCATTTAAGATGAAAATGCTGTTCGCAGTGTCCCTTTTCGTCAACATACTGAAAGCAGGCGCTTTTTCCCTCTTCGCTTATATATTTTCTTACCCGCCCTTCCGCCGTCAGCTTTTCCAGCGTGCGGTAAACGGTGGTTTTCCCCACGTTGACGCCCTGCTCCTCAAGCCGCCGCACTATCTCATCGGCAGTCATATGCTTTTCACTGTTGCTTATAAGGCAGTCAAGCACCTGCGTCCTTTGCTTTGTGTTATATGTTTTCTGCATTTTATAACAGCTCCCGAAATTGAAATTGAATTTCATTTTCATATTATATATTTTTTTCTTTTATTTGTCAATACCGTTTAAAGACTTTCCGTCATATATTCATTTTATTTTTCATAAATATAGACAAGCAGCGAAGGAAGTGGTAAGTTGATAAACGCAAAAATATGCGGAAACGAAAGCGTGCTTTCATACTTAGGCACGATAGGCACAGTTATCGGGCGTTCAAAATACAGAATGTCCGATATATGTGAGATAAGACTGAGAGCAGGGCTTCCTGTCGTGCTTGAAACCGTTCGAGGAAGAGCCGTTCTGGAACGAAGACCGTCCCCTGACGAAATAAGCGAGTGCATAAAAAGCTTTTGTCATTATTCGCTCCACAGCTTCGAGCGTGAACTGAAAGAGGGCTATGTAACGCTGAAGGGAGGGCATAGGGCGGGCTTTTGCGGAAGCGCAGTGATAAAGAACGGCGAGCTTGAGACCATAAAAAACATAAGCAGCATAAATATTCGTATTGCCCGTGAGATAAAGGGCTGCGCCGAACAATTGAAAAATATAGTGTTTTCTGAAAACTTCAGAGGGCTTCTCATAGCGGGGAAGCCCATGAGCGGCAAGACCACGGTCCTGCGGGATCTTTGCAGAATGATAGGAAATGAGCATAAGCTCGCGGTCATAGACACAAGAAGCGAGATAGCCGCGTCACATGAAGGTGTATCCCGAAATGACGTGGGAATTTTTACCGATGTTCTCGACGGATACGGAAAGCAGGAGGGAATAGAGATAGCCACCCGCGTCCTGTCGCCTGAATATATCGCCTGCGACGAGCTTACAGGCGAAACAGAATATGCGGATCTGTGCCTTAACAGCGGCGTAAAAATTATTTTCACCGCTCATTGTGACGCTATGGAACAAGCGAAAAAACTGCCTGTTATTCAGACAGGAGCCGTAAGCGACATAGTGATGTTAGGCGGAAGAATGGGACAAGTAACGGAAAGGGCGGTGATTTGAATGAATTTTATCGTTTCATTATCGGTTATCGTTTTCGGTACCGCCGCGGGTATTTTCTTTTCAAAAAGGCTGAAACAGCGCGAACAGATCATTTCTTCCGTTATGATGCTGATAAAGGAGTTTATTGTCCGCATAAGATATACCAACGCGCAGATAGGCGATATCCTTCTGAGCGCTTCTCAGGACGAAGCCTACGGCGATTTGCTTTTTGTGACCGATTGTGCGTCGATACAGGAAAACGGCGACTTTCATTCTCTTTGGAATAAAGGCGTTTCAAATCAGCAGTGCCTCACTGAAAGAGATAAAGAGCTGCTTATTATGCTCGGCGATAAACTGGGAGAAACTGATGCCGACGGGCAGATAACTTTTCTGGAGATGATACTTGAAATGATGACGAAACAGCAGCAGGAGGCTTCCGAGAACTACCGTCAGAAAGGCAGGATGTACCGTTCGGTGGGAGTTTTATGCGGACTTGCGGTAGGAATAATGATTTTATAGGAGTATGACATGGATGTGGATTTTATATTTCAGATCGCCGCGATCGGAATAGTTGTTGCGGTCCTCAATATGCTCCTTCAGCGTTCGGGGCGCGAGGAACAGGCGATGATGACTACGATTGCAGGTCTTATCGTTGTGCTTATGATGATAATTACGCAGATAAGCCAGCTTTTTGACACGATAAAGGAAGTGTTCAATCTATGGTGAGCGTGCCATGAACATAACAATGATAGTTTCGGTCGCGCTGATAGCCGCGATCCTTTCGATCATTCTCCGACAGTACAAGCCCGAATATTCGCTGTTCATATCCATAGCGGCGGGAATAATTATCCTGACGGCGGTAATTGCCATGATAGATCCGCTTATAGGATTCGTGACCAATATTACGGACGAAGCAGGTCTGAGCGGGATATATGCGCAGATACTCATAAAATCCCTTGCCGTATGCTATATTACGCAGCTCGCCTGCGACTGCTGCAAAGACGCGGGAGAAACGGCTATCGCGGGGAAAATACAATTGGCGGGAAAAATAGCGATACTGCTTATAGCACTCCCCATGTTTGAAGGATTGTCGGACATTGTGACCCGACTGATAAATATATAACGGACAGATCATAAAGAGGGAATATGAATATAAAAGGATTTTTAAAAATAACGGCGCTTTTTTCCGCAGCTTTTTTATTCTTGTCAGCCGAAGTGCAGGCCGAGGATACATACGATTTCGGGCAAAGCGGCATATATGAAGCTTTGCCTGACGAAGCGGAGGAAATGCTCGGTCAGCTTGACATAACTGCTGAAAACGGCGGCTCCGAACTGAGCGCGGAAAATCTTCTTGAAACGGTATGGAACGTTCTGGCGGGAAGTATTTCAAAGCCTGTCACAATGCTTGCTTCAATAGCCGCCGTTATAATCCTGTGTTCAGTGATCGAAGCGATGAACGATGGGAGCAGCACTCTTACAGGAACATTCGGCACGGTAGGTATCCTTGCCTGCTCAGGGATAATATGCGTCAGCTTTTCAGCTGTTCTGGAAAGCGCAAAGACCGCAATAGAAGGCTTTTCGTCTTTTCTTGCCGTTTTTATCCCCACATTGGCAGGAATAATGGCGGCGAGCGGACAAACATCTTCCGCGGCTTTATATAACGGCACTGTCGTTGCAGCGACTCAGCTTTTTTCACAGATAGTTTCCGCAGTTATTTTTCCACTGACGTCATGTATCATGGGAATTTCCGTGGCGGGTTCGGTAGACCCCGACATAAAGATCAACAATATTGCGGAAACGGTGAAGAAACTGGTAAACTGGGGATTGGGACTGCTTGCGACCATATTTACAGGTCTTGTTTCAATACAGGGCTTTGTAAGCGCCTCCGCGGATTCCGTTGCCATGAAAGCCGTGAAGTTTACATTTTCAGGCTCAGTGCCGATAGTTGGCGGAGCCGTTTCAGATGCGCTGTCCACCGTAAAGAGCAGTATGGAGCTTATAAAAAGCACCACAGGAAGCTTCGGCATACTTGCACTGTCGATATACGCGCTTCCTTTGCTCGTTTCACTTTTGCTGTTCCGTGCGGCAATGCTCGTTTCAGCCTCATTAAGCGACGTTTTCGGAACTTCGAGGCTGACGCCGCTGCTTAAAAGCGGCGAAAATGCTGTTGCTATAATAACAGCGGCAGTTATGTTTTATCTGCTGGTTGCCGTGGTTTCCACCGCGCTTATCCTTGCAATAAGCGGAGGTGCGTCATGAAGGAAGCTTTGCTCGGTATCGCGCTTACCGCAGTTGCAACGGGAGTTTTCAAGCTTCTTATCCCCGACAGCAGCTTCAAAAAGCAGATCGCTTTTCTTACGGCGTGTTTTTTCGTCCTCAGCATAGCTTCTTTTTTTACCGAAGCGGTTGATCTGAGCGACATATCCTTGTCTTTGAGCGATAAAGGAGCGTATGTGGATTTTTCAGTTGAAGCCTATCGCCTCACACAGACGGAAATAGCCGCCAAAATGTCTGAAGAGCTGAAAGCGGAGCTTGAAAAAAATAATATTTCGGTAGATGAAATTTATATTATCATTGATATTTCGTCATCTTACAGCATATCTATTAAGCAGGTACGGCTTGCCTTTTCCGCAAAAAATGCCTCTTATGCGTCTGCAGCTGAAGAATTAGTAAAAAAGGAGGTCGGGGATGAAATAGAGATAGTTACGGAAATAAAGGGAAGATGAAAGGATAGAAGATGAAAAAACCGTCAGAATTGTTAAAAAGCGAAAAAGGAACAAAGATTATTTTTGCTGTCGGTATCGTTCTTATCGCGCTGATATTTTTATTCAGCATGACCGACAAGGGAACCAAAGCGCCTGTATCCGAGGAAAAAGACAGCGTGCTTTCGCAGGTGGATGAATATGAGCGGCGATTGGAAGAAAGACTCGCAAAAATAATAGGCTCGATACAGGGAACAGGCGATATAAAAGTGATGATAACGCTTGAAAGGACCGAAGAAAACATATATTCTGACAGGGAAACTTCCGTTGCCGCCACAGTGACCCCTACCGTAAGAGGCGCTGTGGTCGTATGCCGAGGCAGTGAAAACGCTTCGGTAAGGCAGAAAATAGTAGATGCAGTATGCAAGGCGTTGGGGATAAGCGCCGCAAGAGTTTGTGTAACATATTAAACTTGAAAGGGAGTTTATATTATGAAAAGAAGAAGGATAAACCTTATAATCGGGAAAAAGCAAATAATAATCGTAGGTCTGACACTTATTTTGGGCGTAGCGATCTATGTGAATTATCTGGTCGGCACAAAAATGAGTACAGGATCGCCTGTTTCGGCTTATGACAGCGAGGCTCAGAGCGCGGGCGTTTACGGCGAACAGCAGTTCGTTTCCGACAACGATCAGGGAAGCTCCGATTCTCAGGTACCGCTTTCCGACAGTTCCGACGAATATTTCGCTCAGGCAAGGCTTGATAAAGAAGAAAGCCGTGCTGAAGCCGTTGAGGTCCTTCAGAGCATTTACAGCGGCGGTGACGCGACAGACACGGAGCTTGCTGTTTTTGCACGGGACGCTGCGGCGATAAGCGGATACATAGAGAGCGAGAGCAAGATCGAAAATGTGCTTAAAGCTCAGGGCTTTGAAGATGTTCTTTGCTATCTGTCTGACAGCGGCGCGAGCATAATAGTAAAGACCGACGGGCTTGACACCGCTCAGGCGGCACAGATAAAGAACGCCCTTTTGTCCGAAGTAAATGTGCCTGCTGAAAAAATAACAATTCTTGAGATAAAATAGTTGTTTATTTTTATAATTTGTGGTATAATGTTCTAAGATATATGTTCTTGTATGGCGCGGTCTGTTTGCGATACGGAACAAAGAACATTATACCTTATTTTATTTTGTTCAAATACTTATATGGAGGAGCTTTTATGGATAATAACAACATTGCGGCTTCAGGCGGCATCAAAGTGGCGGATGATGTGATAGCTAAAATTGCCGTGCTCGCCGCAAGCGAAATACAGGGAGTTGCCTTGGACGAAGAGGGCAAGCTTCTTGTCCCACAAGTCAATATACTTAAGATCAAGCTGTCAAGAAATCCCGTTAAAGTTTCTGTATCCAAGGAAGCCGCCGTTATAGATATTTCCGTTATAACCGAGCAGGGGAGCAAAGCTGTGAATGTTGCTTCTGCGGTTCAGGAAAATGTAAAATCTGCCGTTCAGAGCATGACAGGAGTTCCCGTATCAAAGGTAAACGTCAATATCGTCGGCATCAGACTTTCCAAATAATAAACATCGGGAGAAACGAATGACAAAGCACGAAATAAGAGAAGCGGCTTTTATTGTCCTGTATCAGATGGAGCTTACGGGTCAGACGTCGGAAGAAATATCCGATACCACTGCGGAAGCGTTTGAAATGCCTGTCAATAAAGCTGTGCTTTCTCTTGCGGATAAGGTTTGGAGCAGCAGGGCAAGCCTTGATGAAACGATAGGAAAATACAGTCCTTCAAGAGCCGTAAACAGAATATCCAAGGTCAATCTTACAATATTGCGTATTGCGGTATACGAGCTTATTTTTGAAAAAGACAGCGTTCCGCCTAAAGTTGCTATCAACGAGGCGATAGAACTTGCAAAAGCTTATGCCGAAAAAAAGGACAGCTCTTTTGTGAACGGCGTCCTTAATTCCTGCTATAAGGATCTGGAAAAGTAAAATGGGTCTTGTAGTTACAGTATCGCAGATAAATCGCAGACTGGCTCTGCTTATAAAAGGCGATAAGCCTGTTCAGAACATTTCCGTAAAAGGCGAGATAGCGGATTATAAGGAACATTATAAAACAGGGCACATTTTTTTCAGGCTCTGCGACGGAGAATCCTCGATAAAAGCCGTTATGTTCCGCAGCTATGCCGAAAAGCTGAAATTTGAGCCTGAAGACGGAATGAACGTCATAGTGAGCGGAAGCGTTCAGCTTTATGAAAAAGACGGCGCCTGCCAGCTTTACGCTTATTCAATCGAGCAGGGCGAAGGCTTGGGCGACGGTCTTTTGTCGTTTGAACAGCTGAAGAAAAAACTTGGCGACGAAGGTCTGTTTGACCAAAAACGCCCTTTACCGACCCGACCGAAGTCTGTCTGCGTTGTCACCTCAGAAACAGGCGCCGCGCTTCATGATATTTTGAATATCCTGTCAAGAAGATGGCCTTTTATAAAAGTCGTGTTTGTTCCTGTCATGGTTCAGGGCGCCGAAGCTCCGACCTCAGTGGCAAACGGACTGAAAAAAGCTCAGAATACAGGCTGCGACCTGATAATATTCGGCCGCGGCGGCGGTTCGTCGGAGGATCTGTCCGCGTTCAATACCGAGATCGTGGCAAGGGCGGTCTATGAAAGTAAAATTCCTACCATTTCCGCTGTGGGACATGAGATAGATTATACGATAGCTGATTTTGCGGCCGACAGAAGAGCGCCTACACCAAGCGCCGCCGCAGAAATTGCCGTCCCTGATATAAACGAGATCATGTCAAAGGTCAATGCATTGTTTGAACAGACGACAAATAAGGCAAAGTCGGGAATAACTGCTCTTGAAAACAGGGTCGATTCCCTTGAAAGACTTATTTCCGCGTTGTCACCTGCGGGACGCGCCGAAGCCGATAAACAAAAAGTTTCCTCTCTTTTTACATCTGTCCGTAAATCTTTTTTCAACGTACTGACAAATAAAAGCAGCCGCTTTGCAAAAGCTGCGGAGCTTATCGACGCCTTTGACCCCATGAAGACCCTTGAACGCGGATATTCGGTCGTTTTTAAAGACGGAAAGGTCCTCACCTCAGCCGATAACGTTTCGTCAGGGGATAGAATAACCGTAAAAATGCATGACGGTGAATTTGAAGCTGTTGTTGCAGATCATATATAAAGGAGATATATATGACATTTGAAGAAGCGCTGAAACGCCTTGAAGAAATATCTTCGCTGATGGAAGATCCCGAGATAACATTAAAAAATGCCGTGGAGCTTTACGCTGAAGCGAAAAAGCTCGTCGATTTCTGCAATAAAAGCATTGAAGACGCAAAACTTACTTTGGAGAAGATAGATGAATGAATTTTGAAGAACGTTCCGCATTTTACAGGGAAGAAACAGAGAGGGAACTGATCTCATACATGAATATCCCGCATTGTGCGCAGGACAGGCTGATCGACGCCATGCGGTACAGCCTGACGGGCGGCGGAAAAAGAATAAGAGCTGTCATCACCCTTGAATTTGCAAGAATGTGCGGCGGAAAACCCGAAGCGGCAATGCCCGCCGCCTGCGCAATTGAAATGATGCACGCTTTTTCGCTTATACACGACGATTTGCCCTGCATGGATGATGACGACATGAGAAGGGGAAAACCGAGCTGCCATATAGCTTTTGATGAAGCCACCGCCTTGCTTGCGGGCGACGCGCTGGAAATTTATCCGTTCAAGCTTATTGCTGAAAGCGTCGAGCGCGGAGTCAAAGCCGAAAATGCGCTGAAAATGTGCAGGATACTTTCTGAAAATGCAGGTCATATGGGCATGACAGGCGGACAGATAATTGATTGTATCATGCCTGACGATTGTTCCTCACAGGACGATATACTCAGAATGTATGAGCTTAAAACTTCCCGACTTTTGCAGACGGCGGCTGTTTTCGGCTGCCTGGCGGCTGACGCCGATGAAATGCATATAAAAAAAGCGGACGAATATGCAAAAAAAGTAGGACTTGCGTTTCAGATAATTGACGATATACTTGATATATGCGGCGATGCCGAAACGTTGGGAAAGCCTGTGGGAAGCGATGCGCAGATGGGCAAAAAGACATATGTCAGAGCTGTCGGAATTGAAAATGCGCGCCGCTATGCCGAAAAGCTTACCGATGAGGCGATGTCTCTGCTTGATGGATTTGACGACAATGAATTTATCAGGCAGTTTACAATAGGATTGTTAAACAGAAATAAGTAGGTGAAAATCAATGAAGGAGTACATCAATGTAGCCATACTGGTATCGGTCATCAGTTGGGCTGCTGCTCAGTTAATCAAAGCCGTGATATATGCCATAAAATATAAGACATTCAATCCTGAACGTCTTTTTGGTTCGGGTGGAATGCCTTCCTCCCATTCTTCCACGGTATGCGCGCTTGTGATAACTATTTACAGAATGGAAGGGCTTAATTCTTCGGTATTCGGTTTGGCGATGATCGTCGCTATGATAACTATGTACGACGCTTTGGGAGTTCGCCGTGCGGCAGGGCTTCATGCAAAGCAAATAAATCGTTTAAGACATATTGTAGATGAGCTTGACGAAGAGATACTCGATGATATTGACGAAAAAGTAGACAACGAAGAGGAAGACCCCGATGAAACAAAGGAGCTGAAGGAATTTCTCGGACATACTCCTTTGGAGGTCATTTTCGGAGCGCTGCTTGGAATATTGATAGGACTGGTTTTCCCCACTGATTATTTTATATAAAACTTAAACTCATGTGACAAGTTAGGGGGTAAGGTATTGATATTATCACCCAATATTTCGCCCGATTTGATAAAAAAACTTTCTTTGGCTGAAAAAGAGCAGCTTTGCGCTGAACTCAGAGCTTATATAATCGACGTGGTATCTTCCACGGGAGGACATCTTGCCTCCAGCCTCGGAACAGTAGAGCTTTGCGTTGCACTTCACAGTGTGTTTTCGACCCCGGAGGATAAAATAATCTTTGACGTAGGGCATCAGGCTTACGCCCATAAAATTATAACAGGTCGTTATACAGACTTCCGCAGCTTAAGGACCGAAGGCGGAATATCAGGTTTTCCACGTCCTGATGAATCCGAGCATGACGCGTTTATAGCGGGTCACGCAAGCACGTCTATTTCGGCGGCTCTCGGTATTGCCAGAGCTATGGAGCTTCAGGGCGACGATCATAACGTCATATCGGTCGTCGGCGACGGAGCGCTTACTGGAGGCGAAGCTTACGAAGGGCTTAACAACGCCAGTAAGCTGAAGCGCAATTTTATTGTAATACTTAACGACAATCAGATGTCCATATCCAAAAATTCGGGGGCAGTTGCCGCATATCTTTCGCAAATGCGTTCGTCCACCAAATATTATGAAACAAAAAAGCGTGTAAAGGACGCATTGTCAAAGTCAGCGATAGGCAGGGAACTGTCAAAATCCGTAAGCGGAACGAAAGAGCTTGTAAAATTTGCTATTTTCCAGAGCAACATTTTTGAGAATTTAGGGTATAAGTATCTTGGACCTATCAACGGCAATAATCTGAAGGAGCTTACAGAAGCGCTTAATGTTGCGAAAATGCTTAACGAGCCGTGTATCGTTCATATAAAGACAAAAAAAGGAAAAGGCTATCTTCCTGCCGAACAGAACTCAGGCGCGTATCACGGAGTATCTGCCCGCTGTTATTCCAAGGCCTCGGATAAAGGCGACACATATTCGGAAATAACAGGAAAGTATTTATGTGAGCTTGCAAAGTCGGATGAAAAAATATGCGCGATAACTGCCGCCATGAAATATGCAACAGGTTTGCAGTATTTTGCCAAAATGTTCCGTCCCCGTTTTTTTGACGTGGGTATCGCGGAGGAGCATGCTGTGACGTTTGCAGGCGGCTTGTCCTCACAGGGTATGCTCCCTGTTTTTTGTGTTTACTCAACCTTTTTGCAGCGCTGTTATGATCAGATAATACACGACATCGCCATAGAAGGCGAGCATGTCGTGTTTGCAGTCGACAGGGCGGGAATGGTCGGCGAAGACGGGGAGACCCATCAGGGACTGTTTGATGTTTCAATGCTCACGTCTGTACCCGGTATTACGATCTATTCTCCTTCAAATGATAAAGAGCTGTGCGCTTCGCTTAATAAAGCGCTGTATTTCTGCAGCGGCGTCGCTGTTGTCCGTTATCCGAAAGGGATAGCGGCAAGAGGCGGCTTGAATGATTCGGGCGAGGATTTCCGCCTTTATGAAAAAGGCGGCGAGGTCCTGCTCGTAACATACGGAAGAGTTTCCAACAACGCGGTTTCCGCCGCTGATGAGCTGAACGCCGATGTATTGAGCCTTATATGTATTTATCCCATACCTGAAGAAGCGGTAGATATTGCTTTTAAATATAAAAAGATCATTTTCTTTGAAGAGGGGATAAAGTCGGGCGGTATAGGTGAAAAGCTTTCCGCTGAGCTTTTGGAAATGAACTGGAGCGGTAAATACAGAATTTGCGCGGTAGATGACAGATTTGTAGGATACGGTTCTGTTGAACATCAGCTTTCCTCATTTGATCTTGATACAAACGGAATAGTAAAAGCAACAGGTGAATTTATTGAACAGACTTGATTTTGAAATGGCTGCCCGCCGCATTGTCAAAAGCAGAACGCTGGCTCAGCAGCTCATAAAGGAAGGCTCGGTCGCCGTAAACGGAAATATTGTTTCAAAACCGTCATTTTATGTATCTGCGGAAGACGAGATAGAAATTATCGGCGAATTGCCGCGCTATGTCGGGCGCGGCGGATTGAAGCTTGAAAAAGCAGTCGATCTGTTCAAGATCAGGCTCAAAGACCTTACCTGCATAGATGTAGGCGCGTCAACAGGCGGATTTACCGATTGTATGCTGCAAAACGGAGCGAAACTGGTTTACGCTGTTGATGTGGGGCAGGATCAGCTTGACGAAAGCTTGAAAAACGACTCAAGAGTTATTTCTCTTGAAAATCTTGATGTGCGTCAGGCTGCTTCATATATAAACGAAAAAGCCGATTTTGTAAGCGTTGATGTTTCCTTTATATCCCTGAAACAGGTGCTTCCCGCCGTCAAGGAGCTTGTGAAAACAGGCGGAAAGGTCATAGCGCTTATAAAACCGCAGTTTGAGGTAGGCAAAAGCGGCGTGGGAAAACGCGGTATAGTAAAGGACAGTAAACTGAGAAATAAAGCCGTTGAGGAGATACAGAGCTTTGCTTCAGCCGTGGGATTTAAAGTGAACGGATTGACAGAGTCCCCTATAAAAGGCGGAGACGGCAATATTGAATATCTTATTTATCTTTCTGTTTGAGGTGTTAAATGAAGGTTTTTATTTGCGCAAATTTAAATAAAGAAAAAACTGTCGAAGTCTTTTCTCAGGTTATATCGGCTCTTCGTGCAGGCGGGATAGTCCCCATGGTTGAAAGCAGATATACCGATATATGCAGTGAGCTTAAAATTACCGACCTTGTTTTCGGGAGCGCCGACGAAAACGCCGACCAATGCGATATTTTCCTTACCATAGGCGGCGACGGAACTATACTTCGCTGGGGCAAAAAAGCCGCGTTCCACAATAAGCCTTTGCTTGGAGTCAATACAGGGCGGCTCGGATTTATGGCTGCTCTTGAAAAAGAGGATATTTACAAGCTTCGTTATCTTGCCAAAAGAAAGTATAAGGTAAGCACCAGAATGATGCTCAACGTTTCGTTGTCTTCAAACGGCTATACGAAACGCTTTATCGCCCTGAACGACGTCGTTCTCTTTAAAGGCGTGAGGTCCAAGCTTCCCGAATACGTTGTTTCACGGGGAAAAACAGAAGTGTCCCGCATTCGCGCCGACGGCCTCATCATCAGTACGCCTACAGGCTCTACCGCCTATTCTCTTTCCGCAGGCGGACCTATAATCGATCCATACCTGTCATGTTTTGAACTTACCGCTCTTTCTCCGCATACCCTTTTCAGCAGACCCATGATCTTTTCTGCTTCTATCCCGATAAAAGCGGAGTATGTAGCGTATGAGAACAGCAGCGTTTTTATTTCCGTTGACGGCGGTGATTCGACAGAAATGTTTCCTGAGGATACCGTTTTGGTCGAAAAATCAAAACTGAGCTTAAAGATCATAGATATAAACGGCGACAGCTTTTACAATTCTGTTCACAATAAGCTGATGACGCCTATCAAGTAAGGGGACGCCAAAATGAAAAAGAAAAGGCAGGATGAAATACTTGCTATTCTCAAGGAGCAGCCTGTTGAAAATCAGGAAATGCTTATAAAAGCTCTTGCAAAGCGCGGATATAACGTAACTCAGGCCACCGTGTCGCGGGACATCAACGAGCTGAATATAGAAAAAAGCATAAATAAAGACGGCATAAACTGTTATTCGCAGGTGACAAGGAACACTAAGTCTTTTGATACGATATTTCAGCAAGCGATAGTAAGCGTCGATCACGCCATGAACATCGTGTGTATGAAGTGCCACTCAGGGCTTGCAAATGCCGCGTGCGCCGCATTTGACGTTATGAATCCCGAATGTGTGGTGGGTACTATCGCAGGCGACGATACAGTTTTTATACTTGTCAGAACGGAAGCCGATGCAAAAAATCTTTGTGAAAAACTAAAGAAAATGTTTTGATGAAAGGAGTGAAATAGTTTGCTAAGGGAACTTGATATAGAAAATCTTGCTGTTATAGAAAAAGCGGCTATTTCATTCTGTGACAAATTCAATGTTTTCTCAGGCGAAACAGGCGCGGGAAAAAGTATTCTGATAGGCGGTATAAACGCCGTACTTGGCGGAAGGATAGGACGGGATATCGTAAGGAGCGGGGAAAATAAAGCGGCAGTTACCGCTCTTTTTGATGAAATCCCCGAAAATGTGCGCAGAAAGCTTGAAGAAAACGGCTATTCATGCGGCGAAGAACTGCTTTTACAGCGTGAGATCACCTCAGACGGCAAAACGACCGCCCGCATAAACGGGAAGGTCGCGACTGTCGCCGTGCTGCGGGAAATCGCTTTGGGGCTTATAGACATACACGGACAGCATGATACGGCGATCCTCATGAGTACCGACAATCAGCGCAGTATCCTTGACGCCTACGCAGGACTTGAAGCGGAACTGAGTGATTATAAGGAAACCTTTCACGAGTTTTCAAAAATAAGCAGAACGGTAAAAACGATACAGCTTCAGGCTGCTGAAAAAGAAAAGCGTATAAACGAACTCAGCGAAAAAATAGAAGATGTTTCAAGATACGATCTTAAAATCGGCGACGAGAACGAAATAACAGAACGCCTTGAGACCGCCCGCAATTACGAAGAAATACAGAGGGCTTTGTCATCAGCCTACGGCAGCATGATCGGATACGATGATGATGTAAATGCAGTCGGTCTTATCCGCGACGCCGTCCGTGAGCTTAACAGGATATCAGATAAGCTGAAAGAAATCGAACCGCTCAATGAAAGACTTTCTGGGCTCCTTATCGACCTTGAAGACATAGGCTCGGAAATTTCAGGGCTGTTGACCGACGGTTATTCCACAGAAAGCTTGTCTGAGCTTGAAACAAGAAAGAGCGATATCCTTGCCCTGAAGCGCAGATACGGCATGGATATCGATCCCTTGCTCCTTGAACTGGAAAATTGGAAAAAAGAACTTGATGAATTAAAAAACAGCGACGATATACTTGAACAGCTTTCGGAAAAACGAAGACAGCTTGCCGATACGGTGAAGGAAAAAGCGCAGATGATAAGCGATAAACGAAAAAAAGCGGCGAGCGATCTTGAAAAAGCTGTGACTGAAGAGCTTATTTTCCTCGATATGCCTAACGTTAAGCTGATCTTTGACTTTCATCGCGATAAAATCACCGCCGACGGAATGGATCAGGTCGAAATGCTCATATCGGTAAATAAAGGCGAAGACCCAAGACCGATGAACAGGATAGCTTCAGGCGGCGAACTTTCGCGTATTATGCTTGCGATAAAAAATGTTCTTGCGTCGGCTGACAATATACCTACGATGATCTTTGACGAGATAGATACGGGAATAAGCGGCAGAGCTGCGCAAAAGGTGGGAATAAAGCTCTCCGAGATAGCGCAGAAAAGGCAGGTCCTTTGCGTTACGCACCTTGCGCAGATAGCGGCTATGGGCGACAAGCATTTTTTGATAGAGAAAACATCGGATAAAAACCGCACATATACAAGTGTGCGCAGTCTGGATTTTGAGGAAAGAAAGCATGAGATCGCCAGAATTATTTCAGGCGATTCCGACAGCGAGGTAACTTTGCTCAGTGCCGAAGAGCTTCTGAACAGGCGTGACGCCTCCGCTAACAAAAGCTGACCATCTGTTGAAAAACTTGGCATGGCTGTTTATACAACGACCATATTCTTGAAAAATATACTGAAGGAAAAAATATGAAAAAACTTTTTATTAAAGCTGCAGCGCTGGCGCTAAGCCTTACCGTTTTTGTTACGGGCTGCGGAAATTCACAGGCTCCTGATTTTTCTGAAGAAACTACGGTGACTGTTTCCGACGCAGGCACATCTTCCGCTGAAACCGAAAACAGCAGTTCTGCTGCGTCTTCGGTAGAAACGACAACCGAAGCCCCTGAAGAAAACGCTTTTGCGGTCAGATGGGAACTTTCAGGCACATGGGAGCAGGACGGCGCATTTTGCGGAGGATACAGCGTATACATAACGAATAATTCAGGAAGCCCTGTCGATGAATGGAAAGCGGAATTTGATGTACCTGAAGGCTTTGAGCTTACCGCTCAGTGGAACGGAAAGTTCAATGTTGAAAATAATAAAGTTACCGTTGACAACGAAGAATATAACGGAGCTATCGACGACGGCGGGGAAGTGAGCTTCGGATTTAATTACAGCTCGCCTGAAGAGTTCAGACCGTCAGGCATAAAAATAAACGGACAAAAGGCAAAGGAAGATACAGGCCCAGCGGAAACTTCCGCGGCTACGATTTCCGAAACAACAGCCGTTTCTGCTTCAGATGAAGTTACAACGTCCGATGAAATTACAACGTCTGCGACCGTGGAAGAGACAACTACATCTACAACAGCTCAAACAGCTCCCCCGACCGCAGGAACTGAAGCGACAGCTTCCGACCCGTCGGGAACTACTCCTGTTTCACAGCATGGGCAGCTTTCGCTGAAAGGCACACATATAGTGGACAAGAACGGAAACAATTATCAGCTTAAAGGCATGAGTACCCACGGGATAGGTTGGTTTCCTGATTTTGTGAATGAGCAGTCGTTCAAAACGCTTCGTGACGACTGGCATACGAATACAGTGCGCCTTGCGATGTATTCGGGCGCAAGTGAAGGATACAGCGGCTCAAATATGGCTCAGCATGAAGCTATCGTAAAAAAGGGAATTGATATAGCCATAAAACTTGATATGTATGTTATAGTGGACTGGCATATCCTTGCAGACCAATCTCCGCAGGTCAGAAAAGATGATGCTAAGCGTTTCTTTGAAGAGATTTCTTCCACATACGGAAGCTATCCCAATATAGTATATGAGATTTGTAACGAGCCGAACGGCTATGCTACATGGGAAGGTGATGTAAAGCCTTACGCCGAAGAAATAATTCCGATAATAAGAAAGAACGACCCTGATTCCCTTATAATCGTAGGCACTCCCACATGGAGCCAGGATATAGATAAAGCGCTTGCAAATCCTTTGAAATATGATAATGTCTTGTACGCGCTTCACTTTTACGCCGCAACTCACACAGACTGGCTGCGCCAGCGACTGAAGCAGTGTGTAAATGCGGGACTTCCCGTATTCGTTTCTGAGTTCGGGTGCTGCGACGCTTCAGGAAACGGAAACAACGACTTTAACCAGACAAAACAATGGCTCACACTTTTGGACGAGCTTGGAATAAGCTATATGAACTGGGCGCTTGCAAACAAGAACGAAACATGCTGCGTGCTTAAAGGTTCCGCTCCGTCGGGAGGGAATTGGAGCGAAAGCGACCTTTCGGAAGGCGGAAATTGGATAAGAAAGTGGTTCAGAGGCGAACAATAAAAATGATCCCTGCTTTTTTAAAAGCAGGGATTTTTGCAAACAGAAAAAGATTTTATGGCTTTACTTTCATCTTTTTGTGGGAAAAATCATATGTAAATTAAGCCCACTGCCACACTGTCCTATAAAACGTACAAATACCCATTGACAAATAAAATACAACATGTTAGAATGAAAAACAATCATCAATTGCTTAATAGTGTATAAGCAGCGTCGAATAAAACGCAGAAAGGAACGAGATTTGATGGAATATTATGCACACAAAATGGACGGCAAAAAGCAATATCTGAAAGACCACCTTGAACAAACAGCAGCTCTTGCAAAGGAATTTGCGGTGGATTCTATGAAAGCTATCGCTTGTGCGGCGGGGAAATATCACGATTTGGGAAAGTACGGACTGACTTTCCAAAAGGAAAGACTGGAAAACGACCGCAGCGTAAAATATGAACATTCCTCTCCCGGCGCAATAGAACTGGGAAAATCAGTTCTTACTGCTGAGCAAAAAGCTATTCTTCCTATGCTGCAATACTGCATTATGGGACACCACTCAGGACTTCCCGACGGCGGCACAAACAGCGATACCGCCGATGACGGCACTCTTCACGGAAGATTAAAAAGGGAATATACAGGAAAAAATGATTACAGCGCTTACAAAAACGAGATCAAAATCGAATTTCCCGAAATCAATGAGCTTTTAAACGATCTTATGTCAGATGATTGCCGAGAGCTTATGGAAAAATATGCGTTTTTTACCCGATATATTTTTTCCTGCCTTACAGACGCAGATTATCTCGATACCGAAAAAGTGTATAATCCTGATATTGACAGGGAATTAAAAAGCGATTTTGAAACGGCGTATACCCTGCTTGACAAACGGCGGGAAAATTTTCCCACCGACACCGAACTCCAGCGTTCAAGGACCCGCCTGCTGGAACAAGCGCTGCGCAATTTGGCAGACTCAAAGAGCATAAGCATACTCAATATGCCCACAGGGAGCGGAAAAACCTATTGCAGTCTTAAGCTTGCCTTTGAAAAGATAAGATCATCAGGGAAAAAGCGCATAATCTACGTCATTCCCTACACCAGCATAATCGAGCAGACAGCAAAAGAGCTCAACAAGATCTTCGGCAATTGCGTTGATGTCCTTCAGCATCATTCAAATTACAGCTTTGAGCCTGATAAAAATGCATCCGATGAGGAAAAATCAACAGCGGAAAAACTGCACAGATCCACCGAGAACTGGAACGCTCCCATAATAGTTACCACAAGTGTGCAGTTTTTCCAGTCCTTGTATCATTACAGAAGTTCTTCATTAAGAAAGCTGCACAATATGGCGGATTCTGTGATAATTTTTGACGAGGTACATCTGCTGCCTGTGGAGCTGCTTCAGCCCTGCCTGAGAGCTATCGGCTACATAACAAAATATCTTAACAGCGAGGCGATATTTCTTTCAGCGACAATGCCTGATTATTCCGAATTATTCAGAAGATATATGCCGGGCTGTGAATTTTCGGAGCTTATCTCTGACAAGTCGGATTTTGCTTACTATAATAAATGCAAATACACCTATTTAAAAGACGCCGATTATGAAAGCGTTGCGGAAAAATCTCAAGGTTTCAGATCAAGCCTGATAGTGGTCAATAAAAAGAAGGCCGCCGCAGAGATATACAATTTGCTGTCGGGAAACCGTTTTCACCTGTCCGCCTTTATGACTCCCCAACACCGCACAGACGTTATTAAGAAGATCCGCACTTGCCTTAAAAACGAAGAGCAAGTCACCGTTGTTTCCACCTCCCTTATCGAGGCGGGCGTGGATCTGGATTTCGAGGCGGTTTTCAGAGAGGCGGCGGGACTTGACAGTATCCTCCAGTCAGGCGGTCGGTGCAACCGTGAGGGCAGGAATGAAAGCGGCAGCGTCTATATATTTGATACAGGCGAAAAAATGAAAGGTGAATTTGAGATCCGCACCGAGATCGTGAGAGAACTGCTGGAGGAGGGATATGATATTTCTTCCGACGCAGCTGTCAGAGAGTATTATGAAAGACTTTTCAAAAATTATGATGGCAGTATTGAAGACAATACCATATATAAAACGGGTATGGAGTTTGACAGGATTCCTTTCCGCAAATACGCCGAAAGCTTCCGCTTTATCAACGAGGATACCGTCAGCGTTGTGATAAATAACTGCGACAAAGCAAATGAAACGCTGCAACAAGTACGTTCAGGCGGCTTAAAGTACAAGCGTGAATTGCAGAAATATTCAGTTTCACTTCGTGTTCACGGTGAATTTGACGTTGCAATGGCAAACGGTATTATAAGCGAATTTGCAGATGGAGTATACGTTCTTGGCAACAAAGATTATTATAAACCTGAAACGGGGCTGGATCTGTATATGGCAGACGATAAAAATGTTTGACGATATACCCTAATAAATATGATGGACATTCCCGATACAGGAATGTCCATCTGATTACCTTATAAAAAATAAAAATAGTTTCAACTCACTGCTTTCGCAGACTTTTAACAAAAATATTATACCATATTTATTTTTCTATGTCAAACAAATAAGTCCTTTTGTAAAAAATTAACAAATATTTATATAAAATTTTGAAAGGTGACGTAATTGACAAACACATTATATGATGTTATAATAAATATAAATAAAGGAGGTGATTTTATATGGGCTATGGATTTAAGATCATTGCCGAAAGCGATCATGCCTTATTTACCAGACCGTCTATGAAAACAGAGCGTGTCAGTTTTGACGTGCCCACCGTTTCAGCTCTTGAAGGTCTGATAAAATCTGTCTACTGGAAACCGCCAATTCGCTATGTCATAGACAAGATCATTGTTTTCAATCCCATAAAATTCACAAACATCAGAAGAAACGAGGTAAAGAGCAAGATACCGCTTTCCGCTGTGAAAGGGCAGATGAAAGGCTCAGGTTCGCCGATAATATATACCTCGGAGGAACGCAGTCAGCGTTCGTCAATGATACTCAAAGATGTGAAGTACGGCATTGAGTTTCATTTTGAGCTTACGGGACTTAAAGCCGACAAGGCGGACGAATGTGAGGAAAAGCACTATAACATTATGCTCCGCAGATTGAGAAACGGTCAGTTTTTCCGTCAGCCCTGCTTTGGCTGTCGGGAATTTCCCGTAAAGCGGATAGAGCTTGTGGAGGAGTTTGACCTTTCTCAGGTAGACGATTCTCTCAAGGGCGATATTGATCTTGGTTATATGCTGTACGGTCTGAAATTTGAGGACAACGGTATTCCCGTTAACGGCGACTGGGAACATCCGATATTTTCCGACAAAGCTGATGCGATGTACTACCGTCCGCATATGATAGACGGTGTTATCGACGTTGCCCGTTACAGGGGAGGGATAGTATGTTGATAAACGCCTTATGCGAATACGAAAATTTAAGGGCAAAGGCCGACTCTGCGTCCGAAGGCTGGGAAAAGCAGCCTGTGCATTATCTGATAATACTTTCCTCCGACGGCAGGATAGCGAACATTCTTGACATTCGCAAAGCTGACAAAGTCTACGATAAAAAGGGCAAGGAAAAGACAGTTTACAAGCCGAAAGACGTTCTGCTTCCAAAGCGCACGCAAAAGCCGGGTATTGAATCCAATTATGTAGAACACCGTGCCCTTTACATATTCGGGCTGAATTACGATAAGGAAAGCGGAAAATTTACTCCCGAAGACAAAACCGACAAAGCAAAGAAATCCCACAGCGCTTTTGTAAAGCACGAGCTTGAATTTATGGAAGGACTTGATTCTCCTGTTTGCAATGCTTACAGGAGCTTTATTGAAAGCTGGGTCCCCGAAAATGAAACAGAGAATCCCGAACTTATGAAACTTGGCAAGAACGTTGAAAATGCATATTTTGCATTTTCACTCGGCGTCGGCAAGCCTTTTTTTCAGGAGGACGCTCAGCTTAAGGAAAAATACAAAGCGATCCTGTCCGCTGAAACAAAGCGGCAAAGCGAAAGCGCCAACACTGCCGTATGCGAGATATTAGGGCAAAGGCTCCCTGTTGCCAGACTTCATGATAAGGTGACTTTTCCGTTCGGACAAGCCTCAGGAAGCCAGCTTGTCAGTATGAACGACACCGCCTTTGAGTCCTATGGCAAGACCCAGTCCTATAACAGCAACGTTTCCGAGCTTGCTATGAAACAGTACACTTCTGCGCTGAAATATCTTCTCAACGACCCCGATCATCACATTATTATCGGAAAGATGACCGTCATTTTCTTTGCTATGAAAGAAAATGATACATCAGAATGTAAGATATTCCTGAAATCGACGTCAGGGGTACAAAGCTCCGTTGACAGTACATCGGAAGGAGATATTAAAGGCGCTGGAGAACACGTAAAATCAGGCGTTGTCCCTGATACAGAGCGGCTTGACAGCGTTGATAAAAACGTCACTTTTTATATTGCGGGATTTACTCCCAACGGTCCTCGCATATGCCAGAAATTTTTCCTGAAAGACAGTTTCGGAAACATTGTGAAGAACCTGCAAAAGCATCAGGACGACCTGCGTATCAGAGAAGACTCCAAACGTCAGATATATTTCAGCGGAATAAAAAAAGAGCTCCTTCAGCCGAAAAAAGGCGGCAAAAGCGACAAGTCGTCAAATGATGACGTTCCGCCGCCCCTTATGTCAAGCATAATGCATGCGGCGTTTACAGGCTCAAAATACCCCGACGGTATGCTTGCGACCGTGATTGAAAGGATAAAAAGGGACAGCGATGACGATAAAAACAAATTTATAAAACTCAACGACACAAGAGCAGGAATGATAAAAGCCTGCCTTGTTCGTAAACATCGGGAGGAGGTGATCACTATGTCATGGAATACGGAGAATAAAAATCCTGCTTATCTTTGCGGAGGACTGTTTGCAATCTATGAAAAGATACAGCGTGATTCTGTCGAAGGCACACTTAACACCACCATCAAGGATTCATATTTTTCATCTGCATGCTCAAGACCTTCCGTTGTATTCCCCAGGCTTGCAATGCTGTCAAACAATCATATGAGAAAGCTGGATACAAATGCAACTGTTTTTTATTCAAAAATGATACAGGAAATTGTTGACGGACTGGATGGAGAATTTCCCAAAACTCTCAGTCTTGACGATCAGGGACGTTTTATCATCGGATATTACCAGATGAACCAAAAGCTTTATACTTCAAACAAAAAAGACGAAAGGAAAGATTGATATGGATAACGCTATCAAAAACAGATACGAATTTGTAATGCTCTTCGATGTGGAGAACGGAAATCCCAACGGGGACCCTGATGCGGGCAATATGCCCAGGATCGACCCTGAAACCACAATAGGTATTGTTACCGACGTCTGCCTTAAAAGGAAGATAAGAAATTTTGTTGAGCTTTGCAAGGAGGGCGAACCCGGATATAATATCCTCGTCAAGGCAGACCGCTCCCTCAATTCAAAATTTACCGAGGCGTATGACGCATACGGACTTGAAAAAGGTGCAAAAGGCAAAAAGCTTGATGATGTTAAAGCTGCACAGGAGTATATGTGCAGGAACTATTACGACGTCCGCACCTTCGGCGCTGTAATGAGTACGGGCGACGATCAGTGCGGTGTTGTTAGAGGTCCTGTTCAGATAACTTTTGCAAAGAGCCTTGATCCTGTGTATGTTCAGGATCTTACAATTACACGTCAGGCGGTGACTACTGAAAAAGACTTTGAGGAAAAGAAGTCGGAAATGGGAAAGAAGAACATAGTTTCCTACGGACTTTACCGTGCGGAGGGATACATTTCCGCAATGCTTGCCCAAAAGGTAACAGGATTTTCCGAAGACGACCTTGAACTGCTCTGGACTGCGATAATCAATATGTTTGAAAACGACAGGAGCGCCGCAAGGGGGAAAATGTGCATGAGAAAGCTGTATGTTTTCAAACATGATTCCGCAATAGGAAACGCTCCCTCACAAATTCTCTTTGACAAGATAAAAGTGGAGAACACAAGCGGTTCCGTGCCGAGAAACTTCACCGATTACACTGTAACCGTGGATCATGATATGCCTGCTGGAGTAGAGCTTATTGAAAAGATATGAACGATCTTACGGTCAACATAAGAGACATACAGCATTTTATGTATTGCCCCAGAAGATATTCGCTGCTGGAAATAAACGACGACTGGGCGGAGAATTATTTTGTCATTAAGGCAAATCTGCTGCATGAACATGTCCATGACGGTTCGCACAGCTTTTCGGACAGCAATAAGCTCGTGAGGAGCAATATTGCGGTATATAACGACCTTCCCGAATATGATCTGTTCGGAATAACGGATTGCGTAGAATTTGTAAAGGATAGAAACGGCGTTGAAATCAAAGACCTTGGCGGCAGTTTTCGTGTCAGGATAGTCGAGTATAAGCCGAAAGCTCCGAAAGGTGCAGATTTTAACGAAACCGATGCGATACAGGTGTTCGCGCAGAAAATATGCGCCGATTTCGTCTGGAAATGCAATTGCGAGGCGTACATATATTATTCTGATATCCGAAAAAGAGTACGTCTTCCGTTTGATTCGGAATACGAAAAATATGACGCTATTCTGAAAAATATTCTGCGTGAGATAAGAAATATCCGTGAAGAAAAAATAATACCGCCCAGAGAAAAAGGGCAGAAGTGTTCAGGCTGTTCGATGGCGGATATCTGCTTTCCGAAGGTCAGAAAATACAGCGTAAAAGAAATCGTTATGAGCCGCACAGAGGAGTAAGACATATGAGAAAACTGCTTAATTCACTTTACATTCTTGATGAAACGGCATGGCTTACCCTTGACGGTGAAAACATCGTATGCAAAAAAGAGGATAATGAAAAGTTCAGAATGCCCTTTGCCAATATCGAGGATATTTATTGTTTCAGTTTTTTGGGCTGTTCTCCTGCATTGTTGGGAAAGTGTGCGGAATATGGTATAGCGGTAAATTTTTTCTCACCTGCTGGAGAATTTCTTGCAAGAGTTCAGGGAAAGACAAAGGGCAACATCTTTCTTCGCAAGGCGCAGTTTGAAAGATTTGCAGCTCCCGATGCGGTTTTGTGGCAGAATACGGTCGCAGCGAAACTGTCCAATACCCGATACCTTATAAGGCGCTCAATGCGGGACAATCCTTTTCTTGACGACGACGGAAAATTATCCGATTGCATAGCCGACATTGAGAACGGTATAGACCGTGTTTATGAGTTGAACGACAAAGAGATGATAATGGGAATCGAGGGCGTGTGCGCAAAATCCTATTTTAATGTTTTCGACAGGCTTATTCTTCATCAAAAAGAAGATTTTCACTTGTCTGCAAGAACAAAGCGCCCTCCGCTTGACCCTGTAAATGCAGTCCTGTCCTTTTTATACACGATCCTGACAAGTCAGTATGCGTCTGCTCTTGAAGGGGTGGGACTTGACAGCAGCTACGGATTTTATCATTCCTTAAGATCGGGAAGGAGCAGCCTTGCCTGCGATCTGGTGGAAGAGACACGCTGCATTATCGAAAGGACCGTCATCACAATGATAAATTTAAAGCAGATAAAGTCTGACGATTTTGAAAAGCAGGAAAGCGGCGCTGTTTATCTCTCCAAGGACGGCAGGAAAAAGGTGCTTACTGTCTGGCAGGAAAAGAAAAGAAGTACGGTGATCCACCCGTATCTTAATGAAAAAATTCCTTTAGGACTTATTCCGTATGTGCAAAGCTCACTGCTTGCAAAATATGTACGAGGCGAGATAAACGAATATCCTTGTTATCTTATGAAGTAGGTGATGGTTATGATGGTGTTGGTAAGCTATGATGTGTCAACTGTCGCGCCTGCAGGCAAAGCACGCCTGAGAAAAGCGGCAAGGGAATGTCAGAATTACGGACAGAGAGTGCAAAATTCCGTATTTGAAATCGATTTAGATTATGGTACTTTTATTAAATTAAAGGATAAACTGCTGAAGATAATAGACGAGAAATATGACAGCATAAGATTTTATTATCTTGGAAACAATTGGAAAAGGCGCATAGAGCATTACGGAATTAAAGAAACATACGATCCCGAAGGAGTCGTGATAATCTGAGCTGCGAACCTGAAATAAAACAGATATGCCGACAGGTTCGCAGGAAAAAATGTCAAAAATAAAGCATTATTTCATAAATCCAAAGTGATTATGAAACCAAGTCCGCCCATATTGTGGGGTGACCCTAAATTATTTGCAAGATATAGGGTCACGCCCCACACGGGGCGTGTGAGTTGAAATTTCGCAGATACTAAAGAGGACAGTTTGGAAGATGGTCACGCCCCACACGGGGCGTGTGAGTTGAAATAAAATAACACCATTAATTTTAAGAACTACTGCTGAAGTCACGCCCCACACGGGGCGTGTGAGTTGAAATTCAATAACAACTTCTGGGCGGGATATTTCTCCGTGTCACGCCCCACACGGGGCGTGTGAGTTGAAATCATTTTGTTTTTTTCCTTTTTTTGAAACATTTGAAGTCACGCCCCACACGGGGCGTGTGAGTTGAAATTAATGAGATTAAAGAAAAGTTTGATGAATATATAGGTCACGCCCCACACGGGGCGTGTGAGTTGAAATAAACGACAAAGAAATAGAAGATATTCCTGAATTTGTCACGCCCCACACGGGGCGTGTGAGTTGAAATTATCCGCAAGAGGTATTTAATCAGGTTTATAAAGTCACGCCCCACACGGGGCGTGTGAGTTGAAATGAATTGTGGAGCAATATGTACGAAGATAAAGCTCGTCACGCCCCACACGGGGCGTGTGAGTTGAAATGAAATGAAATCAGAAATAACCGCACCAAAGCCAGAAGTCACGCCCCACACGGGGCGTGTGAGTTGAAATGTTCTATCAGCTTTGTTGCCCTGCTGTAACCGCGGTCACGCCCCACACGGGGCGTGTGAGTTGAAATCATTCCTTTTTGTTTTTTCTTCGATACAAACCCGGTCACGCCCCACACGGGGCGTGTGAGTTGAAATTACTCGAAAACTTCTTGAAGAATATAGACCCTGGTCACGCCCCACACGGGGCGTGTGAGTTGAAATGCAGACAGTTTATAGGCTATTGTGCTATGATAGCTGTCACGCCCCACACGGGGCGTGTGAGTTGAAATGTCTGACAAGATAATAATACTTGGGCTTGACGAGTCACGCCCCACACGGGGCGTGTGAGTTGAAATGAAGAGAGTGCAAGTATAAATAAGAGGAACAGGGAGTCACGCCCCACACGGGGCGTGTGAGTTGAAATGTTCTACATTCACAAGAGCCTGATAAACAACGGAACGTCACGCCCCACACGGGGCGTGTGAGTTGAAATCACAATTCAAGGGCGTTCTGCATTTCACTTGATGTCACGCCCCACACGGGGCGTGTGAGTTGAAATTATTTACGGCGGAAGCGGTATAATATATAGTCCAGTCACGCCCCACACGGGGCGTGTGAGTTGAAATGCAATTGCTTATGCTCGTTGAGTATGCATCGTTTGGTCACGCCCCACACGGGGCGTGTGAGTTGAAATTTTGAAAACAACGAGGCGTTGACATTTGAACAGCTTGTCACGCCCCACACGGGGCGTGTGAGTTGAAATGCAATTCACAAGGTTTTCGCAAAGATGTGTGACCCGTCACGCCCCACACGGGGCGTGTGAGTTGAAATGAAAAGATTAAGGCTTGCAGAGCGAAAGGCTTAAAAGTCACGCCCCACACGGGGCGTGTGAGTTGAAATATCTTTTGACGGTGAGGCCATTCTAAGGCTTATGTCACGCCCCACACGGGGCGTGTGAGTTGAAATTGCATACTCGTTTGCCCAGTTGTTTTTACTGATAGTCACGCCCCACACGGGGCGTGTGAGTTGAAATTTGTGTGACTAATACTTATTAGCCGTTCTTTTCCCGTCACGCCCCACACGGGGCGTGTGAGTTGAAATTTGATGAGATTCAAAACTGGTTTTCTACTGCTGAAGTCACGCCCCACACGGGGCGTGTGAGTTGAAATTTGATGATTGTTATTTGTTTGAGTTCAGCACCGAGTCACGCCCCACACGGGGCGTGTGAGTTGAAATTTTTGACAATTTGCACAAAAATGATTAAATTCATCAAGTCACGCCCCACACGGGGCGTGTGAGTTGAAATCAAGTTCTTCCTCTTTTGTACCATCAATAGAGAGGTCACGCCCCACACGGGGCGTGTGAGTTGAAATTATAAATCTGACCATATCACCAATAAGAGTGTAGCGGTCACGCCCCACACGGGGCGTGTGAGTTGAAATTTAAAGTTCCTGATGGCTTTAACTCTGATGTACAAGTCACGCCCCACACGGGGCGTGTGAGTTGAAATTGCTATAAGCATTTGAAAGCGCATAATAAACAAGGTCACGCCCCACACGGGGCGTGTGAGTTGAAATCCAAGTCTGATACGGATTCAGACGAAATTCTTGATGTCACGCCCCACACGGGGCGTGTGAGTTGAAATGCACCTTGTATTATATCATAAAATTATAAAATGTGTCACGCCCCACACGGGGCGTGTGAGTTGAAATGATTTTTCGCTTGGTACTGGTTTGGGAATGGCTGGTCACGCCCCACACGGGGCGTGTGAGTTGAAATCATTTGGGGTATTATTATTTATAACCCATATGGGGTCACGCCCCACACGGGGCGTGTGAGTTGAAATACAAGCCCCGAAGAATAAAAAGAAAAGAGGTAACGGTCACGCCCCACACGGGGCGTGTGAGTTGAAATTATATATTTAGTTAAAGGAGATAGTAAAAATGGGTCACGCCCCACACGGGGCGTGTGAGTTGAAATTTTCGACAGCTCCACCTCCTCAGACGTCACTATGGAGTCACGCCCCACACGGGGCGTGTGAGTTGAAATCAAAATGTTCGGATTGAATTGTTGCAAAATAGATTGTCACGCCCCACACGGGGCGTGTGAGTTGAAATGTTTCGTCATTAGTTACAGTTACGCCCTACGCATCACCTTATCAACACTAAAAAATACCGAAATTCCGCACTTTTTCAAATGCTGAATTTCACCTCA